>DGDZ01000052.1:0-5893 GCA_002385705.1 Verrucomicrobia subdivision 3 bacterium UBA3939
CCAAACCACCCCCCCTTGGGATTTACGTTTGACGATTGACGCGGGGGTTGAGCACCCGCTGTTTGCCCCAGGACTTCGCGCGAACAGCGCCGGGAGCGCGGGTGTGTCCCGGCGTTTGGGACCAGCCGCAGCGCGTGGACGAAGCGGGAGTCTGCGAGTTCCGCACGCGCGCCAAGGGATGTGCCATTGAACATTCAACGCTCAACATTCAGTGTCCCCCGCAGAGCGGGGGTTAGAGCCGAGACTTTATGCAATGCGCTTCGGAGCTCGGGCTTCGGACTTGTTTCGGATTTCGGGATTCGGATTTGAGTCACGCGCCTCCCCGACCTCTCCTCCGTTCTGCGAATGGAGGAGAGGGAGACGGAACGGCATTGGCTGCGACTCACCATGTCGCGCGCCGCGCGTTGGCGCAAGACCCGCGTCAATCGTAAATCGAAGGCGTTGGATGTTGGGGTCGCTGGCGCTGCTGTGGGGGCGATGGAGCTGTGAACAAATGTGAATACAAATCTTTTGACGCGTTCGCCTGCGCCCGTGCAATAATGGACACCCTGAATCCATATAGACGAAACCGCAAGATTGTATGAACGGAACGAATTCCTCTAAAAACGTGCTGAACGCGGATGTTGAGATCAAAGGGACGTTGAAGTTCTCGGGAGAACTGGTTTTCGAGGGCAAGCTCGAGGGCGATATCCAGACGGACGGCACGTTGCACCTGGGCGATACCGCCGTGATCACGGGCAACATCAGCGCCCAATCGGTCGTCGTTCGCGGCAAGGTGAACGGCAACATCACGGCCAAGGACAAGATCGATATCAAAGGCAAGACGGAGCTGTTTGGCGATATCCGCGCCAGCAAGCTTGCGGTCGAGGAGGGCGTCACCTTCGTCGGCAAGACCGAGGTCAATCCGAACAAGGTGTCGCCGACCGCGCAGCCGTCCCGTCCGGCCGAACCGGCCAAGCCCGACGCCGCAAAACCCGTCATGCGCTGAGCGGTATCCGCTTTAGGCAGGCCCCGGAATGCCGGCCAGCAAACAGGACAAGTTCCTGCTGACCTGCCCTCATTGCGGGCATCAGCAACCTGAGCCTCGCGTTGCCTTTTCGACCGTCTGCAAGAAGTGCGGCCGGCACCTGCGCGTCCAGGAGCTGCTCCATCCGAAGCCCAGGGCCGCGCCCGCGAAACCCGAGGGCAGGATCATCACGTGCTTCGAGTGCGGCGCCGAACTCGAAGTGGCGCGCACCGCCGAGTCCACCATGTGCCGGAAGTGCAGCCGTTACGTGGACCTGCGCGATTACCGCATCAACAACGCCGCTTCGAAGAACTTCAAGACCAAGGGCTCCTTCCTCATTGACTCCAAAGGTTACCTGTTCAACAGCGAAACCATCGCCGCGGACATCGTGATCAAAGGGCGGTTCCTGGGAAAACTGCACGCCACCAATTCGCTGACGATCTATTCCACCGCCGAAATCAAAGGCACCCTCGCCGCCGACCGGCTGATCATTCCCGAGGCGAATCACTTCCGGTGGAACGAGGTGATCCGGCTCCAGTCGGGCGAGATCGGCGGCGAACTGGCCGGCGACCTCGATGTCGCAGGCACATTGGTCCTGAAATCCACCGCGCGGTTCTTCGGTCAATTGACGGCCGCCCATCTCGTCGTTGAAGAAGGCGCCGTCGTGGTCGGATCGATGCGCATCGGCGTAAAATGAATCCATGATGAACTCAACGGTGAAGATTGCCTGGATTGGCGCGGGAACGATGGGATCGCGCATGGCTGCGAACCTCGCGAAGGCCGGGTTCGCCGTAACCGTCTGGAATCGCACCACACCGGCTCCGGGCGTCGAGTTTGCCGCGAGCCATGGCTGCGCGATCGCCCGCGATGTGCGGGACGCGCTGAGCAACAGCTCCATCATCTGTTCGTGCGTCACGGACGGGCCGGCGCTGCGGTCGGTGCTCTTTGCTCCGGATCGCGACCTGAAAGCCCTGGTGCGCGAGAACGCGCTGTTCGCGGATTTCAGTACGATCGGCCCCGTCGAAGCGCAACGGATCGCCGGGGAACTGAGAGGACTGGGCCTGAGGTTCGTTGACGCCCCGGTGACGGGCGGGGACGTGGGAGCGCGCGACGCCACGCTGACGTTCATGGTCGGAGGCGCCGGCGAGGACTTGGAGTCCATCCGGTCTCTGCTGGAGGTGATGGGGCAAAAGATTGTGCACGCGGGGCCGGTGGGGGTGGGCCAGGCGCTCAAGCTGGTGAATCAATTGCTATGCGGTGTCAACCTGCTGGCCGTTGTGGAGGCATTCAAGGTGGCGGATGCGCTGGGAATGGATCGCAACCTGGTGGTGGAAGCGTGCGGAGGCGGCGCTGCCGGAAGCTGGCAGCTCGTCCATCTCGGTCCGAAGATCATTGCGGGGGACGATCGTCCCGGTTTCCGCGCCGAGCATCTGTTGAAAGACCTGCGATTCCTGAGTGAAGCCGTTGCCGGCGGCAAGTCCGCGGTGAACCTGCCGTGCTTTGAGCTGGCGCTTGCAGCCTTTCAACGCCTGTGCGATGCGGGCCGGGGGGCTCTCGGAACGCAGGCCGTGGCGAAGGCGTAGGGATTTGCGATTTACGATTTGCGATTTACGCGGGGTGTTCGGTGTTGAAGGTTCAATGGCGCATTTCTTGGCGCGCGTGCGGAACTTCGCAGACTCCCGCTTCGTCCACGCGCTGCGGCTGGTCCCAAACGGCGGGACACAGCCGCGCTCCGGGATTTGCGAATTACGCAGGGTGCTTTGGGTCGTTCGAGGCCGGTCGTCGCCTGCGTTCAATGACGTTGACGTTGCACTGAATGTTGAGCGTTGAGCGGTTGAGCGTTGAATGTTCGATGCGCATTCCTTGGCGCGCGTGCGGAACTCGCAGACTCCCGCTTCGTCCACGCGCTGCGGCTGGTCCCAAACGGCGGGACACAGCCGCGCTCCGAATGCGGGCGGTCGCGCGCTCGCGCGACGCCCGCGTCAATCGTGAATCGTAAATCCAAAGGTGGGGTCTTTGTCAGTCAAACACGGACAGCACATTCGGCCTTCTGCCGAATTTTCTTCATTCCAGGACGGGCCAATCTAAGGGGATGAGACTGCTCAGCGTGCTGTTCACATTTGGCCTCTTGTTCGCCGTCTGCAAACTGGCGGAGAGGCTCAATCGAAGCCGGTTCTGCCCCGCCGCCATCAACCAGGCGGCGCAACAAGCCAGCGAGGCCACGAAAGCGGGACCTGCGCTCGTCGTGAACGGCTATTCGCAACCGGACGCAAAGCGATATCTCCGATGAAACTCTCACGCAAAACGAAGTCCTGTATAGGCGTCGCCCTGCTCGCGCTGGGGGCTGTTCTCCTTACCGCGGCCCTCTGGAAATCCTCGTCCCGTGAAATCACCCGAGCCGATCTGACGACGCTCCTCACCGAGCAGCAGATCGAAAAAGCCAGGCTCCTGCCCACGCCCTACGCCGGGATCTACCGCGTCGAAGGCACGCGCCTCGTGGGCGGCAAGCCTGAGCGGTTCCACATCACCACGCACCTGGACGAAGCCCAGACGCGCGATCTGCTGTCGCTGAGCACGGTCACCATCGAAATGCCCGGCCAGGGGATGAAGGGCCAGTGGGTGAACATCGTCTCCACGCTGATCATCGGCGGCCTGATCGTCGGCCTGATTCTGTATCAGACCAACATCGGCAAGGCCCGAAGCGCGCAGGTCAGGGAACGTCCTTCGGTCCGATTCACCGAGGTTGCCGGCATTGAAGAAGCCAAGGGCGAAGTGCAGGAGGTCGTGGATTTCCTCCGCAACCCGGCCAAGTACCGGCGGCTGGGTGGCAATCTGCCCAAGGGCGTTCTGCTCGTCGGACCGCCCGGCACCGGCAAGACCATGCTTGCCAAAGCCATCGCCTGCGAAGCCGACGCCAGTTTCTTCAGCGCGCACGGCAGCGACTTCAACGAAGTCTTCGTCGGCGTCGGCGCCAAGCGCGTCCGCCAGTTGTTCCGCCAGGCCCGGAAGAACAGGCCCGCGATCATCTTCATCGACGAGATCGATTGCGTGGGCAAGAACCGCAAGTTCGACACGCACGGCGAGCATCAACAGACCATCAACGCCCTCCTCGCGGCGATGGACGGGTTCCAGAGCAGCGAAGGCATCGTCGTGGTCGCGGCGACCAATCGCCCGGAGGACCTGGATGACGCGCTGCTCCGCCCCGGTCGCTTCGATCGCAAGGTGTTCGTGCCGTATCCGGACATGAAAGGCCGCCGCGCGATTCTCCAGGCGCATGCGGAGGGCAAGCCGATCGAGGACGAAGCGCACGCGCTGGACGTGCTTGCGCGCACCACGCCGGGCATGTCGGGTGCCGACCTGGCGAACCTGATCAACGAGGCGGCCATCCTCTGCGCGCAGAAGAACGCGGCCCGGATCACGCTGGCCGATCTGGAAGCGGCGCGCGACAAGGTTCGCTTCGGCAAGGAACGGGCATCAATGGTCCTCAAGCAGAGCGAGCGCGAAATGGTGGCCTACCATGAAGCGGGCCACACAATTCTGCATCTGAACACGTCGCTGCTGCCGCCGCTGTACAAGGTGAGCATTGTCCCGCGCGGCCAGGCCCTGGGCGTCACCACGCTGTTGCCCGACGAGGACCAGAACCTGCAGAGCAAACAATTCCTGCTGGAAGAACTGCGGGTGCTGATGGGCGGACGCGCGGCGGAACGCCTGTTCTTCGGGTCCACGACGAACGGGGCGGCCGGGGATCTCGACATGGCGCGAAAGATCGCGCGCAACATGATCCATGAATGGGGCATGGGCGAGCGGTTGTACTACGAGCGCGAGCACCGCGACGCGGAGATCGAGATCAACCGCCTGCTGGAAACGGCGGATCGCGACGCGCAAACCATCATCGAAGCGCAACGGGAAAGCACTGAGAAACTGGCACGCGCGCTCCTGGAAGTCGAGACGCTGACGCGCGAAGAAGTGCTGGCCCTTGTTGGAAGCGAGCATCCAGCATTCAACGCAACGGTCTCTGCCTCTGACTCCATCCCCTCCATTCGCAGAATGGAGGGGAGGAGCTTCGATTGAAATCCGAAGTTCGAAACCATCCTCTTTGTCGAAAGCTTTGTCGCAAGCTTCGTCGGTCTTAAGGGAAAATGGGTGACGGCGTCAAAGACCGACAAAGCTTCTGACGAAGTTGAACGGCGCGGGCGGGAAACAGGCCGGCACGCGCAACCTGGACTGCCGTGAACAGGTTCGCGCGTGCCGCGCCCACCTCACCCAAACAGAACGGCTACATTCGGCGTCCGGCAAACAGCCCTACCAGCAGCAGGATGACAAAGACCGCTACAAACAGGTAGAACAGGAATTGCGCAATCCCCGCGGCAGCACCGGCGACTCCACCGAAACCCAACAATGCCGCGATAATCGCGATCACGAAGAATATGGCGGCCCATTTCAGCATAACGTTGTCCTCCTACTGGTGTTCATGCCGCAACCTAAGCCCGAACAACCCGTTTTTCGCTGGGGTCTAGTGCCCACCTTTGGATTTACGATTGACGATTGACGCGGGCGCCGCGCGCGAGCGCGCGACCGCCCGGATTCGGAGCGCGGCTGTGTCCCGCCGTTTGGGACCAGCCGCAGCGCGTGGACGAAGCGGGAGTCTGCGAGTTCCGCAGGCGCGCCAAGGGATGTGCCATTGAACATTCAACGCTCAACGCTCAGTGCAACGTCAACGTCATTGAATGCAGACGACGACCGGCCTCGAACGATCCAAAGCGCCCCACCTTTGGATTGACGATTGACGATTGACGCGGGGGTTGAGCATCCGCTGTTTGCCGCAGGAGTTCGCGCGAACAGCGCCCGGAGCGCGGCTGTGTCCCGCCGTTTGGGACCAGCCGCAGC
>DGDZ01000052.1:6056-6509 GCA_002385705.1 Verrucomicrobia subdivision 3 bacterium UBA3939
CGCCGTTTGGGACCAGCCGCAGCGTGTGGACGAAGCGGGAGTCTGCGAGTTCCGCATGCGCGCCAAGGGATTCGCATTGAGCATTCAACACCGAACACCGAACGCTCAACATTCAACGTCAAGGCGACGACCGGCCTCGAACGATCCAAAGCACCCCACCTTTGGATTTACGTTTGACGATTGACGATTGACGCGGGGGTTGAGCATCCGCTGTTTGCCGCAGGAGTTCGCGCGAACAGCGCCCGGAGCGCGGCTGTGTCCCGCCGTTTGGGACCAGCCGCAGCGCGTGGACGAAGCGGGAGTCTGCGAGTTCCGCACGCGCGCCAAGGGATGTGCCACCGAACATTCAACGCTCAACATTCAGTGCAACGTCAACATCATTGAATGCAGGCAACGACCAGTCTCGAACGATCCAAAGCACCCCACCTTTGGATTGACGATTGACGATTGACG
>DGDZ01000052.1:6755-17489 GCA_002385705.1 Verrucomicrobia subdivision 3 bacterium UBA3939
GTTCCGCACGCGCGCCAAGGGATGCGCATCGAACATTCAACACCGAACACTCAACGCTCGACATTTAACGCTCAATATTCAATTAAACGTTGCGCGCTTGCCGAACCCGACGTCGCCGGCTTCGTCCACTGCTGCGACTGGTCCCGGTCTGCGGGACACAGTCGCGCTCCGGAAAATTCGCTTCAGGCCCCCGGCTTCGCCGCCTCCGCCGCGCGTGCCAGCAGTTGATCGAGGTTCTCCAGACAGAACCGCGACCAGGATTCATACGCGTCCAGGTCGCGAGTGGCTTCGGTAAAGGGAACGAACTCGGGCCCGACAATCCCGCTACGACGGCCGGCAACCGCCTCGTCCGGCACGTGCACCACGTGAACGACACCGAAATGCACCTGCCCCACATCCGTCGTGTCGTCGTTGATCACGGCGACCGGCGTGTCGTTCGCGTCTTCAATCGCCACTTCCTCCATCAATTCACGCCGCATGCCTTCGTGATAACCGATCGGGCCTGAGAACAATCCGCGGTCCTCGTCGGAGATATGCCCGCCGATGCCGACCGAGTAGAGGCCGTGCAGGCGGGTTTCCTGGCCGCCCTTGCCGCGGCGATAGCGCAGGATGCGCCCGTTGCAGACGATCAGCACGTAGGGGATCAACTGCTTGTAACGCTTGTCGTGCTCCGCCTCGCTGCGATTCAGGTACCTCAGCCGCGACGGCTCCGTCACCGCGGGAAAATACCTGTCGATCTCGAGGCTGATCCCGTTAAACGCGCCGAGGTCGTCGAGGATCGTTCGCTCAAAACAAAGCACTCTTTCTTCAGTGGCCATGCGTCGTTGATTAGTTCAATTCGGTTCAATCTGCCCTGACCGGCCCCGGATCGGCGAGCCCGAGATATTGGCTCATTGTTCACACGTTATCCACAGACACCCGCCGCCTGCGCCATACACAAGGGGGTGCGACAAATACCGTCCATGTGAAGAACTTTTCGCAAATTAAGTTCTTTTCGCTCCCGTGTGTTTTCGCGAAAAAGGAACCGTGCATGTCCGTTTTCTTCTCGGCCCGGCGGGCAGCGGCAAAACGCACCGCTGCCTGGCTGAGATCCGTACCGCGCTCGAATCGGCGCCGGACGGGCCGCCGCTGGTCCTGATCGCTCCCAAGCAGGCCACGTTTCAGCTCGAACGCCAGCTTCTGTCGAAAGGCGTACCGGGGTACACGCGGCTGCGCATCCTTTCGTTCGAGCGCCTCGCGGAGTTCGTCTTCGAGCAGTTGAACCGCCCGGTGCCCGAACTGCTTTCGGAGGAAGGCCGCGTGATGGTGCTCCGTTCGCTGCTGGAACGCCTGCGCGAGCGGCTGCATCTGTTTCGCGCGACGGCGCGGCTGCCGGGTTTTGCGCGACAGCTCAGCCAGTTGCTTCGCGAGTTGCAGCAGTTCCAGTTCACGCCGGCCGGACTCGAGAAACTGGCGGGAACCCTGGACGCATCGCATCCCCTGCACGGCAAGCTGCGCGACCTGGCGCTCATCCTGCGCGAATACCAGGACTGGCTGAAAACGCAGAACCTCAGGGATACGGACAGTCTGCTCGATCTCGCAGCCGAAGCCCTGCGCGAGACGCCCGCCGGCAACAACATCGTCATTGCCGGGCTGTGGCTCGACGGGTTCGCGCGGCTCACGCCTCAGGAACGCCAGTTGTTGACGGGGATGGTGCAGCGCGCCGAAACAGCGACGCTCGCCTTCTGTCTCGACTTCGAGCCGAAGGCGCCCCTGCCCTGGCACTCGAGCTGGGCGGCCATCGCGGAAACGTTCCTTCGCTGCAAACAGGAGCTGGGCGGATTGCCCGGCGCCAGTGTGAAGGTGGAAACGCTCGCGCGAACGCCAGACCGCGGCCGCTTCGCCAATGCGCCTGTTCTGGCGGAACTGGAGCGGCGCTGGGCCCGAGGTGAAACCGGGGCCGCGGAACAGGACGGTGTACGCCCACCCGCGGTTCCGCGGAAGGAACAGCGCACCGAAGCGCTGCGCATCGTCAGTTGCCCCGGAGTCGAAAGCGAAGTCGAATTCGCCGCGCGCGAGATCCGGCGGTTCGTGCGCGACACCGGCGCTCGCTATCGCGACATCGCGGTCCTGCTGCGTTCACTGGAGGGCTATCACGATTCAATCCGGCGCGTGTTTACCCGGTTCGATATTCCGTTCTTCCTGGATCGGCGGGAAAGCGTTGCGCATCATCCGCTGGCCGAACTCACCCGCTACGCGCTGCGCCTCGCGTTGTACAACTGGGAGCACGAAGACTGGTTCGGCGCGCTGAAAACCGGTTTGGCCTCCGAGGACGACGACGGCATCGATCGTCTCGAAAACGAGGCCCTGGCCCGGGGATGGCGCGGACGCATCTGGACCGAGCCGATCCGCATGCCCTCCGGGCCGGAGCGCGTCGTCGCGCGCCTGGAACAGCTTCGCTCGAAAGTGGTGCCGCCTTTCCAGGCGTTCTGCGCTTCCATCGAAGCACGGAAAGGGCGCCTTACAGGAATCGAGTTGTCGAACGCACTGCTTCAACTCTGGAAAACGCTGCGCGTCGATCAGACGCTCGAGCGATGGAGCCGCGAAGCAACGGTTCCCAACTGGTCGCACCCGGCCCTGCACCAGAGCGTGTGGGACCAGATGTCGGAATGGCTGCGCAACGTGGAGCTGGCGTTCGCAGCGGAACCGCTGCCGCTCGCCGAATGGCTCACGGTCATCGAAGCCGGCCTCAGCAACCTCTCGGTCGGCGTGATTCCGCCCGCGCTGGACCAGGTGCTGGTCGGCGCGGTGGACCGGTCGCGCAACCCCGACCTCGAACTCGTCCTGGTCCTCGGGATGAACGAAGGCGTTTTCCCGGCGCCGCCGCCCGCGCCGCCGTTGCTCAGCCGCGCGGACCGGGACGAACTCGCCGGCCGCGGCGCGGCCCTCGGCCCCGATTACCTGCAACAGATCGGGCTCGAACGTTACTACGGCTACATCGCCTGCACCCGTGCGCGAAGCCGCGTGGTGCTGACGTTCGCGCAACGCGATCGCGATGGGCGCGAGCTGAACCCGTCCCATCTCATCGCCGAAATCTGCCGGAACGCAGGCGTTGAAGTCGAGGAACGGGAATACCCTGCAGAGTGGCAGTCGGCGGAGCATGCCACCGAGTTGATTCCATTTCTGCTCCGCAACACCGCGCTGGAGCGTCGTTTCAGAGAGATCACACCGGTTCCGGAAATCAATGCCGTCCTCGACAAGTGCCATTCCGCGCGCGCCGGAGACGAATCGCTTCCGGCGGATCTGGTGGAACGCATTCACGGGACTGAACTCGTCACTTCCGTCAGTGCTCTTGAGGAATTCGCCTCCTGCCCGTTCAAGTTCTTTGTCGGCCGCGGTCTGCGCGCGGAGGAGCGCGTCGAGTTTGAGATCGACCTCCGTGACAGGGGCGTTTTTCAGCACGACATCCTCAAGGCGTTCCACGACCGCGTTCAGCGGGAGCAGCGGCGGTGGCGGGACCTCTCGCCCGGGGAAGCAAGAGCCATGGTTCGCGAGGCCGGTGAAGCGTGGCTGTCGGAGTATCGCGAGGGCCTGTTTGCTGCCGCCGAGGCGCGGCGTTTTGTGGGCCAGTTGTTGATCGACGCCGTCGAGCGGCTGGTGGAGACGCTCGTCACGTGGGCCCGGCAATACCAGTTCGATCCTTCCGCTGTCGAACTCGGGTTTGGTCTGGACAAAGGGGGCCTGCCGGCATGGCGCGTGGACATTGACGACCGCCATGCGGTGTTGCTGCGCGGGCGCATCGACCGCGTGGACCTATGCCGGATCGCGGAGACGGGCGACACACTTGCGGTGGTGATCGATTACAAGTCCACCCGGCGCGAACTCGACCGGACCCTGCTGCATCATGGGCTGGAGCTCCAACTGCTGGCCTACCTCGGCGCGCTGTCGGAGCTGGAGGATTGCAGACAGATATTCAGGATTCAGCGCCTCGTTCCCGCGGGCGCCTTTTACGTCGCCTTGTGCGGCCAGGGCCGTCCCGCGTCCACGCGCGAAGTGGACGACAAAGAGAGGGAACGCAACCGCCGGCTGCGCTGGCAACATCGCGGACGCTTCAACGGCGCCTACTTGCAGCGATTCGACGTCACCGGCGCGACGAAAGGTGAGCAGTTCCGATACGCGCTCCGGAAGGACGGCCAGTTCGCAGCACAAGGCAACGAAGCGTTGCCGGCCGGCGAATTCCAGGCGCTGATCGCGCGCGTTAAAGAGTTTCTCAGGGAACACGGGCGCGAGATCTACGCCGGAACCATCGCCACCCGGCCCTACCGCTGGCGGGGCAGGACCGCATGCGACCTGTGCCGGTACCGCCCCGTCTGCCGGTTCGATCCGTGGACACAGCCCTATCACGTCCTGCGACCGCCGCAAAGCGCCTGAACCCATGACGACTCCGACTCTATCGCAGCAGAAGGCGATCGAAGCGCGCGGGAACGTGCTGGTTGTCGCCGGCGCCGGCACCGGCAAGACGAGCACGCTGGCGCAGCGCTGCCTCGCGCTCCTGGAACAGGGATGTTCGATCGAGAACATCCTGATGGTGACCTTCACCGAGGCGGCCGCAGCCGAGATGCGCGCGCGGATCCGGGACGCGCTGTTGAAACGCGCCAACGCGCCCGACTCGAGCGGCCAACACACCCGCTTCCGCGAGCAGCTCGCGCTTCTGGAAACCGCGCGGATCTCCACCCTGCACAGCTTCTGCCTGCAACTGGTACGCGAGCATTTCTACGAACTCGGGCTGGATCCCGATCTGTTCGTTCTCGACGAGCAGCAGACGCGCCCGCTCGTGCGGCGGCTGCTGGACCGCCTGTTCGAACAGCACTACGCGGGAACATCCGACCGCGACCGCGCGGTGCAGCAACTGGTGCGCCTGCACGGCAACAACTCGGACGAACCCATCCGAAACCTCGTGCTCCGTCTGCACCGGTACTCGCAGTCGCTGGCGGATCCGGAAGCATGGCTGCACGAACAGATCGAATATTTCTCACAACCCGAGCCGGCGCGCTGGATCGAATGGCTGACCGAAGGATTCAACGAGTGGCGCGCGCTCTGGCTGCCGGCGCTCGATTCCTGCACCGGCACCTGGGCCGTGAACCTTGCGCGCGCGGCGCTGCTCAACGTGCCCGCGCACCCCTCGTGCGACCAGATCCACGCCGCCCTCGCAGCCATCCGCACGGCCGACGAGGACAAGAACAACTGGCCCAGGGGATCGAAGAAGGCTGTACGCGATCCTCTCAAGAGTTTCTTCGACGAAACCCGTTTCCTGGAGTCGCTCGCGAAAACGAACGGCGCGCCGCTGGCCGAGGACTGGGGACGGGTACGGCACCACATGCTTGCGCTCCTCGAGCTCACGCGCGAGTTCACCCGGGCGTTCGCGCAGGCCAAACGCGAGCTTGGCGGTGTCGATTTCGCCGACCTCGAGCAGTGCGCGCTGCGCGTTCTGCGCAATCCACAAGGCGGCCCCAGCGCCGTGGCCCGCTACTGGCAGCGACAGATCGAATACATCTTCGTGGACGAATACCAGGACATCAACGCGGCGCAGGACAAGATCATCGAATTGCTGTCGCGTGGCATGGATTCGAAGTCCGCGGCGGCCGGCAACCGCTTCCTCGTCGGCGACGTGAAACAGAGCATCTACCGCTTCCGCCTGGCCGATCCCTCCATCTTCCGCCGGTACGAACGCCAATGGGACCAGGGCCAGGGCGGGCGCAGGCTCCCGCTGACGGACAACTTCCGAAGCCGCGTCGGCATTCTGTCCTTCGTGAACCGGTTGTTCGGCTCGTTAATGCGCGAGTCCGTCGGCGGCGTCGCGTATGAACCGCTTCAGCCGGGTACCAAAAACGGGTCTGCGCCCGGATCCGGAGATCCCGCGCCCTGCGTGGAATTGCACCTGATCCGCCGCGACGACGCGCAGAACAACGGCAGCACCGACGATGAGAACGGGCAGGAGAATAGCAACGGCAACGGGTCCGACCTGAGCGAGACAGCCGAACTGGCCGACCTGCTCGTCACCGAGCGCGAAGCGCGTCTCGTCGGATTGCGCCTGCTCGAACTCAAGGCGTCCGGATTCGAGGTCCGTGATCGGGCCACAAACCAGTTGCGCCCCGTGCAATGGCGGGACATGGCGGTGCTGTTGCGATCGCCCGCGCCGCGCATCGAAGCTTTCGCCAAGGAATTCTCCGCGCTGGGCATTCCGGTCGAGGCCGGCCGCGGCGGGTTCTTCGACAGCATCGAAGTGAGCGACCTGGTCTGCCTGTTGCACCTGCTGGACAATCCGATGCAGGACATCCCGTTGCTCGCGGTGCTCCGGTCGCCGCTGGTGGGCATGAGCCCGGCCGAACTTGCCGAAGTCCGCGCGGCGGTGAAACCGGACGGAACAAATCGGTCGTTCTGGCTGGCAGCGCGGCAATACGTCGTATTGGGGCCCCGCGAACACAGCGCGTGGAGGAAGCTCAGCGAATTCTTCACCCGGCTCGATCGCTGGCGCGCGCTGGCCCGCCACAGCCCGGTGTCGCATTGCCTCCAGACCGCGATGGCGGAAACCCACTACGAAATCCAGCTCCGCGCCGGCGACCGCGGCGAACAGCAACTGGCCAACGTCCGCCGCCTGCTGGATCTCGCCCGCGAGTACGATCCGTTTCAACGACAGGGATTGTTCCGCTTCCTGCGCTTCATCAAGGCGCAGCAGGACTCGGAACCGGAATCCGAGCCGGCGGCCGTTGGCAGCGACGCCGTCCGGATCACGAGCATTCACGCGAGCAAAGGCCTCGAGTTTCCGATCGTCGTCCTCGCGGGCATGGGCTGGCGGTTCAACACGCGGGACCTGAGCGACGCCATTTTGCTCGACGAGCAGTACGGCATCTGCCCGAAGGTGACTGCAGCCGACGGCGACCTGCGTTACCCCAGCCTGCCCCACTGGCTCGCCCGGCAGCGTCAACGCTGCGAACTGCTCGGCGAAGAACTGCGCCTGATGTATGTAGCCATGACCCGCGCGCGCGACCGGCTGATCCTGACAGGCACGCTGACGCGTAAAGGCGACGGCCGCTGGCAATGCGCGTCGCCCGCCCCGCCGGCCGACCGCGCGATGCTGTCCGCCCGCTGTTACCTGGACTGGCTGAACCTCTGGTTGCCCGGCGTCACGCGGGAAGAGGACTGGAAGAACGACACCGAAGGCGAATCCGATCTGCTGCGGTGGAATATCTACTCGCAAACCGACGACCGCCTCATCGCGCCAAAGAGAGAAGAGGGCGAGATCACAACGCCGGAATTCGCCGGAGCGGAAGAAACGTTCACGGAAGTGCGCCGGCGGATTCAATGGACGTATCCGTCCGTTGCGGCCACGACGCAGCGCGCCAAAGTGAGCGTGACCGAATTGCGCCGCAGCATCGAGGAAGAATCGGAACCGGCGCCGTTCATTCTGCGGCAGTCGTTTGCCTTGCCCCGGAGCATCGCAGCGGAACCCGGCCGGACAGCAATCCTGACTGCGGCGGAGATCGGCGTGGCGCATCATCGTTTTCTCCAGCGCCTGGCTTTGAGCAAAGCCGGGACGATCGCCGACCTGCAAACCGAAGCCGAACGCCTTCAAAAGGAAGGCTGGCTCGACCCGGATGCCGTCGCGACGCTGGACCTCGAAGCCGTCCGCACGTTCTGGACATCCGACGTCGGCCGGCGGATCGCGTCGAACGAAGGCGCTGTACGGCGCGAACTGCAGTTCACAGCCGGGCTTTCCATGGCGCAACTCGCCGAATTGGGACTGCTGCGAACGGCCGGCGAACCGCCACCAGCCAGGCTGCTGGACGAGGAGATCGTCGTCATCCAGGGCGTGGTGGACCTCGCCGTGATGCTGCCTGACGGGATCTGCCTTGTGGATTTCAAAACGGACGCGGTGACGCAAAAGGATCTCGACACGAAGATCCGGATGTATGCGCCGCAACTGCAGTTGTACGCCTTCGCCCTGTCGCAGATTTACCGGAAGCCCGTGACCGAGTGCGGGCTTTACTTCCTCTCCGCCCGCCGCTGGGCGCCGCTGGAGGTCAGGCGCTGATGCTTCTCACGACGCATACCGATCCGGGCGGTTCGTAGAACGCGGACGCCACACAGGCGCTACCATGGAAGCACCTGCTTGTCCCGCCAGAACAGGCCGGTCTTGTCCTGCGGCGCGTCGGCAGCCAGCCAGACAATTCCCGCCGCGCCTTCCTCGGCGGATCGCGGCGCCGTCGGACCGCCCATCTCGGTCCGGCACCAGCCCGGACACACCGAGTTCACTGCGATCCCGCGGTCCTTCAACGCCGCCCCGAGAACACAGGTGATGGCGTTCAGCGTTGTCTTTGAGATCGAATACGCCGGCGACAAGGTGGCAATGTCGCTCAACTGTCCCATTCCGCTGGAGACATTGACGATGCGACCGGCGGAACTCCTGAACAGTTGCGGCAGGAAGGCCTGCGAGACGCGCAGCGCCCCCAGCGCGTTCGTCTCAATCGTGCGCGCCACCAGCTCCGGCCGGACCTTCAGGATGTCGTCGTCGCCGTCGAGGATGATCCCGGCGTTGTTGATCAGCACGTCCAGCTCGGAAACGCTCTTGGCCGCGCGAGCGACACTGTCGTCGCTGGTGATGTCGAGCTCGAGGAAGGAGGCGTTCTGGAGTCTGGCGGCGGCGGCGGCGCCTTGCTCTTTTCGGCGCGCGGCCAGGATGACCTCCCATCCCCGTGCCGAGAGTTGCCGCGCCACTTCGAAGCCCAAACCCCGATAGGCACCCGTGATGAGAACTGTTTTCATAAAAGCCGTTGCGGACGCCAGACGCTAACTCATCCGCGCGCCAACGCAACGGCTTCCAATGAACCTGACGACTGCCGGCTACTGATTTCCGCCGACTTTTGCGGCCAGCCCGGCGTCATGGAGCGCCTGGATCACCGCCTTGTCTTCGAAATCGCCTTTCACCTCGAACGAACTGGCGTTGCGGGTCGCCGTGTGTTCCTTCACACCGGCAACCGACTTCACCGCCTTGTCCACCGCGGACACGCATTGGTTGCAGCAGAGATGGACTCCCTCAAGTTTGAGCGACGGCACCTTCGTTCCCTTTGCGCCGGCATCGGCGGCAATCTTGATGTTGGAGTTCTCGCTCTTGCCGTAATACCCCGCCGCCACCAGCGCGTCGGCGGCCTTCTGCACGGTTGCAGCATCCGGCCCGGTGAGGGTCACCGTCCTGGCATCCCGGTCCACGGACGCAGTGGCTCCGTTCACGGGAGCAATGGCTTTCTGCACGGCATCGACGCACGCCTTGCAGCAGAGATGCACACCCGTGATCTTCGCGCTCACGTCGGCGGCGCAGACCGGCAATGTCATGGCACAGGCAAATAGAATGACAGCTATGGACTTTTTCATAGGTTTCGCTTGGATCGCTTTCGAGTGGTTCTGCCCAGAGCCTGCTGGAACCGCCGGGCGAATGCAACCGCCAAACGGGCCCCGACAGCAGCTCCGGAAACATTCAACACTCAACATTCAACTCAACGCCTCCCGCAGCGCGCGAAATTATGACTGCCTTACTCCCTCCCCTCCATTCGCAGAATAGGGGGGTCGGGGAGGAGCCCCGAAAGAAGTCCGAGGTCCGAAATCCCCTGGGACAATTCCGCGCGCATATGCGACAAGAATTGTCCTGCCAAAATTGCCAAACGCCTTGGTACTCGAGGCTTACACAACGCCGCCCTTTCAAACACGGGACAATTCTGCGCGCATATGCGACAAGAATTGTCCCGGAACGGTGACGGAGGACATTTGCACGTGACCGGCGAAGCGCCGCTGTTCAGCTTCTGCTGATCAGTTCCTGCGGAGTCACCCGGAGTTCGAGCCGGTTCGACTGTCGCAGAATGGTGAGGATCGACGGGACGCCAATCTCCGACGCGACGAGCATTCGGAGCAGGTCGTCCACTCCTGTGACCGGCTGATTCTTGAAGGCGATGATGAGATCGCCTTCGCGCAATCCCGCCGGCCGCGCGGGGCTGCCGGGTTCCACGCCCACCACCAGCACGCCGCGGTCCTGCTCGAGGCGATAATGCCTGCGAAGGCGGGCGTGAATGGGCGCCGTTTGCCCCACCACACCCACATAACCGCGGCGGACACGGCCGTCCTTGACCAGCCATCCCGTGATGAGTTGGGCCGTGTTGCTGGCGATGGCAAAGCAGATTCCCTGCGCCGGCAGAATCACCGCCGTGTTCACCCCAATCACCTCTCCGCGCGAATTCACCAGCGGACCGCCGGAGTTCCCGGGGTTCAGCGCGGCGTCGGTCTGGATGATGTCGTCCATCAAACGCCCGGATTGCGACCGCAACGAACGGCCCAGCGCGCTCACCACCCCGGCCGTCACGCTGGCATCGAATCCGTACGGATTGCCAATCGCGATCGCAAGCTGTCCCACGCGCAACCGCGAGGAATCGGCGAACTTCACCGGCGACAGGTTCGGCGCGTAAACGCGCAACACCGCGAGATCGGCTTCCGGGTCTTCGCCCACCACGACGCAATCGGGGCGCCGGCCATCCGACAGCACCACTTGAATGGACGAGGCACGGCGGACAACGTGGCTGTTGGTGAGCACCAGGCCGTCCGGGCTGATGATAAATCCGGAGCCCGCGCCGCTGTCTTCCCGCAAACCCTGCCGCGTCATGCGCGTCCGGCGCGCCTCGATCCGAACCACCGACGGAGCCACCGTCTCAA
>DGDZ01000052.1:17647-30711 GCA_002385705.1 Verrucomicrobia subdivision 3 bacterium UBA3939
CAACGGCTCGCACAATCGCTTCCGAATACGCGTCAAAAAGCCCCGCTTCGTCGGCTGGAGCCGCGGGCGAAGACCGAGGAACCGAATGAACCGGCTCGCCCGGCACATCGTTCACAGGTTGCACTTTCACATTCATACAAGTTGAGTGAAAGTGCATGACAAGTGCCCGTTGCGCAAATGGCGGTGTCTGCCGGCAGGAGAAGGAGCGGGTAACTGGAGAGCGGGAACCCTGAACAGATGGACTGCATGGCAAAACACCGGCGCCCAATGCCTTCGAAGTTTTCTTCCGGGAATTGTCCCGGACGGGCGAGGCCGTTCGTCGCAGATACAGAATGAAGCAAAACGATCTATCGAAAGGAGAACAGAATATGTCAGCCGCAAACACGATTCGTCTTCACCGGGTGCTCCGGGCCGCGCCCGAGCGGGTTTATCGCGCTTTCCTCGACCCGGACGCCATGGTCAAGTGGCTTCCGCCGAACGGATTCACCGGCAAGGTTCATCAGCTCGACGCCCGAGTCGGCGGCACCTATCGGATGTCGTTTGCCAACTTCACCACCGGCAAAAGCCATTCGTTTCACGGCGAATACCTGGAACTCGTTCCGAATGAAAAAATCCGTTACACGGATCGCTTCGACGATCCGAACCTGCCGGGAGAAATCCAGGCGACCGTGACTTTCAAGCAGGTGTCGTGCGGCACGGAACTGAACATTGTGCAGGAGGGAGTTCCCGGTGCGATCCCGGCCGAAGCCTGCTACGTGGGCTGGCAGGAGTCGCTCATCCTTCTCGCGAAGCTCGTCGAAGCAGAGATCCCGGACGCCTGATCGCTGGAGTCCGCAAGCCACCTGCGGGGCGCGACTCTGCGAGTCGCAGCAATGACCGACAGCTCTGCGCAGTCAGGGATCTGCAGGAAATCGTCCGTGAGCATGCTGTCGCACGCTGCTGCGGGTCACAGACGTCACAGACCCGCGGTCCGCTGTTTTACCGTCGCCAGATCCGGCGAAAAACCCTGCTGCCGAAGCGCTTCGAACAGGACGATCGCGACGCAGTTGGACAGGTTCAACGACCGCGCTTCCGGGTGAAACATCGGGATGCGCAACCACCGATCGCAATGGCGCTCCAGCAATTCCTTCGGCAGCCCGGCGGTTTCCCGGCCAAACACGAGGTAATCCTCCGGACCGAAACGCGCCTCGCTGTAAGGTCGCGCGCCGCCCGATTCGATGAACCACAGAGGGGCGCCGGCCGGCAGGCTGCCGACGAAGGCGTTCCAGTTTTCCCAGCGGCGCCACTGCACGTGCCGCCAGTAATCCATTCCCGCCCGCTTCAACTCCGCGTCGGTCAGGCGAAAACCTAACGGTTCGATCAGGTGCAGCGTCGTGCGGGTGGCGGCGCACAGGCGCGCCACGTTCCCGGTGTTGGGCGGAATCTCCGGCTCGACGAGCACCACGTGCATCCGCCTACTCCTCGTCTTCCAGTTGCGCGGCCGGTTCGGCAACGCGCCCGCGCGGCGCGTACATCACCCGCCACAACACCAGGCCGTGAGCGGGCGCGGTCATTCCCGCCGCGCGCCGGTCCCGCTTCCGGAACATGCCTTCCACGTCCTCGATGGTGAACTTTCCAAGACCCACCTGCACAATGGTTCCCACAATGCCCCGGCACATCTTGTATAGGAACCCGTTCCCTTCGATCACAAACGTCAGCAACGGGCCCCGCCGGGTCAGATCGCAACGGAACAGGGTGCGCTCCGTGGACGCGCGCGCGTAGCCGGGATTGGCGGTGAACGATTGGAAGTCGTGGCGCCCGACAAACAGGGCGGCGGCCCTGCGCATGGCCTCGGCGTTCAGGGCGCGCGGCACATGCCACGCCTGGTGCCGCAGCAGCGGGTTCATGGCCGGATGATTCCAGATGAAATACCGATACTGCTTCGCGCGGGCGGAGAACCGCGCGTGAAACGACTTCGGCGCGCGCGCCGCAGCCAGCACCCGGATGTCCGGCGGCAGATGCGCGTTGATCGCGAGAACCAGCTTGCGCGGCGTGATCCTTGCCGTGCCCGCCGGGACGTCAAAATGCGCCACCAGCCCCAGCGCATGAACGCCGGCGTCCGTCCGGCTCGAACTGTGCAGACGGGGGTCGCCGGGAAAAAGCCGGGCCAGCGCCGCTTCCACCTTCTCCTGAACGCCCGTGCCGATCTTCTGCACCTGCCAGCCTTCATAGGCCGTGCCGTCGTAGGCGATGGTCAGTTTGAACTTCGGCATGGAGATTCGCTGCGCGACAGAATCCCGGGCCCGGTCAATGGTTCAGGGACTCCAGGTAGCTCTGGAGCAGGATCGCCGCGGCGGTCTTGTCCACCTTCGTTTTCCTGTCCTTGCGCCGCACGTTGCCTTCAATGAGAAACCGCTGGGCCTGTTGCGATGTCAGCCGCTCGTCCCAGGTCTGGATCGGGACTGTGAGCGCGTCGCGAAGGGCCGCCGCGAACTCCTGCACCTTCATCGCCGCCGGACCGTAACTGCCGTCCATGTTCCGCGGCATCCCCAGCAGGACCAGCTCGACCTCCTTCTCGCGAATCAGGGTCTTCAACCGGGCCACCACGTCGGCGAACGGTTCCGCGGGAATGAATTCCAGCGGCTGGGCAATCAGCTTCATCTCGTCGCTGATGGCGACGCCAATGCGTTTGGTTCCGTGATCGAGTGCGAGAATGCGCATGGCAAAAAACGCCGGCGCGAAACCGGCGCGCCGCGTTGTCGCGCGACGTTAGCACCCGGCGGCGGGACTGTCGAGCTGCCGTGGCGTCCATGCACTGGCGCTCGGTCAGCATGGTTATGAGTCAAGGGGCGCTGCTGCGCTTGACCCGCGCGCGCCGGCGCGACAGCCTGACCACCGCAATGAGTCAACGAACGCCAATCCCGCCGGCCCGCAATCACCTTCAACTTCTTGCGCCGCTTGCTCTGGCTTCCATGGCAGCTTCGATTCTCCTCCTGTCCGGCTGCCGGACGCCGGAACCCGGCGTCGATCGCGATGCCGTTCTTCAAAAGATGAAGCAAGTGGCGGACTGGCAACTCGCCAATCCCAGCGGGCATCGGCCCACCGATTGGACGCAGGGCGCCGGTTACGCCGGGTTCATGGCTCTCGCGCAGGTGTCCGGAGACCCCAGGTATCTCCGGGCGATGATCGAGCGTGGCGAGGCGAACGGCTGGAAGCTCGGCCCGCGCCGCTACCACGCCGACGACCATTGCGTCGGACAGATGTATTGCGAAGTGTATTTCCTGAAACGCGATCCCCGCATAATTGCGCCGATGCGCGAGCAGTTCGACGCCATCCTCGCCGCGCCGCGCGAGTTTCCGACGCTGGAGTTCCGGCAGCGCAACGTGACCGATCTGTGGTCCTGGTGCGACGCGCTGTTCATGGGACCGCCCGCCTGGGTGCGCTTGTGGAAGGCCACGGGCGATCCACGGTACCTGGACTTCGCCGTCACCAACTGGTGGCGCACCTCGGATTATCTCTACGATCCCGAAGAGCATTTGTATTTTCGCGACAGCACCTACTTCAACCGCCGCGAGGTAAATGGCCGGAAGGTGTTCTGGAGTCGCGGCAACGGCTGGGTCATGGCCGGCCTCGCTCGCGTCCTTCAGTATTTGCCTGAAGATCATCCGGCACGCCCGCGCTTCGAACAGCAGTTCAAAGAGATGGCAAATCGCGTTCGCCTGTGCCAGCAGGAAGACGGACTGTGGCGATCAAGCCTGCTGGACCCGGCGAGTTATCCGTTGAAGGAAACCAGCGGTTCGGGCTTTTTCACCTACGCGCTCGCGTGGGGCATCAACAACGGCCTGCTCCCTCGCGCCGAGTTTGAGCCTGCCGTGAGAAAAGCGTGGGAAGGACTCGTCTCGTGCATCGCAGACGACGGGCGTCTCACGCACGTGCAACCGATCGGTGCCGACCCGCGCCGTTTCGACGCCGACGCGACCGAGGTTTACGGCGTGGGCGCGTTTCTTCTCGCCGGCAGCGAGATCTATCGCCTCGGCACCCCTCCCCGCCGCGCCCGCTCCACCCGTTGACGAACTTTTGTTGCATATACAACAAAAGTTCGCAATGCATTGATTTACAGTCCGTTAGGTTGGCCCTGAGGCAGTGCAACCTTTTGTTGCATATGCAATAAAAGTTCGTCGTGCTTGCAGGACAACGACTTGCGTGGCCGGTGCGCGCGACGGTGGAGCTGAGCGAGGCGGTGCGTGCGATTCGGTGTGCTGGTTGGATGGAACGCGGGCTTGCTGTTAGGGCCGGGAACCGGTATTCCAACGGGCCATGGAGAACCGGGAGGCGTTGGTGGCGTTGAACATGATCGATCATGTCGGGCCTGTGCGCGTCCGGCAATTGCTCGAATTCTTCGGCAGCGCTTCCGCCATTCTCAAGGCATCGCGCCAGCAGTTGCTTCAGGTTCACGGCATCGGTGAAGACACGGCCGATGCCATCGTTTCCTGGGAGAAGACCGTGGATCTCGCCGCCGAATTGAAGCGCGCGGCCGATTACGGCTGTCGCGTGGTAACGCAGGAGGACGAGGAATATCCCCGGTTGCTGCGGGAAATCTACGATCCCCCGATCGTGCTCTACGTGAAGGGCACGCTGTTGCCGCAGGACAGGAATTCGGTGGCGATCGTCGGTTCGCGCCAGACGACGCATTACGGAATCGAAGTGGCGCGCAAGCTGTCCTATCAGCTTGCGTATATCGGCGTGACCGTTGTGAGCGGCGGCGCGCGCGGGATCGACACGGCGGCGCACCAGGGCGCCTTGAGCGCGAAAGGCCGGACGCTGTGCGTACTGGGGACGGGCATCAATATCGTGTTTCCGCCCGAGAACCGGGAATTGTTCGAGCGCATTTCGGCGAGTGGCGCGGTGCTGACGCAATATCCGTTCAATCGCAACGCGGACAAGCAGTCGTTCGCGATTCGCAACCGGATTGTTGCAGGAATGACGCTCGGAACGGTGGTGGTGGAGGCGAACCTGACGAGCGGCGCGCTGATCACGACGAACTTCGCAACGGAATACGGCCGGCAGGTGTTCGCGGTGCCGGGCCGGATCGATTCACCGCGGAGCAAAGGATGTCACGAGCTGATCAAGAAAGGCGCCAAGCTGTGCGAAGGCGCGGAAGACATCCTGAGCGAGTTCGAGTATTTGTTCCCGCCGCGGAACCGTCCGCCGTCGCCGGCGGAGACCGGCGTGCTGCCGGCGCTGGAACTGTCGGAGCACGAGCAGCGCCTCCTCGGGATCCTGAGCGCGGAGCAGCAGAGCATTGACGAGGTGATCCGCCAGAGCGGCCTGCCGAGCTCGACGGTGTCGGTGGCGTTGCTCGGCCTGGAGATGAAGCGGCTGGTGAAGCAGCTTCCGGGCAAGATGTTCGTGAGGAACTGACCGCTCAGGACGCGGCGTTCTGCTGAAGCGGAATGGCTTCTTCGATCAGCATCACGGGGATCTGCTGGCGGATGGGATAGAGGTATTGCCCGTCCGAGCGGATCAATCCGCCTTCGAAGGTTTCCTTCACGGGTTGTCCCGCGCGATTGCGCAGTTCGCCGCTGGCGATCCGCTGATTGAGCTGTTGGATGAGCGCGGGTTCCGCAAGCGCCAGGTTCTGGTGCGTTTCCGGGCAGCACAGAATTTTGAGGAGTTCGGCGTCCATGGTGTTCAGAGGTTCGGTTTCAATGCTTTGACAGCGGCGGAATAAACCGTCTTCAGCGGCGCGTTGGCGCGTTGGGCGGCTTTGCGGCAGGATTCGTACTCGGGCGCGGCCTGGACAACCTTGCCGTTCAACAGGCCCAGCTTCACGGCAATCTCGCCGAAGCGGGTCTTCACGGATTTGATCTCGCGGCGAAGCTTGCGCCGTTCGGCAACGGATCGGCGCACGCCGAACGCGCTGGTTTCGCGCAGGATCAATTCGGTGAAGGCATCGGCCTGCGACTCGGCGCAAAGGACGGTCAACAGCACGCCGGGCCGGTTCTTCTTCATCTGGATCGGCGTGTGAAACACGTCCAGCGCGCCCGCGTTGAAAGCCTTTTCCACAAACCCGCCGAGGATTTCCGCGCTGATGTCGTCGAGATTGGTTTCCAGCACGGCAACGGTGTCGGTTTCCCAGTCCAGCGCCGCAGCCCTTTTGTTGGACGAAATCCCGGCGGGTTTCGCGCGTTTGCCGGCGGTGACGGCGAGGATGGCGCGCAGCACGTTGGGCCGGGTGCGGTTCTCGCGTGTGCCGAGGCCGAACCCGATTCGTTCCGCGGCCAGTCCTTCCATAGGGCCGAAGCTCTCGGCGAACTCGGCCAGCAACGCGGCGCCGGTGGGCGTTACCAGCTCGTGCGGCTCGTCACATTGGGTCACCGCGATGCCGCGCGCGCCGAGAATGGCGAGCGTTGCGGGCGCCGGGACCGGGAACCGCCCGTGAGCGCAATCCACCCAGCCGATGCCTTCGATCACGGGGGAAGCGAGCACGCGCGGTTTGCCGAGCAACTCCAGGCCGATACAAGCGCCGACGATATCCACAATGGAATCCAGCGCGCCGACCTCGTGGAAATGCACCTGTTCGGGAGGCAAGCCGTGGATTCTGCCTTCCGCCTCGGCGATGCGTTGAAAGACGGCCAGCGATTTCTGCTTCACCCAGGACGACAGTCTGCTGCGGGTGATCAACCGGCGGATTTCGTTCCAGGTCCGGTTTTCTTCATGGGAATGGCTGTCGCCGTGATGCCTCTCGTGGTGATGTTCCCGGGAGTGCGCGTGACCGTGCCCATGCTCGTGATGCGCGCCGTCAACGTGGACATCGAATTTGATTCCCTCGATGCCGGACTTGCGGGCGCGAGAGACGTGCAGGTGATATCCGTCCAGGCCGAGCTTCCTCAGTTCGCGCTCGAGCCTGGCCGGCGACACGCCGAGGTCGATGAGCGCGCCGACGAACATGTCGCCGCTGATTCCGCTGAAGAGGTCGAGGTAAAGCGTTTTCATTTGCGCGCGCGCGCGGCCCGTTCGCACAACGCGTTGATCTGGGACGCGGCGTAGCCGGCGCCGAAGCCGTTGTCGATGTTGACGACGGTGACGCCGCTGCCGCAACTGTTGAGCATCCCAAGCAACGCCGCCAGGCCGCCGAAACTGGCGCCGTAACCGACGCTGGTGGGAACGGCAATCACCGGCGTGCTCACAAGGCCGGCAACGACGCTGGGCAGGGCGCCTTCCATTCCGGCGACCACGATGACGACATTCGCGCGCTGGATCGTTTCGAGCCGGTTCAGCAGGCGGTGAACGCCGGCAACGCCGACGTCGGCGACGCGTTCGACGCGGTTGCCCATGACCTCGGCGGTGACGGCCGCCTCTTCCATGATCGGGAGGTCGCTGGTGCCGGCGCAGACGACGGCGATGGTGCCCGGTCGTTTGGGCAGCGGTTTGCGGACGATGGTGACGCAGCGGGCGAGTTCATGGTGAACCGCGCTGCGGAATTTCTTTTTCAGCGCGCGGGCCTGCTCGGGAGTGAGGCGGGTGGCGAGCACGCTCTGGTTTTTCTCAAGGAGCTTTGATGCGATGGCGACGACCTGGGCGACGGTCTTGCCCGAGCCGAAGACGACTTCGGGGAATCCCTTGCGGAGTTCGCGGTGCGTGTCGAGTTGCGCGAAGCCGAGGTCGACGACCGGAGCGGCCTGGAAGGCGCGGAGCACTTCGCCGCGGCCGACGCCGCCCGCTCGGAACTTCTCCAGCAGTCGAATGGCTTCGGTATTGGTCACGGCGCCATGATATGGGCTTTGATCCCGCGGTCACGGGAATTTTCGGATTGCTGATTTGTGATTTGCGATCGGGTCGGCACCGCCCCCGGGCGATGGCTTGCTCCTGCAATCCAAATCAAGGTAGTCGCACGACGGCTCGCGCGGATCCGCCTTCGCTGAGCTTCGGCGTGGCAGGCTGCTCGCCCCACCGAAATGGGAAACATCCAACATCGAACATCCAACATCCACGTCCAGGGGTGGAGGAACGATATTCAATGCAATTGCCGGAAAGAGTGGATGCTGCGCACGAAATCGTCGGGCACGCCGAAGTCGAAGCGTTCCGCGTTCGTCATTTCCAGGGCCAGGTAGCCTTCGCGCTGGCGCTGGATCTCCTGCGCGCGCGTCAGTTGAAATTCCCCGTTGTCGCGGACGTTCTTGCGGATCATCTCGTCAAGAATTTCGTAGATGGACGGCGCGAGCAGATGCATTCCAAACCAGCCCAGCCAGGTTTCCTCCGGCAGGTCGTCCACGTGC
The DNA here is from genome assembly GCA_002385705.1 of Verrucomicrobia subdivision 3 bacterium UBA3939. Classification (GTDB taxonomy): domain Bacteria; phylum Verrucomicrobiota; class Verrucomicrobiia; order Limisphaerales; family UBA3939; genus UBA3939. Next base: position 25,906 of record DGDZ01000052.1, read on the forward strand.
AACTGTTCGCGCGCAACGTCCACGGAAGGTTTTTCGATGATAAGGGAAACGTCGATGAGCCGCGCATTGTCCGGGCGACGTTTGCCGGCGATGGTGCCGTAGCCCTTGAGGTCGCCCGCGCGGATGCGATTGACGGCGGAGACACTGAGCCCCTGCGCAACGCCGGCCATCGCGGCCAGCTCGCGGTAGGGCGACTCGGGTCTTCCGCGAAAGAGGTGATCGCCGAGGCTGAGCAGGACGTACTGGCCGTCGGCGAAGGCGCGGGTCTGGAAGACGGCGTGGCCGTATCCTTCCTGCTGGTGTTGCACGGCGAAGCGGACGCGCTGTTCGAAGTCGCGCATCTGTTCCGCCTCCCGCAGGAGCGCGGGGTGCTTCTCGAGGCGCTTCAGGTAATCGGCATCGGGACCGCGCAGGTAGGAGCGGATTCTCTCTTCTTCGCCCGGCTGGACAATGATGCAGATCTCTTCGATGCCCGCCGCATCGAGCTCGAGCAGGTGATAGTGAAACAGGGCGCGCGCGATGCCGTCGGGACCGACCACCGGGAACAGCTCCTTTTTGACCGCGTGCGACGCGGGGAAATGGCGGGTGCCGAGCCCGGCGATGGGAATGACGGCCTTGCGGACGGCTGAAGCGCTCATGGGGACGCGATCAGGCTTCGGTGCGGTGCCAGCCGTTGGCGCCGAAGATGTAGCGGCGCGCGCCAAACTCCACGGCGCCGGGGGACGTGCCCTCGAACACGTCGGGAACGACGCCGACGCGGCGGGAATACTCGACGCAGATCTCCGGAATGTGCCGTTTGAGCGCTTCCACCTTGCCGAACACGGCGACGGTGCCGCCGGTGCCGCCGCCGGTGATCTTCGCTCCGTAGAGACCCTGTTTCGCGCCGCGTTGCCGGACCGTTTCGACCAGGAAATCCACTTCCTCGGTCGAGAGATTGCAATTCGATCGGTAACTCTCGTGCGCGGCGTACATGCATTCGCCCGCGGCGATGAGCGCCTGCTCGTTGGCGTCGCTCGCGTCTTTGAGGCAGTCCATGAAGCGGAGCACGCGCTCGTTTTCCTCGATGGGATGCCGCGTCGGGCCGGCGACCGAATAGGTGGCATCGGGCGAGATCTGCGTGACGGGATCGTCGTGAGTCTTGTAGCGGGCGAGGAATTCGGATCCGAGGATTTCTTCGGGCACCTCGCGCGCGTATTGTTCGTTGAATTCGCGCGTGGAGAGTTCCGTGAGGTAATTCAGGGGGGCGCGCCCGGTTCGCGCACGGATTTCATCGATGATTTTCTTGCCCATGAACGCGCCGACGCGGGTGTCGCTGTAGGGACTGCCCGCGACGGAGTGGCGGATCATGGAGTTGATGCCGACGAAGGCGGTGCCGGGCGGGATACGGACTTCGCCTTTGACCTCGCCGGGACGGCAGAGGATGTGGGTGAGGCAGCCCTGGCGTCCGTTGGTGATGGCGATCTGGTCCATGATGCCGCAGGGAGCGCCGACGACGTGGTTCTCGGCCATCTGGCCGAGGCGCGCGATGCGCAGGGGCGGCAGTTTGAGACCGAGGTAAGCGTTGAGGCAACTGAGCGCGCCAATTTCGACAGCGGCGGAGCTGCCAATGCCGACGTTCATGGGAATGGCGCTGAGGAGGAGGAGGTTGAATCCGAACGGCAGTTTGACGGATTCCTCCTTCAAGAGCGTGAAGATGCTGCCGACGATGTAGGAGGCCCAGTTCGCGAGCGGGTTGGCGTGACAGAACGCTCGCACCTCGGCGTAGCCGGACAGGCCTTCGCCGGAGCGGAAGCGGTCGAGGGGGAACCGCGTTTCGATGGGCAGCGCCTTGATGCCGGCCTGCATGGTGCGGATGCGGACGGTGCGGTCGGTGCGGGCCTGGAGGGCGATGAGCACGCCGCGGCCGAGGACGGCTTCGCAGACGTTGGCGCCGGAGTAGTCGGCGATGCCGCCCATCACGTCGAGGCGGGCGGGCACGCGGGTGACCCAGACCTCGCCGGTGGTGAAGAAGCTGGCGAGGCCGGAGGCGTCGCTGTTGGGTTTGCGGAGGAGTTGTTCGAACTCGATCAGTTCAAACGGCTGTTCGTTGTTCATGGGGTTCAGGTTACCCGGCGGGCTTCTCGGGCGTCGCGGCGGTGCGCGCGGCTTCGGCGAGTTTTGCCCGCGAGGCTTCCACCTTGATGTAATGGAGCACGACGGGGGCCAGGATCATTCCGGGAACTCCCATCAGTTTCTCGCCGAGAACGATGCCGACCAAGGTCAGCCACATCGGGTTTTTGATGCGGTCGCCGATGATCTTGCTGTTGAGGAAATATTCGAGCTTGTGGATGACGACGAGGAAGACGAGCGACCACAGGGCCATGGAGGGCGAGATCGTGAACGCGACGCCCACGATAAGGGTATTGCTGATGATGTTGCCGATAATCGGGAGCAGCCCGCAGAGGAACGTGAGGAAGATGAGCACCATGACCCAGGGGAACCCGTTCCACACGAGGTAAATCGCGGTGAGCACCGTGTTGATGGCGGAGATGGCGATCTGGGCGCCGATCACGCGGCTGAAGCTGGAGAAGAACGTCTCGAAGCGCACCACCAGTTCGCGCACGACGGTGGCGTACAGGCTGTCGCGCGGTTCGTGCGGGTCGTCGTCGGTTCCCCAGCGGGTGTTGAGGAAGAGGCTCAGGGCCACCACGAGGCCGATGACCAGCAGCGCGAACTGGAAGAACGCCTCGTAGGCGTAGCGGCCGAGGTTGCCGAGCCGGTCCTGCACTTCCTTTATCGTCACGCTCTTCAGGCTGGCGTAGTCGGCAAAGGGCAGCTCGATGTTCTGCTTTTCCGCCCAGTCCACGACCGCGGGGATGGTGTTCTTCGCGATGACGGGCAGAGTCACGTAGGCGCGTTTCGAGAAAAAGAACAGGCCGTAGCCGATCGCGACAACCGCCACCAGGTAAACGATCACCGCGAGCGTCTTGCTTTTCCCGAGGCTGAATTGCTGCAGCGCGAAATAGCCGAAGAACGCGGTGAGAACGAGCGTGCCGAGGTGGAACATGCCGACAAGCACCAGCAGCACCGCCATAATCACGTATGAGATGCGCTGCGATTTGGGCATAGCGCTCCTAACGTATCTTTTCCTGAAGCAACGGAAGCAATTCCGAAATCTTCACGCGATCCTGCCGCCCGTCGTCACGATGCCGCAAGGTGACGGTCCCTTTCAGTTCGGGCTTCTCGCCAAGCGTGTCGAAGTCCACCGTGACGCAGAAGGGCGTTCCCGCCTCGTCCTGCCGCCGGTACCGCCGTCCGATGGCGCCGGCGTCGTCGTAGAAGACGTTCATGTGCGGGCGCAGCAGGTCGCGAATCTCGAGCGCCTGGCGGACGAGCTCGGGCCTGTTCTTGAGCAGCGGCAGCACGCCGACCTTGATGGGAGCAACGCGCGGGTGGAATCGCAGAACCACGCGAGTCTCCATCTTGCCCTTCTCGTCCGGCATCTGGTCCTCGTGATACGCGTGGCAGATCAGCGCCAGGATCAGCCGGTCCACGCCGGCGGAGGGTTCGATGACGTGCGGGATGTATTGTCCTTTTGCCAGGCCTTCCGCGTCTTCGCGCGCCTCCTTCTCGGCTTTTTCATTTTCCACGCCCATCTTGAGGAGATACTTCAACCGCGCTTCGTAGTATCTCTTCTTCAGCTCCGCCTTCTTTACCTCGTCGAGCTTCGACCACGCGGCGCGCAGTTCCTCGTCGAACACGGCCATGGGCTTGCCGGAGAACCGTTCGTGCTGGCTGAGGTCGAAATCGCTTCGCGCCGCGATGCCTTCGAGTTCCTGCGTTCCGAAGGGGAACTTGAACAGGATATCGACGGTGGCGCGCGCGTAGTGCGCCAGTTCGTCGGGTTTCTGCCAGTATTCCTCGAGGGTGGCGCGCGGCAGGCCGATGCCCTCGTAGAACCGAATGCGTTCCTCGACCCAGTATTTGTGCCACGCCTCCCAGCCCCACGTCGGCTGCGGCTCGAGAGGCGCGCCCTGGGCGAGTTCGGAGGCGGGGGTCACTTTGCCATGGATGGCTTCCACCACTTCGTCGGGCTTGATGAAGAACTCGAGCTCCATCTGCTCGAACTCGCGCGAGCGGAAGGTGTAGTTGCGCGGGGTGACTTCGTTGCGAAACGCCTTGCCCATTTGGGCGATGCCGAACGGCACCTTCTGGCGCGACGTTTCAAGGACGTTCTTGAACTGCGCGAAAATCGCCTGCGCCGTTTCCGGGCGGAGATAGGCGATCGACGACTCGTCCTGCACCGGTCCGACGTAGGTCTGGAACATGAGGTTGAAGGCGCGCGGCGGGGTTTTCTCGCCGTGGCATTCGGACACCATCTTGCTCGGTTTCTGCGGGCAGGGGATCTCGTTGATCTGATCGGCGCGGAACCGGCCCTTGCAGGTCTTGCAGTCGATCATGGGATCGCTGAACGTGTCCACATGACCGCTGGCCTTCCAGATCAGCGGCGACATGATGATGGTGGCTTCGAGGCCGACCACGCCGTCGCGCTGGCGGATCATCGCGTTCCACCAGAGTTCCTTGACGTTGCGCTTGAGCTCGGCACCGAGCGGGCCGTAGTCCCAGAAGCCATTGATGCCACCGTAAATCTCCGAAGATTGGAAGATGAAACCGCGCCGTTTGCACAGGGAAACGATTTTCTCCATCAACGGATTCTCTTTTGGCTCGGCCATAAGGCGCACAGTCTTTGGGATGCGCCGGGTGATGTCAAGGTGGGCAGGGACGTTCAGGATGAACATCCAGCATCCAACATCGAACATCCAACGC
>DGDZ01000093.1:0-41195 GCA_002385705.1 Verrucomicrobia subdivision 3 bacterium UBA3939
CTGTGGCAGTGTGACGAACAGTGCCAGTCTCGTGGTCAACGAGGCCACCTCCGCATCGCCGTTGCCAAGCCTTGTGTTGAACCCCGGCGAAACCGCTGTCTTCACCGCAACCGCAACCGGCACCGGTCCGTTCACCTATGTCTGGAAGAAAGACGGCAATGCAATTGTCGGCCAGACCGGCAGCAGTCTCACGCTCGATAACGTCAGTGCACTCGACGAAGGCATCTACACCGTCGAGGTCGCCGGCACGTGCAACACGGTCACGCAGTCCGGGTCGTTGCACATCAATGTGGCGCCGACGGTCAGCATTCTTAGCCCGACAAACGGCACGGTGTTGGTCGCGCCCGCCACCTTCCCGGTGGTGGCGCACGCGGAGGACATGGATGGAATCGTAACGAACGTCGTGTTCTTCTCGGGCACAAACCAGGTTGGCCAGACGTCCCAGGGCAATCCCTACACGATCGGTCTCACGAACCTGGATGTGGGCACCTACACCTTCACCGCGGTGGCGACCGACAACGGCGGACTGACGGCGACGTCGGCCCCGGTCACGGTGTCCGTCATCGCCGATCTGCCGCTGACGTTGCTCGGCAGCGTCCGTTTCAATCCGCAGACCGGCTTGTATGAGCAGCGGGTCCGCGTGACCAACCCGAGCATCAACGCGGTGCAGGCAATCCGGATCTACGTCCACGGCCTGGCGCCGTCGATGAATGTGTATAACCCGTCGGGCGTCACCAATGGTGTGCCGTATGTGCAATCGAATATTCCGGTGCCTCGGGGTGGTCACAGGGATTTTGTGATCGAGTATCACGTGACAACGAGCGAGGTGCCGAATCCGACGCTGGTGGCGCAGGTGGTGCAGGCGGTCCCGGGCGGCGGCACGTCGGTCTCGGGCGCGGGTGTGCCGATCAATCGCGGGTTCATGCGGCCGGACGGGACGTTCCTGGTCGAGTTCGCGACGGAGACGAACCGCACGTATTACATCCAGTACACCTCCGACCTGTTGAACTGGAAGACGGTGCAGCCGGCGATCCAGGGCAACGGCACCTGGATCCAGTGGATCGACAACGGGCAGCCGAAGACAGAGAGCCTGCCGTTTGAAGCGGACCGGCGGTTCTACCGGGTGATTGTGTTGCCGTGAACGGGGGAATGGAAGTATGAAGGATCGGAAGACGAAGTGGTTGGCAGTGGCGATGGCCGGCACGGCGACGGCGGCGCTGGCGCAGGGGCAGACGCCGGAAGCGCAGCCGGACCGGGCGGTGGAGCCGGTGGTGCTGAAACCCTTGAGGCCGGAGCCGCGGAACCGTATCGGCCTGAGCTATCGGATGGGCCTGAACATCACGGTGGATTTTCGGAAGCTGGGCGGCCTTGCGCCGGTTTCCAACCCGGGCGCCGAAACCGGCGGCGCGGTGGACCGCACCTACGACAACGGCTACAACCTGGTGGATATCACGGGGAACAATCACGGGCCGGGATTCGAGAACACCACGTGGAACTGGGGATACACCGGCGGAGGGTCGGTCCAGGGCAACACTCTCGTCATGAGCAGCTCGTCGTCGCCGGCCACGGCGCGTTCGGAGAATAACGGAGACGATCCCCAGCACGGGTTTGAACTCACCTACAGCCGACAGTACTGGGAGCGGGGCAACTGGCGTTTTGGATTCGAGGGCGGCTTGGGGTACACGCACTTGAATGTGAGCGACAGCCGCAGGCTCGTGGCCACCGTCCATCGCATCACCGATACGTTCGACGTGACCGGGATTGTGCTGCCGCCGGCGCCGTATCAGGGCACCTACGAGGGCCCGGGTCCCGTAATCCGTTCCGAGCCGTCGCAACGGCAGTCGAGCGTCATCGTGAGCTCGACGAACACGATTGTGGGAGGCCGCGAGCTGGAAGCGCACGTGTTCAGCCTCCGGCTGGGGCCCTATGCGGAGGTGCCGCTCAACGACAGGTTCACGCTGCTGATGAGCGGCGGATTGTACCTGGCGATCGGCGACACAAAGTTTTCCTTCCATGAAGAAGTCACGGTGCCGGGAACAGGGACGGAAGTCCACCGGGGTTCCCATTCGCAAACGGACTTTCTCGTGGGGGGTTACGTCGGCGTGAATATCGCCTATGCGCTGACGGAGGAGATCGACGTATTTGCGGGCGCGCAGTTCCAGGGCGCCGGCACGTCCGTCAATAAAGCCCGTGGCAAGGTCTCCGTTCTGGACATCGGCGAGTCGATCGTCGTCTCGATTGGCGCCTCCTACTCCTTTTAACCATGAAGCCTGAACCTACTCCTTCGAAAACGGTGCCGCCCGCGGCATCCACCCTGCTAACAGGATTGCCATCCGGCGGCCTGGGTGGGCACATTAGCTCGGCTCTGCAGGCCAAAGACTCAACGCATGCGAGCAAAATGAAAAAACGGATCAGATTGTTGTTGGCGGATGACCATCCGGTTGTGCGAAAGGGGATCATTTCCTGCCTGGCCGGCCAGGATCATCTGCAGATCGTGGGTGAAGCCGCCGACGGAAGGGAAGCGCTCAAGAAAGCCAGGGAACTGGCTCCGGACATCATCCTGATGGACATCGACATGCCGCACATGAACGGGCTGGCAGTGACCGATCTGCTGCGCAAGGAGATGCCCAAGGTCAAGGTGCTGATCCTGTCGATGCACAGCAACACGGATTACGTGCTGCGGATCATTCAGTCCGGCGCGCGCGGGTACGTGCTCAAGGACGCCGGCACGGAAGAACTGTTGCGGGCGATCGACGCCATCAACCAGGGAGAAGCGTTCTTCAGTCCGGAGGTGGCGCGGGCCGCGCTCAACCAGTATGTAAAAGGCAGCGGCACGGTGGGCGCGCAGGTGGCCCAGTTGACCAATCGCGAGCGCGAAGTGCTGGTGCATATTGCCGACGGCCTCAGCAACAAGGAGATTGCAAGCCAGCTGGGTGTGGGAGTGCGCACGGTGGAAACGCACCGCGAGCGCATTATGCGGAAGCTGAACATCCACAGCGTCGCCGGCCTGACCAAGTTCGGGATCTCGCAGGGGCTCGTCTCGCTGAACAGCTGAGGGACGCTCGGGGTCTGAGACGTCTCAGACCCGCGCGCAGCGGCGTGAGAGGCTGCTTCCTCTCGGAAAGCAGCGGACTCCGCCGCAGTCCTATCTTTCCTGTTTTATTGCAACTCGCGTCGTCGCGAGCCGCCGTGATGGGCGCCACCCCCAGCGGCGCTTTCGACGCATTTGCAAATGGGGTCTTTACCTCCTTCCTGCTGAAGCAGTGCTTACCGACCCTAATCTGCAACATTAAGCGTTGAAAAAACGTGAAATTTTTCACAAACGGTGCTTGCAGGCGCCGGGTCACTTGTTAAGAATTCGCCGCATCATCAAACGGTTCAGCAGCGTGGGTTTTGTGCTTCATCGTTTGATGCAAAGCACCGTTTCTTGCCGTCGGGCAACAAATAACGGTTGGCACCTGAAGCAAAACGCGGTTTTTGAGCGCGCGGGTTGCGCGCTTTTGAGTTGAGTCGATTGGCCGAGCGAACATAGATGTCAGCGATTTTCCCGAAATGGACGAACCGGCTGCCGATGATGATCATCGTCGGCGTGCTGCTGGTGGGGACGGCGGTGACGGCGGGTGTCTGGTATTATTTTACTCCGAAGTACACGCGGGTGGGGTATCAGCCGATTCAGCCGGTGCCTTTTTCGCACGCGACCCACGCGGGGCAGTTGGGCCTGGATTGCCGGTATTGCCATACGGGCGTCGAGAAATCCTGGTTCTCGAACATCCCGGCTGCGTCCACGTGCATGAACTGCCATAACCAGGTGCTCAAGGATGATCCCCGGCTCACGCTCGTGCGCGAAAGCGCTGCAAGTGGCAAACCCATCCCCTGGGTGCAGGTTCACAAGGTTCCCGATTTCGTCTATTTCAACCACTCCGTTCACGTCAATCGCGGGATCAGTTGCGTGGAATGCCATGGTCCCGTCGATCAGATGGAGGAAGTGTACCACGCCAAACCGCTCAGCATGGCTTTCTGCCTCGAGTGCCATCGGCATCCCGAGACCAAAGTGCGTCCGCTGGACAAGATCACCGACCTGAACTGGCGGCCGGAGTCGGAGGCCGCGCAGCTTGAGTTTGGCCGCCGTGCCAGAGAGGAGTGGAGGGTCGAGGCGCTCCAGAATTGTTCCGCGTGTCACCGATGAATTGGCTTTTTTCGCTTGAGGATCTGCATGCGGCTCGCTGCCCGCGGGGCGGCGGCGCGCTTTGCCATGATCCGATGTCCGCGGCCCGTCCCGAGCCGGCCGCGCTCCCGGTTTCGCATCCGAAATGAAATCATCATCCGCAACTGCAACGCCTGTTGAAACCGGCCGTCGCTACTGGCGAAGCCTCGACCAGTTGGCGGAGACGCCGGAGTTCCGGCAATGGCTGGAGCGCGAGTTTCCGGAAGGCGCCACCGAGTTCACGGATGAGGTGTCGCGCAGGCATTTCGTGAAGATCATGTCCGCCTCGTTCCTTCTGGCGGGGCTGGGTTTGGGAACCGGATGCCGGCGGCCGGTGGAAAAGCTGGAGCCGTTCGGAAAGCAGCCCGAAGGCTACGTTCACGGCGTGTCCCAGTACTACGCCACGGCAATGCCGACGTGCGGCGGTGCCATCCCGCTCGTGGCCAGGTCCTATGAGGGACGGCCCGTCAAACTCGAGGGCAATGCGCTTCATCCCGACAGCAATGGCGGCACCGATCGCTGGGCGCAGGCCTCGATTCTCAATCTTTACGATCCCGACCGGGCGCGGCGTTTTCTCCACGGAGGAAACAACACGTCACGCGAAGCCGCCTTTGACTTCCTGACCGAGCTTTCGAAGACCGCACAGGGCAACGGCGGCCAAGGGCTTGCTTTCCTGATGGAACGCAGCACGTCGCCATCGCGAGCCCGCCTTCAACGATTGATCAGCGAGAAGTATCCGCGCGCGCGGTGGTTCGTGCACGAGCCTCTCGATTTCGATGTGCACCGGCGCGCGGCCGCGGCCGCGTTCGGCGCTCCGTTGAAGCCGCTGTTCCGTTTCGACGCCGCGAAGGTGATTGTCTCGATTGACTGCGATTTCATCGGGTCGGAAGAGGATGCGCACAACCACATTCGGCGGTTCATTGCGGGCCGGCGGATTGAGCAGCCGACCGACACGATGAACCGGCTGTATGTCGTGGAAGCGCTGATGACGCTGACCGGCGCGAATGCGGATCACCGGCTGCGGGTGGCGCCGGGCCTGATCGGTCCGGTGGCGGAGGCGCTGGCGGCGGCGGTGACAGGCGGCACGGTGACGGCTCCGGCCGGCGTGAGCGCGGAGTGGATTTCGGCGGTTGCGAAAGACCTTCAGGATCACAAGGGCGAGTGCCTTGTGGTGGCGGGCTATCGCCAGCCGCTGGCGGTGCACCTGCTGGTTCATTCGATCAACGCCGCGCTGGGGAACGTCGGCAGGACCATCACGTTCCATGAAGTGCCGGCTGAACCGGAGGCGGGCGACCTGGCGCAACTGGCAAAGAGCCTGAGCGCGGGTGAAGTGGAAACGCTGGTGATCCTCGGCGGGAACCCGGCGTACACCGCGGCGCCGGAACTGGAGTGGGCGGCAGCTCAGCGCAACGCAAAGACGGTGGTGCGGCTGGGCTACTACGAAGACGAAACCACGCCCGGCTGCACGTGGCATCTGCCCGCGGCGCACTATCTCGAGTCCTGGGGCGACGCGCTGACCAGCGACGGCACGCTGGTGCCCATTCAGCCGCTGATCGCGCCGTTGTTCGGCGGAGTGACCGAGCTCGAGGTTCTCGCGCGCATTGCGGGAGAGAACCTGGTGAGCCCGTATGAAATTGTGCGGCTGACGTTCGCGCAGCGCGTCGGCGGCGGTGGGGAAGGCGACGCGAAATGGCGCGAGTTCCTGCACAACGGTTTTCTGGCCGGCTCGGCAACGCCGCCGGTGACGGTGAAGTTCAACAGCGGCGCACTGGCCAATGCCGCGATCGAGAAGCCCGCCGCGCCGTCGAAGGAGAACCTGGAGGTGGTATTCCACCGCGATTACAGCCTGGACGACGGCCGTTACGCGAACAACGGGTGGCTCCAGGAACTGCCGGACCCGATCACAAAAGTGGTCTGGGACAATCCGGTTCTGATGAGCCGGAGGACGGCGGTGGAGCTGGGGCTGAGGAATTCGGACGTGATCGAAGTGAAGCTTGGCGACCGGACGGCGCGTGGGGCCGTGTGGATTCAGCCGGGCATGGCGGATTACACGCTGGGGCTGGCGCTGGGTTATGGGCGCGAGAAGGCGGGGCGCGTTGGGAACGGGGTCGGGTTCAATTATTACCTGCTGCGCAGGGCCGGCCAGTACCTCGGTTCGGGCGCGACGGTTCGAAAGACGGGTGAGACCTACCCGATCGCATGCACGCAGAATCATTGGTCGATGGAGGGCCGTCCGATCATTCGCGAGGGCAACATTGGCCAGTATCGCGAGCACCCGGATTTCGTGAAGAACATGAACGCGCACGAGCCGCCGGGCGGCAACCGTTCGCTGTATCCGAATCCGCTGGACGAGGCGAAGAAGGAGGCGTTGCACCAGTGGGGAATGGCGATCGATCTGACGGCGTGCGTGGGGTGTTCGACCTGCGTCATTGCGTGCCAGAGCGAGAACAACGTGCCGATCGTCGGCAAGGATCTGGTGAGCCGGGGCCGCGAGATGCACTGGATGCGGATCGACCGTTATTACTCCGGCGATCCGGGCAGGCGGGAGCCCTGGGCAACGTTCCGGCCGGACGAGCAGCAGCAATTCGAGGAGTGGATTGACGATCCGCAGGTGGTGACGCAACCGATGCTGTGCCAGCATTGCGAAGCGGCTCCGTGCGAGAACGTGTGTCCCGTGAACGCCACCGTTCACGACCAGGAAGGCTTGAACGTGATGGTTTACAACCGTTGCGTGGGCACGCGTTACTGTTCCAACAACTGCCCGTACAAGGTTCGCCGCTTCAACTATCTCGATTACAACAAACGGTCGCTCGGAGACCTGAAAGGGCCCGTTTACCCGGTTTTCTCGAAGAAATCGCTGTCGCGCTGGCTTTCGGACCCGACAGATCCCACCGCGGGAACCCGTCCGGACGACGAATGGGACCTGATTCGCATGCTGAAGAATCCGGATGTGACCGTCCGGATGCGCGGCGTGATGGAGAAGTGCACGTTCTGCATCCAGCGGATCGAGAACGCGAAGATCGCGCAGAAGGTGAAGGCGCGCGCGTCGGGGGACGTGGTGGTGCCGGACGGGACGTTCACGACGGCCTGCGCTCAGGCGTGTCCGTCGGGGGCGATCGTGTTTGGCAATGTCGCCGATCCGAACAGCCGCGTCTCGGTGTTGAAGCGCCAACAGCGCGATTACACCGTGCTGGACTTCCTGCATACCCGACCGCGCACGTCCTATCTCGCGCGGTTGCGGAATCCGAATCCCAACATGCCGAAGGAATTCAATTACGAATCGCCGCTGTCGCTGGAGGAATACAGGCACAGGGGCAACGATCCGTTCCAACATCACGGCAGCCCATCCCCGGCCGGAGCGGGCGCCGGACATGCCAACGGGAAAGGAGCGCATTGATCGCGTATGGCTGAGAAGGCGACTCCGACTCTGACTCCGCCGCCGGTTCCCCGGGAGCTCGAGCGCGTGCCGCTGGTGCTGAACCAGCGCGGGTTCGGGTGGATCTCCGACCGGGTGACGGCGATCACGGAAGGTTCGGCGCCGTTCTGGTGGTGGGCGGCGTTCATTCCGAGCGTGCTCCTGCTCGGACTGCTCGGGTTCATGCTCGCCTATCAGATCACGACCGGCGTCGGCGTCTGGGGCAACATGCACCCGGTCATGTGGGGCTGGGACATCATCAACTTCGTCTGGTGGATCGGCATCGGCCACGCCGGCACGCTGATCTCAGCCATTCTCTTCCTGCTGCGCCAGCGCTGGCGCACCGGGGTGAACCGCGCGGCCGAGGCCATGACCATCTTCGCCGTCATGTGCGCCGGCATTTACCCGGCCCTGCACGTGGGCCGCGTCTGGTTCGACTGGTGGCTGTTCCCGTTTCCGAACTCGAACGGGCCGATCTGGCCGCAGTTCCGGTCGCCCCTGATGTGGGACGTGTTCGCGGTCTCAACGTATTTCACCGTGTCGGTGCTGTTCTGGTACATGGGCCTGATTCCGGACCTGGCGGTCATGCGCGATCGGGCAAAGACCAAACTGCGCCAGTTCCTCTACGGGCTGTTCGCGCTCGGCTGGACAGGATCGAACCGGCACTGGAGCAACTACGAGAAGGCGTATCTCCTCCTGGCGGGCCTCTCGACGCCGCTGGTGCTGTCGGTGCACTCGATCGTGTCGCTGGACTTCTCCGTGTCGCAGTTGCCCGGCTGGCACACCACGATTTTCCCCCCCTACTTCGTCGCGGGCGCCATCTTCTCCGGGTTCGGCATGGTGCTGACGCTGCTGATACCGTTGCGGAAGATCTGCAGGCTGGAGGAGATCATCACGATGCGGCACATCGACGTGATGTGCAAAGTGACGCTGGCGACGGGATCGATTGTCGGCTACGCGTATGCGATGGAGTTTTTCGTGGCGTGGTACAGCGGCAGCGCGGCCGAGCAGTTCCACTTCATGAACCGCGCGCTGGGGCCGTATCAGTGGGGCTGGCTGCCGATGATCATCTGCAACGTCGTGGTGCCGCAGTTGTTCTGGTTCAAATGGTTCCGGAGCAACCTGTGGGCGGTGTTTATCATTTCGATCATCGTGAACGTCGGGATGTGGTTCGAGCGGTTTGTGATCATTGTGATCGGGTTGCACCGCGACTTCCTCCCGAGCAACTGGGGATACTTCAAGCCGACGTGGGTGGACGTCTGCACGTATCTGGGCACGTTCGGCCTGTTCTTCACGCTGTTCCTGTTGTTTGTCCGGTTCCTGCCCATGGTAGCCATCTCCGAGGTCAAGGGCGTGACGCCGCAGGCGGATCCGCATCATCCGCTGGGCGGGGCCGGGCACGTGGAACGGATTCCAGACGATAACGAAGGAGCGACTTCGGTATGAACGGTGCGTCCAAACCCTACGGTGTGCTTGCCGAATTCACGACGGCGGCGAGCATCATGCATGCGGCCGAGAAGGTGCGCGACGCGGGCTACACGCGATGGGATGTATTTACCCCCTTCCCGGTGCACGGGATGGACCGCGCGATGGGCCTTAAGAACTCCAAGGTCGGCTGGTTCTCCTTCTTCGGCGGCGTCGCGGGCTACACCACCGGCATGCTCATGATCTGGTTCATGAACGCGCTGGATTATCCGATCCTCGTCGGTGGCAAGCCGATGTTCAGCCCGTTCTCGGCGTTCCCGCCGTCGTATGAGCTGACGATTCTGTTCGGCGCGTTCGGCGCGCTGGGAGGGATGCTGTTCCTGAACCGTCTGCCGCGGCTGCATCATCCGCTCCTGAAGAACCGCCGGTTTGCGCTGGTGACGCACGACCGGTTTTTCCTGGTGATCGAGTGTTCAGACCCCAAGTATTCGGAGAAGGACACGGTGAAGTTGCTGGAGGAAGCGGGCAGCCGGCACATCGAGGTGGTGGAGGAATAATGCGCTACTTCCTGGTTTTATTCGGAATCACGGTTCTGGCGGTGATGGGGATCGCGGGCCGGCGCCTGGATGACGGCGGCGGAACGACGCGCAAGCCGCCGATCTACGTGTTCCCGGACATGGACCGGCAGTTGAAACTGCGTCCGCAGGAGCCCAATGCCTTTTTCCCGAACGGCGTGAGTTCGCAGTTGCCGCCCCCGGGAACCATTGCGCGGAGCGAGCCGCTGCGGGTCGGCGACGAGGCGTTTTATCGGTACCAGGACGTTCCGGTGTTCACAGGATTTGTCAGCGGCACGACGAATTTCGTCGAGCACAACCCCATTCCGGTCACGGCGCAGGTCATGCAGCGCGGCCAGGAGCGTTACGCGATTCATTGCGCGCCGTGCCACGGCGCGGTGGGGGACGGCAACGGCATCACGCGAAAGATCGGCGCGATGCCCGTCGTCGGCAATCTGCATGAGAAGCGGATCGTGTCCATGGCGGACGGCGAACTGTTCTACGTCATCACGCACGGCCGGAACCTGATGGGAGCGTACGGGCCGAATATCCCGCCGGAGGACCGGTGGGCGATCATCTGGTATGTGCGCGCGTTGCAGCGCAGCCGGCTGGGGACGCTGGACGACGTGCCGCAGGAATTGCGCGCCTCTTTGAACCCATGATTACGAAGCTGCGATCGAAATACGCCGACCTGCCGCCGCTGAATCTTGAGAAGTGGCGCAAGGTGCCGGGGCTGCTGATGGGCGCGGGCGGGGCGCTGGCGTTGCTGGGATTGCTGGTGAACCGCGAGCAATTCGCGTTCTCCTGGCTGCTGGCGTTCATGTTCTGCCTGAGCGTCTGCCTGGGCGCGCTCTTTCTCGTGCTGGTGCATCACCTGTTTGACGCGGGCTGGTCCGTTCCGATGCGCCGCTTCTGCGAGCACATTGCCAGCATGCTCTTCCCATGGATGGCGCTGCTGTGGATTCCCGTCGCGCTGTTTGCCCGCACGCTCTATCACTGGATGGAAGTGCAATGGACCGGGCAGCACCCCGACCACGCGCTCGAGGCGAAGGAACCGCTGTTCACCGTGGCCGGGTTCTACGTCGTGTCGATTGCCTGCTTCCTGATCTGGTGGGTGCTGACCCGCGGCCTGAGGTCGTGGTCGCTGAAGCAGGACGAGATCGGCGGCGCGTTGCCGACCTACCGGATGCGGACCTACTCGTGCTGGGGCATTTTCGCTTTCGCGATCACGCTGACGCTGGCGGCGGTGATGTGGATGAAGGGGATGCAGCACCAGTGGTTCTCGACGATGTACGGGGTGTATTACTTTGCGGGAAGCGTGTGGATGACGTTATCGCTGGTGTATGTGATCACGATGATCCTGAACCGGCAGCGGGTGCTGACGGAAGTGTTGCACGAGCACCAGTTCTATTTCATCGGTTCGCTGATGCTGGCGTTCACGGTGTTCTACGCCTACATCCATTTCTCGCAGTATTTCATCATCTGGAACGCGAACATTCCCGAGGAGACCTTCTGGTACATCATTCGGGAACAGGGCTCGTGGTTCTGGGTGGGCATGATCATCATCTTCGGCCATTTCTTCGCGCCGTTCCTGGCGTTGCTCCGCATTGACCTGAAGAGTTTCTACCCCTACATGACCGCGGTGGCCATCTGGTCGTGGCTGATGCATTACTTCGACCTGGCGTTCAACATTTTCCCCGTGAAGTACCCGAACGGATTTCCGCTTCAATGGATGTGGCTGGATTTCGCGTGCCTGGCGTTCATGCTGGGCCTGCTGGCGAAAGTGTTCCTCGCCAAATACGCCGCCGCGGCGCCGTACCCGGTAAAGGATCCGCGGCTGATCGAAGCCATGGGCTATTATCATCCGGTTCCCACGCAGATCTCCGGCGGTGAACTGGACGAACTTCCGGAGGCGGAGGGCCGGCGCCCGATCTCGTAGCAGAGCACATGAATTCCGAAAGCACAGAGCCTCAATCGAAAAGCGTGATGTCGTGGGTGATCGCCTTTGCCGGCGCCTTCCTCATCATGGCAGCGCTGGTCTGGGCCACGCGCCGCTACACGGAGGCCCCGCCGGTGGGCGCCGAGCGCGCCGCCGAACGCGCCCGCGCCCTCGCCGAGCTCCGCGCCGCCGAAACCGAGGCGCTGCACAAGGTCGACTGGATCGACAAGGACAAGGGCTTCGTTCGCCTGCGCATCGAGGACGCGATGAGAATTGTCGAGCGCGAGTGGGAGAATCCATCCGCCGCGAGATCGAACCTCATAGCGCGGGCCGAGAAGGCTGCGGAAGTGCCGCCGCCGCCCGCGGCCGAGCCGAGCATTTACGAGTAAGATGAACGCACCGGGATCAACCAAAGCCACACCCCTGCACGGGATTGCGTCGGACGCGATCGACGCCTCCTGCCGGATGCCGCTGTTCGTGCTGTTCGGCGTCGCGGCGCTCTGGCTTGCAGCCTCCTCCGTCTTCGGACTGATCGCATCCATCAAGTTTCATTCGCCGACGTTCCTGTCGGAGGCGGGCTGGCTCACCTACGGGCGCGTTTACCCGGCTGCGAAGAGCATGTTCCTCTACGGGTTCGCGCTGCCGGCGGCACTGGGGACGACGCTCTGGATTTTCGCCCGGATCGGAAAGGTCGGCGCTGCGCAGCCGTTTTTTATCGCGGCGGGAGGCGCGTTGTGGAACCTGGGCGTGCTGGCCGGTGTGATCGGCATCTTCGCCGGGCACAGCACGGGGTTTGAGAACATGGAGATGCCGCGGTATGCGGCCGTGCTGTTGTTTTTCGGGTTTTTGTTGATCGGCATCTGGACGCTGGTGACGCTGCACGAGCGGCGGGATCGCCGCCTGGGCGTAACGCAGTGGTTTCTGCTGGCGGCATTGTTCTGGTTCCCGTGGATCTATTCGACGGCGCAGCTGCTGCTGGTGGTCTGGCCTGCGCGCGGCACGGCACAGGCGGTGATCCACTGGTGGTTCTCGGCAAACTTCACCGTGCTCTGGTGCGGCCTCGCGGGCCTGGGCGTGGTGTTCTATTTCATCGAGCACGTGGCCGGCCGGCCCTTGCACAATTCTCCGTTGGCTGTGTTTGCGCTCTGGACGTCGCTGCTGTTCGTGAGCTGGACCGGCATTCCCGCCGGCGCCCCGGTGCCGGCGTGGATCCCCACCCTGAGCACGATCGCGGGCGTGGTCAGCGTGGTCCCGTTGATCGCGCTGGCGATGGTGCTGGTGCCGACCCTGCGGGCGACAGACGTTCCGCCGAGCGCCGGCGGTGAGATCACGAGCCATCGTTCGGCATGGTGCCGTCTGACCTCGACGGTGCCGGGACGGCTTGTTGCTTCGGGTCTGGTGGCGTTTCTGGTCGCGTGGGTCGTTCAACTGATTTGTGCGATCCCGTCCGTGAACGGATTTGTCCAGTTCACCTGGTTCACCTACGCGCTGTCGCAATTGAACCTGTATGCGTTTCTTGCGCTGACGCTGTTCGGCGCGATCTACCTGATTGCGCCGCGGGTGGCCGGAATGGATTGGCCGTGGCCGAAAGTGGTGCGCCTGCATTTCTGGCTGGCGGTGATCGGCATTGCGCTCATCGTGCTTCCGCTGGCCGCCGGCGGGCTGCTCCAGGCCTCGAAGTTCGCGTCCAAGGCAAGTCATCCCGAACTCTCCTTTGTTACCGTGGCCAACGGCACTCTGCATTTCCTCAGGATCAGCAGCATTGGCGAGGTGCTGCTGCTGCTCGGGCATGTTCTCCTCGCCGGCAACCTGTTGACGTTGATGGCGCGATGCGCGCGGGCGCGATTGGCGGCCGCGTACGAATCGGCCGTCGCTGAAGTCCGGACTGCGGAGGTGAAACCATGAACTACGGCGCACTGGTCTTTCTCGGCGCGTTTGTCGCGGTGTCCCTGTCGTGGTTCGGCATGGTCCTGTCGCCGCAGGTCCAGCTCGGCCGGCAGACGCAAGGGACCAACTCCGTGAACACCGCCGAGTTGTATCCGGTTCAGAGGCCCGGCCTGGCCCGGGAAGGACTTGAAGTGTATCGCGCCAACGGCTGCGTGTATTGTCACAGCCAGCAGGTCCGCCAGTCCGGAACGGCAGTGAACGTCATTCTCACGGACGCCGGAACGAACGCCGCCGCGGCTGCCGACGCATTGATGAAGTCGCGGGCGGGCGTCACCGACGCCAACGCCGTCGGCCTTAGCGCGGGTTTGCCCAAAGCGATCCTCACCGATGTGGACGTGGATCGTGCCCGCGCCGCTGTCGAAGCGCTTACGTCCGCCGGCGCCAAGGCAGAGATCGAGATTGTTCCCGTCGGAACAGACATCGCCTGGAACTGGGGCATTCGGCGAAGTGTCGCGCATGATTATTTGTATGACTCGCCGGTGTTGCTGGGTTCGCTGCGGGTCGGACCGGACCTGGCGAATGTGGGTGCGCGGTTGCCGGATGCGAACTGGCACTATCGCCACCTGTATGCGCCCCGGAGCGTGGTGGAGGGCTCGGCCATGCCGGCGTATCCGTATTTGTTTGAAAGGCGCCCGATCCAGGGGCAGCCGTCGCCGGATGCGATTGAATCGAAGGACGGTTTCGAGATCGTGCCGACTTCCGAGGCGCGCGCTCTGGTGGCCTACCTGTTGAGTCTGCGGGCCGACGTGCCGTTGTTCGAGAGCCCGGTTTCGGTTGAGCCGCCTCCACAGGAAACCGCCGACACGAATTCGGCGGCGGGCACCAATGTTGTTTCACCCCAGGCCTCCGCTTCAGCACAATGAGTTCTCCGATGGATCCCAGTCTTTTGAATGCCCCCGAAGCCGACGAAATGGAGCCGAAGAAGGACGTCGTGCCGGTGTGGTTGATTGTGCTGATGGTCATGCTGCTGTATTGGGGGGCAGTTTATTTCGACCGCCAGGGCGGCTGGTTCAGTCCGCAGGTGTATGCGCCCTACCGGAATCTTGAAGAGGTGCGCGCCTATCAACCGGGCGGCGGTGCGGGTGATCTCTTCGAACTGGGCCGGTCCGTGTATGGGCAGACCTGCGTGGCCTGCCATCAGGCAAACGGGCTCGGCGTTGCGGGGCAATTCCCGCCGCTGGCGGATTCCGAATGGGTGAACGAACCCGAGCCGGGGCGTCTGATCAGGATTGTTCTGGCGGGATTGCAAGGGCCGATGACAGTGAAGGGGCAGCAATACGGCGCGGCGACCATGACGCCCTTTGCGCCGATTCTGAGCGATCAGCAGATCGCGGCGGTGCTGACCTATGTTCGCCAGAACGCAGATTGGGGGAACAAGGCGCCTGCGGTGACACCCGAGCAGGTGGCCGCGGTGCGCGAGAAGATTGCCAACCGTTCCCAGCCGTTCACCGCCCCCGAATTGCTCAGCATCTCGCCGGCGGAATAAGGGCGTAGCGCGGACTCCCGTCAGCTTCCGCGCAGGAAGGCAGCCTGCGACTCCCAATTCGGCACGCACCCGGCTGCCGAGGACTTAACCTGTTAGGCTATCGGCTTCAGAGAAAGCCCCGGTCGCATCCCTGCTTCGGAATTCAAAGGCTTCCCCGCGTCGTCGGGCATGCAACCTTTTGTTGCATATGCAACAAAAGTTCGTTGTGGTTCTGACTGTGGAACTTACGTCGAGCGCAGCCCGCGGCGACGCGTTCAAGCACTTGCTGATCAACAGTTTGCCTCACCATGCAACCTTTTGTTGCATATGCAACAAAAGGTTGCACTTCCCTAACACATACGTAACCGCTGGTGCACCAACGGGTTGCAAACTTCTGTTGCATATGCAACAGCGAGTCGGGCGGCGGTTCAGGGTGTGGCGGCGGCGGTCCTGGTGCCGCCGGCTTTGCGGCCGTAATCCGTCAGGCCGAACCCGAATGGAAAGGCGGGGGCGACGCCGGCGGTGAGCTTTGCGTCACCCGGCCAGATGCGGGGCAGTTTACCTGTTGGCGCATAATCGCCGAACAAGACGTCCGCAACCCCGAGGCCTTCGGTGCCGGGCAACCACGCGGCGATGAATGCATCACTGGCATCGAGCGTTTCACCCAGAACGAGCGGGCGGCCGGAGAGCAGGATGGTGACGAGCGGTTTGCCCGCCTGTTTGGCTTTTGCCACGAGGGCTGCATCGCTTGCCGACAGGCGCAATTCCGCGCGGTCGCCCTGGCCTTCCGCATACGGATGCTCTCCGATAACTGCCACGACGGCGTCGGCTTCGCCGATGCCGGATGCATCGGGAGAGAACGTCACGGTTGTGTCGGAACTGACGGTCTGGCGGATAGCCTGGAGGATGGTGGTGCCGGCGCGCATCACGCGACCGGTCTGTCCCTGCCAGCTCACTGTCCAGCCGCCGCACTGGATCCCAAGGTCGTCGGCGGCGGATCCGACCACAGCGATATGCTTCGCGTTTTTCCTGAGCGGCAGCACCGCGGGATCGTTCTTGAGCAGGACGAGCGATTGGCGGACGCACTCGCGCGCGACACTGCGGTGTTCGGCCGAGCCGATGGCGGTGGTCAGCGCGGGATCGACGGGTTTGAGATCGAACAGGCCGGCCTCGAACTTGACTCGCAGGATGCGGCGGACCGCGTCATCGATGCGCGCCTGGGGCACGCGTCCTCCGGTGACGAGGTCCTTCAGGTGCGTGATGAAGTCGATGTAATTGTTCTTCTGCCCCGGGCCGTTCGGCACCATGGCCATGTCGAGTCCGGCGTTAATGGCCAGTTCGATGGCGTGCTTGTAATCGCGAGAGAGCTGGTCGATGCCCGCCCAATCGGAGACGACGAATCCTTTGAAGCCGAGTTCGCCCTTGAGCACGTCGGTGAGGAGGTATTTGTGCGCGTGCATTTTGGTCCCGTTCCAACTGCTGAAGGACGCCATGACGGAACCGACTCCGGCGGCGATGGCCGATTTGTACGGTGACAGATGAACCTGCCGCAGGGTGGCTTCGTCGCAGACGGTGTCGCCCTGATCCACGCCGCGGCGTGTTCCGCCGTCGCCGACGTAATGTTTGGCGCAAGCGAGGATGGAACCGGGTGTCGTGTAGGTGTCGCCCTGGAATCCGCGAACGGCGGCCGCGCCCAGGCGGCCTGCCAGTTCGGGCGAATCGGAGAAGCTCTCGTAGGTGCGGCCCCAGCGCGGGTCGAGCGCGACGGCGACGCAGGGGGCGAAGGTCCAGTTGATGCCGGTGCCGGCAACTTCGCGGGCGGTGATGCGGGCGGCCTGTTCGACGAGCGCGGGGTTGCGGGTGGCGCCGAGGCCGATGTTGTGAGGGAACACAACGGCGCCATCGACGTTGTTATGGCCGTGAATGGCGTCGATGCCGTAGAGCAGGGGAATCTTGAGGCGTGTTTTGGCGGCCCAGGCGTGGCATTCCTGCGCGAGCTGCAGCCAGGCCTGAGGCGAATTATCTCCGGTGTCGGAGCTGCCGCCGCTGAGCACGGAGCCGAGCGCGTATTTCTGGATGTGCGACCGGTCCTTGAGCGCGTCGGAATCGACCTGAGTCATCTGGCCGATTTTCTCATCGAGGGTCATTTGGCGGAGCAGGGCTTCCACGCGGGAATCGATGCTGGACTGCGGTTGTGCGTGCGTGCACGAGGCAACGAGAGTGCTGGCGAGGCTGAGCGCGAATAGGGTTACGGAAGGACGGCGCGAGAAGGATCGGGCGTTTCTTAAGGGAGCGATGTGGCTGCGCAAGTTATTCATAGAGATTTCTGTTGAAAGTGCCGGTCGCGAGCGCCACGCGGCACCGTGGGAATGGTGCACAGGTTGATCGGATCAAGTCCATTCTTGTTGCTGTCCGGCGTTCCGGCGGGGGTCAGCGGCCCGTGAACGCCAGCCGGGTTGTTATTTCCTGACGGTGCTGCGTTCGATGAGCCAGGGCAAGTCCTGCGACTTCGGATCTCTGCGCCCGCCGTCCCTGGGATCATTGACGACTGTATTGTCGGTCCACTTTCGGATTTCGGCATGGCCGTCGGCGAAGGAGAGGCCGCCGGCGCGGTTGTGGTAGGTGGCGGGGACGTCGTCCCAGACGTTAGGCCGGTGAGGGCCGACGAGGAACCAGCCATCGTTGATCGTCTGGTGGCTTTCGTCGATCGTAACCCAGGTGTCGGTAGGTCTTCGGATGTCGGTTTGCTTCCTGAATGCGACGTAGTTTTGGATATCCAGTTCGGACAGATCGGAGAACGGGTTCATCCACGCATTCATCGACATGCTGCGCAGCGTGGGTTTTCCGGTGGGGGCGGTATTCCGGTCCGCAGGGCATTTGTAGATTCCCAGGCCGTTGGCGTACGGGAACAGCAGGCCGTTCCGGATGAGATCCTCGTTCGTGTTGTTCACTTCGCCAAGAACCCAGTTGGAGCGGGGGCCGCCGGGCTGGGCGGCGGGATCGTTTGGATCCGTGACGAGCGCCTGCAGGCCGCCGGTTCGGACGATCTTGTCGTCGTTGTCGCCGGAATAGAGGAGCCAGGCATATTGCAGTTGCTTGAGGTTGTTGATGCAGGCGATGCCCTGGGCCTTGGTCTTGGCTCTGGTGAGAGCCGGCAGGAGCATGGCGGCGAGAATTGCGATGATGGCAATGACGACCAGCAACTCGATCAGCGTGAACCCGGCCGGTCTGGCGGGGCTTCGCTGTCTTCCGTTGTGCGAGAGGTTCTTCGTTTTCAAGGTCTGGTCCCTGTCAGGCGTTCCCGCCCGGAGCCGTGTTTGCGGCCCCGAGCCGGTGATGCGCGTTTACAAGGTCAGGACACGATACAGTCTCTGGTTCGGTGTCAGTGGATAGGAACGCGTGACAACCTGGCCTGTGCCGGGCACGACTTCCAGGTCGATCCAGTCGGGATCGTTCAGATTGTCCTTGTATTGCACCTGGTAACTGGTTGCGCCTTGTGATTTCCAGGACAGTTCCACGTTATTGCCCGTTTGGGTGACCTGCAGGTCCACCGGGATCTTCAGCATGAGCCTTGCGCTGTCGTAATAGAGCGAGCCGTTGCCGATGCTGTTGGCGATGTTGTGCAGGGTGACCTGGAACCGCACGGTGGTGGTGCCCGGTGGCGCGACCAGGTATTTCGCATTCGACGTCGGGGGCATGGTGCCGAAGGTTCCGGCGTTGGTGGCTTGGAGGTTGATCCAGACATCCTTCGGCATTGTGTGATCCATGAAAGGAGTGACGTACTGCTGCAACACGGTGCCGCCGGCGCGGAACTGAACTTCCAGGAAACTCTCGTTTTGCGCGGAAAACTCGGGTCCGGGGATGGCATCGGTACTGGGATTGTAGAACCACATGTCCGCCGTGAAGATCTGTCCGGGCGACGCGGGCACGTCCTGATAGATGCCCGACCATTCGGCGCCGAACGTGGTGAAGCTGACGTAGGTGCCCGCGTGAACGTTGACATTCCCGCCGCCGAAGTAGGTGTCTTGCGCATCCTGGAACGCGCCAAACGACGGATCGGTCACTTCAAACCGGACCCATGGCGATTCGTCCAGGCCGTCGGGGTCGTTGTCGAACCCCGGGTTTTCCAGGAAGTTCGAATACTCCTCGTATGTTTTCACCAGCAGCCGCGCGTCGGAATCCGTGGAGCCGGAACCGGTGGAGATGGTGACCAGGTAGGTGCCGCTGTCCGCCACCTGCACATTGGACAACGTCAACGTGTCGGTGTGGGCGCCCGAGACGTTCGCGCCGTCGGCCAGGTTGTTTGTCGTGCCGCCGCTGACAAACTTCCATTGATAGGTCAGCGGTGAGGAACTGGTTGCTTCGACGGAGAAAACGACGGTCGAACCCTGCTCGACCCTCTGGTCGTCGGGCTCGTCCACGATCAGGATGTCGAGCACGTTGACCTGGACGACCTGGGAATCGACGGAGCCCGCGTCGTCCGTGACCGTGACGAGGTACGGTCCGCTGTCGGAGGGTTGCGCGTTGGCGATGACCAGGTCGGTGGTGGTGGCGCCGGAGATGTTGCCGCCGTCAACGAGGTTGGTTCCGAATCGTTTCCACTGATAGCTCAGCGGCGTGGCGCCGACGGCCTGCACGCCGAGGTTGACAGTGCCGCCGCTGGTGATGGTGACGGGTGCAGGCTCGGTGAGGATGGCCGGATCGGAATCCTCCACGACCACACCGAGGCCGGTCATGGCTTCGGGTGAATTCGGAGCCGTATTCGGACCGAACGTATAGAATCCGTACTGACAAGCGCTGTTCGGGCCAATCGGGCGTGTGACGGAGAACGGACCAGGGCCTGTGAGTTCGACCGTGGTGATGCCGATGAACCCGTAAGTGGGCGTGAACTCCTTGATGAAGGCGACAACGTGCCACGTGGGAGGCGAGACTGTCGGAAGCTCGCCCGTTGCCAGAGGAATGGTGTTCGAAATCACTGTTCCCTCGAAGGTCACCGTTTGACCGGCGAAGTTTGTAAACACATCCACGTACCAGTTCGCCTCGATCAGCTTGTTCGGCGTGCCGTCCGGGTAGTTCCAGAACGGCGGCACATTCATGTCGGTATTGTCAAACGTGTTGGTGTTGGGACGCAGGACTCCGACGGTATTCAGCGGCCAGCCGGTGGGGCTGTTGGCCGGGATGAACTGCGCGCGCAAATCCGCCAAACCCCAGGCCGAGCCGAAGACATAACTGGCGAAGCCATTCGTTTCCGTGACGTTGTTGAAGCCCAGCCAGGTTCGGGTCGAATCCACCTTGACCACGATCTGCGCGGATGCGTTGAACACGAGGAGCGAAGCTGCCAGCGTGGCGAGCAGAGTCCGGATGGGAACGGGATGGTGTCGGATAGGCTTCATGGGTTGTGTCGGTTGGTGTGGACTTCCTGGTCAACAGTTCAATGCGGCCCGCTTCGGAACTTTCCGGCGAGCAGCGTTCCCAGACTGAGAGCCATCAGGGCGAGGGCGGACGGTTCCGGAATTCCGGTGATCTGCACGATGCCTTTCGCACCGACGTCCGTGATCCAGACGTTGGGGCCGGTCAGTTCAAACCCGAACTGCACGTGGCGATTGGGGTCGGCCAGAGTCTCGAGGCTGATGCTGAAGACGCCGTCTACAAGGTCCGCGAACTCCACGTTGAAGGACGAATAGTCGGGAGCAAAATCCTTGATGAACGCCCGGGCCGTGTACTCGTCGGTCAGGGTGTTGTTGAGGACGATGCCGGTGAACGTGAGTTCCTGTCCGACGTAAACGCCGGTGGTTTCGACGTAAACGTTGGCGTTCATGATCTTGTTGCCGGGAGCGCCGGGGCCGCCGCCGCCGACGTACCAGAACTCGGCCGGATCATCGATCGAGTTTGGCGCGAGCGTGAGGACGTCCCCGGAGAACGTCGCGGGGAGGTCGGTGACTGTCCATGGACTGCCGAAGACATAGGCACCGCCGTTGGCCGGGAGTTCGGAGACGTTCATGAAGCCGAGCCAGGACGCGCCCGGGTCAACGGTCACGACCGAGGCGGCTCGCACCCCCGTGGCGGTTGCGGTCAGCATAGCTGCGACGAGACAGCGCTTCAGAGACTGGGTTGGTATTCTCATTGGTGAAGTTGGTTCAGGGTTGGATAATAACCAGCGCCAGTATATCCGGCCGGAGGTGGGCGGCTAGCTACCAAAATGGATAGTTTTGCTGCCAAACCTGGGGGATTTTGCGGATCCGAGGGGGCGTGTTTCAGACTTTTGGCCGGACTTTCAGGGCCGCTTCGGTCCGGGAATGAACGTGGAGCTTGTGGTAGATGTGCTTGAGGTGCCACCGGACGGCGGCCACGGTCACGCTCAGCCGATCGGCGATTTCCTTGTTGGAAAGCCCGTGGACGACGAGGTCCAGTACCTCCCTTTCCCGGGCGGTCAGGCGGTCTACTTCGGCCATGGAGGTGGCCTGTTCCCGGAAATAGCCGATGACCTTGCGGGCGATCTCGCCGCTCATTGCGCCACCGCCCTGGTGAACCTCGCGCATGGCATTGAGCACTTCTTCGGGTGTCGAGCGCTTCAACAGATATCCGGAAGCGCCGGCCCGGAGCGCCCGGAAGATGCGGTCCGGATCCTCGTACACCGTGACCATGATGGCCTTGACCGAGGGCAGGAGTTCTTTCAGGCGCTCGACGCATTCCACGCCGGACATGTTTGGCAACTGGATGTCCATCAGCACGAGGTCCGGATTGTGGGTGGGCAGGGTGCGCAAGGCCTCTTCCGCCGTGGAACACGTGCACACGCACCGGAAATCGGGGGACAGGTTGACGATCGTCTCCAGCCCTTCGCGGGTGGTCTTGTTGTCTTCGACAATGGCGACTTTGATCATTCGGAATCCTGTTTCAGGGGCAACTGCAGTTCGACAGTGGTGCCTTCTCCCGACCGGCTCTCGATCCTGCAGTGCCCGCCCAGTTTTTTCATTCGATCGACCATTCCGGGAATGCCGTCGCTGCCCGGGGCGCCGTTTCCGGGGTTGAATCCTTTTCCGTTGTCAATAACGGCAATCTTCAGGTGCCCGTCAAACACATCCATGCGGATGCGAACCTCGGAAGCGCCGGAATGGCGGACCGCGTTGTTGAGTGCTTCCTTGAATGCGAGGAATACGCCGTGCCGCAAGCGCGAGTCGAGCGGAACCGAGGGAAAGGATTCAGCCACGTCCAGCCGGCAGGCAATGCCGGCGAGGTTGAGAAACCGCTGGGCGAACAGCGAGTAGTAGCTGGCCAGCGACGCGACGGAATCGTACTTCGGATTCACGGCCCAGACGATTTCATCCAGAGTGGCCACCACGGCTCGGGAGACGGCGCCGAGTTTGTCCAGGTAACGCAGGCGGGCCTCGTTCGGCAGCGACGGTGTCGTGGCGAGCGAGCCAAGGATGCTGACTTCGGTGAGTGTGGCGCCGAGTTCGTCGTGAAGATCCTGAGCCACGCGGGTGCGCTCCTGTTCGATGACGCGCTGGCGCTCGGCGCGCTGGCGTTCGAGCACCTGCGCCTCGAGCTGGCGCGTGCGTTCCACCACCTGCCGCCGCAACACCGCCACCCAGCCAAACGCCGCGATCGTGACAAAGCCGAGTGCGCCCGCGATCCACAGGATGCGCCGCGGCGTCCACCAGGGCGGCGCCTGCAGCACAGCGATGTCGGAGGGTTCCCGCAGCAACATCCGGAACGCCTTCGCCCGCCATTCCTCGCCGGCCCACCATTCGCCGGGTTCGATCCGGCACACGCCCGTCACCGTGACGCGGCTGCCGTTTTCGAGATGCGCGAATGCCTCATCCCTGCCGCCGGCCGCCGGCAAGTACGCGTGAAAAATGAAATTGCTGTCCTGAAGAATCAGGTAACGGTCGGGCCCGTGCATCGCCTGGTCCAGCAGCCGCGCCGTAATCCGAATCAACCGGCAATCGTGCGTCCCGCGCAGGGCTTCGTCATGCGTGACAACCGCAGGTTCGACCGGAGCGCCCCGTCCGATCCGGCGAAACACCGCGTCCTGGAGCATCGGGGTATAGACGCCCTGAGCCACGAAGCCCACGGCCTCGATGCGATCCCCCAGTTCGACCGGTTCCATCTGCCGGGTTTGCACCTCCAATCCCTGTCCGCCCTCTTCGAGAAAAACAGTCTTTCCGGGCTCACAATAAGTCACGGTGCCGGCGACTCTGACGCGATGGCCGTAGGGTTCCTGGGGAGCGAACTGCAGCAGGCTTCCGATCGGGCGGGCGGCGATGGCGAATGGATCCTTCGGCGCCGGTTGCTCGATCACGAGATCCTCCGGGCGGGGCACCATCAGCCGGATGGCGAACAATTGCCGGCGCCGGTTGAACAGCGTTGAACAGACGCCGCGCACGCGCACCTTGCTGTCGGGGAGGTCTTCGATCCGCTCGACGGGCAGGTGCCGCGCGAAAACGGAAAGCCGCCCGCCGCCGGTGGCGATCTCGACGAGGTGATATTGCGACGCCGGGTCCAGGTAAACGGTGCGCACGATGCCGTTGATTTCGACGAACTGACTGTCCTCCCTGCCGCTGGCGAGTTGTTCGTAAGTGACCGGTTTGGCCTCGGGAAGCGGCGCCTGACCGATGACCTGAACCCGTTGAGGCACGACGATGGGCGCGTATTCGCCGGGGCTGGTCGTGCCCTCGACCTCCACGACCTGGCCGGGAGAAAGATTGGATGGCAGGCCGGAGTCGAAGAGGTAAATGCCGGCGGTTTCGTCCTGGATGAAGCGGGAATAGAGGGCGGCATCGAAGAACGTGACGACGCCCCGCAGGCGAACCGGGAGATTCTGCCGGGCCTGCTCGACGCTCAGGAAACGGACCGCGGCGGCCGTCCGCAGTTCGGCGGGTTGTTCCGCCGCGAGCAGCGGGAGGCATGCGGCCGTGGCGGGCAGAGCGAGCGCGATCCAGGTGGGAAGCCGGCGTGGAAACTGCGGACTGTTCGGCGTGTTCGGCATGTGCGTCCGCCCGCGCTTTGCGAGCCACTCGCTTTTCTCCGAAGAGGCATCCCTTGTCAATCCGGGAGCGAGCGCGTTGAACGTTGCTGTTTTTCGGGGCTCTACTCCAGCCGGACGGTATAGAGCTGCGATTCCGCGGTCACCGGGCAGGAAACGGTCTGAATCATGCCGTCGCCCGGGACGGCAGCGAGCGGCGTCCATTCTTCATCGGCGAGCAGGTCCTTGCATAACACCTGGTAGGTGACGCCTTCCTGCGTCTGGAAGGTGATCTCGATTTCGCCGGCCGGCGTCAGCGTCGCGGAAAGACGCGGGCGGACGATCTCCTGGAGCTGCGCTTCATCGAAATAGATCGAGCCCCAATCCCACAACTGCTGTGAGAACGTCACTTCGAATCGCATCTTCACGGCGCCCGGCGGGGCGTGCATCAGTGTTGCGGGAGCTGTCACGGGCAGGACCTGCTGCTGCACGCCAAGAGTCACCCACGTGTTGACAGGCATGCCGGTGTCAAACGTCGCAGAGACGTACTTCGCCAGCACCGTCCCGCTGTCGTCGAAAAAGGAAACTTCGAGCTTCGCATGGTTTGCGTCGCGGATGTGGTCCGGGCTTTCGGTCCTCGCCCGGATGCGGGCGGACCAGATGGTTCCGGGCACGACGTCCACGTCCTGGTAGAAGCCCGGGTTGTTCGGGCCGCCGCTGAAGTTGCCGTAGAGTTTGCAGGCGTAGGCGCCGAACGCCGGGTTGCGAATGCCCTGGTTGTTAGGCCCGTTGAGGGTTGGATCCCAGACCAGGCCGTTGGTGTCGGTGATGTTGCCGCCCTGGGGATTGGCGCAGCAGTAATCCTTGCCGACCCACGGCGCGAGCAGGCCCGTCTCGAAGTTGCCGTTGATGAGCGCGCCCGAGACGGTCGGCGGCGGATTCGATTTCGCATACACGCGCACGTAATCGACGAGCATGCGCTGAGGAAAGACGGTGGTTTCGTCCGGGTACCCGGGCCAGTTGCCGCCGACCGCAACGTTCAGAATGAGAAATTGCGGTTGAGTGAACACCCAGGGTGCGCCCCGCACGCTCGCCGGTGTGGCGGTGAAATATTGTTCCCCGTTCACAAACCACTGGATCAGATTGGTCGTCCACTCGACGGCGTAGATGTGGAAATCGTCGGCGAAAGGGGCATTGTCGGGGTGGGAATACTGTCCGCCGACGGCGTTGCCGCCGGAATAACCCGGGCCATGGATGGTGCCGTGGACGAGGGTGGGTTCCTTGCCGATGTTTTCCATGATGTCGATCTCGCCGCAGTTGGGCCAGCCGACGGAAGTGATGTTGGTGCCGAGCATCCAGAAGGCGGGCCAGATGCCCTGGCCGCGGGGGATCTGAATGCGCGCCTCGATCCGCCCGTATGTCCACGAGGCCTTGCCCTGCGTCTTGAGACGGGCGGAGGTGTAATTGGCGCCCTGGTATTGCTCGGCCTTTGCTTCGATTACGAGACAACCGTTCTCGATGCGCGCGTTGTTGGTTCGGGAAGTGTAATATTGCCATTCGTTGTTGCCCCACCCGGTCGCGCCGATGTCGAAGGTCCACTTTGCCGAATCCGGTGAGCTGCCGTCCGGCTGGTCGAATTCGTCAGCCCACACCAGTGTCCAGCCGGGGATTTCCTGGGCCGTCGCATTGCCGCAAAACGTCAACACCCAGAACGCGGCGAGCAGTCCGAGGATGGCTCGCGGGGATGTGCAGAGCCGGCTTCTCGATGAAATCAGGCGGGTCGCCGGAAGAGACGCAAGTCGGTTCTGTGGAACCGATTGGACTGCCGGGTGGGTGTTCATCTGGGGGCGCAACCTAGCGCAGATTCGGGCTGTTGGAAACAGGTTCGAGTCAATACTACCCATTTGGTGAGGGTGAGGGCGGCAAGGCTTCCGAAATAGTCCGGAGATCAACTGAGAGGGGCGAATCAGTCCCTCAACGTTCTGATGCAAGGGTATTCGATGGCAACGTTCTATTCACCCAACGTCCTTCTCGTACGCGGTAGAGCGTGATTCGATCCGTTCGATTGCCCAGCGCGCGTGTTCAGCGATGAGCGGCTCGGGGTCGCGGGCCGCTTTTTCCAGCGCGGACAGGGCGGATGCGTCGCCAATGTTGCCGAGCGCCACGCACACGTTCCGCAGCAGGCCGCGGCGCTTCGTCCGCAGCATCGGCGTGCCGGCGAAGCGCTGCTTGAACTGCGCCTCGTCCAGCGACAGCAGTTCCAGCAGTTCCGGCTGATCCAGGTCGGCGCGCCGATGTGGCGACATCAGGCGTCCCTCGACGGCGAAACGGTTCCACGGACATGCCGCGAGGCAGTCGTCACAACCGTAGATGCGGTTGCCAATGGCAGGTCGCAATTCCTCGGGAATCGAACCTTTCAATTCGATCGTGAGATACGAGATACAGCGGCGGGCATCGAGCTGGAAAGGCGCGGTGATGGCACCAGTCGGACACGCCGTGATGCAGCGCGTGCAGGTGCCGCAACGATTCGGCTCCGGCGCGTCCGGTTCCAGTTCAACCGTCGTGAGAATCTCGCCCAGGAAAATCCAATTGCCAAGTCGGCGGCTGATCAGGTTCGTGTGCTTGCCGATAAATCCGAGCCCGGCGCGCTGGGCAAGATCGCGTTCGAGCAGCGGACCCGTGTCCACATACCAGAGGGATCGCGCGCCTTCACCGGCGTTTTGCTGAATGAACTCCGTCAGCGTCTTCAACCGTTCCGCCAGGATGTCATGATAATCGCGAAACTGCGCGTACCGTGCGACGATGCCGGAAACGGGGCCGCCTCGGATTTCGGGATTCGGACTTCTTTCGGATTTCGGATCTCGGATTTCAGCTTTTCCCCGGGCGTAACTCGCGGCCAGACAAATGATCGAGCGCGCGCCCGGCAGGACTTCCTGGGGGTTGACCCGTTTGAACGCGTTGCGCTCGAGATAGCCCATCTCGCCGTGGCGGCGTTCCTCGATCCAGCGCTGGAACTCGCGAGCGTGATCCGGCGCGGCCGCCGTGGTGAAACGGCAGTCGTCGAATCCCAGCTTGAGGGCCCGCTGTCGGATCCCTTCTTTCATCGCTTCATCTCTTTCCCGAGCGGGCCATGTGGAACTGGTGGACGACGTGCTGGGCGACTTCGCGGACGGAGCGCATTTCGGTGTTCACGAGGACATCGGCCTGACGATAGAACGGTTCGCGTTCGGCCAGGAGGCGCCGGATTTTGCCCTGCGGGTCGGGATCGTTGAGGAGCGGGCGATGCGACTGGTGCCGGACGCGTTCCCAGATGGCGTCCGGCGACGCCCAGAGGCAGATGACCAGTGAATGGCTTTTGAGGCTTTCGAGGTTGGCGGGATTGACGGGCAGTCCGCCGCCGGTGGCAATGACGAGGCCGGTGCGCGAGGCGAGTTCCTGGACAAGCTGGTTTTCGAGTTGGCGGAACACGGGTTCACCCTGCTGCGCGAAGATTTCCGAGATCGTCCGGCCCGTACGCGATTCGATGAGGTCATCGGTATCGACGAACGTGAAGCGCAACTGAGCGGCGACGATCTGGCCGACGGAGGATTTGCCGGTGCCCATGAATCCAATCATGGAGATGTTGGAGAAGTGACGCGTGCCGGCCATAGCGATTGAGTACTGCATTTGCCCTGCGCGCGCACGCGCATTCTGAAATCCGAGATCCGAAATTCGAAATCCGAAGTAGGATGCGGCGTTCGGCCTTCGGTATGCGGATTTGGGATTTCCTTCGGATTTCGGGTTTCGGCCTTCGGATTTCTCTCAGATACTGAAGTCGAATGGGCTGACGGCTTCGTGCTGGAGAAGTCGGGCGCGCTCGCAGAGCGTGGCGACGGTGGTGCGCTCCATGATTTTTACGATCGCCTCGCGAACTTCTTTCATGATACTGCGGATGGCGCAGCGGCTTTCGTCGGGGCAGGTGCACTTCTCGTAGAAGCGTTCGCTGACGCAACTGACGGGGGCGAGGGCGCCTTCGATGTGGCGGACGACGGTGGCCAGGGTGATTTCCTCGGGGCGGCGGGCGAGGCGGTAGCCGCCGGAGACGCCGCGGCGGCTTTCGACGACGCCGGCCGATTTGAGGTCGTTGAGGATCTGTTCGAGGAAGCGCTTTGGGATGTTTTGCTGTTCGGAGATGGTCTGGATGCGCACGACGGACTGGTCGTAATGGAGGCCGAGAACGAGCAGAGCGCGCAGGGCGTATTCACCCCGGACGGACAGTTTCATGCCCGAACAATATAATCTTTAGTAAACAAGTCAACATTGAGATAGCTAAGCAGAATTCTCTCAGAAAAATAATCTAAAAAATCTCTATTGACATAGTCGAGATTAAGCTTAGGATGGCGCCGCTCCGAATGAAACCGCTGAGTGATAACGACGATAGGATGCGTGTCGAGCCGTGGGTGGCTCTGGTGCGGGATCAGGTGAAGAGCCTGAATTTCGGCATTGTTCAGATTGTGGTTCACGGCGGGCGCGTGGTGCAGATCGAGCGGACGGAGAAGGTGCGGTTTGCACATCCCATTGCGGAATCGGAGACCCAAAAATAGAGTGGCCGACCGGATCACCGGAGGCGAAAACGAAAGCGAACCAGAATGGCCGAACGACCGGGCGAGCGGAGAGAGGCGGTCAAGAAGTGAAAACTCATGAAGTGGAAGCTGCTTGTTATAGCGGTGAGCGGGTTATGCACGGCGCCGGCCGGCATGGCCGCTGAAGGTGTTCCAGGCGACATCGACGCTCTGAAACGGCAAATTGACGAACTGACCCGAAAAGTCCAGGCGCTCGAGGAGAGCCGCCGGTCTGAGACGAATGTGACGGCGGTGCCGGGCACCGCCCCGCGAATCGAGTTGGGGACCGGGGGATTCAAGGCGACGTCGGCGGACTCGAACTTTGTCTTCCAGTTGCGGGGCCTGGTGCAGGTGGACAATCGCACGTTCTTTCGCGATGGCGGCATTCAAGGGAACGACACGTTCCTGCTGCGGCGGGCGCGTCCGATTTTCCAGGGCACGTTGTTCGGGAACGTGGATTTCATGTTCGTTCCCGATTTCGGGGGATCGTCGGTGCAGATCTATGACGCGTACTTGAACTATCGGCTTCAGCCGTGGTTGCAGTTGAGGGCGGGGAAGTTCAAGACGCCGGTGGGGCTCGAGTATTTGCAGTCGGATCCGGTGACGGCGTTCAGTGAGCGGGCGTTGCCGACGGCGCTGGTGCCGGGGCGCGACGTGGGCTTTCAGTTGTGGGGCAACGTGGAATCGCTGCGGCTGCAGTATGCGCTGGGTGTGTTCAACGGCGTGGGTGACGGCCGCAACGGATCGAGCGCGGATTTCGAGGATCATCGGGAAATCGCCGGTCGTGTGTTTTTCGAGCCGTTCAGGAAGCGCGGTCCTTCGTGGCTGAGCGGGCTTGGGTTCGGTGTGGGCGGCAGTTGGGGCACGGTGTCGTCCAACAGCGCGGGGTTGCCGTCGGGGTACGCGACGGACGGCCAGCAGGCGTTCTTCACTTACACGAACGGGGTGGTGGCGGATGGGGATCATTGGCGTCTGGCGCCGCAGGCATATTACTATTGCGGCCCTGCGAGTCTGCTGGCTGAATACACGATATCGGATCAGGCAGTGCGGCGCGGCACCGCGTCGCGCAACGTGAGGCACACTGCCTGGCAGGTTTCCGCCGGATGGGTGTTGACCGGTGAAGACGCGAGCTTCTCCGGGGTCACGCCGAAGCGGCCGTTTGATCCGGCTTCGGGTCAATGGGGCGCCGTGCAGTTGGTGGGGCGGTATGCGGAGCTGGATATTGACAATGATGTATTCCCGCTGTTTGCGAATCCGTCCGCGTCGGCAAGCGCGGCGCAGGCGTGGGCGGTGGGGTTGAACTGGTACTGGAACCGGAACATACGGTGGAACGCGAGCTTCGCGCGCACCACGTTTACAGGCGGCGGACGGGGAAACGGCCCGGGCGCCGTCACGCGGCAGCCTGAAGAAGTGCTGTTCACCCGCTTGCAACTGTCATTCTAGAGAACCCCAGAAATCAATCACACCTATGACAAAACTGATCCAATCGCTGTTCCTGGCGGGTGTCGCTGCGACGCTGCTGTTGACCGGGTGCTCGGAACGAAACGAGATCAAGCTCCTGAACGTGTCCTATGATCCCACGCGGGAGCTGTACACGGAATTCAACGCCGCGTTTGCGCGGTACTGGAAGGAGAAGACCGGCCAGTCGATCGAGCTCCAGCAGTCCCATGCGGGGTCCGGCAAGCAGGCGCGCGCCGTCATCGACGGCCTCGAAGCCGACGTGGTGACGCTGGCGCTGGCCTACGACATCGATGCCATCGCACAGAAGGGCGGCCTGGTGCCGGCGGACTGGCAGAAGCGCCTGCCACACAACAGCTCACCCTACACATCGACCATTGTGTTCCTGGTTCGCAAGGGCAATCCGAAGAGGATCAAGGATTGGAACGACCTTGTGAAGCCGGGCATCTCGATCATTCCCGCCAACCCCAAGACGTCCGGCGCGGCGCGCTGGACGTATCTGGCGGCGTGGGGTTACGCGCTGAAGACCAGCGGCGGCGACGAGGCCAAAGCGAAGGAGTTCGTGGCGCAGTTCTATCGGAACGTCGAGGTGTGGGACACCGGTGCGCGCGGCGCGACGACCACGTTCATCGAGCGGGGTATCGGGGACGTGCTGGTCGGTTGGGAGAACGAGGCGCTGCTGGTATTGAAGGAGCGGGGCGCCGACTTCGAGATGGTGGTTCCGTCGATCAGCATTCTGGCGGAGCCGCCGGTGACGTGGGTGGACGGCGTGGTGAAAAAGCGGGGCACCGAAGAGCTCGCGAAGGCGTATCTGGAATACCTCTATACTCCGGAGGCGCAGGAAATCGTGGCAAAGCACCATTTCCGGCCGCGCGACGAAGCGGTGGCCGCAAAGTATGCGGCGACCCATCCGAAGATCGAGCTGTTCACGATCGACGAGGTGTTCGGCGGCTGGCAGAAGGCGCATGAAACCCACTTCCGCGACGGTGGGGTTTTCGACCAGATTCAGACGGCGCGCCGCTGAGAACATTGATTCCGCCGGCGCGCTCCGCTAGAGTCGGGGCGCGTCAGCAGCAATCCGCGTCACTCGTGTCCGACGAATAATCCAGCATGGCGTCGAAGAGATTCAACGCGCTGCCCGGTTTTGGCCTCACCATGGGCGTGACGTTGTTTTTCCTGAGTGCCATTGTGCTGTTGCCGTTTGCGGGCCTGGTGTTGCGGACGCTGGGGCTTTCGTGGTCGGAGTTCTGGGGTCTGGCGACGACGGACCGCGCGATGGCGGCGTACCGGTTGACGTTTGGGGCGTCGCTGATTGCGGCGGTGACGAACGCGATCTTCGGGACGTTGCTGGCCTGGGTGCTCGTGCGGTACGAGTTCCCGGGCCGGCGGTTCATTGACGCGATGGTGGATTTTCCCTTCGCGCTGCCGACGGCGGTGGCGGGCCTGACCTTGGCCAACCTGTTTTCAGCAAACGGATGGCTGGGGCGATTCCTGGTCCCGCTGGGAATCGAAGGCGCCTTCACGCCGCTCGGCGTCACGCTCGCGCTGACGTTTGTGGGCCTGCCCTTTGTGGTGCGGACACTGCAGCCCGTGCTGGAAGGCCTCGAGCGCGAAGTGGAGGAGGTGGCGGCCACGCTGGGCGCGGGACGCCTGCGGACGTTTGCGAGCGTGATTGCCCCGTCGCTGCTGCCCGCCATTCTCACCGGATTCGCCCAGGCGTTCGCGCGCGCAATCGGCGAGTACGGTTCGGTCGTGTTCATTTCCAGCAACAAGCCGTTTGAAGGCGAGATCGCGCCGTATCTCATCATGATGCGCCTGGAGGAGTTCGATTACGCCGGCGCGATTGCGCTGGCTGTGGTGCTGCTGGTGTTCTCCTTCGTGCTGCTCATCGTCATCAATCTGCTGGAACAATGGGCCAGTCATTTCGAACACTGACATGAGCGCGCCTCCCTCAACCACCCGCCGCAATCAAAGCCAGACGCACCGGCAATCCCGGCGCGGCACGGAGGAGTCGCCGCTGGTAAAATGGCTGTTGATCACCGTTGCGCTGTCGTTCTGCACGGTGTTTCTGCTGTTGCCGCTGGCAAACGTCTTCGTTCAGGCGCTGGCGAAGGGGTGGTCCTTCTACGTGCAGTCCCTCACGCATCCGGACTCGTGGGCCGCGATCCGCCTCACGCTGCTGGTCGCGGCCATCTCCGTTCCCATCAATGTGGTCTTCGGCATCGCCGCGGCATGGTGCATCGCCAAGTTCAATTTCCGCGGCAAGTCGCTCTTGGTCACATTGATCGACCTGCCGTTTTCCGTCTCGCCCGTGGTGGCCGGCCTGATGTTCGTGGTGCTGTTCGGCGCACAGGGCTTCTTCGGTCCCTGGCTGGAGGCGCACAACATCAAGATCATCTTTGCCGTTCCGGGAATCGTGCTCGCGACGGTGTTCGTCACGTTCCCGTTTGTCGCGCGCGAATTGATTCCGGTGATGCAGGCGACGGGGACGGAACAGGAGCAGGCGGCGCTGACGCTCGGGGCGAGCGGCTGGCAAACGTTCTGGCGCGTGACGCTGCCCTCCGTGAAGTGGGGGCTGATTTACGGCATCATCCTCTGCAACGCCCGCGCGATGGGCGAGTTCGGCGCCGTCTCGGTGGTGTCGGGCCATATTACCGGGCTGACCGACACGATGCCGTTGCGGGTCGAGAAGCTGTATCAGGAATACAACGCGCCCGCGGCGTTTGCGGTCGCCAGCCTGCTGGCGGTGCTGGCGCTGGTGACGCTCGGTCTCAAGACACTGCTGGAATGGAAACAGGCCCGTGCCTATGAGAGGGCGCTGAGGGATAGCAGATAGTGTGTGGATGGTGGATAGAGACATCGATGAGCATTGAATTAAGAAACGTTACGAAGCAGTTCGGGCAGGTGGCGGCTGTCAGTAACGTCAGCTTCTCGGTTAACGAGGGCGAGTTGATGGCGTTGCTCGGGCCGAGTGGCGGCGGGAAGACGACGGTGTTGCGGATGATCGCGGGCCTCGAGGTGCCGACCACGGGCGACATTTTCATTCGCGGCCAGCGCGTGAATGATCTCTCGGTGCAGGAACGCAACATCGGGTTCGTGTTCCAGAACTACGCGCTGTTCAAGAACATGACGGTGTTCAAGAACATCGCCTTCGGCCTCAAGATCAAGAAGTGGAAGCGCGCCGACATCAAGGATCGCGTGCACGAGCTGCTCCAGCTCTTCGGGCTGGAAGGGCTGGAAAAACGCTACCCGCACCAATTGTCGGGCGGACAGCGCCAGCGCGTGGCCATCGCCCGCGCGCTCGCGTCCAAGCCCAGCGTGCTCCTGCTCGACGAGCCTTTCGGCGCCGTGGACGCGAAGATCCGCCAGGAACTGCGCGAATGGCTGGTGACGCTGCACCATGATCTGAACGTGACCACCATTTTCGTGACGCACGACCAGGAGGAGGCGCTGGAGGTGTCGAACCGCATCGTGATCTTCTCGCGCGGCCACCTCGAACAGGTCGGCACGCCGCGCGAAGTGTACGAAACGCCGGCCAATGAATTCGTCGCCCGGTTCATCGGCGTGATGAACGTTCTCGATGCCGAGGTGAAGGGTGGCGTCGCGCGCGTGGGCGAATTGCAGTTCCCCGCGCCGGGGCGGCGCGACGGCTCAAAGGTGCGCATCGGTTTTCGTCCTTACGCGGTTCAGATTTCGACGGACCTGACGTTGTATCCGTATCGCGCGGTGCTGCGGCACACGTTCTTCCTCGGGATCATGTTGCGGCTCGAGTTGGAGCTGGCGTCGGGCCTGATCCTGCGCAGCCGCATGACGAAAGAGGAGTACGCGCAGCTCGGCCTCGAGGACGACCGGGAAGTGTCCTTGCAGATCCGGAACTTCCGCATTCTGTCGTCCGACACCTCGGCACTCAGTCCCGAGCAGGAGGTGCAGCACCTGATGCCGCCGACGATTGGCGAGCACATCTGAATCGCGGCGCCGCGGCGGGTCTCAGCCTTCGATCCCCTTGAGGTAGGCCAGTATCAGGTCGGGCAGGTCGCGGCTGTAACCGCCTTCGAGGATGCTGAAGGTGGGCACGCCGAGTTCGCGAATGCGCTGGCCGAGCCAGAAGAAATCCTCGGCTTCGAGC
This sequence comes from Verrucomicrobia subdivision 3 bacterium UBA3939, assembly GCA_002385705.1. Taxonomy (GTDB): domain Bacteria; phylum Verrucomicrobiota; class Verrucomicrobiia; order Limisphaerales; family UBA3939; genus UBA3939. The sequence continues at coordinate 34,100 of DGDZ01000093.1, forward strand.
GTGCCCTCAGCGAGCGGGTCCCGGTGGTAGGCGTCGAATCCCGCCGATACCGCGAGCAGGTCCGGTTTGAACTGTTTCACGCTTTCGAGCGCGCTCGACAGCGCCGCGCGGTAATCCTCACGGTTGGTGTTGGGCGGCACGGGGAAGTTCAGGCAATTGTCGCCCACGTTCCGCGCGCCGGTGCCCGGGTAACCGGGATACTGGTGAATGGACAGGAACATGGCGCCGGGCACGTCCTTGAGAATGGCTTCAGTGCCGTTGCCGTGGTGCACGTCGAAATCGTAAACAGCGATGCGTTCGGTGCCTGTGGCCAGGGCTTCGAGGGCGGCGATGGCAATGCTGTTGAGGTAACAAAAGCCCATGGCACTCGATCGCGTAGCGTGGTGACCGGGCGGGCGGATCAGGCTGAACACCGTTTCCCCATTGCGCGCGCAGCGAAGCGCCTCGAGCGCGGCGCCCACCGATTGCCTGGCGAGTTTTGAAATGCCCGGATGAAACGGCGTGTCGTCATCGAAATCCTCGGCAACATCGAGGCGCGCGAGATGCTCGGCGGTATGCGCGCGGAGGATCGCTGCTTCATCCACCGGACCGGGTTGCGCCCACACGATTTTCAGGTCGGTCTGGGACTGAAGCTTCTCGACTGTTCGCGCGACGCGCGCCGGCCGCTCCGGGTGGCCCGGTGAGGAGTAGCTGGTGCACGATTCGTCAGTGATCACTTTCATCGGCTGCAGGATACAGGCGAGTCAATGCGCGGGCGACAGGAATGAAGGGGAGATCCGGATCCTCCGCAGGGTCTTTTTCTGTTTAGGAGGAAGTGGTTGGGAGTGAGCGACGAAAATTTGTGCTAGACACAAAACGCGATTTTTGGTGTGTTAGAGCGGGATGAAAGCGCAAGCTCCCGGCGTGGCATCGGAAAATGCTCGCACCTTAACCGTTCGCGTTGCCCTGGACGGGGAAGTTCAGTGGTTTGATGGGCTCTTGTCCACCAACCATTATCTGGGCGCAGGTCGGCCTGTTGGCGATTACCTGCGGCAAGTGGTCGAACTGAATGGAAAGCCGGCAGCTCTGTTGGTATGGGGACCTGCCTGCTATTCCCTGAAAGATCGGGATCAGTGGATTTCCTGGAGTCCCTCGCAGCGACTGGAGCGGCTCAAGCTCATCGTGCAGAACCGCCGCTTTCTGGTGCTGGCTGACAAAGGACAGGCTCCCAACCTTGCCAGTCAAGCGATGGGCGCTGCAATGCGAGCTTTGCCCAGCCAGTGGCTGGAGCAGTTTGGCTATCGGCCGTTGCTGGCCGAAAGTTTCACCGATCCGGAGTCCTACGCTGGCACGTGCTACAAGGCCAGCAACTGGGAGCCGGTAGGCATGAGCGCCGGGTTCAGTCGCCATCGTGCTGATTTCTACGTTCCCAATGAACGGCCAAAGAAGTTGTGGCTGCGTTCGCTGTGTCCGGAGGCGCGGCAGTTATTGCGGAGCGTCGATCTGCCAGAGGAATGTCGACCTGCTCTGGTGGCACCGCCCAGCGGGACATTGCCCCTGAACGACGAGCAACTGGGTTCGCTCTTTGAGGTATTCCGGCGTGGCCCAGATCCGCGAGGCGCCAACACGCGCTATCGCACGGGGCCGGTGTTGACGCTGACTGCAATGGCGCTTTTGGCCGGCCGCCGTGAAGTGGCCGAGATTGCTCGTTTTGCCAACACATTGAGACAGCCTCAACGGCGGCGTCTGGGGCTGCCACTCAAGAAGGGAACGCGCGCCTTCTATCAAGTGCCCGGCTACAGCGTCTTTTATCAGGTACTCACCCGGATGGACCCGGAGCAATTTGCCGGCACGTTGAATGGTTGGCTTGAAGGCCGGGCCGGGACTTTGCCCAAGGCCTTGGCCATGGATGGCAAAATGATTCGAGACCATATCGGTCTGCTGACATTGGCCCAGCACGAGGACGGTGCACCGGTGGCAGTCGCCATTTACGATCAGAAGGAGGCCACCGATCGTTGCGAACAAAGCGCGGCCTCGACCCTCCTGGATCAAATCCCTTCACTGGATGGAACGCTCATCACGGCAGATCCGTTGCATTGTCAGCGTCAGAATGCAGCCGTGATTGTGGAAAAAGGGGGCGACTACCTCTTCCAGGTCAAAGGCAACCAGCCCAAGCTCTTCAAACACGCGCAGAACCTCGATGCCCTCAAAGGTACCCCCTTTTTCGAGAGAGCCGCACCGGACACGGACGGGTCGAAGAGCGCGCCGTTCATGCCTTCCCCATCGAACCGCTCGAAGCCGACTTTGCCGGAGCCCGGGCGCTGATCGTCGTGCGCAGTGAGCGCACCATCAAGAAAACGGGCCAGAGCACGCTGGAATCCCGCTACTATCTTTCGAGCATTCCACCCAACCAGCACCCGCCCAAGCAATGGCTTGATCGGATCTGCGGGCATTGGGGCGGCGTGGAGATTCGCAATCATTGGAAGCGGGATGTGCTCATGGGTGAAGATCAGTCCCGTTCGCGTAATCCAAACCTGCTTGCAAATCTCGCGCTGATTCGAAGCGCGCTGCTCAGTCTGTTGGCGGACGAGTTGGATAGCCGTTCTCTGCCCGAAATTCACGAATACCTCCATTCGCGTCCGGACCGCTGCCTCGCCATGATCAAGAAGTTATGACTTCAAAAGAAAAGACCCTGGGATCCTCCGGGACAATTCCGCGCGCATATGCGACAAAAATTGTCCCTTCCCTTGACCACGCAGTGGAAGGACGGCGAGCTGTTTGGCATGTCTGCGCGTGTGGTGGCGTTCATTGTGCTCGTGCATCGCAGGGTTGCAGGTTCAAGGCGGCTGCGGTTAAATCATGCGCGTCTCCTCGCCTGCCGGGGAGGAGCGCGCTCATGACGAACGTTCTGGCCATGCGAATCGCCTGCGCCTTCGGCTGCCTTGCCGTGGCGCTCGGCGCTTTCGGCGCCCACGCGCTGAAGGGAATCCTGGAGACTCACGATCGTGTGGCCACCTGGGACACGGCTGTTTTCTACCATTTCATCCACGCGGTGATGCTGTTCGTGGTTGCGGCGCGCACGCCGTTTGCGCGCGGTCCATGGTTCCTCTTTCTGCTCGGTATTCTTGTTTTCTCGGGATCCCTCTATCTTCTGTCGGTGACAAACGTCCGCTGGCTGGGAGCCATTACGCCCGTTGGCGGCGTGTGTTTTCTCCTCGGCTGGCTGTGGCTGCTCGTGTGCGCCCGTCCGCCGCGGTGAACGCAGTGAGTTGCAGCAACGGGCGGAGTCGTATCTGTTGATCAAGGTGGTCGCATGTCGGCTCGCGAGGACGCTCGCCCCACCGGAGGGCAGGATAGTGAATTGCGATTCGGGCGCCGGCACGTGGGCGCACCCTCAAGCGGCATGAATGCCGCGCCCCGGTGATCTTTCGTTCGCCCCATGTTTCTTCGTGCGTTCGACGGCGCTGCGTCCTATCTTCGCGGCTCGTTTATGGCCACAGTCAGACCTTTTGCTGCATTGCGTCCGAAGCCCGAACTGGCCTCGCGCGTCTGCGAGCTGCCGTATGATGTCATGTCGTCCAGCGAGGCCCGAAAGATCGCCGCCGGCAATCCGCTCAGTTTTCTTCACGTCAGCAAGCCCGAGATCGATCTGCCGGAGTCGGTGGATCCGTACAGCGACGAGGTGTATGCGAAGGGGAGGGAGAACTTCGAGCGGCTGATTCGGGAGGGAGTGCTGCGGTGTGATGCGCGGCCGGCGTTCTACCTGTATCGGCAGGTCATGGGCGGGCACACTCAAACGGGGCTGGTGGCGCTGGCCAGTTGCGAGGAGTACGAGCGGGGAGTGATTCGCAAACACGAGCTGACCCGTCCGGACAAGGAGCAGGACCGGGTGCGGCACATTGAAGCGCTGAACGCGCAGACCGGTCCCGCGTTTCTCACCTACCGGGCTTCGGACCGGATGGACGATCTGGTGCGGCGGATAACGGCCGGTCCGGCGGACGTGGATTTCACCGCTTCTGACGGCGTGCGGCATACCGCATGGACGATCGACAGCCCGGAACCGGTGCGCGAGATCGAGGAGATCTTCGCCGGCATTCCGACGTTGTACATCGCCGACGGTCATCATCGCAGCGCGGCCGCGGCGCGGGTGCATGCGCGGCGGAAAGCCGAAGGCTGCGAAGGCGCCAGCGGCTTCTTCCTGTCGGTGATCTTTCCGCACAACCAGATGCAGATCCTTCCGTACAATCGGGTGTTGAAGGATCTGAACGGACTTACCGGCGCTGCGTTGCTGCAGAAGCTCGATGGCGTGTTCATCATCTCTTCGCCCGGGGTGGCGTCGCCCCGGCGCAAGCATGAGCTCGGGTTTTACATCGAAGGACGCTGGCACACGCTGACGTTTCGGCCGCGGTTTGCGGCGACCAGCGATCCCATCGAGAAGCTCGATGTCACGCTGCTTCAAAAGTACGTGCTGGATCCCATCTTCGGGATTGAAGATCCGCGGACGAGCGCGCGTGTGGAGTTTGTGGGGGGCATTCGCGGCACGGCGGAGCTGGAAAGGCTCGTGGACAGCGGGCAGTGCGCCTGCGCGTTCTCGATGTTCCCCACCAGCATTGAAGATCTGATGACGATTGCGGACCGCGGCGGGATCATGCCGCCGAAGAGCACCTGGTTTGAGCCCAAGCTGCGCGACGCGATGTTCTGTCACGTGCTGTCGTGACCGGGCTCTGTCGGTTGCTTCGTTGATCTTTGTCGGAGACTCTGCCGAGAGCCTCGTCGGAGGTATCTGGAAAGACCGACAACGCTTTCGGTGAAGTTTCCGACAAAGGAGCGAACGACGCGGGCTCTTGATAATCAGCTCGCCTTTCGTTGGCGCAGCATCCTGCGCCACCACCAGAGGCCGGCGGCCAGCGCGGCGAGCGCCATGGCGTTTGGCTCGGGCACGGCTGGAACCGTGGCAGGATCGGCGGGCGTGAGTCCGTGCTGCGCGTACTGCTCGGCTGTTTCCAGAACGACCGCGCCGGTCAGAGGCGTGACGAGCTGTTGTTCGGTTGCCAGGGCGACGGCCGAGGCGGGATTGCGCGCGGCGGCGAGGCGCAACGCTTCATCGCGCGCCCACAAGCGTTCGAGATCGCGTCCCGCCTGCGGTCCGGCGGGCGCGGGTTCGGCATTCACGCGTTCGCGGACGAGTTCGAACTGTTGCGCGGCGCTGGTCCAGCGTGCGAAGAGGCGTGCCAGGTCCTCGCGCAGGGTGCCCAGGCGCGGCGCGTGTTCGACCGCGGAGAGGCCGTCGAGCTTTTCCACCAGCCGATCCGGCCCGGTGCGCGTTTGCAATTCGATCAGGCGCGTGCCGGCGACGTTGTGCTCGAGGCGCTGGCGCAGGCCAGTTTCGGCCGACAGGAGCGTTGCCTGCGGATTGTGAATCCACAACACGACGGCACCGCTCGTTTCGGCGGCGGCATCCAGCGCGGTTTCCAGCGCTGGAACGTTGTCCTGGCCGCCTTCGAACCGGAACCGTCGCAACCGGCGCAGGAGTTCATCCGAGGAGGCGTTTGAAAGCATGATCGATTCGGTTCGCCTGTCGCTGGCAACGATGAGTTCGGCCGGGATGTGGCGCGGGGCCGCGGCGAGGCCGGCGGCGATCTCGGGCAGCGCGTCGCGCATTTGGGCCGAACCGTCCAGCACCAGGATCAACTTCGATGGCGACTGCGCCGTACGGCTGCGGATGGTTTGCCGTATGACCTGTCCGGGAACGCGCGCGGGAGTCCAGGCCTCGGTGATTGCAGGGCGGCGCACGATCACATTCGGAACGGCGTCGACAAGATCGAGTTCGGTGACCGTGCCGCGCAACGAAAATTTTCCTGACGCGGCCTGAGTTGCCGCGTTCGCGCCGAGTCCGTTCGAGAGCGCGGCGGAGGACTCGATCCACAGCTCGTGCTTCAGATCGCCGGCGACGCTGAAATTGCGCTCGAGGAACTGCGGCCAGACGAAACGCCCTTGTTCCGGCGACTCGAGCAACAGCGGAGCCGAAATGCCCAGTCTCGCCTTCATCACGCCGCCCACCAGCACGGGGAAGCATTGCACGAGGACGCGGTCGGGCCCGCACGTTGTGACGAGGATGGGATCGCGGCGCTGGACCACGGCGACTTCCTCGTAGGCTTCGCGCACCTGGGAACGTCCGCCGAACGCGGCTTCGCGTTCTTCACCGTTGATCCAGAGCGTCACGCGCGACACTACGCCGCCGGGCGGCAGAGCGACCTGCGCCCGCGCTTCTCGCGGTTGATTTGAGACGTTCTTGAACTCCATCGTCCACTCGCAATAGACCGTCGCGGCTTCGGGATCTGCGGCGGCATCCATGCGTGAGCTGAGCAGGGACAATCCTTTCACCCGCTGCGCCACGGCGTCGCCGCCCAGTCCTTCGTCCCATGTGAATTCGTCCTCCAGAGCGGTCCAACGGCCGTTCTGAGTGAAGAGGGAGGGCGCGGGAACGGAGTTGAACGGCCTGCCGGTGACGCGGTAGTAGGCTTCGCGCGCCTGCTCCGCCGAGACGTACTGATTCCCGCTCGCGAGCCACCGGATGACGTCCATGTCGATATTGCGATTCCGCAGCAGGCCGTAGCACGCGCGCAGAATGAGGTCTTCGTCGCCGAAACGGCGGAGCACGCGGACTCCGTGGGCGCGTACGTCGGGGTCTTCGGAAGTGATCTTTGCGAGTCCGTAGTAGGTGATGGCATTCGGCAGTTGGAACAGGGTCAGCAACCCGATTCCGGCGAGGGCGCCCGGCCATCCGCCGGGCAGGCGCACCCCGGGGACGTGTTTTTGATAGGCGGCGCGCAGATAGAACGCGGTTGCGGTTGCGAACAGCGGCGCCAGCGGAATGAGGCCGAGACCGAAGAAGAGGATGGCCACCACGGCCCAGGGCGTGAACGGCACATAGAGAATCGTGTAGAAGAGACTGATGCCGATGGCGGCACCGCTCAACCAGCCGATGGCGGTCGCGTGCCGCGTGTCGCGGGCGCGGGCCGCACGCCAGATCCAGAGGTTCGCCGCCGGCACCAGCGCGACGAGGAGGACGTGCCACCACGTGGGCAGAGGATCGAAAAGGACGCCGGCCGAGGCG
>DGDZ01000093.1:41309-109026 GCA_002385705.1 Verrucomicrobia subdivision 3 bacterium UBA3939
GGCGGGCCGGCGGCTTCCGGTTCTCCCACCGGCGCGAGGATCCGGCGCACGTCATCCTCGGTGACAATGCGCAGGTTTGCCGCGCGCACCTCCTCCTCGACGTGCCGCCGCAGATCGTCGCTTACTTCGTCGGCGTCGGCGCCGCTGCCGGCCAGGGCCACTCTGCATCGGGTGCAATACTCGTTCAACGCGCGCCGTGCCGGTTCAGTCCACTCGATCATACCAGGCTCCTGTTTTGCGCAGCCGTGTGATGCTGCGGTTCAAATCGATCATGTACTGGTTCATGGCTTCCATCGTTTTGCGGCCTTCCTTCGTGAGTGAGTAATACTTGCGCGCGGGACCGGCCGGGGATTCCTCGAGGCGGGAAGTGATCAGGCCGGCGACGCGGAGCCGCGAGAGCAGGGGATAGAGAGTGCCTTCGGTCACGCCCAGGCCGTGAACCTCGACCAGTGTTTTGACGAGGTCATAGCCGTAGCGTTCCTGCCCGGCGAGGGCGTTGAGGATGCAGAGTTCGAGGACGCCCTTGCGGACCTGCACTGTCCAGTTGTCGAAGAAGTCGTTCAATTTCCTGATGAAAATTCTTTTCGGCCGACGTTCAAGGGGAAGGCCGTTCCAGGGTGGTACCGGTGACCGGCACGGCCCGTTGTTTCTCGCCGCGGTCGGGCACTTCCTTCACGGTGGCGATGCCGCCCCTCTTGGAAGGGCCACCATTGGCTCGCGGTGTGATTTTCGTTGCGCAGGGCGATGTGGAACACACTGTTGCCGATCGATTGAAACGTGCCTTCGAGTCTTTTGAGTTTGGGGTCGGTGCTGTTGACGCATCGGGCGGAACCGCCCGTCACCAGGAGACTGATGTGCCGTTCCTGCCCGCCCTGCTGGAGGTTGACGAGATAGTGACCGCCCGGGACTGAAGTGATGGCGAGGACATCCGCTTCGGTTTTCGGCGGGTCGGCGGGTTCGCTCGCGACCACGGTGAGTGCGAGGAGGACGGGGCGGGCGGCCAGACAACGTGTTGATTGCATGGTTATCCTTTCCGGCCGGCTGACCTGAGCAAGGATCCAGCAGCTCTGGAATGCCAGCTACCTTGCATAGACAAGTAGCGGATGTCAAGGGGAAATCATCGCGTGGAAACATCCAACATCCAACGCCCAAGGGAATGTCAGCGGTATTGAAGGCGGAATGTTGGATGCCAACAGGCAATGTGCCGGAGCGCGGCTGTGTTCCGTAGAGCGGGACCAGCCGCAGCACGGGGACGAAGCGTGCGACTCGGAGTTCGGCTGTCCGGTGAACCGGGTAGGGGTGACAAGCTACGTCGCACGACGGCTCGCGAGGACCCGCCTTCGCTGTGCTTCGGCGTGGCAAGACGCTCGCCCCACCGAAAGGCGCTTCGAGACTTCTCCTGAAGAAGGCGTTGCTCTAAGGTACGGCCATGGCGACAGAGCGGCTGAAGCGGAGTCTGAGGGTGACCCTGGTGGGGTTGGCTGTGAACGCCGCGCTGGGTGTGATCAAGTTGATCGCCGGCATCCTCGGCCATTCCCATGCTCTGGTGGCCGATGCAGTGGAATCGCTCGCGGACGTGTGCAGCTCGCTCGTTGTGTGGCGCGGAATCGTGGTGGCCGCGGAACCGGCCGACGAAGATCATCCGTACGGTCATGGAAAGGCGGAACCCATCGCGGCCGCGGTGGTTTCGGTGATGTTGCTGGTGGCGGCGGGCTGGATTGTCCTGGAGGCGTTCGAGGAGATTGCACGGCCGCATGAAGTTCCGGCTCCGTTCACTTTGTTCGTTCTGATTGGCGTCATTCTTGTGAAGGAGGGGTTGTTCCGATTTGTTCTGCGGGAGGGGTTATCGCTCGACAACATGGCTGTGCGGAGCGACGCATGGCATCATCGCAGCGACGCGATCACGTCGTTTGCCGCAGCGGTGGGGATCACGGTCGCGCTGGCGGGCGGCGAGGGGTTTGAATCGGCCGATGATTGGGCCGCGGTGGTGGCGGCGTGCGTGATTGGATGGAACGGGTTGCGGCTTTTGAAGCCGGCGTTGAACGAGTTGATGGATCGTTCGCCGAACCAGGAGGTGGTGGACGAGATCCGGCGCCTGGGCGAGTCCACGCCCGAAGTGTTCGCTGTCGAGAAATGCTTCGTAAGGAAGATGGGTTACGAGTATTTCGTGGAGATGCACGTGGAGGTGGACCCGCAGATGAGCGTGTCGCGGTCGCATCGGCTGGCGCACGAGGTGAAGGACAAGGTGCGGGAGGGGATCCCCGCCGTGCGCGACGTGCTGGTGCACATTGAGCCGCGGAAAAGCGTGTAACGTTTCGGCTGGTGCGGTGTCTTCCGCGTGGATGCAAACGCAAAAGGATATCATCGTTTCGGATGCGGCCAACCCCGGAGAGCACCTTCGCACCCACAGCCGCCGCCACGCCGCCGCACATGACACTCCGGGCGTAACGAGCCTTCAATCGGGGCAATAGGTCTTCTTTGATTTCGCGACTCATGTTCATGCGCACCGGCTTCTTCCGGTGTCTTTTTCCCATGAGTCAACGACCCCTTTGGGCTACTGAGCCAAAATCCTCCCCGGTGTCTTTTAATTTGATGCAACGCGATGTCGGGTGTTTTCCACTTTTTCCACTTGGCCTTTGGGCCGGGTTGCCCGTTAATTCCGCGCATGAAAATTGTTCTGGCATATTCGGGCGGCCTTGACACGTCGGTGCTGCTCGCGTGGATCAAGGAAACCTACAATGCCGAGATGATCGCCTTCTGCGCCAACATCGGCCAGGAGGAGGAGCTCAAGGGGCTCGACGCCAAGGCGAAGAAGACCGGCGCGTCGAAGGTGTACATCGACGATCTCCGGGAGGAGTTCGCGCGCGACTTTATTTTTCCGATGATCCGCGCCGGGGCGATTTACGAGGGGCAATATTACCTGGGCACGAGCATTGCTCGACCGCTGATCGCGAAGCGGATGGTGGAGATAGCGCGAAAGGAGAAGGCGGACGCGATTGCGCACGGGGCGACGGGGAAGGGGAACGACCAGGTGCGGTTTGAGCTGACGGCGGCGGCGCTGGCGCCGGACCTGCAGGTGATCGCGCCGTGGCGCGACGCGCGGTATCGGAACGAGTTCCCCGGGCGCGCGGAGATGATCGCGTATTGCGAGAAGCGGAGGATTCCTGTGCAGGCCAGCGCGAAGAAGCCGTTCTCGATGGATCGGAACCTTCTGCACATTTCGTATGAAGCGGGCATTCTCGAGGATCCCTGGTATGACTCGTGGCATTTGAAGAACCGCGAGTATTTCAACACGCTGTCGGTGTTTCCGGAGGACGCGCCCGACCGGCCGGAGTATGTGACGCTGGATTTTGAGAAGGGCAATTGCGTGGCGGTGAACGGGCGGAAGCTGACGCCTCTGGGCGTGATGCAGATGTTGAACAGGCTGGGCGGGAAACACGGCGTCGGGCGCGTGGACATGGTGGAGAACCGGTACGTGGGGATGAAATCGCGGGGTGTGTATGAGACGCCGGGCGGCGCGATCCTGCACGTGGCGCATCGGCAGATGGAATCGCTGACGATGGACCGCGAGGTGATGCACCTGAGGGATTCGCTGATCCCGCGGTATGCGGAGCTGGTGTATTACGGTTACTGGTATTCGCCGGAGCGCCTGGCGTTGCAGGCGCTGGTCGAAGAGAGTCAGAAGAAGGTGACCGGCACCGTGCGCGTGAAGCTGTACAAGGGCAACATCATCGTGACCGGCCGGAAATCACCCGTGAGCCTTTACAATCCGCACATCGCCACGATGGAGGCGGATCCGACGAAGGCCTACAACCAGGACGACGCGACGGGTTTCATCCGGTTGAACGCGCTGCGGTTGAAGGTGGCGGCGAAGGTGCATCGGAGGAAGAGGTGAATGATTTGAGGTCGCAGATTGTGACCTCACGCCTTCGTTTCCAACGGCAGTTGGCTTTGGGCGGGTGAAGGCGTCTCTTCGGAGTCCGGCAGTTTATCGCTGGCTTCGGGGAAGAGGGGCGGTTCGCCATCGAGGCGGACGAGGGCGGGACGAACCAGCCGGCCCTGGAAGGTGTAGCCGGTGGCGATCGTTTCCGCGACGGTCGCGTCCGCCAGAGGTTTGGCGTGGCCGTCCACCAGTTGATGGCGTTTTTCGTCGAAGGCTTCGGAGGCGGCGGCTTCGAAGGGAACCAGTCCCAGACGGCGCGCGGTGTCGTAAACGGCGCTCCTGAACTTCCCGAGTTGTTCGATGACGGCGGGTTGGCGCGAACGCAGCGCGGCCTGGTGCAGCGCGTACACGTGGTCGAGGATGCGCACGAGCACCTGGAGCCATTCGTTCTCCGCGCGGCGCAGCTTTTCCACTTCCAGCCGGAGCGTGGCCTTTTCACTGTCGTTTGCGCGCTGGAGGAATTCGGTGAAGGACCTGGCTTCGGAAGCGATGTTTTGGGCGATGTCGCGCGCGGTGGCTGCTGTTTTGTCGGCGGCTTCGCGAACGACCTGCCATTGGCTGGTGGCGTAGCCGATCTGGGCGGCGAGCTGCTGGACGTTCTGGATCTGGGCGACGGCGGTGGTGAGCCCGGCGGTTTCGGCCATGCGCACGGTGGCGTGGTGTTCGGCGATGAAGGGATAGGCGGCGAGCCAGGCGCCGGCGGCGGTACAGACCACGCACGCAATGATTTCCCAGGTTTGAAGCGGCGAACCGCTGCGCGAAACGATGAGGGCGGCGAGCGCCAGCAGGAGAGCATCACCGAGCAGGAACGGCCATTTGGAAATGTTTGGCACGATCGGATCGCGCATGGTCTGCATGGTGTAGAGGAAAGGCGCCGTCGGATCAAGTTTTCCTCGACGCCGCCCGAGCGGGCAGACACACAATTTCGCGTGCGCAGATGCGTCATATTCAATCCTGCCGCGCGGGGCGAGAAGGCGCGCCGGTTTCGGCGGCTTCTGGATGAGATCGGGAGGGGAGCCGATTTGAGGGAGACGCGGGCGGCGGGGGACGCGCGGCGGCTGGCGTGCGAGGCGGTGGGCGAGGGGTATGACGTGATTGTCGCGGCAGGCGGCGATGGGACTCTGAACGAGGTGGTGAACGGCATAGCGGATTCTCCGGAAGGACTGGAGCGGGTGCGGTTGGGTTTGTTGCCGTTGGGCACGGTGAATGTGTTCGCAAGGGAACTGGGGATTCCGCGACAGCCGGAGGCGGGGTGGCGCGCGGTTCTGTCCGGGAAAGGAACCGTTATCGATCTTCCGTGCATGGAGCACCGGGTGGACGGCCGGAGCGAGGTTCGTTATTTCGCGCAGCTGGCGGGCGCCGGACTGGATGCGCGGGCGATTGAACTGGTGCATTGGCCGTTGAAGAAGAAGGTCGGGCCGCTGGCTTATGTGATTGCGGGATTCAAGGCGTTGATGTCGCCGCAGGCGATGCTCACGGTGGAAGCGGGGGAGCGGAAGGCCGAGGGCGAACTGGTGCTGGTGGGGAACGGCCGTTTGTATGGCGGTTCGTTCCGGGTTTTTCCGGAGGCGGATTTGCGGGACGGGCTGCTGGAGGTCTGCGTGTTTCCGCGCGTGAACTGGTGGAAGCTGGCGCGCTGCGGTCCGGGCCTGCTGTTGAACGGCGCGCTACCGTCCCGTGAAACCGAGAACTTTCGCGCGGCGACATTCACGGTGACGTCTGGCGGCGACGCGGGGGTGGAGGCGGATGGAGAATGGGTGGGCCGACTGCCCGCAAAATTTTCAGTGCGCCCCGGTGCCTTACGAGTTATTGTGCCGCGCGACTGATTGTCACCCCATTTTGGTCCGGGGTGGTTGAAAGAGGTTTTGCAGATTGGCGGCGGATTAGAGGACAAGATCATTTTATGGCGAAAAACCAACATGCAGTGAATGGCGCGCGAGCGGCCGGGGCCAGTTGGCCTGCGCAAATTTTCCTGTTTGCGAGGAACTTCATCAAGCATCCGAGCATGATCGGCTGGATGTTTCCCACTTCGCCCTGGGTGGTGGACGAAGTGTTGAAGCAGGTGGACTGGCAGAATGCGCGGGTGATCGTGGAGTACGGCCCCGGCCTGGGAACATTCACGCACGACATTCTCAAGCGCATGCACCCGGAGGGCAGGCTGGTGGCCCTGGAGACCAACGAGGAGTTCTACCGATATCTGTTGAGCGCGATTTCCGATCCCCGGTTCCACCTGTTGCATGAATCGGCGACGGAGGTGGATTCGGTGTTGAAGCGGCTTGGGCTGCCCCAGGCGGACTACATCATCTCGGGCATTCCGTTCAAGACGATCCCGGAGTATCTGAAAGGGGAGATCGTGCGGAAGACGCACGCGGCGCTGAAACCCAAGGGCGAGTTTCTGGTGTATCAGCTCTCCGGCGCCGTGCGTCCCTATCTGGAACGCGTGTTCGGAGCGGTGCGGCATGACTTCGAACTGTTGAGCATTCCGCCGGGAAGGATGTTCTACTGCGAGCGATAGCTTGCGATTTACGATTGACGAATGACGCGGGTGCGGGGCGGCGCCTGTGCGCCGGCGGCTGACCGGGAAGTGTGCGAGTCGCGGTAGCGGCTGGCAGTATTACTCGCCAGCTGCGGCAACTGTTGCGCGCCAGGGTTGTCCACGTTGTCCCGGTTGGGTTTCTGCGACTGGCGCGGGTTTTGCCTACGTTGTTCGCCATTCGGTCGCGGTTGTAGGTTGCGGCAATCGACCGCGCCCATGGAGGCTTTCAATACTCTGCTCGGGTTGCACGTTGAGCCGAGAGAGCTCGGCTTTCTCCAGGTCTGCCTGCGCGGGATCATCGTCTTCGTCGCGGCCATCGTGATGATCCGGCTGGGCGATAAACGGTTCATGGCGCGCAAGACGGCGTTCGACGTGATTCTGGCTTTCATGCTGGCGTCGTTTCTTGCGCGCGCGGTCAACGGTTCGGCGGCATTCTGGCCCACGATCGGAGGCGGATTCGTTCTTGTGGGATTCCATCGCGCGATCGCATGGCTGGCGCGGCATTGGCATTGGTTCGGAAACCTCGTGAAGGGGACTGCGAATGTCGTGATCCGCGACGGAAAGGTCCTGACGGATCAATGCCGTCGGAATGACCTGAGCGAACGGGACATTCTCGAGGAATTGCGGCTGAACGGGAAGGTCGAGGACCCGTCGCAGGTCAAACTGGCGATGATGGAACGCAGCGGGGAGATCAGCGTTGTGCTGCGACCCGGGGACGCGGGCTGAGCAGCGAAGCGCTTGCAGTCACTCCCAGCGGCGGAACGGCAGGGGACTCTGATCCAGGAGAACACCGCAGACGGGGCACTTGCCCGGGTTGGACCAGGGCTCGGTCTTGTGGGAGGCCGATACGGGACAACGCGGTTTGTAGTGAGCCCAACGGAAATGCCTCGAAAGGGGGAGGGGAAGCCGGTTCAGCACCGCTTCAAGCCGCGGGGGCTGAGTGGAACTGTCGTCGGGCCGCATGAGTTGCCGGTTGAGACCGAGACCGATACCCGTGCTTTGCGACGCGACGCGCAGGCTGACGACGGCGTCGTAGAGGCGGCGGCAGTCGTGGCAGCAGATGGTCTGGACCCGAACGTCGCGCCCGCGATCTTCGCCGCCGGAGACGGTGGCGCGGTAGAAGCACTTCGGACATTCGAAAAGGTATGATCGGCCCATGGCGCTCGCGAACCGAGGCGTTTATATGAGTCGGGAACGCCGATATCAAGCGCAACGGGGCGACGGAACGCGGGCGTGAAGTCGGACGTTCGTTTCGCGCGGCGTCGCGATGTTCGATAGTCGCTAGCGTCCCTGATGGCGGCCGTTCCTCGCGCGTCTGGAGGCGGGGGTTCGCTTTCGGAGCGATCCGGTCCGGGTGCGCACCTTGCGCTCCAGCACTTCGTTCAAGGTGTGCAGCAGCGTTTCCGCTGTGAACGGCTTCTGGATGAACGCATCGGCATCGACGATCCGTCCCGGGTCGATGGCTTCCGAATCGCCAAAGCCGCTGACCGTGATGACGGGGATGCCGGGAACGATTTTGCGGAGCGCCATCACGGTGTCATGCCCGTCCATGAAAGGCATGACGAGGTCCGTGATGACAACATCGACCTCGCTGCCGCGCTGGGCGAGGCAGGCGACGGCTTCAGCGCCGCCGGGCGCGGTGAGCACAGTGTAGCCGTAGTTCTCGAGAGTGCTTCGCATGATGGCGAGAACGACTTCCTCGTCGTCGATGACGAGGACGCACTCGCCGTTGCCGACGGGCAACTGTCGTGGCGGGGCGGCGAGTCCGCCGGCGGCTTCGGGCCCGGGCAGAGGCAGGTAGATGCGGAAGACCGAGCCGCGGCCGACCTCGCTGTGCACGGTGATGAAGCCGCCGTGGTTGCGGATGATGTTGCGGGAGGTGGATAAACCGAGACCGGTGCCGCGGCCCGGTTCTTTGGTGGTGAAGAACGGTTCGAACACCTTTTCGATCAATCCCTGCGGGATGCCCGCGCCGGTGTCGGCGACGCTCAGGCACACGTAGTTGCCCGGAGCGGCTTCGGGCGCGTGCGGCGCGAGCCGGGCCGCGTCCAAATGAACGTGACTCAGGCTGATGCTCAGCGTGCCGCCCTGCGGCATGGCGTCGCGGGCGTTGACGCAGAGATTCATGAGCACCTGATGCAACTGGGTGGCGATGCCGGCCACCTGCCAGGGACCGGGCCCGGACTGGACGCGGCACTTGATATTGCGGGGAAAGACGTCGGCGATGATGCGGCTCATCTCGCGGACGAGCACGTCGAGGTTGACCATGGCCTTTCGCGATTCGCCGCCGCGGGCAAAGGTGAGCACCTGCTTGACCATGTCCGCGCCGCGGCGCGCGCTGGTTTCAATCATCTGAAGGAGTTTGTCCGATTCGGGAGGGAGGTCCTGGGCGCGAAGGATATGAAGGCCCATGATGACCGGAGCGAGCGCGTTGTTGAGGTCGTGGGCGATGCCGCTGACGAGGACGCCGAGGGATTCGAGGCGTTGCGCGCGCAGGAACTGTTCTTCGAGCTGTTTCCGCTCGGTGACGTCCGTGTTGATCATGAGCAGGGATTTGGGTCGATCCCGTTCGTCGCGGATGAGGGTGAGCCGGGCCTGCACGGTGATCGAGCGGCCGTCACGGGCGCGCTGGACGAGTTCGCCGGACCATTCGCCCTTCTGGTCGGCGGCGCGCGCGGCGTCGGCGAGTGATCCCTGCGAATTGGCGGGGAACAACAGTTCCTGAACCTGTTTGCCGACGGCTTCGCCGGAGGTCCAGCCGTAGAGCCGCTCGGCGCCCTGGTTCCAGTAGGTGATCCGCGAATTCATGTCGCAGGAAAGGATCGCGTCCCGCGCCTTGTCCAGAAGCGCGGCCTGTTCGTGGAGTTTCTCCTCCCACTATTTCCGCTCGGTGACGTCGATGAGAACGCCGACGACGCGGGCCGGTTTCTGGTCGGAGTCGTGGACGATGGAGGCGCGGTCGAAGACATGCGCCTGGGAGCCGTCGGCGCGGCAGATGCGGTATTCGCTCCACCACACGCTGCCGTGGCTGACGACGAGATTGGCGAGGCTGGAGACGACGCGGTCGCGGTCGTCGGGGTGGATGAGGTTCTGCCACTGGGCGAGCGTGCTGACGGCCGAGGGCGGATGGCCGAAGGCCATTCGGAAGTTGTCGCTGAGCCAGAGTTTTCCGGTGCGGATGTCCCAGTCCCAGATCACGTCATTGGAGGCGCGGGCGACGATGCGGAAGCGTTCTTCGCTTTCCTTGAGGGCGCGTTCGGCGCGTTCGAGGCGGAGGCGTTCGGCCGCGTTGCGCAGGGCGCTGCGGATGGCGGGGATGAGGCGCCCGGGCCGTTGCTTGAGGACGTAGTCGACGGCGCCGTTCTTGAGGCTTTCGACGGCGAGTTCCTCGCCGATGGTGCCGGAGAAGAAGATGAAAGGAGTCTTCGGCGCAACGCGCCGGGCAACCGCGAGCGCGTTCAGGCCGTCAAACGACGGAAGCGAGTAGTCGGAAATGATGATGTCAAACTTCCGCTCGACCAGCGCGTTCTCGTAGTCGTTGCGGTTGCGGACGCATTCCATCTCGCAATCCACTCCCTCGGATGCGAGCATTTCGCGCACGAGGACCTGGTCGTGTTCATTGTCTTCCAGGTAGAGGATCCGGATGCGTTTCTTCTTGAAAGCTGTTCCCATGACTTGCGTTCAGCAGATCGGATCGCGGGACGGTATGAAGGAGCTGTCCGGGGTGCGCGCGCCACGGGATGCCTCACTGGCATGAGGAATTCCGTGCGACATATGGAGCAGCGTTTTCATCCTCAGGCGTTGAAAGTCAGACCCGCGGGGTGACGACCCGCCAGTGGAACGCGGGCGGGGACGGGTGCAGAGAGCGCCTTCCGAGCGCCCGGTTGCAGGGGAGGATTGAGGGTTCAGGTGCAGGGCCCGACACAACGATTCATAGTCTGGCTTGTCAGATTCCAAAAGGTTGAAACCGAGCACGACGCGGGCCAGGCCGTTGCACCAGCAGGGGCGCGAGCCGGCGGCCGCTCATGGCAATTGGTCTCACCAGACTAATACGTGGCAGGGCGGTGATTCTTTCAAGTATTCTTCAATGAAGTCGACTCCCAGTCACACCGGTGTTTCCGTTCGACGCAGCGATGTGTGGACGGTGCCGCAACCTGTGGGGGAGGCGCCCGCAATTGCAGCTCAGTCGAACTGGATCACGAATCCGCCGTTCGGTTTGACCGTGATCGGCAGTTTCCGGTCGTTGGAAAGCCGTACGGTTTCGCGGTGGAATGAGAGGTTGCCGTCGGGGCCGTCGGTGATGAGCGTGCCGGTTCCGCGAACGGGAAGTTTGCTCAGATCGAGAAGCCATTGCTTCTCCGAGGGTTCGCCGTTGATCCCCGACACATACCACCGGCCTCCGCCCTTTCGCGCCAGCACGACAAAGCGCCCGGGGTAACCGTCGATGAATCTCACATCGTCCCAGATGTCCGGGACGGTGCGGAGAAAGTCCCGGACGTAATCCGGCGCTTTGGCCATGCCGGAAGGGATTTCTGCGTAATGCTGAATGCCCGACGTGAACAGGACGGCGAGCGCGAGTTCAAAGGCGCTGGTGGTGCGGCGTTGGACGCGCTGAATGCGATCCAGCACCATCGGGGTGAAATCCATCGGATCGAAAACGTTCCGCGTGAACGGCAGCATCGTGCAGTGGGCCGGCGCCCGGTTGGCATTGCGCTGGTCGAACGTGATGAACTCGAGTCCGCGCACGGCTTCCACCGTCATCAGGTGCGGGTACGTCCGGTGCCATCCGCGCGGCAATGTGGCGCCGTGGAAGTTCAGATGAAACCCGAACGGCGCCGCGTCTTCCATGATGTCGTGGTAGTAGGCGATCATGGATTGGCCGTCCCCGCCGAAGAAGTCGATCTTGAGGCCGGCAACGCCCAGTTCCTTCAGCCGCTGGAATTCGGCGAGGCGGCTTTCGCGAGTGAGCAGGAGGTTGCGGGGCGTCTGCGGCGATGTGTTCCAGCTTCCGGCGGAGTTGTACCAGACCAGGATGCGGACGTTGCGGCTGCGCCCGTAATCGACCAGTTCCTTGAGGCGTTCGTATCCGATCTGTTTGTCCCAAAGGGCGTCGATGAGGCAGTACTCCCAGCGCATGTCGGCGGCGTAATCGATGAAACGCTTCTGCACGTCGTAGGTCGTCTGTCCGTCGCCCAGCAGTGGCCAGCTCCAGGAGGCTTTGCCGGGGTTGATGTCCGCGCCGACGGATTTCGACGGCGGGGTGGCGAGATCGATTCCGAGCGTGGACTCGACGATGGTGGCGAGGCTGCCGACGACGATCAGGCGCCAGGGAGTGAGCCAGGGCAGGCTGGATTCCGGGTTGACCGGTCCGCCCGGGAAGACCTCGCGCGGGTCGGGGAAGCCGATCTGGTATTCGCCGCCGGGGGATTCGGACCGGAGCCGGGAGCCGCAGTAGTTGCGGTCCAATGCCGTTTCACTCAGCAGGATCCATGTGTTGCCGGTGCAGAAGAGGGCGGGGAAAACCCAGCCGGCGCCGAAGGTGGACGGCGTCCCGGTGGGAATATCCATTTGGTAATACTCTTCGTAAGAGGGGTTGGTGCCCGCAAAGCCGGTGCCGGCCACCGCCATCGGTTGCAACCATGCCCGGGTGCCGGCCGGGAATCGGAACGAGGAAACTTCTTCGCTGATGCGATGGACGGAGGCGTTGGTCTGGGGAAACACGTAGCGGAACGCGGCGCCGTCGTTCGAGACCTGAAAGACAATGTCCATGAGTGCGCCGTTGGTCGTCTCCAATCGATACACTCTGCGGTTGGCGACGTACGTGTTGTGCCTGCGCTTGGCGGTCAGGATTTCGTACGAGTCCCGCACCCGTTCGACGCGCGAGGCCGAAACGAGCCTGAGGTGGCTCGTGAAGTCAGCGTCGTTGCGCACCAGGCCGAGGCGGGATTCCTCGATCACGGTCCGGCCGTCGAGGCGGACGGTGTAGCGCGGGGCGCCGTCGGCGGTCAGGTGGAACTCGACGGTGACGCGCTGATCGGGGCTGGTGACGCGCGCCGGGCGGTCGGCGGTTCCGGTGGATTCCATCGACTCCTTTGGGTGGAGGCGGCAACCCGCGGTCGGAGCGAGCGCCAGGAGCAGTGAGGCACACCCGAGTGACAACAATCGAATAAGCGTTCTCATTTGAATATCGATTCGGCGATGGCAACGCCGAGTGCCGATAGTTATTACAGAATACCGTCCGATGACGAGTCCAAATCAGTGCTTGCTGGCCCTGCAGTTGCTCTGTTTACTGCGACTTCATATCGATTATGACACTTTCCGAAGCCAGAAAGCTGATTGAAGACTGCGCGAAGCAGATGAACGACCGGTATGGGCAGGTGGTTTTCGACGAGTGGGCGATCGTTTCCCTCGCGCAAGACCAGGCGCGGATTCTCAGCTACGTCGGTCCGCGGAACGACACGTTCCTGAAGAACTTCGCCAACGACCTCGGCACCCTGCGCGCGGAGTTGGTGAAGCCGCAATACAACGCCGGGGATTTCGAGTTTGCGCGGCATGCGACGGGCACGAGCTTCGAAGGATTTGTCGTGATGGGGAAGGGGATTTACCTGATCTGCAACAACACGAAGGCGTCGATGAACGAGATCGCGCAGAACCCGCGCTGGTTGAATGCGCAGGTGCCGTTCGCGGAATTTGCGGAGAAAGTGCGGGCGAATCCGCTGTCTCTCACGCCGGAGTAGTGGGGAACGGACTCAACATTCAACATTCACCGCGAATGGACGCGAATGAACGCGAATCAAGGCGGAGAACCGCCCGGGCGCTTCGTCAGTAGCCATTCATTCGGTACGTAGCGCGGCCGTCCCCGGCTGCGGGTTGAAGGGGCGTCCTCGCCCCGTGTTGCTCCGACAGCAAGACACTGCCCGAATCACAGCCGCGGAGGCCTGTATCACGATGGCGGCGTCGTGCCGCGCCAATTTGATCTTCCAGGGCGTACACCGACTGGCGGCGGGGACGCCTGCGGTACAGGTGCGCCGCTTCGTACTTTTTTTGTTCTGGCGTTCGAATGGGAAAGCCAGTTACCTATCGCCGTCCGCAGCCGGCGGTCTTCCATGCGGCGCCTCCGGGCGTTGCGAGATCGTGATCCCTTAATGAGAGCAGGGCTGCGCTGTATCAGAGCGGTTCGAAATGGCCGAAGCAGTAGATCAGATATTTGTCGCAGCCAAGCACTGGCTCGTGAGCCTGGCCCCGGAGGCATGGCAGCCGTGGGTGTCTGTTCTCCTGTCCATCGCCGCTCTCATGGTGGTTTTCGGCACCCTGTTCGCCGTTACGACCGTGCTCGAGCGCAAGGGCCTGGGCCGGATCCAGAACCGGTTCGGCCCCAACCGCGTTGGTCCGTTTGGCATCCTGCAACCGCTGGCCGACGGCATCAAGGCGTTGGTGAAGGAAGACATCGTGCCGCGGGTTGCGGATCGGGTGGTGCATTTCCTCGCGCCGGTGGTCATGATCATTCCGCCGTTCCTTGCGCTGGCGGTGCTGCCGTTCGGGCGCAACATGACCTTCGTCGAATTCGACGCCGCGATTCTGTTCTTTTTTGCGGTAGGCGCGTCGATGGAGCTGGCGGTGTTCATGGCGGGATGGTCGAGCCGGAACAAGTATTCCTTGCTGGGGGCGATGCGGGCGATTGCGCAGATGATCAGCTACGAGATCCCGCTGATCCTGTCGTCGGTGTCGGTGATCATGATCGTGGGATCGCTGTCGCCGGGGGAGATTGTGGCGGCGCAGGCGGGTTACACGAACGGTTTGCCGAACTGGCACCTGTTGACGCCGTGGGGCATCGCGGGGTTTGTGCTGTTCATGATCGCGGCGACGGCGGAGTCCAACCGTTCGCCGTTCGACCTGCCGGAGGGCGAGTCGGAGATTGTGGCGGGTTATTACATCGAGTATTCGGGGTTCAAGTTCGCGTTGTTTTTCCTGGGTGAATATCTCGGTTTGTTTGCGGTGAGCGGGCTGGGGATCACGTTGTTTCTGGGCGGATGGCACGCGCCGTTTGCGTTTCTGGGTTTTCTGCCGTCGTGGTTCTGGTTTTTCGCGAAGCTGTTTGCGCTGATCTCCGTGTTCATCTGGGTGCGGGGCACGCTGCCGCGGTTGCGGCAGGATCAACTGATGAATTTCGCGTGGAAGTTCATGTTGCCGATGGCGCTGGTGAACCTCGTGGCGGCTGCGGTGTGGCATTTCATGGCGCCGCTGCCGGTGGTCGCGCGCTGGGTGGCTGTGTCGCTCATCGTGGCGGGGCCCTACGTGATGCTGGGCCGCGAGCTGATGGTGAGAAAGAATTTGTCCAAACGAACCTATCGTTTTGCCGAATGAACTCCTGGCCGGCATTCAACGATCTGTTTGAGGAGGTGCGCGGGTGACAGCGGGTTTCGTTGTCATCGCGCTCCTGACGATCGCCGCCGGCGTGGCGGCGATGAGCCTGCGGCATTTGATCCATTGCTCGCTGGCGCTGGTCGCGGCCTTCATCGGCCTGGCAGCGGCGTATCTGCATCTGGGCGCGCAGTTCGTCGGGTTCGCCCAGGTGCTGGTGTATGTAGGCGCGGTTTCGATCCTCGTTGTCTTTGCGATTCTGCTGACGCGGGGAGGCGAGGACCGGAGTGAACGGCTGTTCTCGGGGTCGTGGGTGGCGGGCATTGCGACGGCGGTTGCGGTGCTGGGGGTTCTTGTCTGGGCGGTCTCGCGCAGCGCGGCTGTGCGTCGCGAGGTGTCCGAGCCTGCCGAGGTGACGGTTCGGCAGATCGGGGATTTGTTGATGACACGCTTTGTGTTGCCGCTGGAAGTGATCGGGCTGCTGCTCACGGCGGCGTTGATCGGCGCGGTGATCATCGCGATGCACGAACGGGAGGGGAGGAAATGACGTCGCTGGCCGCGTATCTGACGCTTTCGGCGTTCCTGTTCTGCATCGGGCTTGCCGGCGCGCTGACGCGCCGCAACGCGATCATCGTGCTGGTCGGGATCGAGTTGATGCTGAACGCGGCGAATCTGAACTTCATCGCGTTCTGGCGTTTCAGCGAGAACCCCGAGGCGTTGACCGGATTGATGTTTGCGATTTTCTCGATCGGGATTGCCGCGGCGGAGGCGGCGGTGGGATTGGCGCTGATCATTGCGATCTACCGCCACTACAAGACGGCGAATGTGGATGAGGCGAACACGTTGAGAGGATGACGCCCTGGATCGTAAAGAACTTATGGCTGATACCCGCGCTGCCGGCGCTGGCGGCGGGGGTGAGCGCGCTGTTGCCGAGACGGCAACGGACGCTTTCGGCGGGACTGGCCATTGGTTCGGTGGGGATTTCGCTGTTGCTGGCGTTGTGCGCCTTTGCCAATGCGCTGGGACAGCCGGTTGAGGCAAAGCAGTATTTCAACTTCGCGTGGTTCGAATTCGCGGCCGGAGATGCCGGCGTGCTGAAGCTCGGCTGGGTTCTGGATCCGCTGACCGCCGTCATGCTGGTCATGGTTACGTTCGTCGGCCTGCTGATCTTCATCTACAGCGTCGGGTACATGGCGCATGACGAGAACTTCACGCGGTTCTTCACGTTCCTGTCGCTGTTTGCCGGCGCGATGCTGGGTGTGGTCATTGCGAACAGCCTGTTGCTGCTGTTCATCTGCTGGGAACTGGTGGGGCTGACGTCCTACCTGCTCATCGGGTTCTGGTATCACAAGCCGAGTGCGGCGGCGGCGGCGAAGAAGGCGTTCATCACGACGCGCATCGGGGACGTGGCATTGCTGCTCGGCATGGTATGGCTGTATTCGGAGACGGGCACGCTGCTGTTTTACGACAACGGCGGCGGTTGTCTCGAGCAGAACGCGCTGGCGGCGCTGGTGACGCGCGCGACAAGCCTCGGCATGACGGTGTCCACGGCGATTGCGCTGCTGATCTTCACCGGCGCGGTGGGCAAGTCCGGCCAGGTGCCGTTGCACGTGTGGCTGCCCGACGCAATGGAAGGCCCCACGCCGGTCAGCGCGCTGATTCACGCGGCGACGATGGTGGCGGCGGGTGTGTTCCTTGTGGCGCGCACGTTTCCGATTTTCGGTTCGACGGTGGAGAGCCTGGTGGCCGACGGCGCGGCGCCGGTGTCGGGCGCGTTGCAGGTGGTGACGTGGATTGGCGCGATCACGGCCGTGTTCGCGGCGTCGATCGCGGTGGCGCAGAACGACATCAAGCGCATTCTTGCGTATTCGACGGTGTCGCAGCTCGGTTACATGATGATGGGTCTGGGCGTGGGCGGTGTGGCGGTGGGCATGTTCCATCTGATCACGCATGCGTTTTTCAAGGCGCTGTTGTTCATGGGGGCGGGCTCGGTGATTCACGGCTGTCATGAGGAACAGGACATCCGGCGCATGGGCGGCTTGCGGAAGTATATGCCGGTTACGTTTGCGACGTATGCGATCGGCATGCTGGCGCTGGCCGGGTTTCCGCTGTTCTTCTCGGGATTCTGGAGCAAGGACGAGATTCTGCATGCGGCTCACGGCTGGCCGGCGTCGCACATTCCGTTCTACCTGGGGATGATCGGCGCGTTCCTCACGGCGTTCTACATGACGCGGCAGGTGGCGGCGGTGTTCTTCGGTTCGTATCGCGGCGGGACGCACCATGGGGAAAAGGCGCGCGAGAGTGAAGCGCATGGCGGGCATGCGCCGCATGAGAGTCCGGCGGTGATGACGTGGCCGTTGATCGTGCTGGCGGTCTGCGCGATCGGCCTGAGCGTGATCGGGACGCCGTGGTGGCCGTGGTTCCAGGAGTTTCTCGGGAAACATCACGAGGCCGGTGAAGGAGGAGGGGTTGTGGGGTTGATGTTGTTTTCGTCCGTCATCGTGTTTCTCGGGTTGGGCGTGGGCTGGTGGCTGTACGGGCGGCGGCCGTGGCAGCGCGCCGACGAGCCGGACGCGCTCGAAGTGGCGCGCGGCGACATCTTTTCGCTGCTGCGGAACAAGTATTACATCGACGAGATCTACGAGCTGACGGTGATCCGGTTCAACGCGTGGTGGGCGCGCGTGTGCGATCTGCTGGACAGATGGCTGTGGGGCGGCGTGGTTCAACTGGTGTCGTATGCGGTTGTGGGGCTGTCGTGGGTGAACCGGATGTTCGACGAATACGTGGTGAATCTCGGTTTTGACCAGGGCTGCAAGCGGTTGACGCTGGGCGGCAAGATGTTTTCGCGCCTGCAAAGCGGTCAGGCGCAGACGTACCTGAGGATTATCGGCGCGGGACTGGTCGTGCTGGTGATCCTCCTGATCCGGGGGAGCAGGGGCGGATGAACGAACTTCCCATCATTACCATTCTGACGCTGCTGCCGCTGGCGGGCGGGGTGATTGCGCTTGCGCTGGGCAGGAACAACCGCGCGTGGGCGCGCCATGCGGCGATCGGGTTTGGCGGTCTTGCGCTGGTGATCGCGGTCGGCATGTGGCTCGGTTACGACGCCGCGAGCGGCGAGCTCGGGTTTGAAGAGCGGCACGCGTGGGTGCCGTCGTTGAACATCGAGTATCGCGTGGCGGCCGACGGTCTGGGCGTGCTCATGCTCGTCCTGACGGCGCTGGTGACGCTGATGGCGATTGTGGCATCGGGTGATTTCTGGAAGCGGGTTGAGGACACTGCTGCGGCGGGTTCGGGTTATGGTTCGCCGTTGTATTACGCGCTGATTCTGTTTTTGCAGGCGGGGTTGTTCGGGACGTTCACGGCGTTGAACTTCTTTCACTGGTTTATTTTCTGGGAACTGAGCCTGGTGCCGGCGTTCTTCCTGATCCGGCTGTGGGGCGGGTTCCAGCGGTCGGAGGCAGCGACGCAGTTCTTCGTTTACACGATGGTGGGGAGCATTGCGCTGCTGCTGTCGTTTCTGGCGCTGTTTCTTTCGACGGGCGAGTTCGACTTCACGCGGCTGGCGGAGCTGGGAAGGAAGGGGGAGCTGATCCCGGCATTGGCGGCGAAGCTGGGGTGGTTCGATCTGACGACGCAGCAGTTGGGCGCGTTGATTTTTTGCGGGGCGCTGCTGGGGTTCGCGGTCAAGGTTCCGTTGCTGCCGTTTCACACGTGGCTGCCGGCGACCTACACGGAGGCGCCGACGCCGGTGACGATGCTGTTGACGGGGGTGATGTCGAAGATGGGCGTTTACGGGTTCGTGCGTATTCTGCTGCCGATTTTTGGCGGGGTGATGCATTGGCAGACGGTGCGGACGATTCTGTTAGGGCTGGCGGCGGCAACGGTTGTGTTTTCGGCGTGCGCGGCCTTTGCGCAGAAGGATCTCAAGCGGATCCTGGCGTATTCGTCGATCAACCATCTCGGCTACTGCCTGTTGGCGGTGTTTGCGGTGGCGACGTATCAGGCGGACGTGCAGGCGCCGGCGGTGGAGAAGGCGTCGGCCCTCAATGGCGTGCTCCTGCAGATGTTCAATCACGGGCTGACGGCGGCGACGTTGTTCTGGTTTGTGGGCCTGATCGAGAAGCGGAGCGGCGGATTGCGCGGGCTGGAGGATTTTGGCGGGTTGCGCAAGATCGCGCCGGTGTTTTGCGGGCTGATGGGCATTGCGTGGTTTTCGTCGCTGGGGTTGCCCGGGTTGAACGGGTTTGTTGGCGAGTTCCTGATTTTCCGGGGCGCGTTTGCGCTGGCGCCGTGGGCGGCGGCGTTTTCGGTGCTGGGTCTGCTGGTGACGGCGATTTTCATCCTGACGATTTTGCAGCGGGTGTTCAACGGGCCATTGAATGAGAAATGGTCGGCGTGGCCCGACCTGACTGTGCGCGAGCGAGTGTTCGCCGCCATCCCGATTGCGTTGATGTTTGTTCTGGGCGTGTATCCGCAATTGGTGCTCGGGGTGGTGAATGAAACGGTGGTGGGGATGGTTGAGCGGATGGGATTCTGAACCGTGCGTGAGCGACGGATGCAGTTCGGTTGAACAGCATCGTCATCAGGCCTGAAAGGCCAAAACAAGACAGCCCAGGGCAAGCGCAGCGCCGCCCCGGGTAGAATGGAAAAAGAACGATTGGAGCCCTGAAAGGGCGAAACAAATGGCACAATCATTGGCGAACGTTTTGGTTCACATGATCTGGAGTGTGAAGGACCGCCGTTCACTCATTCAGGATGATTTGCGCGCGGCTTTGCACGGCTACATGGCGGGCATTTTGAAGCACCTGGAATCGGCAGCGGTGATCATCAATTCGGTGCCGGACCACGTGCACATTTTGAATCAACTCGCGAAGACGATAGCACTCTGCAAGGTCATCGAAGAAGTCAAGAAGAGCTCCAGCAAATGGATGAAGGCGCACGGCATTGCGGATTTCGCCTGGCAAGGCGGTTACGGCGCGTTTTCGGTGAGCCAATCCAATGCGGATTCGGTTCGCGAATACATCCAAAATCAGGCGGAGCATCAGAAGAAACTGGATTTCAAGGAAGAATTCCGCCGGTTCTGCCAGCGGTACAACGTGCCGATCGATGAGCGTTATGTGTGGAAGTGAATTTGTTGCGCCCTTACAGGGCTTGAATCTGTATGTGGGGGGTGGCCGTACCCAGGGCCTTGCCCCGGGGTGTCATGTCTTGCGCCTGCGGCGCGGCCCGATGGGTGATGAATCGTGGACGCCCTTTCGGGGCGATCAGATGGTTGTGTTACGCGGCTGATACAAATGCTCGCCTGGACCATATACATCTCGTTTGCCAGCGCGCTGGTGCTGATGTTCCTGCCGAAGGACAGGCCGGCAGCGGCGCGCGTTCTGGCACTGCTCGCTGCGGCGGCGGGATTTGGCGTGGCGGCCGCGGCGTTCTTCCAATCGACTCCGGGCGAGATGGTCACGGTGGTGGATGTTCCGTGGATTCCTTCGCTGGGCATTCGTTACCATCTTGCGGCGGACGGCATCAGCCTGACGCTGGTGTTGTTGACGGGATTGGCGGCGGTGGCGGGCATTCTCTTCTCCTGGAACATCACGCATCGGGCGAACGAGTTCTTCGCGCTGTACCTTGCGCTGATCGGCGGCGTGTATGGCGTGTTCCTGAGCTTCGACGCTTTCCTGCTGTTCGTGTTTTACGAGATCGCGATCATACCGAAGTACTTCATCATCGCGATCTGGGGTTCGACACGGCGCGAATACGGCGCGATGAAACTCGCGCTCTACTCGTTCGTGGGCAGCGCGATGGTGTTGGTCGGGCTCATCGCGGCGTATGTCGTCTCCGGGGCGAACACAATGAGCCTGATGGAACTCGCCCGTTATCCGTTCCCGCCCGGCTTCCAGTTTTGGGTGTTCCCGCTGGTTTTCGTGGGTTTTGCGATTCTTGCGGGTCTGTGGCCGTTCCACACGTGGGCGCCGACGGGTCACGTGGCCGCGCCGACGGCTGCGTCGATGCTGCTGGCGGGCGTGGTGATGAAACTGGGGGCCTACGGCTGTCTGCGGGTGGCGATGACGTTGTTCCCGGACGGGCTGGGTCCATGGGGCTTCGATGTGATGGGTCTGGGGTCGTGGCGGGATGTGATCGCGCTGCTGGCGGTGATCGGGATTGTGTATGGCGCGATGGTGGCGCTGGTGCAGAAGGATTTCAAATTCGTGATCGGTTATTCGAGCGTGAGCCACATGGGTTTTGTGCTGCTGGGACTGGCGACGCTGAACACGATCGGGTTGAGCGGCGCGGTGTTGCAGATGTTTTCGCACGGCGTGATTGCGGGCCTGCTGTTCGCGGTGGTCGGGCGGATGGTGTATGACCGCACGCACACGAGGGAGTTGACGGCGCTGGAGGGCATGCGGCTGGCGAAAGCGATGCCGTTCGCGGCGGGGACGTTTGTTGTTGCGGGAGTGGCGTCGATGGGATTGCCGGGGTTCAGCGGGTTCATTGCGGAGCTCCAGGTGCTGATCGGGGCGTGGAACGGTTATCCCACGCTGACGATCGTGACCGGCTGCGGCATCCTGGTAGGGATAGCCTACACGTTGCGGGTGATGCAGAAGGCATTCTTCGGCGACGACCCCGTGGCGGCGCGGGGGAGCGCAGCGGATGGCGAGACGGTCCATGCGCTGGATCCGATTTCGATTCCGGAGCGACTGGGCGCGGTGATTCTGATTGCCGCGTCGTTGATCGTGGGGTTGTATCCGCGCGTGCTGCTGGATCGGATCCTTCCGAGTTTTGACTCGGCATTGTTCCAGTGGCTGAGGATGGGAGGTGGCCAATGAGTTACCTCGAGACGCTCCGGCTGGCGGTGCCCGAGACGATCCTTGTGGTCGCGGCGCTTTCGGTGTTGATCGCGGATTTCACGATGCGGACGAGCGACGCGCGTCTGCGGCGGGTCATCGGGGCGATGGTGGGCAGCGTGGGTTGCACCGCGGCGGTGGCGTGGCTGCTGGTGATGCCGGCGCACGCGGAGGTGTGGCAGGGGATGCTCGTGGCCGATCCGCTGACGCAACTGGTCAAGGTGGGTCTGCTGGCGCTGACGTTGTTGACGTTGTGGGTATCGGTGGATTCGGACTTCACGGCGCACGTGGGCGAGTATTTCGCGCTCATCCTGCTGGCGACGGTGGGGATGATGTTCCTGGTCAGCGCGGAAGACATCCTGATGATTTTTGTGGCGTTGGAGTTGACGAGCCTGTCGTTGTACATCCTCACCGCGTTCAACAAGCGGGATGTGAAGTCGGCCGAGGCGGCGTTGAAGTATTTCCTGTTTGGCGGGATGGCCGCGGCGTTCATGCTGTTCGGGCTGAGCCTGCTGTATGGATTGAGCGGGGCGACGAACCTGAAGGCGATTGCGTCGGCGCTGGCCGGGCGCGCGCTGGACCCGCTGTTGATCGTGGCGCTGGTGATGGTGGTGATCGGGTTCGGGTTCAAGGTCGCCGCGGTGCCGTTTCATCTGTGGGCGCCCGATGCCTATGAAGGCGCTCCGATTCCGAGCGCGGCATTTATTGCGTCGGGTTCGAAGGTGGCGAGCTTCTTTATTCTCGCGAAGGTGATGATGCTTGGCTTTGCGGGGGTGGAAGGCGAGGGGGGATGGCTGGAGTTCCGTTCGGGCTGGGTGCCGACGATTGCGCTTGTTGCGGCGGTGTCAATGGTTCTGGGGAATCTGGCGGCGATTGTTCAAGGCAACGTGCGGCGGCTGCTGGCCTATTCGGCGATTGCTCACGCGGGCTATGCGTTGCTGGGTGTGTTGTCGAACGACGGGCAGGGGATCGGCTCGTTGGTGTACTACACGATCACGTACGGGCTGGCGACGCTGGGCGCGTTTGGTGTGGTTGCGGTGGTGGGGCCGCGCCGGGGCGAGGCGCTGGGGGCGTTTGCGGGGCTGAGCCGGCGGGCGCCGCTGATCTCGATGTGCATGGCGGTGTTCATGCTGTCGCTGGCAGGCATCCCGCCGCTGGCCGGGTTCTTCGGCAAGTTCTATGTGTTTGCCGCGGTGGTGAACGCGGACATGGGGTTGCTTTGGCTGGTGATCCTGGCGATCGCGATGAGCGCAGTGTCGCTGTATTACTATCTGCAGGTGTTGAAACAGATCTACGTGGCGGACGAACCGGCGGACGCGCCGTGGCTGCGTGTCCCGGTGGTGATTCAGGTGGTTCTGGTGTTGATCGCGCTGGGAGTGATCGTGCTGGGCTGCCTGCCGTCGCTGCTGGTGGGGCCGTTGCGGCATGCGGTGGAGGCCGCGGGCTTGTGATGCGGAGCCGGAAGCGGCGTTCCCATGATCAAGGCGCGGCTTGATTTTGTTCCCGCCGGTTTCTAGGGTTTGGCATGGCGAAAAACAAGAAGCCCGGGCGCAAAGCGGTGATTGTTGGCGTCGGATTGGATTCCGACGGGCACAAGCGTTTGACCACGGGTCCGAACTTCGCATTGATCGGGGGGTCTGAGGAGACGCACGAGGTGATGACGGAGAAGGCGATCAAGATCAACGAGAAGCTGGCGGCGCGCGGCAAGCAGCTTGAGGAAGTGAGCCGCGAGGAATTCGAGGACATCGCGTATTCGGTTGGTTTGCGGCGCGTGTCGGATCCGAACTGATGTCAAACCCGTATCTGCCAGTCCTGATTCTGATGGTGGCCGCGCTGGCGTTCGCGCTCGGGCCGCTGGCGCTGGCGTGGATCTGGGCGAAGAAGTTCTCGCCGAAGAAACCCGGCCCTGCAAAGAACGCCACCTACGAATGCGGTCTCGAGTCGAAGGGCGACGCCTGGGTGCAGTTCAAGGCGGAATATTATCTCTACGGCATTATCTTCCTGATCTTCGACGTGGAGACGATATTTCTGCTGCCGTTTGCGGTGGCGTTCACGGGACTGTCGGCGGGGGCGTTTGTGGCGATGATGATCTTTCTTCTTCTTCTTGTGGAGGGACTGGTCTGGGCGTGGAAGAAGGGAGTGTTGAACTGGGAGTAATGGATAGAGTGTTCAGCCTGCTCTCCCCGTCCCTCTCCTCCGTCGGGGGAAGGAGAGGGAGAAGAAAGTGGCCTGGCCCCCGGCTCTCTCCTCGGTTGGGGCGGTGGGAGGGAGAGGGGTGAGCGCTTGACTTCGAAGCGCAACGACCGAGATTTGCCGGGCGCGCACATGCCTGATTTTCCATGGATGAAGGACTGAGAAGTGAATTGCAGAAGCAGGGGGTCTTTGTGACCACCCTGGAGGAGCTGTACAACTGGGGCCGGAAGAATTCGATCTGGCCGCTGGGTTTCGGCCTTGCCTGTTGCGCCATCGAGATGATGGCGGCGTCGATGGCGCGCTGGGACCTGGCGCGGTTCGGAGCCGAGGTGTTCCGTCCGTCGCCGCGGCAGGCGGATCTGATGATTGTTGCCGGGACGGTGACCAAGAAGATGGCCCCGCAGGTGGTGCGGTTGTACAACCAGATGTCGGAGCCCAAGTATGTGATCGCGATGGGTGCGTGCGCGATTTCGGGCGGACCGTTCAAGCAGGGTTACAACGTGCTCAAGGGGATCGATCGCTACATTCCGGTGGACGTGCACATTCCGGGCTGCCCGCCGCGGCCGGAAGCATTGATCCACGCCTTCATGACGTTGCAGGAGAAGATCGACGCGCAGCAGCTCAAGGGCGAGGGGCGTCCGCGCCACCTGGACCCGGACGCGCCGAGCGAATTCCCGATTCCGGAATACGGGGAACACGATCTTGAACCGCCGAAGAACCCGGAGGTCTGGAGACCCGCGGTGGTTGTGCGTTGATAGCCCATGGAATCGCTGGAACAGATCAAGTCGCGCATCGAAGCCGCCGTTCCCGGCGCGCGCATTGAGATTGTGCCGAACGACAGCCCGTCCGGTCAGCGCTCGTTGCTCGTTGATCGCGAGCACGGGTTCGCGGTGGCGAAGTGGTTGCGCGACGATCCCGAGTTGCGCTTCGATTACGCGTCGAACGTCACCGGCGTGGATTGGCCGGATGCGGAGTTGACCGAGAAGGTGAAGGTCAAGAAGGTGGTTGATGGTGTGGAGCAGGAAGTGGAGGAGGTCCGCAAGACCGTTCGACCGGGTTATCTCGAGGCGGTGTATCACCTGTATTCGATGGAGAGGAAGCACGGCCCGCTGGTGTTGCGGATGCGGACCGCGAACCGCGCGGACCAGGTGCGTTTGCCGTCGTTGACGCCGCTCTGGCGCGCGGCGGAGCTCCAGGAGCGGGAGATTTACGATCTCTACGGGATTGTGTTCGACGGCCATCCGGACCTGCGGCGGATCCTGATGTGGGACGGGTTCAAGGATCATCCGATGCGGAAGGATTACGTGGAGCCGGACGATTTCGAGTATGAACCGACGCCGCACGACGAGGTGCTGGAGCGCGCGTGGCGGCATTACCCGGCGGGACTGAAGCAGTGAGCGACACGATTTCCATCCATTCGAACGGATCGCTGGAGAACGGCGATGCGGCGTCGCGGGCGCGCCTGCTGGATGCGCGCGACGGCGCGGTTGAGGGCGGCCTGCTCGAAGTGTCCATGGGGCCGCAGCACCCGTCCACGCACGGCGTGTTTCGCATGGACGTGGTGCTCGACGGCGAGAAGGTGGTGAAGCTCAAGCCGGTGTTCGGGTATCTCCACCGGAACCACGAGAAGATCGGCGAGAACGTCAGTTACCTGGCGTCGATTCCGTACACCGACCGGCTGGATTACTTCTGTTCGATGACGAACAACTGGGCGTATTGCCTGGCGGTGGAGAAGCTGGCGGGATTGCAGGTGCCGGAGCGCGCGGAGTATCTGCGGGTGATCCTGGCGGAGCTGACGCGGCTGCAGAATCACGCGTCGCTGTGCGGTTTCCTGCTGCAGGACATGGGCGCGATGGGCACGCCGCTGATGTATGCGTTTCGCGAGCGGGAGAAGGTGCTCGACCTGTTCGAAGCGATCAGCGGCGCGCGGATGATGTGCAATTTCATGCGGTTTGGCGGGTGCCGGACGGACGCGCCGCCCGGCTGGCTGGACCGGGTGCGGCAATTGGTGGATTCGTTCCCGTCTTTCCTTGACGAATTTGAAGCGCTCCTGAGCGAGAACGAGATCATCATGGCCCGCACGCAGAATGTGGGCGTGCTGCCGCGCGAACTGGCCATCAACGCCGGCATCACCGGCCCCATGCTGCGCGCCAGCGGGGTCAACTACGACATCCGCAAGGTGGACCGGTACGGGATCTACGACCGATTCGAGTTCCGCGTGCCGCTGGGCGAACACGGGGACGTGTACGATCGCTACATGATGCGGGTGCTCGAGATGCGCGAATCGCTGAAGATCCTCAGGCAGGCCTTGAAGGACATACCGGAAGGGCCGATTGTGGATCCGAAGGCGAAACTGCGCGGTTTCCGGCCGAAACCCGGCGAGGCCTACGGCCGGATCGAGGCGCCCAAGGGCGAGCTCGGGTTCTATCTGATCAGCGACGGCTCGCCGAACCCGTATCGCTACCGGGTGCGCCCGCCGAGTTTCATCAACCTGACGGTGCTCGAGGATATGTGCCTGGGGCACAACGTGGGCGACATCATCATCATTCTGGGCAGTGTGGACATCGTGCTGGGGGAAGTGGACCGGTGACGCAAGTGAAGGACGATCATGCTGGGTGAACAGATCATTAAAGGACTGGCGGTAACGGCCCGGAATTTTCTGGGCAGTTACGTGAGCGAGGAACGGCTGCCGACGATCCAGTATCCGGAGGAGCGGCAGGTGCTGCCGGAGGCCGCACGCCAGTTCCCGTTCCTGGTGTACGACGGGGACGATCCCGAGAAAGGGCTGCGCTGCGTGGCCTGTCAGATCTGCGAGAAGGAATGCCCGCCCAAGTGCATCTACATCGTCAAGAGCAAGGACAAGAAGCCCGATTACAAGGGCCAGATGCAGTTCTACCCGGCGATCTTCGACATCGACATCTCGGTGTGCATGAGCTGCCAGATCTGCGTCGAGGTGTGCCCGTTCGAGGCGATCAAGATGGACACGGAGTTTGAGCTGTCCACGTCGGACCGGTTTGACGGGTTGCTGTTGCACAAGCAGCAGTTGGCGAAGCCCAACGCGCATTATCACAAGATTCATCCGCGCGACGCGGCGGAATCGGACGCGGTGCTGGCGGCGGAGAAGGCGAAAGCCGCCGCGAAAGCGAAGGCCGATGCGGAAGCGAAGGCGAAAGCGGCGGCGGCAGCGGCCGCAGCCAAACCATCGGCGGCGTGACCTGATAGCAGCATTCAACGCGTCCGAGGGAGAAGGGGAATGAACATTCAACGCTCAACACAACGGCGTCTGTAGCGACGACGGCAAGAAGCGATTCGGGCGATCAAGATGGTTGGATGACGGCTCCAGCCTTCGCCAAGGCTCCGGCCTGACAAGCGCGAGGACCCGCCTTCGCAAGCTTGACTCGGGGGTGGTGTGATTCGGCGGGAGGGGGGTGTGATCGAGCGGCGGTTTGGAGCGCGCCTGTCCTCAGGCGCAGCGCGCGGACGAAGCGTGTGATCCCGAGTTCTGCAAGCGCACGAACGGAACATCCGAATCCCGACGGGATTCCACATCATCACAGGAATCCCTGGACGATGAAGGCGGCGTAGGCGCCGACGAGGAGGGCGCCG
Organism: Verrucomicrobia subdivision 3 bacterium UBA3939; assembly: GCA_002385705.1. Classification (GTDB taxonomy): domain Bacteria; phylum Verrucomicrobiota; class Verrucomicrobiia; order Limisphaerales; family UBA3939; genus UBA3939. The sequence goes on from DGDZ01000093.1 coordinate 68,794, forward strand.
ACGAATCGGGGCAGTCGGCCGAACAAGGTCACGACGATCATGTGGAGGAGCGTGGCGGCCAGAAGGAGCAGGACGCCGCTGGTAAAGACATCCGGCAGGGTGAAGCTCCGGTGCAGGGCAAAGATGCCGACGCACAGCGGGATGCAGATGTGCCCGTCGCCGACCTGCGAGGTGTAAACGATTTCCGGGCTGCCGCGCCAGCCGTAGTACAGCGCGAGCAACGCGTTGGGCAGGACCATGAGCCATCCGCTGAGCAAGCCGAGGTTGTCGGCGCTGATGAAGCGGTCGGACCGGATTTCCGAGAGCCAGTTCACGAGCCAATCGATACTGACATAGGTGCCCACGGCGCCGGCTCCGAGCAGTGCGAGATTCACCGGCAGCATCCAGGTGAACGGTTTATTCCGCCGGACGTGCGTCTTGAGAACGTCGAACACATGGAACAACTGCCAGAAGAGGAACAGTCCGATCAGGACCAGGCCGTCGTTGAAATCGAGGCGGCCGTCGCGTCCGAGCGCCCAGACGGCGCCGGTGAAGACGAACACGGCGGAGAGGCTGAGCAGGAGGGAGAGGCGGTTGACCTGGTGCTCGCGGTTGTTCCGCTTCTTTTTTCGTGAGCCGGCCGTTTCGGGGATGACGTGCAGGCCCCAGATCAATGCGGGCAACCCGATGAGCAGCGTCATGTTGGTGACGTTGTTGACCAGCGCGTTGGTCATGACATCGGCGCCGGAGCCGCGTTCTTTGGCGATGACGAAGACGAAGATGAGGTTGCCGATGCCGGAGCAGTAGGGCATGACGAGCGTGCCGAGGACGGTGCCTTCCATGCCGCCTTCGTTCATGGCTTCGAGCCGCCAGAGGATGAGGATGGAGGCGGCGATGAAGATGAGGACGAACAGGGCGGGAGCCCATCCGGTGGCTTCAATGGCTTTGGTCCATGCGTTCAAGCCGGGTCAGTTAACCAAAGCGTGGGATGAAGGGCGAGCCTGTGAACCGCGGCCGGCGGTCTGTGGTGACTGAGCGGCGGCGCTCCCGGGACCGGTTCATGGAGGGGCGCGCGTTTGCACTATGCGGCTTCGCGGTGCACAATATTCAACGCTAAATGCACGAATGGGGCGTTGTTGCGGGCGGACGGGACGGAGTAAGGTTTGGCAAGTCCAAAGAAAGCATCGCCACCTATGAGTAGAGTTTGCAAGAACGGACCGGTTGATTGCGGCCCGATGAGGAGGAAAGGGGGATTTACACTGATCGAGCTGCTGGTAGTGATTGCGATCATCGCGATTCTCGCCGCGATGTTGCTGCCGGCGCTGTCGAATGCCAAGGAGCGGGCCAATCGCGTAAACTGCGCCAGCAACCTGCGCCAGATTGGAATCGGGATCAATATGTACGTCGCGGACTCGAATGATTATCTGCCGATCTGCGGTTGGCCGGAAGGGCAGAATCCGTGGCAAACCTACAGTGCGTGCCGAGTGAACCCCGGAACGAGCACATTGATTCGCGACTTCATGAGTCTCGGGTTGCTTTTCAAGACCACGGCTGTGCCGAATCCCAGAGTCTTCTATTGCCCGAGCAACAAGAGCAGCTCCGATCCCACCTGGACGTATGAGTACTATGCTCAAGCGCCCAACACCTGGCCTTCCACGCCCGTCGGCAGCGGAGACAATCAGGTGCGGACCGGCTACAACTACTATCCGCAGCGGCGGGAGGTAGCGCCGGTCGGTGGCGTTCTGCTCCCAAAGCTGGTTTTCACCCCGGTAACCCTGGTTCCGTCCGACAATTCGAACCTGCGCATGATCGTGATGAAGGTCGGCGAGGTGAACCTCAACAAGAGTATTTCGGTGGATACGATTCACCGGCCGGAGGCCACGGCGCACAAGGTGAAATCGTCTATCGGAGGGTTGAACGCGTTGTTTGCGGACGGCCACGTCGCGTATCAGAATGCGCGTGCTCATCCGCAGGCTTTTGATCCGAGCCTGTGGACATTGGCGAACGGGGAGCCGATTGGCAACGACCCCCCACCTAGCAAGACGTGGCGGACCCTGATGAATACCTGGCTGCCTTGAGGGGTCGTGACGGGACGATTCGTCGCGACCCACTCAAGTCGGTCTCAGTCCGGGATTGGGCGCTGAGTTCCGCCGTCGAACCGGTCCAGTTTTATCTTCCGACGAGTTGACTCGAATTAAACAGAGGAACTGGACCCATGTGCGCCAACTTTTGGGTTGCCAGCGCCTGGACAAGCCCGAACTGATCCCCTTGATCAACGACCTCTATCGCACTTGGGGGCTCTATCACAACTACTTCAAACCGCAGACCCCCTTTTCAATGCTTGATCCAATCGCCACACATCACTGCTGAGCAGAAGACAAACTGCGCGCCCCGTATCAGGAGCTGAACCCGTTTGAGCTCAAAGAGCAGTTGAACGTAGGCTCAAAACAGTGTTCGATACCGCACGCGCTCGGTAACCAGGGTTATGAGTCAACCAATACAAAACCCCTTTGCCCTTCGGTAAGGTTTTCCCATGAGTCAACGGGTCCGATCGCAACATCGAGGCTCAGGACTTCGCCCATGGCCGAGACGTCTGAAGCGGGAACTCCATGCCGATGAAAAAGGCGCCGGGGACCGGCGCCTTGAAGTGAATCCTGGAAAACTCGCGGCCTACTAATCCGCGAGGATCCGGTAGAACTGGGTATCTCCGCTCAGCGCGTTCGTGTACGAAGTAGTCCCGCCGGTCGCCTGAATGGTGGCGTTTGTGGTCCACACCGGCGTGGTCAGTGACGGCGAGGAGAGTAAGTGATAGTTCACACCCGGAACCGACTCCCAGGTGAGCTTCACCATGTCTGGCGAGACGGGGCTGACTTCCGTAATTCTGTATGGGGCGAAGGGAACCTCGATCTCGATCACTTCCACGATGAACTCGGGGAATGTGAAACTGTCGGCTGAGGTCTCGAGGCTGTTTGGCCGGATGGCGACCGAATCGAACCGCGGATAGACGAACTGGGTATCGGTGACAGTCAGCGTCCAGTTGGTTCCGCCTCCGGTGATACTGGCGGTGATCTCCATGGAATTGACTCCCGTCCGAGCGATGATGAATTCCAGCGTGTACTGGGTTCCGGCCTGGAAGGCGGGAGCGCCCTCGAAGTCGCCATCCATTTCTCCAAGCGTATCGAAATCCCCGATGGCTCCCATCAGGTTGTTATCCGCGAGGAAAGACCTCGCATAGAGCTCGAGAGGTGGTCCGCCCGAAAACGTGGGCCCGAAGTCCACATTCAACAGATAACCTCGAACACCGGAGCCGAGCCCCTGGCTGCCGCCGACGTTTGGAGCATCGGCCGTGATGCGCGTGCCTGCGTCGTGGTAGTCGAAGACGCCGATGCGAAGGCTGGCATTTTGCGTGTGGCTGGAGTAAGAGCCGGGAATGAATGGAAGGGTTACCTTGAGAGCCCTTCCGACGTCCAGATGAACCGGAGGTTCGTCGGGTGCAATGAAGTAACCAAGCCAGAGACTGGAACTGCCGGAAAGCGGAATGCCCAGCAGATTACCGCCCTGATTGAAGGCCGTGAGATTGTCCGTGGCCGCTGTATACCAGAGCGAATTGCTCGAAGTCAGCGGCTCATTGGCGCGGTCATCAAAGCCCAACTCCGGATCCAGGAATGTGTCGTGCATGATCACTCCCGGGCTCGTCACGATGGGGTTGGTGACGATCACCGTTGCAACGACTGACGTCGCGGAGGAACTGTCGCACTCCACACTGGCAATGGCGCGGTACTGAATGCCGTTTTGCGCCACGGTGAGATTGGGTGTCTTGAAGATCGTTGCCGTGGCACCCGGGACATCGTCCCACGATTGGCCGGAGTCGGTGCTGACCTGCCACTGAACCGTGGGCGAAGTGCCGAGGATATTGACGCGGAACGTGGCGGCCAGATCGGCACTTTGCGTGACGGTGGTTTCGCTCGTGAACTGGACCGCTGCGGGAAGACACTGGCCAAAGAAGGGCGTGACATCTGCCCAGGTTGTGCCGATGCGGAGCTCGTCGATTTCCGCATTGGACCCGGCAAAGACGACAAAGCGCCCGGGACCGGTGTTGCTGCCATCCTCCGCGCCGTCGGCGGGGTCCGCACCTATGGAAGCATCCGGGGCCGGCACGTTCGCTTCGTCGGCGAAGAACGACTCCTCAGGAGGATTGATCCAAAGATCATAGATATCGTTTTCAGTTCCCGGAAGGATGTGCTGTCGAATGACGACGAATACGGTCTCGCCCGGGGCGATGTTTTTCGCGGCATAGTTGGTGGCGTTGTTGGGGATGCCGGCCTTGGAAATGCCAAGCTGGATCTGCCCGCCGACGTTTCTGGCGACAAGGTGCCAGTGCTGCGGCGTGACGATTCCGCTGTTCGCCCGATTGACCTGCATGATGTTTTCTCCGGCCGTTGAGATATCCGCAGCGTTGTTGAACTTGTAGAGGAAGGAGTAATAGATGTTGGTTTCGGCCGACTGAGGGAACATGCCGGTCGGCGCGAATTGATTGCGTGCGCCAATCACGGCGCCGTTGGCGTTGGTTTCAGTCGCCGAAATGAAAGCGCGGTCTCCTGCGGAGGCGACCAGGCCCAGGTTCGTCCCGATCAGGCTTCCGCTGCCGCTTTCCACAGTGATTTCCGCGGTGGTAAGGTTCCAGCCGTTGAGTGTTCCGAGGGTTACGTCAGTGCCGAGAACCCCCGACTCGTACCCGGCAAACTGTTCCGTCAGGAGGATTTCGGCATTGACCCTGTCTGCTGTCAGAATGCCAGCGATGAGGCCGAGAATGACTGGGAGTCGCTTCATAGGATTTAAACGTTGCAGATGCACCATGGGTTCGCTTCCTGGTAGCGAGCCGTTCGCCAGACCCGGTGAACTCTGCCGGAGCTGAGTATACGAGACCGGCGGCCGGTTCGACCTAGTTGGAATCAAGTAGTGGAACTCTAGCAGAGTGCTTGCACGTGTCAGCCCCCCATTGTTGCACGGCTGATTGAAATTTGAGCACCTGCGAGTGTAGCCGATCCGGGGCCCACGAAAAGAGACCCGACAAGCTGCTGTGCCCGCTGATCAGGGCTCGCCGCGGCGGACGATAGGGTTCCACTTGTCGTTCCCTCGCAGAACGGCATCGAGAGTGATGGCGGCCGCTTCCGCCGCAGTCAGTTGCCGGGCCCAGGCGACGCGGTTGGTTGAATTGGCGCCGGCTCCTTTGCTGTTGAATTCGGCATAGCGGGCGGTGCTTTCGGCCTCGCGCCGGTTCCAGTTGTGCCAGCCTTCCGGACGCACGACGTCCGACATCTCCGTATTCAGGAAGATGGTGGACGCGAAGTTGCGCCAGGGCCGCCCGAGATAGGTTTTCACGCCGGGTTCGCCTGTGATCTTGCAGTTTGAAAACACGAAGCCGAACTGCTCCGTTTCGGGCGTGGAGGCCGCCGTGATGTAACCGTTGCGGAGGCAATGAATGTGGCAGTTGTCGAAAAACGCCGTCGCCCCGCCAAAGATGAAATCCACGTGGCCGGCGATGTAGCAGTTCGTGAAGTACTGGCGCCCCCGATTCAGCAGGATGGTGTCCTGCCAGCCGAGAAAGCGGCAGTTGCGGAACACAACGCGGTCGCCGTCCACCCGAATGGCCAGGGCCTGCCCGACGGGGCCCGCGGAATTTTCGAACGTAATGTTCTCGGCGGTGAAATTGTCCGCGTCGATCAGCGTGGACGGTGTGCGGAAGGTGCCAATGGGCTTGCCGTCGGGCCCGGGCATGTTGGCGTGCAGGTGGTAGGTGAGGATCGTCGTCTCCGGATCTTCGCCGATCAGGTGGAAATAGCGTTTCTCGCGCTGAAGGTAGATGTTCTCCCGGTAGGTGCCGGGCTTGATGCGGATGAAGACCTGGTTGGAGGCAGTGCCGGCGGGCACGGACATGATGGCGGCCTGGACGCTGCGGAACTGCGCGGAACCATCCGCGGCGACGGTGAGATTCGTGTCGGCCCGGAGACCGGCCGGCAAAGGCGCAATCAGGGCTGCGAGAGCGAGGCCTTTTGACAACGAGAAGACGCCGTGAGTTTTCATGCGAATTTTCAGGGGATTGCGTTACGATCCGACGCGGCGCGCTTCGCGCGCGCGGGCAGCGGGCACGAGGCGTTTGACTTCGACGCCGAGGATGGAGACGTCGTCGTGAAACGGAGTGCCGCGGCAGAACTGGCGTGCTTCGCCCACCATTCCCGCGATGAGATCGCCGGACCGTTCATGCACGCGTCGGGCGACGGCCTGGAGAAGGCGTTCCTGTGAAAAGCAATCGCCGCTGGCGTCCTGCGCTTCTGTCAACCCATCGGTGAAAAGAATGACGAGGTCGTTCGGTTCGAGCCGGCGGCCGCAGGTGGGGAACAAGGCTTCTTCGAAGAGGCCGATGGCCGGTCCCTTTCGCCCGTTGTTGGCGCTGAGGGGTTCCACGCGGTTCTGATTCCTGCGGACGTGGAGAGCATCCGGGTGGGCTGCGCTGGCGTAACGCAGTTCTCCCGTGGCGACGTCCATGATGGCATAGAAGGCCGTTGCGAACATGGTGGCGCCGGTTTGCTTGAACACGGCTGCCAACGCGCGATTGATATGCGCGAGGAGCTCGCCCGGGTCCGCCACGGTATGGCACACGTCCTCGACCAGCGAGCGCACCATGGCCGTCACCAGGGCGGCGCGCACGTCGTGGCCCATGACGTCGCAGATGAACACGCCCACGGCGGTGTCGGAAAGTTCGACGACGTCGAAGAAGTCGCCGCTGACGGAACCGCTGGGCGAATAGTAGTGGTGAAACTCGAGGGCGCTGTTTTCGTGGCGGGGGTTGGGCGGCACGCAGGGGAATTGCTGGGGCAGCATGGCCTGTTGCAGCTCCCGGGCCATGCGCAGTTCTTCCTCGATCTGCTGGTTCTTCTGCTGCAACTGGTGCGTGCGCTCGGCGAGCGCCAGTTCCGCGAGCTTGCGGGAAGTGATGTCGCGCGAAATGCCGAACGTGCCGATGATGGCTCCCGAAGCGTCGCGCAAGGGCATTTTTGTCGTGGAAACCCACGTGACGCTGCCGTCGGGCCAGGTCTCCATCTCTTCGATGCCGACGAGCGGCTGGCCCGTTCGCATGGCGTATTCCTCGTCCGCGCGCGCCTGCTGGGCGTGCGCGCCGCTGAAGAAGTCCGCGTCGGTCCGCCCGATGGCCATCGCCGGGTCGGGAAGGTTGAAGCGTTTGGCCTGTGCCTGGCTGATCCGCAGGAACCGGCTTTCGGTGTCCTTGAAGTAGATGGCGTCCGGGATCATGTCCATGAGGATCTCGAGCAGGTGGCGGTCGCGGCGCCACGCCGCCTGCGCGCTGTAGCGGTCCGCGGCTTTGCGGATGGCCAGCGCAAGGGCCGCGGCGGTGAGCTCGGGCCGGAACAGGAAGTCCTGCGCGCCCAGCCGCAGCGCCTCCCGTCCCGTCCGCTCGCCATCCGCGCCGACGATGACAACGAACGGCGTGCGCGGAATGACGGTTTGGGCGCGAACGAAGGTTTCGATTTCCGCGCCCGGGGCAATGGCCAGATCGATCACGGCCGCCTGGTACGGAGAAGTCCGGGTGTCGCCTTCGGCCGGGAGCCGGTTTCGATGCTCCACTGTGAAGTCCGGATCGCGCAGGAGCGCTGCGCACCGCGGCTCCGGTTCGACGATCAGGACACGCAGGCTGGCCTCGGTGGTCATGCGGCAACTAGACGAACGTCAGGCGCGTTGTGGTCGCTTTCTCATCCCACCCGCGCGTGGGCGCCGTGGTGATGGAACTGATGTCCTTGATTGAGATCTGCCGCCCGCGCGTCTTGGGCCCTTTGACTTCGAGCTCGGACGGGTCGCAGAGCTGCTGGCTGACCTTCTGGTGCGGCGCCGGTTTGTAGCGGATGTACAGGACCTTCGGCGTGTCCGGGGAGAAGAACAGCAGCCGGGATTTCTCCGGGATGCAGTGGTAGGTCTTGTTCAGAATGGTGCCCCCGAACTTGAATCGCTTGAGGTAACTGGCTTCCCGGTTGGTGTACGCGCAGGTGAACACGCGGTCGCGCTCGGGCAATCCGCAGTAGAACAGTTCCGGCCCGACGAACAGCTTCTCCGGCAGCTCGGTCACCTTGTAGGTGCCGTCCTTGAACACTAGGAGAATCCTGTCGAACCGCGTGCATTCCACCTTGAACTCCTCGCCGTTGACCTTGTAGCCGACGTAACCGCTTTCGCGGTCGTAGGACACCTTGAATGCCTTGAAGGCGACGGCTTTGGCGTCGACTTCTTCGAGCCGGCTCGATTTGGTGGTCAGGCGCGGATACTGCGGGCCGTACTTGGCGAGCAGCGCCTCGAGATGGCCGATCGCGTAGCGGGTCAGGTTCTTCAGGTTCTTGCGGGTTTCCTCAAGGTCCGCTTTGACCCGCGTGGTCTCCTCGCGGTGCTTGTTGATGTCGAACAGCGAAATGCGCCGGATGCGCACACCGAGCAGCCGTTCCACGTCGGGGTCGGTCAGGTCGCGGTGCATCTGGCGGCGGAACGGTTTGAACCCTTCGTGTACGGCGGCGACGACGGCCTCGTTGGTCTTGCAGTTCTCGATGCGCTTGTAGATGCGTTCCTCGATGAAGATCCGTTCGAGCGTGCGGAAGTGGAGTTCGTCCTCGAGCTTCTTTTCTTTCAGCTCGAGTTCCCGCTTCAACAGGGCGAGCAGTTGATCGGTGTTTGCGCGCAGGACCTCGCTCGCGGTCATTTCGACCGGGCGATTGTCCTTGATCACGATGATCCGGCTGCTGATGGTGACCTCGCAATTGGTGAACGCGTAGAGCGCGTCGATGAGCTTCTCCGGATCGACGCCGGACGGGCATTTGATCTCGATCTCGACGTTGTCGGAGGTGTAGTCGTTGATGGACTTGACCTTGAGCTTGCCCTTGCGGACGGCGTCTTCGATGGAGGCGATGAGGCTTTCCGTCGTTGTGCCGGGCGGGATCTCCTTGATGACGACGGTGGAATCGTCTTTGACCTTGATGCGGGCGCGGACTTTGACGCTGCCTTTGCCGTCCTGGTAATCGCGGGCGTCCATGAGACCGCCGGTGGGGAAGTCCGGCAGGATCTTGAACGGTTGTTTCTTGAGGATGGCGATCTGCGCCTGGAGCAGTTCCGGGAAATTATGCGGGAGAATGCGGGCGGACAGGCCGACGGCGATGCCCTCGGCGCCGAGCATGAGGGTGAGCGGCAGCTTGCAGGGCAGGGTGACCGGCTCCTGCTTGCGGCCGTCGTAGCTCGGCACGAATTCGGTCAGTTCGTCGTTGAACAGTTCGGTCCGCGCGAGGTCGGTGAGGCGGCACTCGATGTATCGCGGCGCGGCGGCGGGGTCGCCCGTGTAGATGTTGCCGAAATTGCCCTGGCGCTCGATCAGGTAACGCTTGTTGGCCAGAACGACCAGTGCGTCGCCGATGGATGCGTCCCCGTGCGGATGGTATTTCGTGGTGTCGCCAATGACATTGGCGACCTTGGTGAACCGGCCGTCGTCGGTCTGGTGCATGGCCCAGAGGATGCGGCGTTGCACCGGTTTGAGGCCGTCCGCCAGGTGCGGGATGGCCCGGTCGCGAATGACGTAAGAGGCGTATTCGAGGAAACTGGTGTTGACGCGCCGATGGAGCGGGAGCTCGATGCGGGCGGGGTTGAACGGGCGATGATGGGAGAGGTTGGCCGGGACCTGTTCGGCGACGATCTCGGAGTGGCCGTTGCCGTTGGCCGATTTGGGCGGTCGGGCGGCGCCGTTTCCCTGTTGGCCCGTTATCTGGAGGTCCAACTGCCTGGAATCCTTCTTGCGTTTCTTTGCCATGTTTTTCCAACTTGCGGCGGCCCATGTGGCCGCGGATTTCATCAGGCGCACTCGAAGCTGTTGTGCTCGAACCTGTTCTCAAGCTCTGATGAACCTGCAAAATGCTGCCGCCTGATGAGGAAAAAAGAAAGCGTTCTTTTGTGCGGTCGCGTGGTGTGCCGATCGGGCGAGACGCAAGCCGGCGCTTCCAGCGCGGCGGCATTTCCGTCCGCGTGCGAGGGTGAGAGGAGTGTTTCAGGCGATTTTGATGCATTTGGACGGAACGGTCCGGGCGGCTGGAAGTGCGCCCTTTACGGCAGTCAGGATGCCCGCCGCTACGCCGGGCTTGCTTCATGCGGTGTCGGCAGGTATGAACTCCGGCCATGCTCCGATGGCGTATCGCTTTCCTGGTCAGTTGCGCCATCGTGCTCAGCTACCTGGACCGACTCACCCTGCCGTGGACGCTCAGCGAAATCGCAAAAGATTATCCTTTCAATGATCAAACGAAGGCGCTGTTCGATTCGGCGTTTCTGATTTCGTACGGGTTGATGTATCTGGGCGGCGGGCGGTTGTTGGACCACCTCGGGACGCGGCGCGGTTTCTTTGTGGTGATGGTTTTCTGGTCGTTCGCGTGTGCAAGCCAGGGGTTCGCGGGAAATTTCGGTTTGCCGGCCGTGTTCGGGATGGCGTTCGCGCTTGTCATGCTCGTGATCAGCCGGTTCCTGCTGGGCATGGGGGAAGGCGGCGGTTTCCCCGCGGCCACGCGCGCTGTGACGGAGTGGTTCCCGGTGAAGGAACGCTCAACGGCGATGGGAATCATCAATGCCGGAACGGCCGTGGGGGCTGTGGCGGCGCCGTGGTTGATCTGGGTGGTGTTGAACTACACCGGCTGGTTCGGCATTGCTCCCTGGCGATGGGTGTTCATCCTGTCCGGCGCGCTGGGGTTGGTCTGGACGGTCTGGTGGCTTGCCGATTACAGGTCGCCGGAAGAACATCGGAAACTGCGGCCGGCGGAGCGGGATTACATCCTGGCGGGCCATCCGGCCGGCGGTTCCGGCGCTGTTTCGAAAGCGATCCCGTTCTCCGAACTGCTGGCGCACCGGGAAGTGTGGGCCGTTGTGATCGCCAAGTTCCTTACCGATGCCGCGTGGTATTTCTACATGTTCTGGCTGCCGAAGTTTCTGATGGAAACATTCGATCTGAAGTTCAGTGCCGCGAGCGGGGTGGGGTGGATTCCGTATGCCGCGTCCGGTGTAGGCTGTCTGGTGGGCGGGGGTCTTTCAAGCTGGCTGCTGCATCGCGGGTTCTCGGTGAACGCGTCGCGCAAGATCGCCCTGGGCGTCAGCGCGGCGTTCATGCCGTGGGTCATGCTCGTTCCGCAACTCGATTCCCTCGCGTGGGTCGTCGTCATCTTCAGCCTTGCGTTCTTCGGCCAGCAATCCTGGTCCACGCTCGTGATGATTCTCCCCACCGATATGATCCCGCGGCAATCGGTGGGCACGGTCGCGGGCATGGTCGGCTTCGGCGGCGCGCTCGGCGGCATTGTCCTCGGGCAGATCGCCGGATACCTTCGCGATCACGACTACAGTTACACCCCGATTCTGATCATCGCCGGGTCGTTGCATGTTGCCGCGTTTTTCCTGATCTGCGTCGTCATTCCGCGGATCCGCCAGATTGAATTCCGAACCTCGAGCCAGCCATTTTCATGAAAATCAAAAACATCCGCACACGCGTCGTTCAATGGACCGGCAAAACGGTGCCGCTTCCGCCGCATTTCTGCACCAATCCGATGGATCTCATCTCGCCGATGCTGTCGCGGGCGACGATGGGCACGTTCACCTTCCATGGCTGGTTGATCTGCGAGGTGTTTGCGGACAACGGGCTGGTCGGCATTGGCAATGCCGCGTTGTCGCCGCTCGTCACGAAGCAGGTGATCGACACGTATCTCAAGCCGCTGTTGATCGGCGCGGATCCCTGGGACATCGAGTTTCTGTGGCAGCACATGTATCGGAAGACGATGGCGTTTGGCCGCAAGGGCGTCGCCATGGTCGCGATCAGCGCGGTGGACATCGCGCTGTGGGACCTGCTTGGCAAGTCGGCGAAGCAACCGGTGTATCGTCTCCTTGGGGGGCGCACGAAACCGCGCATCCCGGTTTATGCGAGTCGCCTTTACAGCACGCCGCTCAAAGAGCTGGCGAGTGAAGCCAGCAAGTACAAGAAACAGGGTTACAAAGCGATGAAACTGCGCTTCGGCTGGGGGCCGGTGGACGGCGCCGAAGGCATGCAGAAGAACGTGGCGCTCGTTCGCACCGTCCGCGAAACCGTCGGCGACGGCATCGATATCATGGCCGACGCCTACATGGGCTGGAATCTGGACTATGCGAAACGAATGCTGCCGCTGCTCGAGCCGTTCAATCTGCGCTGGCTCGAGGAACCGGTGATTCCGGATGACATCCGTGGGTATGCCGAGCTGAAGCGGTTCGGACGGATTCCGATTGCGGGCGGAGAGCACGAGCACACGCTGTTCGGATTCCAGCAACTGCTCGAGGCGCGCGCCGTGGATTACATCCAGTTCGACACCAACCGCGTCGGCGGGCTGACGCAGGCGCGGAAGATTGCCGCATTGGCGGAGGCGCACCAGGTGCCGGTGGTGCCGCATGCCGGCCAGATGCACAACTATCACGTGGTCATGGCCAGCTTGAACTCGCCCATGGCCGAGTTCTTCCCGCCCGTGGATGTCGAGGTCGGCAACGAACTGTTCTGGTACATCTTCAAAGGCGAACCGACGCCGAAGGACGGGTTCATCGACCTTGACGAGAACACTCCGGGATTGGGATTGGAAGTGGACGAAGCGAAGCTGAAGCGGTTCAAGGTGATCGAATAAGACCTCGGACGTACTCTCCCTCCGCGGCAAAGCGCATCGAATGAAATACTGCCGGGTCGTGGAGGCGATCGTGGCACGATAGCCTCCGGGGCGGGCCTTCAGAATTCGGCCGATTTTGCAGGCGCAACCCGAATGCGACGCGCTGCAGGTCGTCGGGCCGTTCCTGTGCCGATCGTTACTCGGCCAGCGCGGGCAGCGGCACGCACTCCTTCTTGGCGTCGTGCGCGGTGAGCACCGTCAGGCGGCGTCCCTTTCGCAGCACGGTGCAACCCATGCCGGCAGCGGCCTGCCTGAGCAGGCACAGCGCCTCCTGTTCACTCGCGGCACGACCCACTCGGCGATGCCGGGATTCCCTCATGGGCACGTTCGGCTTCACCCGGATGTCGTACCCCGCGGTGTTGCACAGGTAACGCAGGATTGCTTCGAGTGTGTCCGCTTCGGATGGCGCCGAGTGCGCGAACCACCCGCGCCTGCACTTCGACTCTTTATCCATCTCATTCATGTCGTTCATATCCGCCCTGAAAATGGTTTCACCTGATGCCCATGGCTTCAGGCAACTGCATGACTGGTGAGCACAACCGGGGCCAGACGGTTTCAGGATGGGAAATGCCTCGACAGAGGCGCGGAGAACCCTTCGCCGGGGCGTGGCTCTGTGCAAGGATTACCCGGCAGGCGGTCGTGAGGTGTGCAAGAAATGCCCGCGAGAGCTTGCGACGGAGCCTGGGCAGAGCAGGTGGTCAGCAGGCGCCCAGCCGCCTGAGGATCTCTTTCCGCTCGGCGCGCGAAGCGTTTTCCGCGTGATCCTCCACCGTGCTGATCCAATGCTGGAGCGATTCCGCGCCGATGACTTCCACTCCTCGCAGCCGGCGAGCGACCGTCACGTGCGCGTTCGGGAAGACAATCGCGGCATGCACGCGCAAGTCCAGGTCGTGCTCTGTCTTGAAGGTTCGGCGCACGCTTTCGACGCTGTGGAGTGCTTCGTCAACGATGGTTTCCAATCGCTTCTGGCGCGGCACGCTCCAGTGCGTTCTTGTGATCACGAGCAGCAGTGTGCCGTCGTTGCGGAGCAGGAGGCGCCTGGTTCCGCTTCGCTCCGGATCGGCCCCGGCGAACGGCCTCCAGTCCAGCACGGCGCATCCGGGAATGTCGTCAAGAATGGCTTCCACCCGTTTGTCGGCGGCGACGGCGCGCGCGGCGGGTTGTCGGCGAGAGCGGCGCACAGCGCGGTCGATTGTCCAGAAACCCATCAAGGCCAGAGGAATGCCCGCAAGATGCGAAAAGGGAAATTGGGCGGCGACGGCGGCGATCATCGCGATGCACACTTTTCGACGAAGCCATCCTTCGTCGAGCGTGTGCCCGAGGTTGCCAGCCATTGCTTTTGCATACATGAGTGGGGAAAAAGAGCGTTTCTCGTGCCGTGAGAAAACCCCTGTTGGATTGGCGATTTGCGATTTACGATTGACGCGGGTGTTGTGCGAACGCGCTGGTTGCGGTGGTGGTGAGTCGCACCTGCATCCGGGCGCGAGTTCAGGTTCTCTACGGGTGCTTTGCAGTCGGACGATTAGCTACGTCGGACGACGGCTCGCGGGGACCCGCCTTCGCAGAGCTTCGGCGTGGCAGGCTGCTCGCCCCACCGGCATAGCAGCGAAGAGCTGTAAGATCGCGTCAATCGTCAATCGCAAATCGCAAATCGTAAATCCCCAGGTTTTCAGTTCACCGGTTGCCGTAGGCTTTCTCGAGTGCCTGATATTCAGCCTGGGAAAGCGGCAGGATGGATCCGTGCCGGAAACGGAATGGGAAACTGAATCCTTCGCCCTTTGTGAATTGGCCGCTCGCGAGGTCGTGCGTGATGAACGGCTGATATCCCTGGCCGCGGCTGTAGTGATCGAGGATGAGGCACCAGGTCGCCGGCTTGTCCGCCGTGGCGGGCTCGACGAGGTAACACTCGGGGCCCTCATATCCGCGGAGTTCCGCCAGCGAGAAGTTCGGAACACTTCGCCATTCGCCCATCAGCTTGTCGCTCGTTTCCATCGTGACGGCTTTCACGGTTTCGTCTTTTGTGAACCGGTAATAGCGGGTGCCGTCGTGGACAATGGTGGTATCGATGACACTGGCGGGTTTCTCGATGTAAATGAACGGCTCGCCGAACGCGCGGAAGTCCTTCGTGCGCGCCGCCCAGATCCGGTGCTTGCGAAAGTCATCGCGCTTCGTTGTCGAAGCCCAGAACACGAGGTAGTCGCCCGACTCGGCGTCGTAAATGGCCTCGGGCGCCCAGGTGCATCCGGCGTCTTCAGGCGCCACGGTGACCAGGCGCGGCTCGGACCAGTTCACCAGGTTGGTGGATTCCCACACGACAATCGACCGGCTGCCGGCGCGAACCGCGCGCGTCCAGTCGCGGTTGAGGTTGATCGAGAGGTCCGTGGCGATCAGGTAGGTTTTGCCGCCTTCATGAGCGCGCAGGATGTAGGGATCGCGGACACCCTTTTCGCCGAGCGTGCTGATCAGCACCGGTTCCGCGTTGTTCAGGGCCTGCCACGTGCGCCCGTCCTTGCTCAGGGCGAAATACACCTGTTCGGTCATCGGCGTTTGCTCGCCCTTAAAAGTGACGAACAGGAAGCCGTCGGAGGCCAGCGCGTTCACGGCGGCCACTAAAGAGCAGAGTTGAAGCAGCAGTTTCATGCGCGAATTCTGGCATCGGCGGCCGCAAATGTCGAACACGTCGTCATTCCGGCTATTGATTCGCGGTCACCGATATCAGTGAGGTGACACCGGGGCCGGTGTTGATGATGTCCGCGCCGCCCAGGCCATTGACCACCAGGCTGTCAAACGACGCCTCCGGGTGCAGGATCCGCACGAACGTGTGCAAGCCTGAAACCTCGACCGCCCCGGCATTCGCCATCAGATGTATCGTGTCTGGCAGGCTGGTTCCATTCACGATGATTGTGTCGGTCAGTGAATCACCGCCCGATCCGCCCAGGGTGCTGGCGAGATCAACATGGATGCTGGTCAGATCGGTTGCAGTCAGATCGTTTACTGTTACCGTGTCGGCGCCGCCCAGCGCGTTGAGGTTCAGGACTTCAACATCGTCCACGTCCATAGTGATAGTGCCAACGTTGCGTGTGAACTGGAGGCGACTGCCATTGGGCGACGCAGTGAAAGTCTCCGCGGCATTGCTGCCGTTGAAGAGCAGGGTGTCGGTGCCGGCCTGGCCTTCAACGGTGTCCGACCCGTCGCCGGGATCCCACTGGAAGGTGTCGTCGCCGTCGCCAAGGAACACAACGTCGTTGCCCTGCTGTCCGTCGATGAAGTCGTTGTCGTCGCCGCCGATCAACAGGTCGATGCCGTTGCTGCCCAGGATGGTGTCGTCACCGGGGCCGCCGTCCACGGTGATCTGGATCAATGCGGCGAGGTTGCCGGTGCAGGAGACCGAATCATTGCCGGCGTTGCAGTTGAGCACGAGATTCTCGCAGGTGCCGATGTCCAGGTAGAAGGGGGCGGGGTCCAGGCGATCGAGGTGAACGCGGGTTCCATTCGCGGTAATGGTGAACGTTTCCGCGCCGGCACCGCCGTTGACCTGGACGGTATCCACGCCGGGGCCGCCTTCGTTGAGATCGGTGTCATCGCCCGGGTTCCAGATGAACGTGTCGTTACCCGCTTCGCCATAGGCCAGGTCGCCGCCGTCACCGCCCGTCAATGTGTCGTCGTCATCGCCGCCGTACAGGCTGTCCGCGCCGCCTTTGCCCAGCAGGGTATCGTTGCCCGTGCCGCCGTTCAGTGTGTCCGCGCTGGATCCGCCGATAAGCGTGTCGTTGCCGGCTTCGCCGAACAGATAGGCAGCAGGCAAGGCGCCGTTGGCTTCATCCAGTGAGAGATGGTCATGGCCGGCACGCCCGAAGATCTGGATGAGAGTGGTATTGGCAACGGTCGGAACGCCGCCCGTGATGGGGATGGAGCCTCCGTTCACTCGCAGCGTGCCGGCGATGTCGCGGCTCACAGCGATGGTGTTGTCCCGGTCATCGCCAATGATGATGAGAAATCCATTGGTGACATCAAACGAGGCGGTGATGTTCTCCGGCGGGAGCAGGCGGCTGACGCGGAAGAATGTGTTGCTGCCCGGGGAGATCGGTCGGGTGATGGTGAGAAAGGCTCCACTGCCGGTGAGAACGAGGCTCGAATCAGTCCAGGCAGCGAGAGTGGAACTCGATTGAACCTGATAAGCAACGGAGTTCGATCCGAACCATTGCAGGACCACACTCTCGTTTGTCCGTGTGACGGTGACATTCAGGCCGGGATCGATGGCCCCGTGAGCGGCCCAGTACGCGGGCGGCAACATCAATGCGGCGATGAACGTGGCTGGGCAAAAAAGCCTGGCGAGGGGGAAGGCCGGGGGATTCATGAAGAGGCTTTTCTACACCCTCCAACGCTGCGTTGGAATGGAACTTTAGGAGTATGGAGACGGCGCGCCCAGGCGCCGGACGGCGGTCTCATTGAGCCGCAGCAACTTGGGACGTGATATCGTTCGCGGGAGTCTGCTGGAAATCTTCCCCTGCAATCTCCGGACGCCCGCGGTCCGGAGCGCATCTCCAGCCGCAGCACGTTGACCAGGCCAGCATTTGCCATCTGCCGCTGGAAATCTCGCAAACCGCCGGACCGCGACTCTGCGAGTTGCGCAACGCGCGACAGCTCCGCGTCCGCAGGATCCGCGCGTCATCCTCCGGTTTGATGCCTCCGTGCGCTGCTGCGGGTTACAGAGTCACAGACCCGCGGTCCAGAGCGCGGCTGCTGCGGCTTTCTGGAACTCGCGCCGAACGTCGCTTGCGTCGCTGTTCGGAAAGTTGGATCGCTGCACCATCAGAAGGTAAGCGACTCCCTTGACCGGATCGATCCATGCCTGCGTGCCCCAGGCGCCGCCGTGACCGTATGTTCCCGAAGACAGCACTTCTGCCACGCCCGGGTGCGGCGCCCGCAATACACAAGTCCCGATTCCCCAGCCGTAATGGGTTCCATATCCCTGGATGAAGCCCGTCGGCAGGTCGCCGGTCTGAGGTGTGGACAGCAGTTTCAACGCGTCGGCGCTCAGGTAACGGCGGCCATCGAGAGTGCCGCCATTGAGCAGCATCTGGCAGAACCGCGCGTAGTCTCGCGGCGTCGAGAAAAGGCCGCCGTTGCCCAGCGGCGGACGATCCCGCCGTCCGAGCTCGGGCCGGTGCGGAACCGGTTCGAGCAGGCCGCTCTCCCTGTTCTTCGCGTACCCGGTCGCGAGACGCGTCCTCTGTTCCGCAGTGGGATAGAACGTCGTGTTCGTCATGCCCAGCGGACCGAAAAGGCGTTCCTCGAGAAACGCGTCGAAGGTCTTTCCGCTGACGACTTCGACGATGCGGGCGGCGGCGTTGATGCCGCTCTGGCAGTATCTCCAGCGTTCGCCGGGTTCGTACTGCATCGGCGCGGCGAGCCAGATCGGGACAAGGTCGGCCAAGGTTCGTGCCTCGCGAGCCGCGGGTCCGCTTGCTTCACCCAGACCGGACGTGTGCGTGAGGATCTGCGCAATGGTCAGGTTCGCCGGTTTTCCGGACGGCGTTTTCAAGTTGGCGAACTCGGGGAGGTATTTCGAGACCGGATCGGCCACGTTCAGTTTGCCTTCATCCTGCAACATCAGGATCGCGACACCGGTGACGGGTTTTGTCATGGAAGCGATCCAGAACAGCGTGTCCGGCGTCATTGGACGTTTTGTGTCCACGTCGGCGAAGCCGCTGTTCTCCAGGTGGAGGATGTTGTCCTTGGCGATCACCATGGTGACGGCGCCGGCGATTTCGTTCCGGGCGATGAGATCTTCCATGGTCTTGCCGACCTCGGGCAGCGCTGGCGCTGCGGTAGTGGAGAGCAGCGTGGCGAGGAGAACCGTTGAGGTGAGGAGGGATCGCTTCATGGCCGGCAGCCTACTCGGGGCCCGGGTTTCAGACAAGCGGTCGGATGCGCGGCGGCAGGCATCTCTGCCTGTGCAGAGGGACAGCATGCAGGCGCAACTCTGTCGGAAACTATATCCGAAGCTGTGTCGGCCTTTGAGGGTCTTACCCATTTTTCATCAAGACCGACAAAGCAAGCGCCGGCTCCACGTCACGCAGAATGCGCGACGCCACGGCACGCCGCCTGGCGGAAAGCGCTGGATTCTTCCATCGAATTCTGGTCTTGTTCCCTCCAGTCCAGTTCAAGAGACAAACCGCTATGTTTCACCACCTGTTCCTGAGAGTCGTTCCCGCGCTTGCCATGCTCATGCTGACGACCGCGGCGTTGGTCGGCGCCCAGACGGGCACCGTTGCAACCTCGACCCACTCGGGCGGCAAAGAGGTCCTCATCCCCGAGCGGATCACGCGCGTTCCTCCAGGCAATGACTTCAACGATCCGGAAAGCGAGTTCTGCTTTCAACGAAGCAAGTCCACGGAGCACTTCGTTCTCTTCTGGGCGAAGGAATACGGGGACGATCCCATGGCGAACCCGGTTGAGAATCGGCGGTTCGACGTGGATGACGTTCTGAAAAGAGTGCGACCGGTTTTACGACTACTACGTGAACACGCTGAAATGGGTGGACAAGGAGAACTCTCTGGCGACGCGCTACAAGTTCCTGATCTTTGTCATTGGCGGCAGCGGCGGGACGGCGTTCGGCGGGAGCATCGACAACAAGGTGGGCGCGTTCTGGACGCCGGCGACGCGGATTCATCGTCCGCCGTATGGCGTGGTTGCGCATGAGCTGGGGCACTCGTTCCAGGCGTTGGTGCGGGCGGATGGCGCGGCGTCCTTCTCCGGCGGCAGTATTCACGAGATGACCTCCCAATACATGCTCTGGCAGGTCTATCCCGAGTGGATGACGTTCGAGAACTATCATCTGAACGATTTCATGAAGGCCACGCATCTGGCGTTTCTGCACCCGGAGAACCAGTATCACTCGCCGTACGTGCTCGAATACTGGTCCGGCAAACATGGGGTGGAGTTCATCGGCAAAATGTGGCGCGAAGTGCAGCGCGGCGAGGATCCGGTGATGACCTATAAGCGGCTGACCGGCCTGACGCAGGCGCAGTTCAACGACGAAATGTTCGACGCGGTCCGCCGTTTCGTCACGTGGGACCTGCCGCGTGTCGAGAAGGTGGCCGCACGCTATGCGAACCAGCACACGACGGCGCTGATCCGCACCAACGGCTGGTATCAGATCGCGCCGGACAAATGTCCGCAGAACTACGGCTACAACGCCATTCAGCTCAAGGTTCCGCCCGCCGGCACGAAGGTGGGGATCGAGTTCCGCGGGCTGTCCGGCATCGAAGGGTTCAGTAATTTCCGGGTGGAGAACGCCGGCTGGCGTTACGGATTTCTCGCTTTCACGGCCGACGGCTCGCGTGTGTATGGGGATATGCATGCCGATTCACCGGGCACAGCGGAGTTTCTTGTCCCGGATGACACGAAGTATCTCTGGCTGGTGGTCATGGGCGCTCCGACCGAACATTGGATGCACGTCTCCCGTCGGGGCCGGGGTCGCGGCGGGGCGGCGAACGCCGAAACCAATACGGTCGCTGCCGCGGAATGGCCTTACAGCTTCAAATTGACCGGCACCACGCCGGACGATGCCATCGTCCGCGACGATCGCGTCACGGCGGGGCTGTAGGGATTTGCGATTTACGATTGACGATTGACGCGGGTTCCGGTTGGGGGAGCGTCGCTGGTCGCACTATGAGCCGCAGCAACGTCCAAGAGCTCCAGGCGCGCTCGATCCGCGTGCGATCCGTCGGGTCTCATGGGCACGTATTCGGGCAGAACGGAACGCACCTTCGGGACGATGGGGCTGCGCGGCAGCACAGGCTTGCCGGGAACGGGCAACACTTTGCAGCGGGAGACTGCAGTAACCCGCAGCTGAGACGGCTGTGTTACAAGCTTCCCATGGAGTTGCTTGCCGAGACCGAGGGAGGCCGACACACTTGACGCCATGAAGGAAACGCTGTCGTTGTGCCTCCATCCTTCGGTTGTGAAACGCGCGCTGAAATATGCGATCATCGTCGGCAGTATTCTCATCGCGATCAATCACAGCGACGTTCTTTTCTCCGGCGATGTGCCGCCCGGGCGTTGGGCGCGCATGGGGCTGACGGTGGTCGTGCCGTACGTGGTCTCGACGTTGTCGAGCGCCGGGGCGATGCGGGAGGCGGCCCGGGCGCGCGTCTCGAGCCACCCACACGCGCAACTGCCTTCATGAAGGGGGAGCGTCCTCGCTTCTGTCGGGCGCAGGTGGCCTGCAGGCGGGATCCGTGGCAGTCACTTCAGTAGCGGTTTGCCGTGCCGGGTTGGTTCTGATGAACGACAGACTTCTTCGGCTTCGGATTTCCTTCGGATTCCGACCTTCGGATGTCGGGTTTTCCCCCGGGTTATTGCACCGTGACGCTTTTCGCGAGATTCCGGGGCTTGTCCACGTCGCAGCCGCGGGCGACGGCGATGTGATAAGCAAGCAACTGCAGCGGGATGGTCGCGAGAATCGGGTACAGCGGTTCCACGGTTTCCGGCAGATAGATCACGTCGTCGGCGACGCTCTTGATCTGGGTGTCGCCCTGCGTGGCCACGGCGATCACAGGGCCTTTGCGGGCGCGGATCATCGCCAGGTTCGCCATGGTCTTGTCGTACATCGAATCGCGCGGCACCAGGAACACCGTGGGGGTGCCCGGTTCGATCAATGCGATCGGGCCATGCTTCATCTCCGCGGCGGAGTAGCCTTCGGCGTGAATGTAGGAGATTTCCTTCAGCTTCAGCGCGCCTTCCAGCGCAATGGGGAAGGTGTAACCGCGGCTCAGGAAGAAGAAATCGTCCGCCTTCGCATACTTCAGCGCCAGCCGGCGCAGCTCGCTGTCGTCGGCCAGAATCGATTCGATCTGTTTCGGCAGCGCTTCCAGGCCTCGGATGATCTCCATCGCGCGCCGGGCAGAAAGCTGGCGCATGCGCCCGAGGTGAATGCCCAGCAGCGTCAGGATGGCGAGAGTGGAAACGAACGCCTTGGTGGAGGCGACGCCGATTTCGGGGCCGGCGTGCATGTAGATGCCGCCGTCGGCTTCGCGCGCAATGGTGCTGCCGACGACGTTGACGATGGCCAGCGTGCGATGGCCGCGCCGCTTGGCTTCGCGCAACGCGGCGAGAGTGTCGGCGGTTTCGCCCGATTGCGAGATCACCAGCAGGACGGTGTCGCGTTCCATGGGCGCGTTGCGATAGCAGAATTCGTGGGCGAACTCGACCTCGACAGGCAGATGGGCAAATTCCTCGATAAGGTATTCGCCGACGAGGGCGGCGTGCCAGCTGGTGCCGCTGGCGGCGATGATGATGCGCTCGATGCCGCGCAGCTCGGCGGCCGACATATTCAATCCGCCGAACCGGGCGGTGGCGCCTTCGAAATCGATGCGCCCGCGCAGGGCGTTCTCGACGGCGCGCGGCTGCTCGAAGATTTCCTTCAGCATGAAATGCTGGTAGGGCCCGCGCTCGGCGTCGGTGGAACTGAACTCGAGATTGCTGATCTGGACGTTGGCGGTGTCGGTGCCCAGGTTCACCACGTCGAACCGTTCGTTGGTCACCGTGGCCA
This sequence comes from Verrucomicrobia subdivision 3 bacterium UBA3939, assembly GCA_002385705.1. GTDB lineage: Bacteria > Verrucomicrobiota > Verrucomicrobiia > Limisphaerales > UBA3939 > UBA3939. The sequence continues at coordinate 91,087 of DGDZ01000093.1, forward strand.
CGTCGTAGTCGTTCAGGAACACGACCTGCCGCGTGTGCGCGACGATAGCATTGGCGTCGCTGCTGACGAAGTGTTCGCCCTGGCCGATGCCGATGATGAGCGGGGAACCGCGGCGCGCGCCGACGATGGTGTTGGGGTGCTCGGTGCAGATGACCGCCAGGCCGTAAGTGCCGATGACTTCGCGGAGCGCGTCGATGACGGCGCGGGTCAGCGGGTTCAGATCTCCATTCTGGGTCCGGTATTTCTGGTAGTACTCCCCGATCAGGTGCGCGAGCACTTCGGTGTCGGTGGCGGAACAGAACATGTGGCCGGCCTGCTCGAGTTTGGCTTTGAGGCGATCGTAGTTTTCGATAACGCCGTTGTGGACGACGGCGATGGTGCCGGTGTGATCGAGGTGGGGGTGGCAATTATCGTCCGACGGCGGCCCATGGGTGGCCCAGCGGGTGTGGCCGATGCCGAGATGGCCGGCGGGCGGTGTGGGTTTGAGGGCATGCGCGAGGCCCTCGTCGATCTTGCCCTTGCGTTTGCGGATGATCAGGTCGTCCGGGCCGAGCACGGCCATGCCCGCGCTGTCATAGCCGCGATACTCCAGTCGGCGCAATCCTTCGAGGAGGATGGGCGCGGCGGCCTTTTTTCCTACGTATCCAATGATTCCGCACATAAGGGACAGACTATGGCAATACGTTTATAGCCCATGACGCGGGAAAAGAAAGCCAGTAATCTCCCGGTTTTTCTGTCCGGCACTGAACGGATGACCGATTGAAGTTGATCCTTTCGATTCTTCCTCGCCCGCGCCGTTTGCCGGGGAAGGAGGCGGAAGTCCCAAATTCCAGTTCCAGGTATCCCTTCGGGATTCAGGCGCTCCGTTCGCGCGCTTGCGGAATGCAAAGAGTGTGCGCTTCATCCACGTGCTGCGACTGGTCCCGCTGTGCGGGACACAGTCGCGCCCCGGTCCGCAGCTCTGCGAGCTGCGGCAGCGCACGATGGTCTGCGACTCGCCATCCCCCAGCCGGCGCTTCCGCAGAACACCCGCGTCGATCGTCAATCGTCAATCGCAAATCCCCGGGGGATCCGTAGTTTCCGTCTTTGACTCGCGGGGTCGTCGTGATAGATGATCGCGCTCAGGCGCCATTGAACCGTGGCGTGAGCATTTTCTGCGTGCGGTGACCAATTGACCATCCCTGCTCGCGAATAGCAGTGCGTCAGCGATAGCTCGAACCAAACCCTGAACGAACAGCATTCCTGACGGACTCGAAGAGGGCCCCTGCGGGCCCTCTTTTGTTTTTCAAGTCTCAGACATCAATTACGTCCGCCGGCGGAGAGGGCGTCTGCCGGCGGCTGCGCATGGCGATGACCGCCAGCACGCACGCGGTCCAGGTGGGGAACATGTCCACGCCCGGAATCACTTCCAGCACGAACGTCGGCAGCAGAAGCGGGTGAAAGCCGATCAGCCAGCTCGTCAGCAGCATGACGATCACGTCCAGGATTTCGTCGGCGAACGTCCAGCCGAACGGACCCAGGGCGATCTGGATGGCGTCGGTCGCGAGGGCAACCAGGACGGCGAGCCCGGCACGGAGCGGCCGGCGGCGGCAGTTTGCTTTCGTCTGCCTTTGATCCTGCGGGTTCAACTCGATAGAAACTGTTTGGCGTCTATGGCCGCTCATCAACGGCGCGCCGTTTCCGGGAATTCACGGGCCACTTCGTCGGCTTCGGGCTTGAGCGACCACCCGGTCTTCACGCCGAGCACGAACCATCCGAGCACCAGCACGCCGATGCCGAAGATAGTATCGCCGATGACGCGCAGCCAGCGGAAGGTTTCCATGATGCCGGTCTGCATGAACTCTGCGGAGCGTGCCCACCACATGCCCTGGTTGACGCTGGCAACGGTTTGCATGAGGCCGCGGGGGAGGTCGGACAGCAGCACCATGAGCGCGAGCCCGATGTTGATGGACCAGAAGGCGAAGGCGAGCGGTCCGGTCTTCCACTGCTTATTGGCGGTAAGGCCTTTCAGGCAGAACAGCATCAGGCCGATGCCGAGCATGCCGTACACGCCGAACAACGCCGTGTGTCCGTGCACCGCGGTCGTGTTCAAGCCCTGCATGTAGTAGAGCGCGATGGGCGGGTTGATGAGGAATCCGAAAAGCCCTGCGCCGACGAGGTTCCAGAACGCCACGGCGACGAAACAATAGATGGGCCAGCGGTACGCCGCCACCCACCGGCACGCGCGGGACAGCGTGAGGTTCTCATACGCCTCGAATCCGATGAGGACGAGCGGCACCACTTCGAGCGCACTGAACACGGCGCCGAACGCCATCACGGCGGTGGGCGTGCCGCTGAAGTAGAGGTGATGAAACGTTCCGATGATGCCGCCTGACAGGAAGATGGTGGTGGAAAACAGGACCGCGGCGGTGGCGGTGATCGTGCGCAGGAGGCCCATTCGTGTGAACAGGAACGCGATGACCACGGTCGCGAACACTTCGAAGAATCCTTCCACCCAGAGATGAACGACCCACCAGCGCCAGTATTCGGCGACAGCGTAGTGGGTCTGGCGCCCCCACATCAGGCCCGCGCCGTAGAACAGCGCAATGGCGGCGGAGGCGAGGAGGAACAGCGCGAGCAGGTGGCGGTTCTCGCCCGGGTTGCGAAATGCCGGCCACATGGCGCGCGCCATGAGGAAAAGCCACAGCCACAAACCCACGAACAGGAACAACTGCCAGAACCGGCCGAGGTCCACGTACTCGTATCCCTGGTGGCCGAACCAGAAGTTCGCCGGCAGATCCATCTTCTGCCGCGTGCCGCTCCACGTGCCGAACATGGAGCCGGCGACGATGATCAGCAGGCAGAGAAACAGGAAATTGACTCCGGCGCGCTGCCATTTCGGTTCGTAGCCCGAGACTGCCGGCGCCATGTAGAGACCGGTGGCGAGCCATGCCGTGGCGATCCAGAAAATGGCCAGTTGCGTGTGCCAGGTTCGGGTGACGGCATACGGCAGCCATTCCGCCAGCGGGAATCCATAAAACCCGCTGCCCTCGACGCCGTAGTGCGCGGTGACGACGCCCATGATGACCTGCGCGACGATGAGTGCGGCGACCACCCAGAAGTATTTCAGCGTGGCGGACATCGACGGCGTCGGCGTCAAACCAAGCAAGGGATCTCTTTCGGGCAGTCCGTGAGATTCATCTTCCTTGTGCTTCAGGACGGCATAATACCAGGCGAGGGCGCCGATGCCTGCGAGCAGCAGAACGAAACTGACGACCGACCAAAGAACGCTGGATCCTGTCGGGACATTTCCCACGAGCGGTTCGGGCGGCCAGTTCTGAGTGTAACTGATGTTCTGGCCGGGGCGGTTGGCCGCGCACGCCCACGAGGCCCAGAAGAAGAACGCGGTGATCTGGAGCCGGCGCTCGGGGTCGCGCAGGACGTTATCGGGAATCGCGTACGCCTCGCGCAGTTCGGCGAGCTCGGGATCGTCGCTGAACAGGCGGATGTAGTGATCGGCCACCGCGCGAATGGCCCGGGCGCGGTCCTCGGAAACGACCAGGTCGCCGGTCTGGCTGTCCCAGGTGTTGGTGCGCATTTCGGCCTGGAGCGTCGCCCGGAGCGCGGCGCGCTCGGGTTCCGTAAGTTCGTCGTAACGTTTCCCGTGCTGAGCCTGCGCCCAGTGGTCCAGGAGCCAGACGGATTCGCGGTGCAGCCAGTCGGCCGTCCAATCCGGGGCGACGTACGCGCCATGGCCCCATACCGAACCCATCTGCTGTCCGCCGGCCGATTGCCACACGTTCTGGCCGTCGAGGATCTGCTGTCGCGTGTACACCACGTCGCCTCCCGCAGTGACGACCCGTTCCGGGATGGGCGGCATTTTGTGGTAGAGATCGTTGCCGTAATAGATGAGGACAGCGAAGGAAGCGACGATGACGGTGCCCAGGGCGATCCAGAGTCTTCGATAGTTCATAGTTCCGGTTGTGCGCGACTGCAACGGACGTGACTGCGCGGTGAGTGGGACCGCGACCGTTTTCCTAACGACAACGCCGCCGCCGGCCCCCGCAGGCTGGCGGCAAAGCATAGTGAACTGCCGTTACTGTATCACAGGATTCGGATTCGGGGAGGCCTGAACAACGTCCAATAGCCAACAACCAACATCCAACGCCAACGCGCCCGCTTCTACGATTTACGATTGACGCGTTCGTGCAGCTATTGGCCATTGTCCCGGTGGGGCGAGCAGCCTGCCACGCCGAAGCTCTGCGAAGGCGGGTCCTCGCGAGCCGTCGCACGATCACCCTTATCGACCCTCGCGCCCCCCACGCCCACCGGCGCATTCTTCCTGAAATCCCACATCATTGCCCTTCACCATCGCCTTCGAAGCTTTTGCGAAGGCGGGAGCCGTCGCCCGATTCCCATGCCTGTCTGAACCGACTCCTCACGTCGTCGCCTACAACAGGATTTTCAGCATTTCAGCGTTTCAGCTTTTTCCCATGCCGCTTGAGGGTGCGCATGCAGGTTGACGGCCGAATTGCAGTTCCACTATTGCATGCAGTCGCGCGATGCGACCTGAAGGTCGCGCCCCGGATGGGGGGCGACTCACTACCGTCGCACTCCGTGCGTTCGAACAACACCCGCGTCAATCGTCAATCGTCAATGCGGAGGCGTGATCCACTGGATCACCTGTTCCGCACAGGCGGTGGCGGCGGTGCTCAGGACGTTGTGGTCGGCGCGGCGCATGATCCTGTAGGCGCGCAACGACGGGCAGTGCTTTCTCAACCAGCGGCGGACAAACGGCCACGGCACGACCGGATCGTAGAAGCCGGTCAACGCGAATACGGGAACGGCGACGTCTCGCGCGAGCGCGCAGGGGTCGCTTTGGGCGATCAGATGCAGACGGTGCTTCGCGGCCTGTCGGTCCAGTTCCGTGCGGCGCGCCATGAATTCGTCGATTTCAGCCTGCATTTCCGGCAGGTGCTGATATCGGCGCCGCGCGAGTTTGGCGTAGCCAAAAAGAATTCGCGTCAGCAGCGTCAGCGAGATGTCGCCGCAAATGCGTTCCGCCACGCGGACGGCGAGGCGGTTGGGGTGCCGGACGAAGCCGCCCGCGAGGATCACGCCGTCGATGTGAAACACCTTGCGCCGGGTCATGTGCCAGACGACCTGGGAGCCGAACGATTCGCCGAGCAACCAGCCCCGCGCGATGCCGTGTGCGGTGAGAGCGGATTCAACTCCGGCTGCATACTCCTCAAGCGACCACGTGAGCGTGCGCGGGTAGGTGAGTTCGACGAAATGAAGTCGGCCGCGGAGCGCGCGCCGGAAATTTCCGATCAATGTCCAGTCGCCGTGGGTTCCGGGCAGGTACACGAGCGTGGGTTGCGCGGGATCGCCGTGAGTTCGAACCTGGACCACGTCTTCGGTCATTGGGCGAATGGAATCCAGGGCGGGGGCGGTGTCAACGGCGATCCGGATTGACGATTGACGATTGACGCGAGGGTTGGTGGTTGGGGGGAAGGCAGGGGGTTCGGGAGGTTTGCCACGTTGTGCGACGGCTCGCGGGGACGCTCGCCCCACCAGACTTGATCGGCCGACGGCTCGCGGGGACCCGCCTTCGCAGGCTTCGGCGTGGCAAGCTGCTCGCCCCACTAAAGGCATGCTCGCCTCACCGAGGGCATGCACGGGGCGGACGCCTTTTGAAACGATTGACAGTCCGACGTTGTCATTTCTCCGGCGCGTCGATAGGTTGGACCTGGCGAAATGACTTCGACCCAACAGCTATCCACGCTCGCGGCAGCGGGTTGCGAAGTTGCCTTCGATAATCTCACGCGGCAGTTGTATGCCACCGACGCCTCTCTGTATCAGGTGGAGCCCGTTGCGGTGGCGTTTCCGCGCGGCATCAAGCAGGCCTGCGCGATCATGCGCGCCGCCGCCGAGGCGGGCGTTTCCATGATCCCGCGCGGCGCGGGCACCGGTCTGACCGGCGGCGCGCTGGGCGAGGGGCTGGTGATTGATTTCGCCCGTTACAACCGCCAGATCATGGACCTGGATCTGGAGAAGCGCACGGTCCGCGTCGGCCCCGGTGTGGTGCTGGATCAGTTGAACCAGTTCTTGAAGCCGCACGGGTTGCGGTTCGGGCCGGACGTGGCGACCAGTTCGCGGGCCACGATTGGAGGGATGATCGCCAACAACTCGAGCGGGGCGTACGCATCTGTGTACGGCACCACGGCCGATCACGTCAGCGGCCTGGACCTTGTGCTCTCCAACGGCCAGTTCGCGCGAGTGGGCGAGAGCTACGACACAATCCCGCGCCAGAGGGAGCTGGTCGAGGACCTGGCGCAGTTGAATGCGCTGTTGATCAGCGAATGTTGTCCGCCCGGGCTGATCAAGCGTTGGCCCGGGTACGGCCTGGATCGGGCGGTGCGCGAGCCCGGGAACCTGGTTCATGTGCTGTGCGGAAGTGAAGGCACGCTGGCGGCCATTGTGGCGGCGGAATTGAAACTGGTGCCGGTGCCCGCGGAGAAGGGACTTGCCCTCATCTTTTTTGATTCGGTCATCGAGGCGATGCAGGCGGCGGTCGAGTTGCTCGACCTGAAGCCCGCGGCGATCGAGCACATGGACCGGATATTGATCGATCAGACGGCGGGGCAACTGGAGTTCAAACGGGCGCGCGATCTGTTGAACTGGGACGCGCAGCCGTGTGAATCGGTGCTGGCGGTGGAGTTTTTCGACAACGCGAGGGACGGGCTGGCGGAGTTGAACCGACGCCGGCTGGGGATCCGGAAGAAGATCCTGCACACACGGGAGGGTGCTGATCTGGTCTGGGCGCTGCGGAAGGCGGGACTGGCGCTGTTGACCAGCCGGAAAGGCAGCGCGAAGCCGCTTACGGGCATCGAGGACGCCGCGGTGCGGCTGCGGCAATTGCCGGAGTATGTGAAGGCGCTGCAATCGTTGCTGGGCCGGCTTGGTCTGCAGGCTTCATTCTACGGGCACGTGGCTTCGGGGCTGTTGCACGTGCGGCCCGTGCTGGATCTTTATTCACGCGAGGATCTCGGAAAGTTCCGCCAGGTGGCCAATGAAGTGTCCGCCATCGTTCGCGAGTTCAAGGGATCGCTGGCCGCCGAGCACGGCGTGGGCATCGCGCGGACGGAGTTCATGGAGGCGCAGATGGGCGAACAGATGATGGACCTCATGCGCCAGATCAAGAACTCGTTTGACCCGCACAATCTGTTGAACCCGGGCAAGATCATTCCGGACGGCCGTTACGAGATCGATTCGGATCTGCGCCGGCGTCCGGGGCATGAACTCGATCTGCCGTTTGAACCGGTGTTGGCGTTTGCGCTGCGCGACGAGTCCTTCGTCGGCAATCTCGAGCAATGCAACGGGTGCGGCGGGTGTTTGAAGATGACGCCCACGATGTGCCCGACGTTCATTGCGACCGGCCGGGAGATCATGTCGCCGCGCGGCCGGGCGAACGCCATTCGCGCGGCGCTCGAGCGGCGCGGTCTGAACGGGATCGATCCGCTTGCCTCGACGGAGATCGACATGGCGTTGAGCAATTGCCTGTCCTGCCGCGCTTGCGTCAACGAATGCCCGTCGAACGTCGATATCGGCCTGCTCAAGGCGGAACTGCAGTATGCGCGGATCCAGAAGGAAGGCCTGTCCTGGCGCGAGCGGCTGTTCAGTTCGGTGGACCGGCTGGGGCGTTGGGGCTGCAAGATGCCGCGGCTGGCCAACATGTTTCTGGATTCGTCGATCATGCGGTTTCTGGGGACGCATCTGCTGGGGGTGACGGCGAAGCGTTCGCTGCCGCATTATGCGCGGCAGCGGTTCGATCATTGGTTTGCGAGTCGACGGAATAGAGCGCCGGGGCCGCGCGGACGGGTGATTCTGTGGGACGACACGTTCGTGCGGTATTACGAGCCGCACATCGGGAAGGTGGCGGTGCGGGTGCTGGAGGCGGCGGGATTTGAAGTGACGCTGGCGGAAGGACGCAAGTGTTGCGGCCGGCCGGCGTTCAGCCAGGGCAATCTGGGCGAGGCGACCGCCGTGGGCGCGCACAATCTTGAGTTGCTGGGCTCGGAGGAGGATCGTGCGCCGATCCTGTTCCTGGAACCGTCGTGCTATTCGATGTTCGTCCGGGACTACCGCGAGTTGAATCTGCCCAATGTGGACGAAATTGCGGCGCGCTGTTTTTTGTTTGAAGAGTTCATTGAACTGCTCTTGAGCCGCGAGCCGGGGGCGTTGAGGTTCAACACGCGGCAGGACAGGCTTGTGATTCATCCGCACTGCCATGCCCGTTCGCTGATGAACCCGGAATTCATGCGACGGCTGGGTGACCGCCTGCCGGAACGGACCGTGGCGTTGCTCGATGCCGGCTGCTGCGGGATGGCGGGCGGGTTCGGGATGATGGAGTCGAAGTACGAGCTGTCGATCAAGGTTGCCGAGCCCCTGGTTCACGAAGCCCGCAGCCAGCCCTATGGCACGACGCTGGTGATGGCGGGATTCAGTTGCCGGCAACAGGTGACCCACCTCGCGCCGGTCAAGTGCCGGCACTTCGCTGAAGTGCTCGCGGAAGCAATCGAATGAACTAGAGATTCCTCCCGGTGAGCCGTTCGTACGCTTCGAGGTATTTCGCGGAGGTCTTCGCCACGACGTCGGGCGGCAGGATCGGCCCGGGCGGCGTCTTGTTCCAATCGAGCGTTTCCAGGTAGTCGCGGACAAACTGCTTGTCGAAACTCGGCTGGCTCCTGCCGGGCTCGTACTGATCCGCCGGCCAGAAGCGTGAGGAATCGGGCGTCAACACCTCGTCGATCAGGATCAATTGCCCGTCGGAGATCCCGAACTCGAACTTGGTGTCGGCGATGATGATGCCGCGTTGGCGGGCGTAGTCGCGTCCGGCGTTGTAGATCTTCAGGCTGAGGTCGCGCGCCTGGCGGGCGATGTCTTTTCCGACGATGGCCTCCGCCTGCTCGAAGGAGATGTTTTCGTCGTGGCCGGATTGCGCTTTCGTTGATGGTGTGAAGAGCGGTTCGGGCAGTTCCGCGGATTCCTTCAGGCCGTCCGGCAGGGGGATGCCGCACACGCTTTGTGATTTCTGGTATTCCTTCCACCCGGAGCCCGAAAGGTAGCCGCGCACGATGCATTCGATCGCGAGGGGTTTCGCCTTTTTCACGATCATGGAGCGGCGCGCGAGTGTTCGGGCAAACGGCTGCAGAACGGGGGGGAGCGGATCGTCCGCGCCGGCGAGCAGGTGGTTCGGCACCATGTTCGCGAACTTTTCAAACCAGAAATGGGAGATCTGCGTCAGCACCTGGCCTTTTCGCGGAATGCCGTTTGGCATGATCACGTCGAAGGCCGAGATGCGGTCGGTGGCGACAAGCAGCAGGCGGTCTCCGAGATCGAAAATTTCGCGGACTTTGCCGCTTTTGATTTTCTGAACGCCCGGCAGGTCGATCTGGAGAACGGTTTCGTTTGGCATGGGCGCGAATATTACGAGGTGCGGAGTGTGTGCCAAGCGTCAAGTGCGCGGGTTGTTCGCTTCCTCTCCTCCGTCCGGGCGGGGAGAAGCGGTTGAAGGGGCAGGGAAGCGGAGGCGGGGGCGGAAAGAGAGGAAGGCGACAGATAGGACGGATGCGACGGATGTAAAGCTGCCGAAGCCCATCGCTGCTGTGCGAAGGAGAGCCAAATCATCCAGGCCAGTGCTGCAACCCTGGAGTGCCACCGATGTATGGCCGCAGCCAGTGGAACATTGAACGCTCAGCATTCGACACTCCGTGCGTTGATTGTTGGTTGTTGAATCTTCGGAGGGTTTCCGCCCAGGGCCGCCGCAGACGGGGGAGATTCAGATCCGGTTCCGCGAATTCTCTGCTTTCGCTGATCGGCGCGATCGTGTTTAGTTCCGGGCTCTATGAGTAAAACCGCATTGTTGTGTGCCGGCCAGGGGGCGCAGGTGGTCGGAATGGGACGGGATTTCGCCGAGCAGTTTCCGTCGGCTCGCGCGTGGTTTGATCGGGCCAATGCCATTTTGAATCACGACCTCACGGGCGTCTGCTTCAATGGTCCCGAGGCTGAACTGACCCGAACAGAGAACGCGCAGCCGGGGATCTTCCTCGTGAGCTGGGTCGCGTTTCAGTTGTTGAAGGAGCGCGTGCCGAACCTGGAGTTTCACGCAACGGCGGGGCTGTCGCTCGGCGAATTCACGGCGCTGACGGCGGCGGGCGCGATGAGTTTTGAAGACGGCCTGCGCGTGGTGCGGCAGCGGGGCCGTTTCATGCAGGAGGCCTGCGACGTCACTCAGGGCGCGATGGCGGCGGTGATTGGATTGGACGAGACGGCGACGCGCGAGGTCTGCGCGGAGGCCGGCGTGGTGCTGGCGAACCTGAATTGTCCGGGGCAGCTGGTGATCTCTGGCGAGAAATCGAAGATCGAGAGGGCGGTGGAGCTGGCGAAAGCGAAGGGCGCGAAGCGCGCGATTCCGTTGCCGGTGGCGGGCGCGTATCATTCGCCGCTGATGGCCAGCGCGCAGCCGAAGCTCCAGGCGGAACTGGCGAACGTCAGGTTTCAGGCGCCGTCGGTGCCGGTCATTTCGAACGTGGACGCCGCGCCTCACGGGAGCGATATCGCCGGGCGGCTTGTGGAGCAGGTGACGTCGTCGGTGCGCTGGGAGGATTCGATGCGGCGGCTGTTGTCGGAGGGCTTCACGCGGTTCATCGAGCTCGGGCCGGGTACGGCGTTGACGGGGTTCATGAAACGCATTGATCGGAACGCAGTGACGTTGAACGTGGCGGATGTGGTGAGTCTGGAGGCAACGGTGCAGCAGCTCAAGTGAGCTGAAATCTGAGATCCGAAATTCGAAATCCGAATTTCTTGTCGGCGCGGCTGCGCTTCGACGGCGCGCATACTGTAATCGGGGGAAGGCCTGGAGCGCGGCCCTGCGGAGCACGTGGCTGTACATCCGGGCGCGGCATTCATGCCGCTTCAGCGTGCGCATGCATGTTGACGGCCGAATCACAGTTCCACTGTCCCCTCGCAATCGCGCGCGATGCGACCTGAAAGGTCGCGCCCCGGATGTGAGTGTGTGACCGCCGCAATGTGCCATGGCATGCGAACAGGAGACTGGCTTGCAGATCTCGACAAAACTGCAGACGAAGTTTTCGACAAACACGAGACGCGGATGCTCCAAACAGCCGTGGACGATGCCGTCCCCACCTTTGAACGGTTCGGGCCGCTGGCAATTCCCTGGAACCTGGTACTGATTTCCAGCGCCTCTTCACTGATGGCCGGTTTCGTGCTACGTAACCTGTGGTTATGAGTCGGTTTTTCAGTCGTAACATCGGCTTTCAGGGCAGGCTGGTCCGGGGTGTCCTTGGCGCCATCCTGCTCATCGCCGGCATTATCATGGCGGACTTCAAGCTCTGGGTCTGCCTGACGCTGGTGGGATTGGGATTGTTTGTCGTGTTCGAGGCGGTCCGCGGCTGGTGCCTGGCGCGGGCCTGTGGCATCAAGACGCGGCTTTGAACTCCTCTTTCCAACGTCGCTGTGAGCTTTCCGGCGGGGTGCAATGAACCGCGAGTCGACTGACGCGAGCGGTTCTCCGAGGAATTCCGTCTTTCCCGCGGGACTGCACTATGCTTTCTGGTTCGGCGCGCTGAACGCGCTTTCGTTTCCGATTGTGCAGAACAGCCCGATGGTGCTGTTCGCGAAGTCGCTTGGCGCGAGTGCCACGGTGCTCGGCATCATTGCGGGCATGATGCCGTTGCTGGTGATCTCGCAGATTCCGGCGGCCAATTACATCCAGCGGGTCGGCTACAAGCAGTTCGTCTTCGCCGGCTGGGGCACGCGGGTGATGTTCATCTTCGGCATCGCGCTGGTGCCGCTCACCGGCGGATTCCTGGATCGCAGCAACCAGCTCGCGCTGGTCATTGCGTTGCTGTTCTGTTTCAACCTGTCGCGCGGCATCTCGAGCTGCGCGTGGCTTCCATGGCTGACGGAACTGGTGCCGCCGCAGATGCGCGGGCGGTTTCTGGTCCGTGACGCGGCGACGACGAATTTCGGTTGCTTCGTGGCGTTCCTGATTTCGGCGGCATTGCTCGCGGGCGACACGCGTCCATGGCAGTTCTCGTTGTTGTTCGCCTTCAGCGGGCTTGCCGGCGTGGCCAGTCTCACATTTCTCAAGCGGATCCCGGACGTGCCCATCGTCGAGGCGGTCCGCGCCTCGCAGACGCGCGTGCCGTGGATGGCCATGATCCAGCATCCACCGTTCAAGAAGCTGCTGCGGTCCGTCATTGCCTGGTCGGTGGCCTACGGCGGGATGACCGCATTCACGGTGGCGTATCTGCGGGTGGAAGTGGGTTTGAGCGAGACGACGATTCTCCTGGTGACGTCGGTGGCGTTCCTGGGAGGGTTGAGCACGCTGGGGTTTCTGGGGCACCGGCTGGACCGGTTGGGCAGCAAGCCGGTGCTGACGTTCGCGTTTGGCGCCTGGATTCTGGTGCTGGCCGGCTGGGTGGCGCTGGCGGGACGCGCGGTGGGGATGAAGCTGGTGTTGGTCCTCCTTCTGCAATTCTTCATGGGGTTGCTGGCGGCGCTGGTGAACATGTCCAACAACCGCCTGGCGATGGTGGTCATTCCGAAGATGGGCCGGAACCACTTCTTCGCTCTCTATAATGTCGTCGGCAACGTCACGTTGGGCGTGGCGCCGATTGCCTGGGGTATTCTGATTGATGCAATCGGCTCGCGGGAGACGATCTGGATGGGGGTGGCGTGGAACCGGTACACCATCTTCTTTGCAGGTGCGGCCGCGGCCTTCGTTGTCGCCATGCTGATCAGCCGCTTCCTGGAGGAACCCGAGGCGGTGAGCATGGAGGAACTGCTTCGTGAGCTGCTGATTCAGTCGCCGCAACGGATCTGGCTGCGGTTCTGGCCGCGGAGTTGAGAGGCTTCCGTGCGAGAGATGGGGCCGCGGGTCCTCGGCTGCGGGGGGCCATCGAAACGTTGCCTGGCGGCGAGGACGCCGCGAGAACCCGCAGGCGAGGACGCCTACGCTACGGACGGTGTCAGGCGTAAGCGGGCTGCCGCTCCGGAACGCGGCGATGCACCATATCGGCGATGATATCCACGGCTTCGTCAGGCGACACGAGGTCTGTGTTGATCACCAGGTGGTAGAGCAGGGGATCATTCACGTCCTTGTGGAAGTTCTGCCTGACGTAGCGCCTGCGCCCGAGATCCTCGCGTCGAATGCGGTATGCCGCCTCCTTCCGGGTGATGCCCTCGGCCATGCACAACCGGTCGATGCGGCGCTCGAGTGAACCCATCACGCGCACGTGAATCATGTGCGGGAGCGACGCGGTGATGATGTTGGCGCCGCGCCCGAGGATAATGACGTTGCCGAGTTCAGCCAGTTGCAGGATCGTCTCCGCCGTCTGCTGAACCAGGGTCCATGCGGGCGGGAGCAGCCCGAAAATTTCATGAAGGATGGCCTCGATCTGCCGCGTTCGATCCTCGGGCATGAAGCGGGCGAGGCGTTCCGGCAGGTTGTGGTCCTGGAGAACCCGCTCGACGAGGTTGCGATCGAACACTGTCCAGGGAGGCGCCTCGGGCGAGGCGGAGGCGCGGAGCCTGGCGGCGAGCTTCTGCGCAATTTCATGACCCCCGGAACCGCACTGCCGGGAGATCGTGATTGCGCAGCGAGGCGCAATGTCGCTGCCGAACGTCACCGGCCTGGACACCGGCTGAAGTTGGCAGTTGATGAACGTCAGGCATTGCTCGAATCCGACGGGTGTGTTCATGGGTGGCTCCGTTCTGTACGCGGCCGGGCACCGACCACCGTCGCCGAGGATGCGCGCACCCGCCTCTTTCGGCCGTGGACGACATGGACGTGCTCATAGCCGCCTGGTTCGGTTTCGTCCGTTATTGGCCGGCGCCTTTCCCGGCCTGATGTAGTTTAGTCCCGGAAACGGCCCGGGGCCAGAGGCCAGAGCAGGTAGAACGGATGATAATTTAACGGATAAGGAACGAAATTCCGGATTTGTCAAAGGGCACTCCTCACGTCGCGCGCTACAGGAATGGATGGATTGAGCGGCATGCGGACGTCGGATTCCGGACTTCGGGTTTCGGATTCTCCAAACCTCTCCTTGACGTCTGACCGGCGCAGGGCACATTACGCGGCTCGATTTTCACTTATGCAGCATATTCGGAACATTGCCATCATTGCTCACGTCGATCACGGCAAGACGACGCTCGTTGATTGTTTGCTGAAGCAGTCCGGCACCTTCCGCGCCAACGAAGCCAAGGCCAGGGAAGAGCGCATCATGGATTCCATGGACCTGGAGCGGGAGAAGGGGATTACGATCCGCGCCAAGAACGCCGCGTTCAAATACAAGAACTACCACATCAACATCGTGGACACGCCCGGTCACGCGGATTTCGGCGGTGAGGTCGAGCGCATCATGAACATGATCGACGGGGTATTGCTGGTGGTGGATGCAGCCGAAGGTCCGCAAGCGCAGACGCGGTTTGTGCTGCGCAAGGCGCTCGAGGCCGGCGCCAAGCCCATTGTCGTGATCAACAAGATCGATCGCGAGAACGCGAACCCGAAGAAGGTGCTGGACCAGGTGTTCGAGCTGTTCCTCTCGCTGAATGCCACTGATGAGCAGTTGGATTTTCCGTTTGTGTATTGTTCTGCGAAAGCCGGGTTTGCAAAGCTGGATCTCGATCATGCGAACGGCACCATGGAGCCCTTGTTCGAGGCGATCGTGAAGCACATCCCGCCGCCGCGCGCCCGCGCGGGCGAGGGTTTCCAGATCCTCGTGGCCAACCTCGATTACAGTGATTACCTCGGCCGCATCGCATTCGGGAAGATCGTGGCGGGACGCGTGCGGGTGTCCGATCCGGCGTGTTGCCTGCACGGCGACGGTCGCGTGACCATGGGGAAGATCACTATGATCTACCACTTCGAGGGGTTGAAGCGGATCGAAATCGAGGAGGCGCACGCGGGCGACATCGTGGGCGTCACGGGGTTCGAGGAGGTGTTCATTGGCGAAACGATTGCGGACAAGCCGGAGCGGGGCGCGCTGCCGTACATTCCGGTCGATCCGCCCACGATTCAGATGGAGTTCGCGGTGAACGACGGTCCGCTTGCCGGCCAGGATGGAAAACTGGTGACGGCTCGCCACATCTGGGAACGCCTGGTGAAGGAAGTGCGGAACAACGTCGCCTTGCGCATCCGGCAGACAGACGATCCGAAAGTCTTTGAAGTGGCCGGGCGGGGCGAAATGCAGATCGCCATTCTGGTTGAGCAGATGCGGCGCGAGGGTTACGAAGTGCTGGTTTCCCGTCCGGAGGTGATTTGTCGGAAGGACGCCAATGGCAACCTGCTCGAGCCGATAGAGAAGTTGTTCCTGGAGATTCCCAGGGACGCCATGGGCGCGGTGTTGGAGAGCCTGGCGGCGCGGAAGGCGGAGATCACCGGCATGAATCATCACGGCGACCAGGTGACGGTGGAGGCGCTGATCCCGATGCGCGGGTTGATCGGGTTCGAGACCGATCTGGTGAATCTGACGCGCGGACTTGGGGTGATGAGCCACCTGTTCCACGAGTACGGTCCGCATCGCGGCGAGATTGCCGCGCGGAAGAACGGCTCGCTGGTAAGCATGGAAAACGGCCAGGCCATGGCCTATGCGCTGAACATGCTCCAGGAGCGGGGGCGTTTGATGGTGGAACCGGGAGATCTCGTCTATGAGGGCATGATTGTGGGCGAGAACTCGCGCGAGAATGATATCCCGGTAAACCCCTGCAGAGCGAAGAAGCTGACGAACATGCGTTCACAGGGGGAAGGAAAAGGGATCCAGTTGAACGCGCCGTTGAAGCTGTCGCTCGAGCGCGCGCTCGAATACATCGGCCCGGACGAATACGTCGAGGCGACGCCGCACCATTTGCGTTTGCGGAAGAAAATCCTGGACGAGAACCAGCGGAAACGCGCTTCGCAGACGCGCGCGGTTAAAGTCGCCGCGGAATAAGCGAGCATCCTCTGCATTCCTTTTCGCGTCGCCATTTGCCATTGGCAATTCGGCGAAGTGCCGCGGCACCCCTGACGCAACGCACCCGGGAAGATGGGGTGGCGACCGCCCTGTCGGAATACAACACCAGGTTCACCTTGTAATGGAGGCTGAATGCGTCGCGTCCTATCTTCGCTGCACTGTGAACACATTATCTGACACGCACAGCAAGGTGATCGGTTACGTGCTCTGGCTTTTCGGTTTCACCGGAGCGCACCGATTCTATTACGGGCGCCCCGTCACGGACGCGATCTGGTTCTTCACAGCGGGCCTGTTTCTCATCGGCTGGATCGTCGATGCCTTTCTCATCCCGTGGATGGATCGTGTCGCGGACAGCAGGTACGTGCCGGGCCCGATCAATTATTCCGTCGCATGGATCCTGCTGACCTTTCTGGGCTGGTTGGGAGTGCATCGCTTCTACATGCGGAAATGGGGAACGGGCATCCTCTACCTGCTGACGTTTGGCCTGCTTGGGTTGGGTGTGCTTTATGATTTCGTGACGCTGAACTCACAGATCAGCGAGTGCAACCAGGCGCGGCGCGTGTGACGGCGGAATGTGGCGGCAGGCATCCTGCCTGCCGTAGAGGACACAATTCCGGCCGCGCGGAGGGGATGTCGATTGAGCATTCCATGTAACGGCAAAGGCATTGAAAGATTCTGTTGAAGGCACGCGCATTGGGGTCACGATTGGCTGCTGATCCCTGACTGCTTCGGGCCCTCAGCCGTTGCTGCGACTCGCAGAGTCGCGCTCCGGACCGCGGGTCTGCGACGTCTGCGACCCGCAGCAGGGTGCGGCAGCATGCAGGCACAGGACTACGTGCGGATCCTGATGTGGCAGAGCCGTCGGTTGCTGAAGGCCGCCGGGCCGGAAGCACCGGCTCCGTCACTGCTGCATGCGACTTTCGAAGTCGATTTTCACTGTCGGGATCGGGCTCGCGGTTTCGCACACGGTTCCGGATTGCGCCTGGATTTCTTCGCGGTGCGCGTTCCACCAGTCGGCGCGCGCTTCGGGCGTCCAGTCGTTCGCATGCGGCGTTGCCAGGAGCAGTTCCCGGAGCTCCACCGCCGATTGAGGACGCGCTTCCGGCGCTCGATCCAGGCAGCGAAGCAGCAGTGCCTCGAGTTCCGGGCTGACGGGATTTGCGGTGCGCTGGCTCGGCGGCACGGGGGTCGATGTCAGTTGCTTTTCGTAGATCTCCATTGCCGATTTTCCCTCGAACACAAACTGCCGCGTGAGCAGGAAATAGCCGAGCGCGCCGAGGGAGTAGATGTCGCTCCGCGGATCGACCTGGCTGGAGTTGCGGAACGCCTCGGGCGGCATGAAGAACGGCGTGCCGACGAAACCGTCCTTGCCGGTCATCTGAAGCGCGTCCTGTTCGTTGCCGCTGTATTCACGCACGAGTCCGAAATCGAGCACCTTGATGGCCTCGGGAATTCCGCCGCGCTCGCAGAGGAAGACGTTGGCGGGCTTGATATCGCGGTGGACGAGGCCGAGGGCGTGGGCTTCGGCGAGCGATTGGCAGATTTCCGTGAGGATATACACCACGCGGCCTTCGGGTTGAGGTCCGTAGCGCGCGACCACCTCATGCAGGTCAAGCCCGCGCAGGTACTCCATGGCGTAGTAGAAAATGCCCTCCGGCGTGTGGCCGTAGTCGTAGACCTGGATGGTGTTCGGGTGCGTGAGCTGGCAGGTCAGTTGCACTTCGCGTTCGAAGCGTTCGATGGATGCGGGATCGGTGCGTTCCTGCGACAGGAGCTTCAAGGCGGTGTCGCGGCGCATGAGGGCGTGGCGCGCCCGATAGACGGTGCCCATGCCGCCCTCGCCGATCTTCTCCTCGAGGGTGTATTGGCCGAGTTGTTTGAGCTTGAGTTGTGCTTCGCTCAGCCGGCGGCGCCACGTGATGTT
>DGDZ01000046.1 GCA_002385705.1 Verrucomicrobia subdivision 3 bacterium UBA3939
AGATGTGTATAAGAGACATGGAGAGAGGGATTCAAAATGCCCTCCGCCAAAAGCGGGTTGCTCGCGCAGACCGTTTGTGCTAAACGTCCCCGCGGTGCGGGTGTGGTTCAATGGTAGAACGTGGGCTTCCCAAGCCTGAGACGAGGGTTCGATTCCCTTCACCCGCTCCAATCCCTCTCTGGCCGCCGCCGAAAACGCCTACCAGCCCAGCACGTAAGCAAAAATCAAGGGCGCGACGATTGTGGCGTCCGATTCAATGATGAACCGCGGCGTATTCCGGCTGAGCTTGCCCCAGGTGATCTTCTCGTTCGGCACCGCGCCGGAATAACTGCCGTAGCTCGTGGTCGAATCGCTGATCTGGCAGAAGTAGGACCAGAGACGCGCCTTCCGACCGAGGTCCTGATTCAGCATCGGCACCACGCAGATCGGGAAATCGCCCGCAATGCCGCCGCCGATCTGGAACATGCCGAGCGCGCGGCGCTTCGTCGTGCGCTGATAGAGATCGGCCAGCCAGCACATGTACTCAATGCCGGTCCGGACCGTGTGCACGTTCTTCACGTCGCCGCGCAGACAGGCGGCGGCATACATGTTGCCCAGCGTGGAATCCTCCCAGCCCGGAACGATAATCGGCAGGTTCTTCTCCGCGGCGGCGAGCACCCAACTGTCCTTCGGATCAATCTGGTAATACTTCCGGTACGTGCCGCTGCGCAGGACCTGATACAGAAACTCGTGCGGGAAGAACGCCTCGCCCTTCCTGTCCGCGCCCTTCCAGACTTCGAGCATCGCTTCTTCCATCCGGCGCATCGCCTCCTCTTCGGGAATGCACGTGTCCGTCACACGATTCAACTGCCGCTGGAACAGCTTCTCCTCGTCTTTGGCTGAAAGTTCGCGGTAGTTCGGAACCCGCACGTAGTAATCGTGCGCGACGAGATTGAACACGTCCTCCTCCAGATTGGCGCCGGTGCAACAGATCATGTGAACCTTCTCCTGCCGGATCATTTCGGCAAGCGACAGGCCCAGCTCGGCCGTGCTCATCGCGCCCGCCAGGGTGATCAGCATGTGATTGCCCTTCGCGATCTGCTCACGGTATGCCCGGGCGGCATCCACCAGAGTGGCCGCGTTGAAATGACGATAGTGGTGCTCGATGAAACCCGAAATGGATTGGCGCGAAACCAACCCCCGTTGCGATTTGCGTGTCTTCATTTTCAAGTTGCCGGTCGTCTGCTCGGACCGCGCGACGAGATAAAAGGCAGGCGGCAGAATCCGCCTGCGGTCAAGACAGCTACGGGAGATTCCCGCCATCGCTGCCCCAGGTGGCTGGCGCTTTATGCTCCGAATGCAACAACAAATCAAGTTCTTGTCGGATCGACGAACTCCAGACCTCGGGCTTCGCATCTCAACCGCACCATTGCGAAATGCCATTGCCAGGTTGTCTCCAGCGACGGATGAGTCATCCGTCGGTCTGTTGGCGGCTCCCTGCAGAACTCTGATCACAACCCGGTGCCGGGTGTAGTCTCGAGCTTATCAACTTTCTCTCACCATCACCGACCCCCCACGTTGTTGTGCTGTTGTGTGCTCGCTCTCCTGGCGGCACTGCTCGGTGGCGCGTTGCCACCGGTGTTCCGGCTCACGCATACCCACCTCCAGGCGGCCGTGAGTTTCGTCACCGGACTCGGCGCCGCCGTTCTGATCGTCACCTTCGGTCACGCGCACCCATGAAGTCGCCACGAGCCCTGCCCGAGACGGTCTGCACGGAACCATTGCGCTTTCTGTAACCTTCGTCACTCTGGCGGCTCGTTCAGAGGAAGCAATGAAGAAGCGAATTGTCATCGTAGGCGGGGTGGCCGGCGGAGCAAGCGCCGCGACCCGGGCGCGGCGGTTGTGCGAACACTGCGAAATCATCGTCTTCGAACGCGGCCCTCACGTCTCGTTTGCGAACTGCGGGCTGCCTTACTACGTCGGGGGCGAAATCGTTGAGCAGGATTCGCTGCTGCTGCAAACACCGGAGACACTGCGCGCACGGTTCAACCTCGATGTGCGGGTCAACACCGAAGTTGTCTCAGTGCAACGGGCGCGGCAGGCCGTCAGGGTCCGGGAATTGCCAACGGGCCGGGAATACGAAGAACCCTACGACGCGCTCGTCCTGTCCACCGGCGCGTCTCCCCTCAAACCGCCGATTCGCGGACTGGATCGCCCGAACCATTTCACGGTCCGCAACGTTCCTGACGTCGAAAGAATCATGGAGTGGTCGCACGGTTGCCTCCGTTGCCGCACGGTGATCATCGGCGGCGGCTACATCGGTCTGGAAATGGCCGAGCAACTGCGCCGCCGGGATTTCGACGTGACGCTCGTGGAAGCGCTGCCGCAGGTGATGACGCCGTTCGATCCCGAGATGGCCGCCTGGCTGCACGAGGAGCTTCGCGCCAACGGCGTCTCGCTGCACCTGAATGATCCGGTGACCGCCTTTGACGCCCCGTCCGCAGACGAACCGGCCCGCGCCTCGATCGTGGTGCTCAAGAGCGGAAGGCGTTTACCGGCCGACTCCGTCGTGCTCGGTCTTGGCGTAAAACCGGAAGTGGACCTGGCCCGGAGCGCAGGGCTTGAGATCGGCGCGCGGGGCGGCATTCGCGTCAACGAACACCTGCAAACGAGCGACCCGCGCATCTGGGCGGTGGGCGATGCCATCGAAGTGCGCGACGCCGTGACGGGCGACTGGTCGCTTATTCCTCTGGCCGGTCCGGCGAACCGGCAGGGCCGCATCGCGGCGGACAATATCTTCGGGCGGCCATCACGATACACCGGCACGTGGGGCACGGCCATTCTGCGGCTGTTCAACCTGACAGCCGGTTGCACCGGAGCCAATGAGAAATCGTTACGCAAAGCGCAAATCTCCTATCAGGCCCTCCACCTCCACCCCGGTTCGCACGCCGGCTACTATCCCGGCGCCGAACCGATCGCGATGAAAATCCTCTTTGCGCCGGACACCGGCAGACTGCTGGGCGCGCAGGCCATCGGCAGGGAAGGCGTAGATAAACGCATTGACGTGTTGTCAACGGCGCTGAAGGCCGGCATGACGGTGCACGATCTGGCGGAACTGGAGTTGGCCTACGCGCCGCCGTTCGGCTCCGCCAAAGACCCCGTGAATCTCGCGGGGATGGCGGCGCAGAACGTTCTGGCCGGCGACGTGCACCTTGCCCAATGGCATGAGGTGACATCACTCGATCCCGCCACAACCGCGCTTCTCGATGTGCGGAGCGAGGAAGAGCGCGCGGCAGGTTTCCTGCCCGGATCAATTCATATTCCGCTGGATGAACTGCGCGGGCGTCTGGGCGAGTTGCCGCGGGATCGCGAGATCATTGCATACTGCCACAGTGGACAACGCTCCTACTTCGCCTCACGGATCCTGGTCCAGCACGGCTTCCGGGTCCGCAACCTGACCGGCTCGTATCGCACATGGAAAACTGCCAGCCCATCCGACAGCGCGTGACTCCGGAATCCGTTCCCGGTCAACCCGTCGGGGTTGCGGCGCCGGCGCGCCGGGGCACGCCCGTATTGACTTCAACGGTCCGCGGGAGTTTCCTGATGCCATCGGTAAACTCGCGTCTATTCAAGGCAACCGGTGTTGCGGCCAGTCTGCTCGCCCTGTTCTTCATGCTCGGCGGACACTGGTTCGCGCTCCAGTCCGTGGCCTGGGCGCGCATGTTCGCGGCGTTCGCCAGAACCGACTCGCTCAGCGAGGCCTCCAGAAAACATTCGATGGCGAGCATCCCTGCAACATGTGCCTGGGCATCCGCCAGGCCCGGCAGCAGGAGCAACGGGAACAACACGAATTGCCCCTGACAACGACGGTCAAGCTGCCCGAACTCTTCTGCGACTGTCGAGGCGTTGAAGTGCCCCAACCTCCCATCCGCAGCGGAACACTTGCGGGATTCGTTCCCGGCCCGCACGCCGACTTCATAGATTCACCTCCTGGCCCTCCGCCTCGTTCGCTTGCGGCGGTTCTCTGACCGCCTTTTCCAGCCTGTTGTCCGGCGGTTCGCGCGAACCGTCATTCTGTTTCTCTGAACCCGGGTCGCGAACACGCTACTCGCATTCCGTTGCGCAAGGAGCGGGCTGCCGGCCCGATAACCCTGAAATCTCCGTTATGAAAAGACTCGCTTCCGGTCTGATTCAACGCGTGGCCGTCGCCACTGTCGCGGCGGTGGCCGCCGCGCCATCGGCGCAGGCCGCCGTCCTCACGATGATCCCTATGCAGGGCGGCATGGTTATGCCGATGGTGTCCTATCACGCGGCAGAAGGACGCATGCACGTCAGGATGCCCGTTGAAGTCCCGCAGCTCATCCCGCTGCTCGTCAGCCATCCGGGCGACAGCTTCGATCCGGCTGATCTGTGGTTCGACGCTCTGGACCCGAGCCGCCAGGGCGCGTCCTTCAGCCGGCGCTACGGCTTCGCGATGGACGTGAACAGCGACCCATTGCCACCCGGGGCGCAGATGTGGATCCGCAAGCTCTCCGGCTCCGCTGACTTGCGGATCTACCGTTACTCCGCTTCCGCGCCGAAGCTGTTCGAGCCGATCTTCGGCACCGACGGCGTGACCAACGCCCTGCACTGGAACGGCATGATGTTCCATCCGGCAGTCGCCGCTCCACCGGGAACAAACGAGCTGGCTGCGACGTTCGAAGTGTTTCTGCTCGATGTCGTGTCCGGGCAGGAACTGCCGGGTTCCAGCAGCGGTCCGTTCACGTTCAACTGGACGAACGTGCCGGATGGCCGGCCCGTGTTGCGCATAACGCCCGGTGGATTCGTGTCCTGGCCGTCCAACACCGCAACGAACTGGACGCTTGAGTGCGCCGGCGCCGTGGATGAGTCCAACTGGACGCCGGTAACCAAGGCGCCGGTGACAGCCGACGGCTGGTCCGGCGTTGTCCTCGACGGCAGCGCCAGGCAGCAGTTCTTTCGGATGCGCTATATCCCGTGAAAGCCGGCCATTATGACGCGGGGCAGCACCCGCGTGAGGACGAGGCCGTCTCCACTCCGAACTTGCAGGGTGCCGAGACGGCGGACTGCCGCGAGCGCGGAGCGTTCACGCTGATTGAGCTGCTGGTTGTGATCGCGGTGATTGCCGCGCTCGCGGCAATGCTTCTGCCCGCGTTGTCGCGCGCGAAGGAATCGGCTCGATCCATTCAGTGCCTGAACCAGATGCGCCAGCTTGGGTTGGCGGTACGCGCGTACGCCGACGACAACGGCGATGAATTCCCGCGCAGCCAGCATTCCGCCTTTGCGCACGGGCAACTGCCCTGGGGCCGGGCCATTGCGCCGCACCTCGGTTCACCATCCGTCGGACCAACCTGTTGACAGGCGTCTATCACTGTCCCTCGGACCGCCGCGTCGCGGAATGGAGCTACGGGTTGAACGTGTTCTACGAACTCGGCCCCGACGATGATTATGCAGGCAAACCCCGAACCTGGCGGCGCTGGTCGCAAATCCCGCAGCCCACCGTGACGATTCTCTTTGCCGAGAATGCCGGCGGCGCCGACCACATCATGCCGAACTTCTGGATCACAGCCGACGACGCGAGCGACGTGAATTCAAAGCGCCATCGCAACAGAGCGAATTACACGTTCGTGGACGGCCACAGCGAGCCGCTGCCCTTTGAGCAAACCTACGCGCCGCCGAAGGTGGATTTGTGGAATCCGCTGCGGTGATCAACCGCGCCCGGGCGCCTGATCCAACCCTTCATTCCGGCGTATGGGTTTCTTTCCACTTCTGCCGCAGGGCCGCGTGCAGCTTCTCCCGAAACGCCGCGGGCAGCTCATAGGGCTCGCCCGCCTTGTAAAGCATGATCGTCTTGCGGATGTTGTCCACCACAACCTGGCAGGGATTGCAGCCGGCCATGTGCTTCTCGAACTCCTCGCAGACGGACGGGTCAAGAGTGCCGTCCACGTATTCGTTCAGTTGCTTCAGCAGGTCCTGGCATTTCATGATCGCACCATCTCAATCACAGCGAGCCGCGAACGGGAAGGAAGTTACAGCCATTTCCACTTCAATGAGCATGTTCCTCCCGCGCTACCCGGCGGTCCGGGTCGCCAAACAACCGGGTGAGCCTTTCGCGCAGTTGCAGCCGGGCCCGCAACAGGCGCACCTTCACGTTCGCCTCACTCAACCCGAGGACGTCCGCCGTTTCCCTGACCGAAAGCCCCTCCACGTCCCGCAGCACGAACACTACACGATGCTTGTCGTCCAATTCCCCCAGCGCCTCCTCGATCAGCCGCCTCGTCTCGTTCCGGCGCGCAAGGCTCTCAGGCGTGGCGCGCCAGTCCGCAATGTATTCCGGATGCGGAATGTGGTCGTTCTCGTCCGGCGCGGTGGCCGCGTCGAGCGAAATCGTGTCCAGACCGCGGCGCTTGCGAATGATCTTCAGCGCCGCGTGCGTGGCAATGCGCCGCAGCCAGGTGTAGAAACTGGCCTCCTCGCGGAAATTTCGCAGATGCTCCAGCGCGCTCAGAAACGTCTGTTGCGTCACGTCCTCGGCATCCTGTTCATTCTGGAGCATGCGACGCGCCAGGGAAAAAACAGCGCGCTCGTGGCGCCGGACCAGCTCCTCGAACGCCGCCATGTCGCCGGCCCTGGCCTGTCTCACCAGCACGCCATCGTCCGTCAATGCTGCACGGTCGTCCGACATTCACCGTATCCTCCTTGAAACAGCGCGGAATGTAAAGGACCGCAGCCCTTGCCCAACGGAGACGGGCGCGGCGGCCGCTGAACGCTCCGGTCAAACCCCCGCGAGTTCAGTCGCCTCTGCGGCGCCGCGGTTACGCCGTCGCCACCGCAAACGATTCCCCCTTTCGGCGGTTCGCCATGAAGTACAGCAGCGGCACGGCAACGGGACTGATCAGCATCGAGACGATGCCGCCCGCCATCAGCGAAATGGCCAGCCCCTGGAAGATCGGATCGAACAGGATGACGCTCGCGCCGACCACCACCGCCAGCGCGGTCAGCATGATCGGCCGGAAACGGACCAGGCCCGCATCCACCACCGCGTCGGCGAGAGTCATTCCTTGCGCCAGGCGCATTTCGATGAAGTCCACGAGAATGATCGAGTTGCGCACCACAATGCCGGCGCCGGCCATGAAGCCGATCATCGAAGTGGCCGTGAAAAACGCCTTCATCAGCCCGTGCGCCGGCAGAATGCCGATGAGCGAAAAGGGAATCACCGTCATGACGATGAACGGCGTAAGGAACGACCGGAACCAGCCGACCATCAGGATGTAGATCAGCACGAGCACCGCGGCAAACGCCAGACCAAGGTCGCGGAACACTTCGATGGTAATCTGCCATTCGCCGTCCCACTTGAGCGCCGGCTCGCGGTCGGTGAACGGCAGGACGGCGTTGAAGATCCCGAGCGGCGCTCCGCTGCCGCCTAATTCCCTGGTATCGAGCCGGCGCAGCGCCTGGTTCATCTTCAGAATCGCGTACACCGGGCTCTCGACCGCGCCCGCCACATCGCCAATCACGTACGTTACGGGCATCAGATTCTTACGGTGAATGCTCTTGTCCGCGACGGTCCGCTCGATGCTCACCAGCTCTCGCAGCGGAACCAGCGGCGGGCCCCCGGGAGCGTTGCCGGGCTCGGGCAGCGCATTTGCATCGCCAGAACGCACGCGCAATGCCAGCAGGTCCTCGGGCGACGTACGGTCCGCCAGCGGCACTTGAAAGACAATGTTCACGTCCTCTTTCTCCCGCGGCCGGTGCAGGAGATCCAGCGTGTCACCGGCCACGGCCAGGCGCAGCGTGGTGGAAATATTCTCCGCGCTGACGCCATGAAGCGCGGCTTTTTCCTTGTCGATGACGAACTGCGTTCTGGGCTGGTCGGCTTCAACATACCAATCCACGTCCACCACACCGGGTGTCTGTTTGAAAATGGCCCGCACCTTCTCCGCCAGCTTCAGGCGCGCTTCATCGGTCGGCCCGTAGATCTCGGCAACCAGCGTTTGAAGCACGGGCGGGCCGGGCGGCACCTCGGCCACGGCCACGCGCGCACCGTATTGTTCGGCGATCGCAGCCACGCGCGGGCGGATGCGTTTGGCGATGTCGTGGCTCTGGGCGCGGCGTTCCTGCCGCGGAAGGAGATTGACCTGAATATCGGCGACATGGGCGCCGCGCCGCATGAAGTAGTGGCGCACCAGCCCGTTGAAGTTGAACGGCGCGGCGGTGCCGGCGTAGATCTGGTAATCAGTGACCTCAGGTTCGATGCGGACGGCGGCGGCAATCTCTCGCGCGGCACGCGCGGTCCGTTCCAGCGAGCTGCCTTCCGGCATGTTCAGAATGATCTGAAACTCACTCTTGTTGTCGAAGGGCAGCATCTTCACCTTCACCTGGCCGACGCCGACGAGCGCCATCGCGCCCAGAGTGAGCGCGCCGATCGCGCCCAGCGCCATGTGCCGCCAGCCGGGTCGGGCGATCAGTTGCGACATGATGCGCCGATAGAACCGCGCGAACACGCCGCCACGCCGCGAGTCCGTATCAGGCTCACTCCTCTCCACCATTGAGTCTTCCGCCTCGCGCTGCTTCCGCCAGCCCAGGATGCGGATGGCCGCCCACGGCGTGACAATGAACGACACCGCAAGAGAGAACAGCATCGCCGCGCTGGCGCCGATCGGAATTGGCCGCATGTACGGTCCCATGAGCCCGCCCACAAAGGCCATCGGCAGCACGGCGGCAACCACGGCAAAGGTCGCCAGAATCGTCGGATTGCCCACCTCGCCAACCGCTTCGACGGCCACCGCGATGCGGCTGCGGCCACGGCTTTCGGGAAGGTGAAAATGGCGCACGATGTTTTCCACCACGACAATCGCGTCGTCCACCAGAATGCCGATGCTGAAGATGAGCGCGAACAGCGTGATGCGATTGAGCGTGAATCCGGCGAGATAGAACACCAGCAGCGTCAGCGCGAGCGTCGCCGGAATCGCCATGGCCACGATGCCGGACTCGCGCCAGCCCAGCGTCAGCCAGATCAACGCGGACACGCCCACCACGGCAATCGCCATGTGCAACAGCAGTTCGTTCGATTTCTCGTTCGCCGTCTCGCCATAATGCCGCGTCACGCTCACTTCCACGTCGTTCGGAATGACGTAGCCCTTGAGCGTGTCCACCTTGCGCAGGACCTCGTTGGCGACGGAGATGGCATTGGCGCCGGGCCGTTTGGCAATACTGAGCGTGACGGCGGGCCGTTCATTGCCAATGCGACCGGTTGCGGCCCCGTTCCCGAAGAACACGTACTGCGTCGGTTCCTCTGCGTCCTCGACAATGTCCGCAACCTCGCGCAGGTAAACCGGTTTTCCGCCGAACACCCCCGCCACAACGCTGCCCACCTCGTCCGCCGTGCGGAGGAATGCGCCGGTCTCCACCACGACTTCCTCGTCGTTCCCGGTGATGTTGCCGGCGGCGTACTGCCGATTGGCCTGGCGCAGCATCGGGACGAGCCCGGCCGGTGTCAGGTTGCGGGAAGCCAGCCGAACCGGATCGAGGAGGACCCGCACCTGCTGTCGCGCGCCGCCGATGATCGTGGTTTCCGCCACCAGCGGCACCTGTTTCACGGCATCGTCCACCTGCGCAACGAGCCGGCGCAGCATCAGGTGATCGTAACGGTCGCTGTGGAACGTCAGCGCCAGGATCGGCACGTCGTCAATGCTCCGGGGCTTGATCAGCGGAAAGCCTACGCCCGGGGGGATGCGGTCGAAATTCGAGCGCAGCTTCTCGCTGAGCTTGACGAGGCTTTCGTGCGGGTCTTCGCCCACTTTGAACCGGACAATGACGAGCGACTCACCGGGTCGCGAGATCGAGTAGATGTATTCCACGCCGGGGATCTCCCACAGCAGCTTTTCCATCGGCCGCGTTGCGCGTTCCTCGACTTCCGCGGCGCTGAAGCCCGGCATGCCGACCATCACATCAATCATCGGCACTTTGATCTGCGGCTCCTCCTCGCGCGGCAGCAGCAGCGCGGCGAACAATCCGAGCAGGATCGACGCCACGACGATGAGCGGCGTGAGCTTCGAATCAATGAACGCCCGGGCGATGCGGCCCGCAATGCCGAGCCCGTTGTGACCGTGCTGAGGAACGGGCTTCACGATCTGATCTCCACCGGCTGGCCGTCCACTATCGAGTCGGCGTTTTCAATGACGACGCTTTCCCCGGGCGAAAGGCCCGAGGCGATTTCCACTTCCCCGCCGACGCGCCTGCCCGTTTTCACCAGACGCATGACCGCGCGGTTGTCGGCAACGACAAAGACCATTTGAAGCTGGCCGCGCTGGACCACGGCTGAAACCGGCACGCGCAACGCCGTTGTTTCCGACACCGGCACCGCGACGCGCCCGAACTGCCCGGCGCGCAATCCTTCCGCAGGCGGCAGGTCGAGCTTCACGGCAAAGGTGCGGCTGTTCGGGTCGGCGGACGGCGCGATTTCGCTCACCGTGCCCGCCAGTTCGCCAACGCCGGAAACGCGGACCGACATCACCGCGCCCGGCTTCACTCTGCCGATGAGGGCCTCCGGAATGTCGGTTTCGAGCCGCAAGTGAAGCGGATCCTCCATCTCCACGAGCGGTTTGCCCGGCGCGGCGAGGTCCCCGATGTCCGCCAGTTTGCGCGTCACCACGCCGTCAAACGGGGCGACCACGTCCGCGTAACTCAGCATCGTTTGCGCCTCCTTCACTGCCGCGTCGGCCACGCGCGCGCGCATCTGCACCGCGTCGAATTCCGCCTGCGTCACGGCGTCGCGTTCGAGCAGCGCGCTGAAGCGCTTCAAATCGCCGGCAGCCTGTTGCTGCGTCGCGAGCGCCTGGTCGAGCCGGGCGCGAATCTCCTGAACATCAAGCCGCGCCAGCAGATCGCCCGCCTTCACCACCCCGCCCGGCTCGGCGCGCATCTCCAGAATGCGTCCCGCCACTTTCGACTCGATCCGCGCCCGCAATCGGGCGCGGACGGTGCCAACGGTTTCTTCGGTCGCTACATGTGGCTTCGGCTCGACGGTCTGCACGCGCACGGCAACCGCAGGCAGCGCGGGCGCGGCCGGCCCGGAGCTGTTGTGGCGCCGGCAGCCGGCGCCAGACAGCGCGACGAATCCCAACAGAAGAAGCGAGTATTTCAGTACTCTCATGTTTTCAAAAACTGGAATCGAGTTGCGGACGACCGAGGGCCTTGCGCAGCGCGGCTATGGCAATGCGCCGGTCGGCCTCGGCTTCGGCGCGGCGAACGCGGGCCGCGATCAGCGCCGTCTCGGCGTCGATGAGCTGGGCGGACGTCATCAGGCCCTGCTCGAAGCGCGAGCGGGTCAGGTCCACGCTTTCCTGCGCCTGCGCCACGGCCGCCTCGGTGACCGCCAGCCGTTCGCTCGCTTCCTTGAGTTGCAGGCGGGCCTGCTCGACCTCAAAGCCGATCGCCAGCCGGAGCTTCCGCTTCTCCTCGCGCACCGCGTCAAGGTTGGCCTGTGCCTCGCTCACTCGTCCGCGCGTCCGGTTGCCCTCCCACAAATCCCATTGCATCATCACGCCTGCGGTGTAGCTCTTCCCGTCACCACCCGTCCGCCAGCCGCGGTCGTAATCGAGACTGCCAAAGGCGCCGACACGCGGGCGATAACCGGACTTCGCCCCGCGAACCTGCGCTTCGGCCGCGCGCTCCTGTTCGGCAACGGCGATCAGTTCCGGTCGGCGCGAAAAATCATCGTCCTCCGGCGCGAATCCCGCCGGCGCCGTCTCCGCGACGGCGAATTCAGTGTCGTCCCCCTCAATGCCCACCAGGGTGCGCAGCAGACGCTCGGACAGGGCGTTGGCATTGCGCGCGCGCACAAGGTCCTCGCGCGCCTGCGCCAGCCGCACCTGCATGTCCAGAACGTCGGTCCTGAGCGCCGTGCCCGCGGCCACGCGGTTGCTGGCAATAAGGAGATTGTTCTCAAACGAGCGGACGCCGGCCTCGGCGGCACGGACGAATTCGCGGGTCTTCAGAACCGTGTGAAACGCGCGGGCGACCTCGAAAGCCAGCTCGTTGCGCACTGCCTCGGCGCCGGCTTTCGCCGCCTCGGCGCCCGCCCTGGCGGCATCGCGACCGGCGCGAATACCGCCGCCGGCATAAAGGGGCTGGATCAACGCGCCTCGTACGTTGAGGTTGTCCATGTCGGGCACATCGTTGAAATCGAGCGACGGACTGAACGCGCGCTGGTTGAGGACGCTGCCGAAGACCATCATCGGGCTGTCCGTGCGGGTGTAGCTGGATTGGAATTGCAGATGCGGCCAAAGGGCGGCGTTGGCCTGTTCGATACCCGCCCTGGCAGCGGCGATCCGCTTCTGCGCGATCCGCGCGTCCGGACTGTTCGTCAGAGCGCAACCGATCGCGCGCTCCAGCGTCCATGGCTCGACCGCGTGGACGAGCAGGGTGGGCGCGAGAAGAACGGCGACGACGGACGCGACGAAGCCCGTTCGTTTGCCGTGCCGCGCGACGGCCATCCGCCGGCGGAGCGGCCTAGGGGCGTTCTGCGCTGCGCCACCGACGCGCATCGGGAGGAAATGGCAGATCGTTTTCATTCGCCTACCGTTTGCCCGCTGAACCGAGGCCGAAGATCAACCCCAGCACCGCGCCGTAGATCGCACCGCGCCACCAGGTTGAAGTCAGGGGACACGTGCCGGAGGAACATTGGCCGAAGTAACCGAGCATTGCCCCCAGACCCGCGCCCAACGCAACGCTCAGAATCACCGACAACACGAGCCTCCCTCCTTCCCGATGCCGAGCTTTCGAAAGATGTTCGCCGCCGGACAGAAGCCGGTGAAGGCGGACTGAATCAGGTTCAGGCTGACGAACGCCGCCAGCAAGAGCCACCATTGGCTGACCCAATGCGCGAGGACAATGCTGATCAGCACCATGGTCCCCGCCAGAATTCGAATCGCGTTTTCCAGTTTCATCATCGTCGGTTCGTTCGTTTGTGGAGACGGCGGGTTCAGAATGCGGATGGCGCGGAAGCC
Source organism: Verrucomicrobia subdivision 3 bacterium UBA3939 (assembly GCA_002385705.1). GTDB lineage: Bacteria > Verrucomicrobiota > Verrucomicrobiia > Limisphaerales > UBA3939 > UBA3939. The sequence continues at coordinate 13,008 of DGDZ01000046.1, forward strand.
GGCGCCGGCGGCGGGGCCAACTCCTCAAGGCGCGCCCTCAACGCTCGCGGCGACGGTATGCCGACGAGAGTGTCGAGGATGATCCCGTTCTTGAAGATGATGAGCGTGGGCACGCCGGTGATCCCGTAACGCGCCGCCAGGTCGGGCGCGCAATCCACATTCACCCTGGCAAACCGGACGCGGCCATCGAGTTCACCGGACAATGTGTCCAGCAACGGCTCCAGCATTTTGCACGGCCCGCACCATGGGGCGTAAAAATCCACCACCACAGGCACTCCAGCCTTCCCGAGTTCCGTTTCAAAACTTTGGCTGTCCAATTCAATGACTGACTTCATATGCGTTTGTGTTTGTGTTCACCGCTGCCACCATTGAGCCGCGAGCGCGGGGAAAGTTACAAACGGTATGCCTCGGCGGAACCCTCCCGGCAGAATGCCTGAAAGCTAAAAAGGGAATGCATTAGTCATGATCATCACAGGCGTAAGAAAGCCCTGTTTTTAACGCTTTCACCCGAATTCTTTGACCTGGCTCAAAGATCGGGGCCTCCAGACCGGCTTATTCTGGCGTGCGTGAAGACAAGATTTGCTCACGTTTCACCTCTGATCTTCGGGCTGGTCCTCACCGGGTGCGGTCGCGCCGAGAACACCGCCGATACGGTCCAACTCGCCAAAGCCGACACCGCGTCGTCGCCCGCCCGAATCACCTTCTCCGATCTGCCTGTTCCTCCCAAACCCGCGGTCACGCCCGAACTCATCGAGCGCGGCAGGCACGTTTACGATCAGAACTGCGCGGCGTGCCATGGCGTCGAGGGCGACGGCAAGGGCGACGCCGCGGCGTTCCTGCTTCCGAAGCCGCGGGATTTCGTGAAGGCCAACTACCGCCTGCGTTCGACTCCGACCGGCCGATTGCCGACGGATGTCGATCTGTTCCGTTCCGTGTCGCTCGGCATGCCGGGAACGCCCATGCCCCCGTGGAAACACATCCTCGACGAGAACGACCGGTGGGCGGTGGTCGAATACATCAAGACCTTTTCACCTCGATTCGCGAATCCGGAAGAGGATCGCACCGCGGTTGTCGCCCTCGGCGCTCCGCCCGCGCGGACTCCCGCTGCCGTCGAGGAAGGCCGCGCCCTTTTCACGAAGATGGCGTGCATCAATTGCCACGGCGAGTCGGGCCGCGGCGACGGTCCGTCCGCAGCGAGCCTGGTGGACGACAACAACACGCGGATCCGGCCTCGCGACTTCTCGAAGCCCGGCGCGTTCAAGTCGGGTTACTCGACCAAAGACATCGTTCGTTCGATCCTGACCGGTTTCAACGGCACGCCGATGATCGGCTATCACGGGGCGATCCCCGAAACCGACGCGTGGAAGCTGGCGTACTACGTCGAGACGTTCGCGCAGCCGGCGGCGCCGCAGGCCATCGCCCGGCAATCCCAGAATTTCCTCGACCGCGAGCCCCTGGGCGACCCCGACGTGCGCATTCAGCTCAGCGAGCGCGCGTGGAAATTCGTGCCGGATGTCATCCGCGTGAAGAAAGGCCAGGTGGTCGAGATTACGTTCGAACCCACGGACAACGGGCTCGGCGTCGGGCACGGCTTCGCCATCAGCAGCTACGACGAAGATGCCTTTGTCAACGGCGCGATGGTGGGCGCTCCCAAAACGGTAAAGTTCCGCGCGAGCCGCGCCGGCAAGTTCACGTTCTACTGCGCGACGCAGTGTTCCACCGAAAAGCTGCATCCGCTGATGAACGGCACGTTCATCGTCGAGGATGACAGCGCCGGACAAACCGCTTCCTACGAGTAAGACAAGAGACCTCACATGAGACTGAAAGTATTCCTTCCTTTGGCCGCAGCCGCCGCGCTTGCGACGACGGGCTGCGATTCGGACACCACGGCGCGCCGGAAGCAGGCCGAAGCCCGCGCGGAATCAGCCGCGCGCCAGGTTTACGTGCCGCCCGGCAAACTCGACGACTACTACGCCTTCCTCAGCGGCGGACAGAGCGGCAGCGTGTTCGTCTATGGCATTCCGTCTTGCCGGTTCATCAAGGAGATTCCCATCTTCGAACCGCGCGCCGCGCTCGGCTACGCCAACAACCCGGGATCCGAAACCTACAAGCGCCTCGCCGCCACCGGCCCGCTCTGGGGCGACACGCATCATCCGGTGTTGAGCCAGACGGACGGCCGCTACGACGGACGCTGGCTGTGGATCAACGACAAGGCCAACGATCGCGTCGCGAAGATCGACCTGCGCACCTTCGAGGTCGCCGCCATCGCCGTGGTCCCGAACCTCCAAGGCGCGCACGGCCTGGCCGCCTGGCTGCCATCGTGCAAATACGTGTTCGTCAACGGCGAACTCGAAACCGACGCCGCCGGCAACACCACCGATCCCGAGAAGTACCGCTCGGTCGTCGCCTTCCTCGACGCCGAAACGCTCGAGACGAAATTCCAGATCAGCTTCGTCGGCAACGCGGACATCGCCAGCTCCGGCAAGGACGGCCGCTACGTGTTCGTCACAATGTATAACACCGAGAACGCCGTCAGCTCCGAGGGCATGATCGAATTCGACCGCGACGCCGTCGGGGCGATCGACGTGCCCCTCGCCGAGAAAGCGCTTGCCGAAGGGAAATACACGACGATCAACGGCGTTCCCGTCATCGAATCTGAAAAGGTGCCGGGCGTCCTCACGCTGATCCCCGTGCCGAAGAACCCGCACGGATGCAACGTCACGCCCGACGGCAAGTACGTTCTCGCCAGTGGCAAGCTCTCGCCGACCGTCACAATCATTGACGCGAAAACATTGAAGGTGATCGCCGAGCCGGAAGTCGGCCTGGGACCGCTGCACACCACGTTCGACAATCGCGGCAACGCCTACACGTCGCTCTTCGTCGATTCCCAGATCGTGAAGTGGAACATCGAAAAGGCCATCGCCGGGAAACCGGACTACATCGTCGATCGCGTGGATGTCCACTACAACGTCGGCCACACCAAGGCCGCCGGCGCCGACACCAGCCATCCCAGCGGCGACTGGCTGCTCTCCCTCAACAAACTCAGCAAGGGCATGTTCCTCCCCGTCGGACCCGCCATGCCCGAATCGCAGGAGCTCATCGACATCTCCGGCGACCGCATGCGCGTCGTCGCGGCGTTCCCCTCGCTTCCCGAGCCGCACGACGCGGTGATGGTGCACCGGTCGGTGCTCGAAGACATCGTGGTGCAGACGCACGAACCGCAACCCGCCGCGGTAAAAATGGGCGAGGAGAAGGTCGTGCGCAACGGCAACAGGGTGGACGTTTACATGACCTGCATCCGATCGAAATTCGTTCCCGAGCAGTTCGAAGTGCACGAGGGCGACGAAGTGCGGCTGCACCTGACCAATGTGGAAACGGTCCGCGACATGACGCACGGCATCGCGATTCCGCGGCTCGGGATCAATATCGCAGTGGACCCCGGCCAGACAGCCGAAGCGACGTTTATCGCCGGCAAGCCGGGCACCTATTGGTACTACTGCACCTGGTTCTGTTCGGCGCTACACCTCGAGATGCGCGGCCGCATGCTCGTGAAACCGAAAGGCGCCGAACTCAACGATCACCTGGGACCGCTTGCGAAGGAGGAAAAACTCCGCAGCGTGCAACCCGCAGCCGCCTCCGCCTATGAATAGGCAACCGTCGAGAATCACTGCCCTTCGCCTCGCCGGGATTGGCCTGATTCTGGTGTCCGCCGCACTGCTGTTCTTCAGCCTCAAACTGCCGCTCTGGCAGATGCGGATGGAAGGACCTCAATACCGCGATGAAGAAGCGTTGCGCGTCCGCGTCTATCCAGACTCCATGCGCGGCGACCTCCAGGAACTCGCGGTGCTGAACCAGTACATCGGCGTTCACGTCCCCGAGACCCTGCCCCAGTTCCGCTGGCTGCCCGCAACGATCATGTCCGGCGCCGTCCTGGGCGTTATCGCAATCCTCCTGCCCGCGGCCGCGCGCCGATACGCGCTGATCGTTGTGAGCTGTTCCGTGCTGACCGCGCTGGTCATCGCAGCGCTCCAGGCGAAAGCGCAGATGCACGATATCGGCCACAAACGCAACAACGTCGCCATGATCGGCGTGGACGACTTCACGCCGCCGCTGCTCGGCACGACAAAGATCGCGCAGTTCGAGGTCAGCTCGCGCCTGGGCGCCGGCGCGTGGCTGGTCGGCCTCGGGCTCGCGCTGCAGGCCGCCGCCGCCTTCGCGGACTGCGGCACTGCGGGCCGCAGCGTCCGAACGCCTGCCCGCCCCCGTGGTCCCGTGCCCGTGCCATCCCGTAACACGTCCCTCGGCTGCGAAGAGGGCGTCATCCAGGGCACCGCATCATGAAAGCCACGCGCATTCTCTTCATCTCCGGGGTCACGCTCCTGCTCGCCGTCTTCGTCCTGGGAATCTACGTCGTTCCCAAGCTCCAGTCCGGGCATCCCGGCACGGCCCGTCAAAGCGACGCCTCGCGCGTGTCGCTGTCGGACGTTTACGTCGATGCCACTTATGCGACGCCGGCTTTCGTGAAACGGGTGAAACTGGAGCGGTACCTCGAGCAGTGGGAGAATCGCGCGCAACCGTTTCTCATCGGCATCAACACGCATGTCGGCTCCATCGCCGACCTGGATCTGCGCGGGAAAGTTCTGCTCGAGGACAGCAAAGGGGACCGCTTCCCGTCTCTGGGAACGCCGGTGGTGCTGAGCGAACACCACAACATGTATCTGCTCGTGTTTCCGCTCGTGGACAATTCCGGCGAGCCCATCTTTGCCCCCGAACGCGGCCATTTCAGACTCATCGTGAACGGCGTCGGCAAGACACCGGAGCGCGTTTTCGAATGGAAACTGCCGGTGGTGGAACCCGAGCCGGTGCGCACGGTGGCCAGCACGTTGATGCTGGTGCTCGGAGTGATCGGCGCGCTGATGGTGATCCTGAGCCCGTGCGCCATCGAACTTACCACCTACTACACGGGCATCATCGCAGGCGTGGTCAGCTCGGCAGCCGGCGCCGAACGCGGCGCCCGCCTGCCCATCGCCGTGCGCGGGCGAATCCTCCGCAATCTCGCGGCGTTCGTCATGGGATTCACCGTGCTCTACATGGCCAGCGGCGCGACCGTCGCCCTGCTCGGACGCGAATTGCTCAGCATGCAAACCGCCCTCGGATCCGGCGCACAGGTCGAAGACGTCTTCTGCGGCCCGGATCAACTCAACAACACCGGCGTTGCAGCGCCAGCGAGCGACCCCGCTCCTCATGCAGACCACGGGCCCGGCTTCGGCTCATGGACGCGCTACGCCAACTGGCTCGGCGCGGCTTTCCTCGTCTATTTTGCGCTGAAATCGGTCGGCCTGATGAAACCGGGCGGACGCTGCTTTGTCTGGCTGGCGAAGCTGGGACGCCGCGTGCGGATGGGAATCGCGTGGGCTGTGAGCCTGGTTTCGCCCCGGCGCGCCGCAGTCATTCGCGCGCCGGGATTGAGTCTGCGCAACCCGGAGAACATCACACCCGCGAATTCCTTCTGCGCCGGGTTGGGGTTGTCCGTCAGTTGCCTGACCTGCATGGGCGGCGCGATTTTGTATCCGCTCCTGATTTTCGTGGGCACGTCCACGTGGTACTGGGGCGCGCTGATCCTGGGCACCTACTCGCTGGCTCTGGCGGTGCCGATGGCCGCCATTGCCCTGGCCGTCGGCAATTGGACATGGCAATTCGTGCATCGCCCCTGGCTGATGCGCGGCCTGCAATGGAGCGGCGCCACCATAATGATCCTGGTCGCGGTGCTGATCGCTTTTGACCGGACGCGCTTCATCAACTCGGTCGTGTTCACCGTGCTGTCGGCCATTGGCGGCAATCCGGACCCAACCGTCGCGCAAATGTGAAAGCACACCTTCACAATCCGAGTGCCGACGTTTTGCAAGCGCATTCGAATTCGGCAATGCCCGGCGCTGTTCAAAGGTTGCGGCCGTGGGTAACCGCGCTCCGCCTGCTGATCGCCGCTGGCGCAACGGCGTTGTTCCTGCCGAATGCGCAGGCGGCCACCTGGGTTGTCACCAACTCCATCGCCTCCACGCTGGAGGCCGCGCGGAACGGAGACACGGTCCTTGTGCCCGGGCCCACCGTGTACCGCGAACGAGTGGTCATCAACAAGTCCATCCGCCTGATCGGCACCAACAACCCGGTGCTGGACGCGGACAACGCGGGCAGCGCAATCACCATCGCAGCCCCGCGCGTGACCGTTCAGGGAATTCACATTCGCAACACCGGCCGCGATCTCACGACATTCGACTCGGGAATTCTGATCCAGGCCGAACACACCGCGGTGCGGGAATGCATCATCGAAACGGATGGTTTCGGCGTTTACGTGCGCGGCGCGGCGGCGTGTGTCATCAGCAGCAATGTCATCCAGGGCAATCCCGGCGTTGCCGCCGCCGCGCGCGGCAATGGCATCCACCTCTGGAAGACAACCGGCAACGAAATCGCCTCCAATCAGATCCGCCACAAGCGCGACGGGATCTATCTCTCCTACGCGGACGACAACGTGATCGCCGGCAACCGGATCAGCGACACGCGCTTCGGCATTCACTACATGTACTCCCATCGGAATCAGTTGCTGACGAACCGGCTCAGCGGCAACGCGGTCGGGGCAACTCTGATGTTCAGCCGCGGCTCGCTCGTCGATGCCAACGTGGCCTTTGCCAATCGCCGGCACGGCATGGTGCTGAAACAACTCGAAAACTCAAAGGTCACCCGAAACATCGTCGCCGGTCAGAACCGCGGGTTCTTCGTTCAACAGGCCAGCCAGAACCGGTTCGAAAACAATCTCATCGCGACCAACGACATCGGCCTCTATCTCACCGGCGGCTCGGAGGGAAACCTGTTTGTGGGAAACGCGTTCGTCCGCAACGTGGACCAGGTCTGGCAACCGCCTTTCGAAACCGGACAGGGCCGGCAAAGCCGGAACGCATTCTCCGAGAACGGCCGCGGCAATTTCTGGAGCGACTATGTCGGGCAGGATCGCAATCACGACGGCATCGGCGACACGCCGTATCGCGAGACCGACGTGTTCGGGTATATCGTTGATCGGCACCCGAACGCGCGCGTGCTGGCGATGAGTCCGGCTCTCGCGCTGTTGCGCAAAGGGGAGGAACGGATGCCGCTCGTGGACGTCGCGGGCGTGACGGATCTCGCCCCGCTCATGGCACCCGGCAATCCAAAATCCACCAGCGACGCGCGATGAACACTCTTCTGCACATCTCGAATCTCACGAAGCGGTATGGCGCGGTGAGCGCGCTCGAACAGATCAGCATCGCCATCGAGCGAGCATCCGTACTGGCCGTGCTGGGCCCGAACGGCGCGGGTAAATCCACGCTGTTCGGTTGTCTGCTCGGCCTCACGCTGCTTTCCGGCGGCGAGATCCGCTTCGCAAGCACGCCCGCCCGGGACCGCGACCGTACGTCGATCGGCTATCTGCCGGAACGGGTTTCACTCTATCCGCATCGCACGGTCTGGGAGAACGCAGTGTTCTTTGCAGGGTTGAAGGGATATCCGCCCGAAGCGATCCGGTTTCAACTCGAACGGGTGGGTCTTGGGCGCGTTCACCATCGGAAAGCGCGGGAGTTGTCGAAGGGCATGCTTCAGCGACTGGGGCTGGCAATCGCACTATGCGGCGCGCCGGAGCTGCTGATTCTCGACGAGCCGTTCAACGGGCTGGACCCCGCCGTGCTCGACCGGCTCCAGGCGATCCTGCGCGAAGAACACGAGCGAGGCGCCACCCTCCTGATCTCCACTCATACGATCTCGGCCGTGGAACCGCTCGCCACGCACGCTCTGATTCTGTTGAACGGTTCCCCGGCCGCGTTCGGCCCGGTGGACGCGCTCAGAGCGGAATACCGCCACAGCGCGACGCTCGAAGAACTCTACCAGCACGTCGCCCGCGCGCACGCGCACAACGCGGAGGTCCTGGCATGAACAGCGCCGTGTTCCAGGCTGCAACGCTCTCCGGCCGCGCGAAAAAGGCCGAAACCGCGATGCCGCTCGCCCGCAGCAAAGGCAGACTTCGTCAGATCCGGCGGATCGCGGCCAGGGAATTCGGCGACCGATTGCGCAGTGGCTGGGTGATCGCGTGCGTGCTCGTCTGGCTGGGCGCCATCGGACTCACCAGCTTTCTTGGCCTGCTCCAGATCGGCCGCATCGGCGTTCAGGGTTACGAACGCACCGTCGTCAGCCTGCTGAACCTCGTTCAGTACCTCGTTCCTCTCCTCGGCCTCCTGCTCGGACACGATCTCATCGTTGCCGAGCGGGAGAATGGAACGTTGCGACTGCTCCTCGCCTCGGGCGTCACCCGGCTGCGCCTGCTGCTCGGAAAACTGTTGGGCGGCTGGCTCACGCTCACAGTGCCGCTCGTGCTCGGATTCGCCATCGCGGGCACAGTCATTGGTCTGACGGCACGGGATGGGGGCGTTGGCCCGTTCGTGAAGCTGGCGATTTCGGCGCTGGCGCTTGGGCTGGTTTTTGTTGTCGTTGGCCTCGCGCTGTCGGCTTTCACGAAAACACGTGTTCAGGCGCTCGTCACTGCATTGCTGGTCTGGTGCGTCGCGGTGTTCGCCTTCGACCTGGTTGCATTGGGCATCATGGTCTCCACCCAATCGGCGGAGGCCGCGGCGGAAATTGAATTGATTTGCGACACAACGCACGTGAACGCAGCCGCCGCGGACCTCCACGCAGCCTATGAAAGCGGCGGAGTCGAGCCGGCGGAGCGCGACATGAGCGATCCAGCGGCGCCGGCATGGCTGGCGCTCAATCCCGTGAGCCTGTTCCGCGCTGTGAACCTGCCATCGCAAACAGGCGTGCGCGTGCCCGCGCCGACGCTGGGGATGGCGCTGAGCGCCTGGCTTGTAATCCCGTTATGGCTGGCTTCCTGGCGCACGCGCCAAACCGATTTTTGAAGAATTCATGAAAACCAGACTGGTCCTCCTCTCTCTCGTCGCAGTCACGGTGAGTGCCGCGATTTCACTGGTACTGCTTTCACAGTCACAAGGCCGGTCCTCCGAGTCCGCCGCCAACGCACAACACTTCGAAGTGCGCGGCGTCGTCCGAAGCCTGGACCCCGGAAACCTGTCCATCCGGATCGCGCACGACGAAATCCCCGGTTACATGCCGGCAATGACAATGCCGTTCAATGTGAGGTCGGCCGAACTGTTGTCGAATCTTCAGCCGGGCGACCACGTTCAGTTCGAGCTGACCGTGACCGAGGACGATTCATGGATCTCCCGGATAACGCGCGTTTCCGAGGAGCAAGCGGCCGCGGGGCTGAACCCGGATGAAGACCGCGAAGCCGATCGCGTGCAGACCGGCGAGGTCGTACCGGAGTTCACGCTCCTGGACCAGGACGGCGGGACGGTGCGCCTGAGCGATTATCGCGGCAAGGCTGTGGTATTGACGTTCATCTACACGCGTTGCCCGATCCCGAATTTCTGCCCGTTGATGTCAAAGAACTTTGCCGAACTCCAGGGCCGCCTCGGCAGGGCGTTCCCCGGAAAGGTGGCGCTGTTGAGCATCAGCATCGATCCGCAATTCGACCGCCCGGAAATCCTCAAGGCCTACGCCGCGCGATACCAGGCAGATCATCGAATGTGGACCTTCGCCACCGGAACTGAAGAGCAGGTGAACTTCGTCGCCGGGCTGTTCGGCTTGTTTCACGAGCCTGAGAACGGGCTGATTTCACACGATCTGCGCACCGCGCTCATTGCTCCGGACGGCCGGCTGGTGCACCTTTGGAAGAGCAACGCGTGGACGCCTTACGAGGTGCATCGAATGGTGGACGAGACACTGAAGGCCAGGACTGTCGTATCGGCGCGCTAGCGGCCCATAAGGGTCCATCAGTCATATCAGTCCCATCCCTCATGCCTCCCGGCGAGGTCCGCGAGAAAAACATTGAAATCAGCTCCCGATCCGCTTCGAATAGGCGGCAAACCCGGATTGCCGCTATTGCGAAACGGATATGAAAAGACTCGTTGCGTCTCTCTCGCTTCTTCTTCCCTTTTTTTGCGCCGTGGACAGCTCCGCGGCGGATAAGAAGATCGTGTTGATCGCCGGTCGGCCCAGCCACGGCCCCGGACAACACGAGCACAACGCCGGCGTGCTGTTGTTCAAGAAGTGCCTCGCGAATGTCCCGGGCATCACCGTGGAAACGCACCTCAACGGCTGGCCCACCAATGCCTCCGCTCTCGACGGCGCCGACGCGGTCGTGATCTACGCCGATGGCGGGAGCGGCCATCCTGCATTGCAGGGCAATCACCTCGAACAGCTCGCCGCTCTCCGATCCAAAGGCGCCGGCCTCGCCTGCATCCACTACGCCGTCGAACCCACAAAGGAAAAGGGCCAAAAGGAATTCATCGAATGGCTGGGCGGCTGTTTCGAGACGCATTGGTCCGTCAACCCCCACTGGACGGCCGATTTCAAGCAACTCCCCGAGCACCCCATCACCCGCGGTGTGAAGCCCTTCAAGATGCTCGATGAGTGGTACTATCACATGCGCTTCGCGGAAGGCATGAACGGCGTCACGCCCATCCTCTCCGCGTTGCCGGGCGAAGACACGCTCACCCGCCCCGACGGGCCCCACAGCGGCAATCCTCACGTCCGAAAAGCAGTCGCCGCCGGCGAACCCCAGCATGTCGCATGGGCGTTCGAAGGCTCCAACGGCGCTCGCGGATTCGGCTTCACCGGCGGTCATTTCCACAAGAACTGGGGCGACGACAACATGCGCAAGCTGGTTTTGAACGCCATCCTCTGGATCGCCAAAGTGGAAGTGCCCGCCGAGGGCGTGCACTCCGTCGTCACGGAAGAGGACCTGCAACAGAATCTCGATCCAAAGGGAGGCCCCCGCAGGACTTCCGGCCAAACCTCGCCATCCAACTGAAACCAGAGCCCGCTCTGATTCGTCCGTTCATCGTAAATCCCGCAACCCGAATCAACCATGACAACTCCTGGAATTCCTCGACGCCAATTTATCAACACCGTCACGGTGGCCGGCGCGGCCGCTGCCACCCTGCCCCTGTTCAACGTTCGCGCGCAGGGCGCCTCCCGGAAATTCCGAGTCGGCCTCGTCGGCTGCGGTGGCCGCGGCAGCGGCGCCATAGGTGACATCCGCAATGCCGCCAAGGTCCTCGGCCACGAAATCGAAGTGGTTGCCGTGGCGGACTTCTTCCCCGATCGCGCCAACAACGTCGCCCGCGCGAACAACGTCCCCGCCGAGCGCGCATTCGTCGGCGCGGACGCCTACCACAAGGTCATGGAACAGCCGTGCGACATTGTGATCCTCGCGACGCCGCCGAACTTCCGCCCGCTGCACTTCGAAGCCGCGGTGAAAGCAGGCAAACATCTCTTCATTGAAAAGCCCGTGGGCGTCGATCCGGTGGGCGTGCGAAAAGTGATGCAACTGGGCGAGGAAGCAAAGCGGCGGGGGCTCTCCGTCGTCGCCGGAACCCAACGCCGGCACCAGGGCAGTTACCTCCGCAACTACGCGGCCATTTCCATGGGCGCCATCGGCAAGATCGTCGGCGGCACCGTGAGCTGGTGCGGCGGCGAGTTGTGGTACCGCCGCCGCGAACCCGGCGAAAGCGACGCCAGCTACATGGCCCGCAACTGGACCAGCTTCGTCGAAATGTCCGGCGATCACATCGTCGAACAGCACGTCCACAACATCGACGTCGCCAACTGGTTCATCGGCCATCCGCCCATTTCCGCGCTCGGCTTCGGCGGGCGCGCCCGGCGCCAGACGGGCAACCAGTTCGACTTCTTCAGCGTGGACTACACCTACAGCGACGACTGCCACATCCACAGCATGTGCCGGCAGATCAACGGGTGCGACGGTTCGGTCAGCGAGCTGTTCATCGGAACCGAAGGGACTTCGTTCGGCGGCGGACGGATGCGATCCGAGAAGCTCGCGAGCCTGTCCCTCCCCGAGATCCGGACCCACGACAATCCCTACGTGCAGGAACACATCGACCTGCTCGACAGCATCGTCAAGGAACAGCCGTTGAACGAGACGCAGGCGGTGGCCGAGTCCACAATGACCGCATTGATGGGCCGCATCTCCGCCTACACCGGCCAACTGGTCCGCTGGCGCGACCTCATGACCGACACTGAGTCACGCTGGTACAATCTTGCCCTGAAACCCAGCGCCGCCGATTTTGAGACCGGCAACGTCGTGGCGCCAGCGGACGATGTGGCCCCAATCCCCGGAGCCGGCGCCCGATCCCGGCGGGGGCGGGGTTAGTTGGCGCCTCACGGGCGCGAGTGCCTGTTGAGAGTCCAAAGAGACTTGGCCCGGTTGCAGTGCTCAGGCAGAATCGCCTGACTCATGCAACTGGTCCGAGACATCTACGCGTCGAAACGCGCCGCAGGGAAGCCGGTGATTTCCTTCGAGTTTTTCCCCCCAAAAACACCGGAGGGCGACCGCAGCCTGCTGGAGAAAACCATCCCGGCCCTGAAGCAAACCCATCCCGACTTCTGCTCGGTCACCTACGGCGCCGGCGGCAGCACGCGCGACAAGACGCTGATGATCGTCGATCGCATCCAGCGCGAACACGGCCTCACCGCCGTGGCACACCTGACCTGCGTGTGCGCCACTCGCGACGACATCCGCAGTCTCCTCGAACAGATCCGCAGCCTCGGCGTGAAAAACGTGCTCGCCCTGCGAGGCGATCCCCCGGGCGGCGGCGAATTCAAAGCCACCCCGGGCGGTTTCGAATTCGCCAGCCAACTGGTCGCGTTCATCCGCCAACACGACGACTTCAGCATCGGCGTCGCCGGATTCCCGGAAGGACACATCGCCTGCAAGGAAGGCAAACACGCGGATTGGCGGCATCTGAAGAACAAGATTGACGCCGGCGCCGACTACGTCCTCACGCAATTGTTCTTCGACAACGCGGATTTCTACGAGTTCCGCGATTACCTGCAGGGCAGGCTCGGCGTCACCGTCCCGATCGTGCCCGGCATCGTGCCGATTCTCAGCGGATCACAGATCAGGCGTTTCACCGCCCTGTGCGGCGCGCGGATGCCCGCGGCGCTCCTGGCGCGGCTCGATGAACTGGGCGACGACGATGCCGCAGTGACGGAATTCGGGATTGAGTACGCCACGAAACAGTGCGCCGAGCTCCTGCGCAACGGCGCGCCGGGGATACATTTCTACACGCTGAACAAGTCCTACTCGACGGTGCGCGTGCTGCAGAACCTGGGTCTCGCCCCCTCCGCGCGGGCGGCCACGCCGGCGAGTTCCGGGGGCGTCCCGCCGCCAGTTTGAGAGGCGCGCATCGGGTCACGCCACCTTGACCTCGCGAGTTGCGGAACCGGAACCGGACAGCGCCGGCGACATGTGCGTCAGCGCGTACAGCATCACGTAGGCGATGAACAGGAACGTGGCGAACAACACCAGAAAGGCGAACGAACTGCGGTTCGCCATCGGACCCTGCATCCAGGAGTCGAGCGTCTGATAAATGCGCCCCGGCCGCACGAGGACGTCCCAACTGTTGAACCGCAGGAAGCGCCCGATGTAAACGCCCAGGCTCGCCAGGCCCGCCGACGCCGCAACGAACAACCACCCCGCGATGCCGCCGTACCGCCGCGCCACCATGCATTGCATCAAATACAGCGAGAGAAACCCAAGCACCAGCCCCGTCAGCGCGCACGCCAGGATCAACGTCAGGTCCACCCAGAACTGCCCGTAGAACTTCGACGTCAGGTGAATCAGATCCGTGAAGATGTAATGCGCATTCGGGAAGAACAACAGCCACGCCACGCCCAGCGCGGCAGACTGCCACCGCGAGCCGGGCCGGGTCTCCATCCAATGCGCCGCCAGCAACGCGAAAATCAACGGCAGCCACGCCAGGAACAGGTTCCAGACAAGAAAGGCGTGGTGGAGATGGCCCACCCAGAGAATGCGCACGCACACCAGCGCGACACACACGACCGACGCAAATGTCACCGCCGCCATCGGCGCCGCCGTCTCGCGTTTGAACAGGATCCGGATCAGTCTCATAGCAACTCGGATTGGATCACGGCAGCCGCGTTTTCGCTCAAAATGGCTTGAACAAAAGTTCCTCCTTTGTGGAACGCTCCCGTCCGCGAAGCCCGCAAAGACTATCGCTCCCGGTTTGCCCGGTCTCCAGCCGCGGAAAGGCAGTCGCTCCAGTGGCTGATGAAGAACTTCTTTTCCGTCGGCAGGAAGGTTTCCGCCGTACCGACAATGGGCCGAAGGGCCGTTGTCATTTGCAGCACCACAAGAACGAAGATAATGACCCAGAGGTTGAACCCGGCGGTGGATCTGGCGTGGGAATGTGAAAACCCGTTCTCCAGAAAGCGCAACCCGAAAAGCAGGGCAATCCCCGCAAACACCAGGTGCAGCGCGCCCATCCAGTGAGTCGATTGCGAAAACAGCCAGGCCACCGGAGCAAACCCGATCAGGAGAATCGTCATCAGCATCAGCGAACCGCAAACCAGCCCGAAGATCTCGGACAGCCGCGCGCGCGAACCGCTCAGGCACGCGAAGACGTAAAGGCTGGGCAGGCAGATCATCGCCAGATGCGAAGCGATCCGGACCCCATCCCATCGTTCGGTCCATTGCCGCAACTCGCTGAGCTCGCCGCGCAGCAATGAGCCGGCTGACCAGAACTTCCATTCGATGTTCGCCTCCATGCCGGAACGGATTGTCAGGTCGGGTTCCTACTCTGTTCTCTCGTGAAGGCCCTCTCACGGGCCGCTGCCCCGCCCCCGAGCCGGCACCCAAACTCGACCGCGGGCGCGGACATGCAGACCAGGGCGAACACGAAAGCCGGCCAGTTGAACCTCTCCGGCAACACAGAGCGTACGGCGTCGGCTCCCTGTGGCAGCGCCGCAATGCTGTCCGCCATAAACACATACAAGGCGATTAGAATGCCGACCGTCGCCACTCCCCACGCCGCAAGCTCGCTGCGTCCGTATCCCGTCGGACGCCGAAACGCGCCGGCAACCGTTCCCCACGCAATCATCAACAGGGCGATGAGCACTGGCGCCAGAACAGGCCCCCACCACGGCAGCGGAATCAGAAAGAGCAGATCCCATTCGAGCAGCGACCCGGGCCAGTCGCAGATCACCTTCAGAAACACATAGTAGAAGATGTCCCACGCGCCGAATGCCACCGCGGTGTAACCGAGCCGGCTCCGCCAGTCGCGCCCCGCAAGGATGCCCGCCGCCAGCAGCATCAGCATCGTCGCCAGCTCGCGCACGAGTTCCACCTGGCCAGGGTCGCCCGCGATCGCCATCGGGTCCGCCTGATGCGGCTGGATCCGATCTATCATCGTCCGCAGGTAGTACACCACCGCTGATTCCACCCACGCCATCGCCGCGGCGAAGGTGACGACAACAAGCCACCGCCGAGAGGAGTTGGTCATCATGATTTCACAAGTTGAAGGATTGGAGCCGGCGCCAGCACGGTGGCCGGGCTGAAGATGCCCGCTGCGGTTTCATCAAACACGCGACCGCAGTCGTTCCAGAACCGCTTCAACGACATTCCGCAGGCTCGAAGGACCGGGCCATGGTCCGCGATCATCACGGCGCATGTCGCGCGGTACACCAGCCGCCACGCCACCTGAATCGCGATCCGCCGCGTGAACGACAACCCTTCGAACGCGCGCCGCAGGTATTCCACGTGAAACGCCACGTGCCCGTTCTCATCGTGAAGAATCTGCGCGAAGATCGCGCGCGGGACCGAATACCGCGTCGCGTCATGCAGCACGCGGAAGTAGCACTTCGCAATCATCTCCGGCAGCAGCAGGACCAACAGCTCCACGCGCAGCCCGCACGCCCGCCGCATCCACTTGAAACAATCGCTGGACCAATGGCGCCGAAGAAGCGGCGCCCCCAGCCGGCGCAGCAGTTCGCCCATCAGCCGGGCGTGCTCCTGCTCCTCCCGCACAAACAACTCGATGGCCCTCGCATAGACGGGATCGCCCGTTTGCGCCGCATGCCGGCGCAGCTTCCGGCCCTCGCCGCTTTCCCCAACCTGAAACCGGCGCAGCGAACGAATCAACGGCCGGCGCAGGTGCGCCTCGATATTCGCGCCTTCCTCCCACGGAATGAACAGACGATTGACGCGATTGTGTTCGAAGTAGTTCAGCCATTCCTGCATGCAACCTCCCCGGGTTGTGTGAAGTGCACCGCCAACTGCGCGAGCCACTCGTGAATGCCGTCGATCACGGCGTCCGGCGTTGATGTCCCCGCCGTGATGCCCACCGTGTCCTCCGGGCGAAACCATTCGATCCGCAGGTCCGCCGCGGTTTGCACATGATGCACCCGCGCACAATGGCGGCCGCACGTGCGCGCCAGTTCGCGCGTGTTGTTGCTGTTGGAACCGCCGACTACCACGACAACGTCGCATCGCCGTGCCAGTTCCACGGCGGCGTCCTGCCGCTGCTTCGTCGGCTGGCACACCGTGTCAATGAACCGCACTTCCGAGTGCGGAAAGCGCTCGCGAATGAGCCGCACGAGATGGCGCACCCGCTCAATCGGCTGGGTCGTCTGCGCCGCCACCCCGAAACGCGGCCGGGGAGCAAGCTGCTCCACATCGCCCTCATCCAGGATCACGTCAAACTGCTCGAGGTCTCCGGTCAGACCGCGCACTTCCACATGATCGCGCTTTCCGATAATGACCGGGTGATATCCCTCCTGAACCAGCCGGGCGACGGCGCGATGCGCGAGGCGCACCAGCGGACAGGTGGCCTCCACAATGTTCAGCCCGAGCGCGCGCGTTCGCTCCAGCGCGCGCTCGGACGCCCCATGCGCCGTCACCATGACGGTCTGCGTTTCCACCTCCTCGGCGCGTTGCTTGATGGAAATGCCGCGTTCGCGCAGGGCGGAAAGGACGGATTCGTTATGGACGAGGTCGCCCAGAATGGTGAGGGGCTCGGATTGCGCCCGGTTCAACGCCAGCGCGATGGCGTCGCGGACGCCAAAGCACATGCCCAGATGTTCAGCCCGGATGATGTTCATACGCCTTTCACTTTGCAATACAAAGTCACAGACCACGATGGTTCGTAACTGTTCAATCGGGAGTTCATTTATTCCTGTTCTGCCGAACGATCTGTTCCAGCAAGTCCACGTACTCCGCAAACGCCTTCCGCCCCGCCGGCGTCAGCGAACACGTCGTCAGCGGCCGGTTGTTCTGGTAGGACTTCGCCACCGCCACATACCCCGCCTCCTGCAGCGTCCGGATATGCGTCGTCAGGTTCCCGTCCGTCATATTCAGCGTGTCGCGCAATTCGGTGAACGAGAGTTCCGGTGACGCGGCCAGCATGGACATGATCGCCAGCCGCCCTTTCTCGTGAATCACACGATCGAGCTGAAGGAACGGTTCCGGGTTCACGCTGCATTCTTCCTTTCCGTCACCGACAAGTACGTCCCGTATGCCAGGTGCAGCAAGCCGAAGAAGGTTCCCATCAACAGATTCCCGGTCAGTTGCGGCTGCGATCGGAAGGGCCGCACCCACAACCACACAAAAAGGCACACCAGGCCGCCAAATACGAAAATCCACCCCAGCCAGCGCAATCCCCGCGGCGTGAAAAACCCGGCGGCATGCAGCGCGCACCCGTAAAGAACAATCCACGCCAGCGGCAGCCACGTGATATCAGGCGTCGGTCTCGCCGGATGGCGCGCGAAACCGGCCTGAGCCTCCGCAATGACCACCGCCAGCCCCAGCACAAACCCGATCAACAACGCCGGAAGCGCCGCCTGAACAACCCGGCGGGTCGGCGGCGTCCAGAACTCCTCCTTCTGCCGGATCGCCTGCTGGCGAACCAGCAGAAGCGCGCTCACGGCGCTGATGATGCCCACCGAAATCCAATAAACAGAGAAGGCCAGCGGCGTCTCAAACTTCAGCAGCCACGCCGAAACCGACGCCGTCGTCCCCGCGGCGCCGACAAGGATGGTGACCGGCGCGAGCGCGCGGCGGTACAGAGCAGAACGCTCCATCAGGGTCCGAATAACCTGCAGATGCTCGGCAGCCCAATTGGAATCCATGGGCCGCACTTTGCATTACAAAGTGAAAGAAGGCAAGCAGAATTTATCCAGGGTTCACAGGGACACCACGTCGACCGGGCTCAGCCGTTCACCTGATCCGCAACCAACCGGCGGATCAAAGCAGGACAATTCCGCGCGCATATGCGACAAGAATTGTCCCGGTCAAAACCGCGGCGCCCCCCCCGACGCCTCCGTCCGGCACACGCCCAGCCGGTGCTCAGGCAACCGCCTCGGCCACCAGATCTCCGATTTCCCGCGTGCCGTAGCCCATCCGCCCCGCCGCGAGCGATTTCACCTTCGTGTTGATGATCTGGATCACCGCATCCTCGATCGCAGTGGCCGCCTGCGACTCGCCCAGGAAATCGAGCATCATCGCGCCCGCGTTGATGGCCGCCAGCGGGTTGATCACGTTCTGCCCGGTGTACTTCGGCGCGCTGCCACCCATCGGCTCGAACATCGACGTGCCCTCGGGATTGATGTTCCCGCCTGCCGCCACACCCAGACCGCCCTGAATCATCGCCGCCAGATCCGTGATGATGTCGCCGAACATGTTGTCGGTCACGATCACGTCAAACCACTCCGGGTTCTTCACGAACCACATGCAGATGGCATCGACGTGCGCGTAGTCGCTCTTGACGGCCGGGTAATTGGGCGCGAGTTCCTGGAATGTGCGCCACCAGAGATCGAAGGCGTAGGTCAGCACGTTCGTCTTGCCGCACAACGTCAATTGGGCCGTCTTTCCGGCGGCGACGTCCTCGGGCTTCAGCCCTTTCCACGGCTTGCCGTTCCGCCGTTTGCCGGCGAGCTCGAACGCGTACTTGAGGCAGCGCTCGACGCCGCGGCGCGTGTTCACCGATTCCTGGATCGCGACTTCATGCGGCGTGCCCTTGAAGAGAAAACCGCCGGCGCCCGTATAAAGGCCTTCGTTGTTCTCGCGCACCACGACGAAATCGACGTGCTCGGGGCCCTTGTCCTTGAGCGGACAATCCTCGGCGCGATACAGCCGGACGGGACGCAGGTTGATGTATTGTTCGAGCTCGAAACGCAGGCGAAGAAGAATGCCCTTCTCGAGAATGCCGGGCTTCACCTGCGGATGGCCCACCGCCCCGAGAAAAATCGCCTTGTACTGCCTCAATTCCTCGACGGCGCTGTCGGGCAGGACTTCGCCGGTGCGCAGGTAACGGTCGCCGCCGAAGTCGTAATGATGCCAGTTGAGAGTGAATCCGAACTTACGGCCCGCCGCCTCGCAGACTTTCAACGCTTCACGCGTGACTTCCGGCCCCGTGCCGTCGCCGCCAATAACCGCAACATGATAGCTCTTCATGAATCGATCCTCCCCGCCAGGATCTCGCCGGAGCGGGGAGGGCCGATGCTACTGCTTTGCGCGCGCGAGGCAAATGAATTCTCGCGGCCTTTCGCAGGAGAAAACGGAGCCACCGGAGGAAGGCTGCAGGGCGTCAGATGCGAAGCCGTTCCGCTGTTCTTCATCGCCCCGATTCATGCCCGCCCCTCGCTCTCGCGTCAGATGCACCCCGCCTGACGCTCACGCTCTTCCAGGCCTCAAACGAAAGCGAATGGAAATACCAAGACTTTTGAATCGCCTTGTCTTGAGCTCCCCATCGGCCAGTTGAAGTCTGAACTTCCTCCTGACTTCCGATCCTTCTCCTCCATTTATGGGCGGACACGCCCCGCCCGCACCAGATTCTCGCTGAGCATTACGTGCCAGGCCAAAAAAAATTTCAAGTCTTCCGGGCAAAATTTCAGACGGGCTCATCGCGCGTGTCCTTTCGCTGCCGCCATCGTGCGTTGCCCGCAGATCGACAATTTCGATGCCGCGCCCGCCGCCCTGCCCAGACGTCAACGGCCGTGAAGTTGGCCGCAGCCTTGATTCGCGTTCAGTCGCGTCCATTCGCGGTTAAAGTCTCTCAGCCGTTGCCGTTCCGCTCTTCGTGTGTTTCGTGCTCTTCGTGGTTCAAGCCTTTGCCGTCAGCCGCCCGTTCGCGGCTTCGCGGCTTCGCGTGAGACAAGGGTCCTTTCCCGTTGTCTGTTGTTCTTTCGCCCTCCACTCATTCTGCGAAGCGGGCGCCGGCCAGGGAAACGACCTTCATCAGCCATTCGCTGCCGCAGCCGTTCCACGTTGGATGGTGGATGTTCGATGCTGGGTGTTTTCCCTCTGTTTTGTGTGGCTGCGGCCGTCGGGCTTCGATATTTTCCGCGCGATGGCTTCGGCAAGCGCCGCATCGTGCGAGCTCAGCTTCGTGGTCCCCTGCCACAACGAGGAAGGGAACCTGCGCCCCCTGGTGGCCGCCATTCACGAGGCCACCGCCCCGCTCCAACGCCCCTACGAAATCATCATCGTCGATGACCGCAGCAGCGACGGCTCCTGGCAGGTCCTGAAAGAGCTGGCGACGCGGGACCCGCGGCTGCGCGCCCTGCGTCTCGCCGCCAATTGCGGCCAATCGGCGGCCATGTGGGCCGGAATGAAAGCTGCCACCGGCCGGTACATTGTCACCCTCGACGCCGATCTGCAGAACGATCCGCGCGACATTCCGCGGTTGCTCGAGGGCCTTGAACGGTTCGATTGCGTGTGCGGCACCCGGGTAGCCGCGCGCCGCCAGGGCGACGGCTTCGTCCGGATCGTGTCCTCGCGCATCGCCAACTGGGTGCGCAACCGGTTGTCGGGGGAAACCATCAGCGACGCGGGCTGCTGTTTCCGGGCGTTCAAACGCGAGTGCATCGAGAACCTGAAATTCTTCAAGGGCATGCATCGGTTCCTGCCCACGCTGTTCAAGATCGAGGGCTACACCGTCACCGAGATCCCGATACGGCACAATCCGCGCGCGAGCGGGAAGGCGCACTACGGAGTGTGGAACCGCCTGTTCGCGTCGTTCTACGACCTGCTCGCCGTGCGCTGGATGAAGAAGCGGATGTTCCGCTACGAGATTGCGGAACGGCTGAACTGAGGGCGCGCGTCGAATTCCTGTGTTCGGCCCGCAACCCGCGGTTCGCGCGCCGGGCCTTGTCACCCCGAGATGCCGAACACGTTTTCGAAGATCACTTCCTTGGTTTTCCAGATCAGCGCCATGGTCATGGACAGCGGCAGCAGGAGGAGGATGCACGTCAGGAGAAGGACGAACCAGAGGCTGCTGATCTCGATGCCCAGGGCGGGGATCGCGATCTGCAGGGACAGGAGGTTCACGCGTTCGGGGAGACGCGGGATCTGCGGAAAATAGAGAGACAGGACGCGGGTGAGGAGCAGATACGTGCCGGCAATGGCGAGCAGCGCGATCAACAGGGTGCGGTTCAGGGCCGTGTACTGCCGGGTCTCGAGCCGCAACGTTTCGTCCGGCAGCATGGCGCCGAGCCGGACGATGACGATATTCAGGAAGAACAGGAAGAGCAGCGCGGACAATCCGAACAGGCAAACGATCGCTCCAAAGAAGAGGTTGCCCGGCACGTAATGCCAGAAGAACAGGAACGGGCACAGGCCGAGGTTGATCAGCGCCAGGACGGTCGCGCGGTCCAGCGCCTTGCGCCAGGGCCGTTCCTGCTTCTGAAACGCGTACAACTGGACCAGCCCGAACAGCAGCAGGCCCGTCGCGCACAACAACGGCACCGGCGCGAAACCGCCAAACCATCCGCCCGTCGCCGTCCCGACGCACACCAGCAGCGCCAGCGGCAACCCCCAGAACAGGGCGGACAACCCGCGGACCAGCCGGCCCAATGACCGCAACAGTTCGGGGTTTGGCGCGGACATCGGGCGCTCAGAAGCTCAGGTAGGTGTATTCCTTGAGCCCCTTTTCATAGTCATCCAGCAACCGCATTGCCTCCGATGGCTTCATGCGGTCGGACTTGATGGCTTCGTCCATTTGCGCCTTCATCTGCCGCTTCAGTTCGTTCTCGTCGTACTGGACGGACGCGAGCGCCTGGACGATGGTCGTGCCCTCGATGATTTCCTCCACGTAGTAGCCGGCCGGCTCGTCGGGATCGAGAAACACGTGGACCTCGTTGACCCGGCCGAAGAGGTTGTGCAGGTCGCCCATGATGTCCTGGTAGGCGCCCATGAGGAAGAAACCCAGGTAGTACGGCTCCAACTGGCCGTTGCCGTTCGTTCTCAGCTTGTGCAACGGCAGCGTGTCCCGAACGTCCCGCAGGTCGATGAACTTGTTCACCTGCCCGTCCGAGTCGCACGTGATGTCCACCAGCGTCGCCTCGCGCGTCGGGCACTCGTCCAGCCGGCTCAGCGGCATGATCGGGAACAACTGCCCCAGCGCCCAGTGATCGAGCAGCGACTGGAACACCGAGAAGTTGCAGAGGTACTGGTCGCCCAGGCTGTCCTCGAGCTTGCGGATCTCCTGCGGAATGTAGGCCTGCCCGCGGTAGCTTTGCACCACTTCCTGGCTGATCTGCCAATACAGGTTCTCGATCTTCGCCTTGTCGGGCAGATCCATCATCCCCAACGTGAACATGTGCTGCGCATCGTCCCGCCGCTCGAGCGCGTCGTGATACGCCTCCAGCTTGTTCAGCTTCGACAGGTTTTTGCGGATGTCGAGCAGCTCCTTCACCAGCGGATGCTCGTTGTCGCCATACTGGAGGAATTCGCCGGACCGGACCTTTTCAATCGCTCCGAACACCTCGACGACCAGCACGCTGTGATGGGCCACGATCGCCCGACCGCTCTCGCTGATGATGTCCGGGTGCGGCACCTTCTCGGTGTTGCACACGTCGGCGACGTAATAGATCACGTCGTTCGTGTACTCCTGCAGGCTGTAATTCGTCGAGCTGTCGAATGCCGAGCGGCTGCCGTCGTAGTCCACTCCCAGCCCGCCGCCGACGTCGAGGTGCTGGACCTGGAAACCCATCTTGTAGAGCTTGGCGTAGAGCCGGGCCGCCTCCTGGACGGCCTTCTTCACCGTGAGAATGTCGGGCACCTGCGAACCGATGTGGAAATGGAGCAGCTTCAG
The DNA here is from genome assembly GCA_002385705.1 of Verrucomicrobia subdivision 3 bacterium UBA3939. Lineage (GTDB taxonomy): Bacteria > Verrucomicrobiota > Verrucomicrobiia > Limisphaerales > UBA3939 > UBA3939. Next base: position 36,011 of record DGDZ01000046.1, read on the forward strand.
GCACTGGGTGAGGTTCTCCGACTGCAGAATGTGCGTCGCTTCCAGGATTTCCGAGGTGCTCAGCCCGAACTTGGCGTCTTCGCCTCCGCTCTCGGCCCAGCGTCCGGCGCCCTTGCTGAGCAACCGCGCCCGGATGCCGATCACGGGTTCGACGCCGAGCTGCTTCGAGATGTTGATGATCTGGCGAAGCTCCTCGAGTTTCTCGACCACCAGGATCACCTTGCGGCCGAGCTTGGTGCCGAGCAGCGCCATGCGGATGAAGCTCGAGTCCTTGTAGCCGTTGCAGATGATGAGGCTGCCGATCTGGTTCTGCAGCGCCAGCCCGACAAACAACTCGGGCTTGCTGCCCACCTCGAGCCCGAAATCGAACGGTTTGCCGGCGTCCAGGATCTCCTCCACCACCTCCCGAAGCTGGTTCACCTTGATGGGAAACACGCCGCGGTATTTGCCCTGGTAGTTGTACTCGGCGATCGACTTGCGGAACGCCAGGTTGATGGACTCGACGCGGTGCCGCAGGATGTCCTGGAAACGGATCAGGACCGGAAACCGCAATCCGCGCGCTTTCGCCTCCTCGATGATGTCGGTGAGGTCAACCTCGGCGCCCGCATCCTGGAGCGGCCGGGCCACAACATGGCCGGCTTCGTTGATGTCGAAGTAATTCGCTCCCCATCGATGAATGTTGTAAAGGTTCCGTGCGGCCTGGATGCTCCAGCCCTCGTTCGCCTCATTGAGATTGCTCATTTTTGATTCAATCGATGCGCACTATAGAAGGAAGGCCGCGGATTTCAATACGTGCGATGAAAATTCTGTCGCCGCGCGAACGAGCGCGGCGTCAACCGCGCGTCTCACGCCGCGAGCGCGGAAGGAATCGGCAGGTTGACAGCGCCCCACCTCCTGCGGCGGATACAATATCAGCGTGAAAAACTGCTCGCGCTCATCGCGCCGGGTGATCAGGTTCGCCTTAACCTTCCCGCCCGCGACGCGATAACGGAAGACGAAGTCGCGGTTCGGCAACGCGTCGCGCGACTTCAGCGTCACCGTCATGCGCTCGGCCGAAGGCGCCTCGTAATCGACGTCATCCGTCAGGCAGCAAAAATCCTCAATCGGAACCCCCGCATCCACCTCCAGACGAAGCGCGATATCATGTCCGCTGCGTTCGCCCGGCTTGAGGTATTGGACCTCGGTCCTCCGGCCGGAAGATCCGCCCTCGCCGCGCGCGACAGCACCGACGCCGTCCGTTGTGCCGGGCGGATTGAACCGCGGCCCGACGACCATCGGAAACACGAACTCATACCAGCCGTCGCCATATTCGAGCGTGTGAAAATAGCGGATGGTCACGTCGATCTGTTTCCCGGGTTCGATGTTGGCGACGGACTGGGTGAAGATGTTCGGGCGTTCCTCCGTGAGCAGCGACGCCACATAACCCTGCGCTTTGGCCTGGGCGTAGATCGCCTCCGCTTCCCTCCGCTCCCGGATGATGCCGCGGATGCGGCGTTCGCCGATGGTCATGATGAACTCGTTGACTGCGGCGTTGTGCGGCAGCGGGAAGACGTAGACCGCCTCGATCTTGTTCGAATAGGGATTGTGAAACTGCTGGACGACTTGAACGGCTCCGATGTAGCCGCTGACCGACGCCCTGACGTCGGTGTGCTTCAACGGCATGGGCACCTGCTTGTCCTCAATCACGGCCATGAGCGAGCCGGAACCCGGTGAATCACCAGCTCGTCGGAAGACAGGATCTGATGAACGGGCGATCACCCAGAGTTCGTCGGTATCCAACGATGGAATCTCAGAGAGGCGCTGGTCTCTGGACTCCAGCGCGCGGTGGACCACCCGAAATCGGGGGTCCGTCATGACACCTGTAAAAGTCTGCAGCGGGCTCGCCTGCGCCAGCGGTGTGATCGAGGGTTGACTTGAACGGCAACCCGACCAGAGGCTGGCCGCAACAAGCAACAGAAGGACCAGCACGGGTGGATGCAGGGGCTGTGTGAGCGCTCTCGATCCGAACTCGTGATGAGTTTTATTCGACATACGGGGCCTTCCTTTCCTGGAGAGTCGCCTTTGCTCTGATCACTGTTCCCTCCGGATCAGCGGCAACCTCCAGCCTGATGCTGAAGTCCAACGGCGCGTTTGCGGCAGCCTGAACGTGGATCGTGGCCACACGCGTCTTTCCCGTTGGCAGATCGTGGACGGCATTGGTGCTGAAGGCCGCCAGGATGACGCGATCCTTCTGCATTGCCTTTGGGTCATAAGCCGGCGGATTCGTGAACGCCTGATGTTCGCCTCCTTCGATTCCCACGATCTTCACCGAGCCCGGCGCCGCCCTGACTTCGAGCTGATACGCGGCCAGCGGTTTGTCCTGCGAATCCACATACACGTCCACCGCGCGAAAGACGGGCGCCGCATTCGTGGCGGATTCCTCGGCCGCGGAGCACGCCGCGGCGATACCCATCAGGAGAAGCACGAAGAGGGGGAATCTCATGAGCGCCCTCCGTTCGGAAGCTTGACCGCGGCCGCCGAGACGATCTCAACGTCCAGGTGATCCACGGTTCCGTCCCCGTTCAAATCCCGGTTCTCGGGCGCCGATCCGGCGTTCAGCTCGCGAGCGAGCTGAAACGCGTCGAGCACATCGACCTTGCCGTCGCGGTTGATGTCCTCGCGAGCGAATTCATGCGCCCTCTCCCGCTGCGCGAACCAGGCGTAGCCGGCCACGATCATCACGCAGGCTGTGGCGAGAGCGGGAAAGAGGAACCGCCACCGGAAGCGCCGCGGGCGGGCGGGTTGCAGGTGTTCGCGCGCGGCGCGCAGCACGGCCGCGTCGACGGACGGCGGCACAAACACACGCCGCGCCGACACTTCTTTGAGGGCGGCAGCGAGCCGGGGAAGCGCTTCCAGCCCTTCGCCGTCGCGGCGTGTGTTTGGATCGTCCGTGCTCATGTTCTGACAATGAAGCGTGCCAACCGATTCAAAAGTTCATTGCTCGAAAAACTCCCGCGTTCGCGGGTCCCGCCGCAGCTCCGCCAACGCGTTGTGCAGGCGGGACTTGACCGTCCCGAGCGGCACCTCCAGCGCCACGGCAATCTCGGCAAGGCTCAGCCCGTCCACGAACCGCAGGAGCAATGTTTCACGGTGCTCCTCGGAAAGGCCGGCCAGCACTGCGGCCAGGTCGTCCCCGCCCGGGGGCGCCGGCGGCGCGGGCGCGCGTTCCAATGCCTCGGCGCTGCCCTCGCTCGATTGGTACCGCGCCGCCTTCTTGCGCGCCGCGATGGAGAGATTCTTCACCGCCGGGTACAGGAACGTCTTCATGCTCGCGGTGAGCCGGAATCCGGGAAACTTCCGCAGTAGATACAGGAAGGTTTCCTGCATCGCGTCCAGGGCGAGATCCTCGTCCCCCGTAAACCGCGCGGCGAGGCCGGCCACCCAGTCGCGATACCGGAAGTACAGCGCGTCGAACGCGTCGGGGTCGCCTGCGTTGACAGCGGCGACGAGCTCGTGATCCGTGCGTGAATCGACTTGTTGGTCCGATCCCACCAGTGCGTCTGACAGCGCGCTTGCGGCCATGGTTCGCGGCATTCCGCCGCGGCTTCAAGCAATTAAGTGTTGACGGGCGGGAAAAGGTTCACATTGTTTGCATCATCCACTCAAGCAACCACGGCTGCCGGAGGAGGTGCGCCTGCGGCGATTGAATCTCAGTCACTGCATCGCCTTGACCGGTTCCCATCGCCGATTGCCACAGCGACCGGCGAAGACAGTTCAAACGAAAGGACAAATCATGAGTGCGTTCCAATACCATCGGCTCGACAAGGCCGACGTCGCCGTTCTGCTGGTGGATCATCAAACCGGTCTGACCAACCTCGTCCAGGATTTCTCCCCGGATGATTTCAAGAACAACGTTCTCGCGCTGGCGGATTCGGCGAAATACTTCAACCTGCCCACCGTCCTCACAACGAGCTTCGAGGATGGCCCGAACGGCCCGTTGGTTCCCGAGCTGAAGGAAATGTTCTCGGACGCGCCCTATATCGCCCGGCCCGGCAACATCAACGCCTGGGACAACGAGGATTTCGTAAAGGCGGTCAAGGCCACGGGCAGGAAGCAATTGCTCATCGCAGGCATCGTGACGGAAGTCTGCGTCGCCTTTCCGGCCCTGTTCGCCCGCGCGGAAGGCTACGAAGTGTTTGTCTGCACCGACGCCTCCGGCACGTTCAACAAGACCACCCGCGACGCCGCATGGTCGCGCATGGAACAGGCGGGGTGCCAGTTGATGACGTGGTTCGGCGTCGCCTGCGAATTGCACCGCGACTGGCGCAACGACATCGAAGGGCTGGGCACGCTGTTCTCGAATCACCTTCCGACCTATCGCTGTCTCATCAACAGCTACACGGCTGCCGCAGCCGCAAGGAAACAAACAGCCCCGCCACTGGCGGTGGTTTGAGCCGTCCGAACATTCAACATTCAACGTCCTCCCTCCCCTCCATTCGCAGAATGGAGGGGAGGGACGCCGGGGGAAGGAGCCCCGCTTGAAATCCCATGGTCGAAACTCAGAACCCGGCGATCGCATTCAGGATGAAAAGTTCCGCCCTCAGACCTTCAGAAAATCCAGCCGGGACAATTCCGCGCGCATATGCGACAAGAATTGTCCTGCGAAATTTGCCAAGTGCCGTCGCGCCTGAAGCTTGCGAGATGGGGTCTTTCTGATCGCGGGACAATTCTGCGCGCATATGCGCGCAGAATTGT
>DGDZ01000096.1 GCA_002385705.1 Verrucomicrobia subdivision 3 bacterium UBA3939
GTGGATGGGAGTGGGTTGTGCGGTCGCGGTTCTGAACGCAAAGGCGCAAAGACGCAGGGGACGGCGGACGGCAAAGGCCTGAACCACGAAAGGCACGAAAGGGCACGAAAAGAAAGGCTTTATCTCACGCGAAGCGGCGAAGGAAACGGAGCGCGACTCTGCGAGTCGCAGCGGCTTTGACAGCACTGCCTGCCGCGGGGATCTGCATTCAAGCGCGATCGGTTGCTGCGTTCGTGCGCTGCTGCGGGTCGCAGATCCGCGGTTCGGATCGGATGCAACGGCACATCGTCTGGCGGCGGGGACGCCCACGCTACGGCTCGCGAGGACCGAGGACCCCGCCTTCGCCGAGTTTCGGCGTGGCGGGCCGCTCCCCCACCGGGCAGAAGGACGCTGGCCCCGCCGAACCGCCTTCTGGAACTTGGAACTTGGAATTTGGGACTTCGCGCCTTAGACCTATGCGCAACATGGAACGCACTGACGACGGTTCTCGCGCGGCATTCGCACGCGCCCCGTTCTGGTTCGATTGGATCGCTCTCGCGTTGACGCTGGTCATTGCCGTCGTGGGCGGCGTCTATGGCCTGACCGACCCGGAGGGTTTTGCGCGGCACCTGGAGCGGGATTCGGCGGATCTGACGACCGGGGCGGTGGAGCATTTGACTGTGCTGGTGCTGATTCCCGGAATTCTGTTGAGCCTTTACGCGTTCGCCCGGTATCGACGGCGGCTTCCCGACGGGTGGTTGCGCGCGTGGGTTCTCGCATGGTCTCTGGCCTGCATCTATTTCGCGGGCGAAGAAGCCAGTTGGGGGCAATGGTATTTCGGATGGTCAACCCCCGAGCCCCTGGCGGCCCTGAACGACCAGAACGAAACGAACCTTCACAACATGAGTTCCTGGCTCGACCAGAAGCCGCGCGCGTTGGTCGAGCTGTTCATCGTCGTGGCCGGGATCATCCTGCCGCTTTGGCGGGTGATCGCTCGCGCGCCCGTGTTCCGGCGCGGTGTCCTGTCCGTCTGGGAGCCGTGGATTGTGGCGCCCGCGAGCCTCAGTATCGCCGCCGTCCTGTTTGTCGTGAGCAAAGTGGCCCGGGCGCTGCCCGGAGACGCGCTCGACATTTTCGGCGGGAGCGAATTGCGCGAGTTTCTGATCGCGTGGTTCCTCGCATGGTACCTCGCGTCGTACTGGGCGCGGTTGCGGCGGAATTGAATGTTGAAGTCCCGCGAACGCCGAAGAAGACGGTGCGTCCGGATCTCGAATGGTTGCGCGATCTCATCGAGAGAGATGTTGCCGAGCAGGCCGGGAGAAGTGCCCTGACAAACAATGACCCATTTTCGGCTTTGCACTTTGGCCCGCCTCCTTACCCTGACGGCCCGTGACGAAGCTGCCCATCTCGGTCTGTATGATCTCCGGGGCCGAAGCCTCCAGGATCGGAGGCGCGCTCAGCAGCGTCGCCGGCTGGACCTCCGAGATCATTGTGGTGCTGAATGAGGACGTGCGCGACGGCACGGAGGAGGTCGCGCTGGCAGCCGGCGCGAAGGTGTTTCGTGAGCGGTGGAAAGGGCACATCGCACAAAAGAACTCCGCCGCAGACAAGGCCGGCCAGCCGTGGGTGCTGGGATTGGACGCCGATGAAGCGGTTTCCGAAGCCCTTGCAGCGGAGATTCGCAGTTGGCTGGAACGGCCGGGCGCCGCGGAGGACACCGCGGCGTTTTCGTTCCCGCGATGCACGCTGTTCGGCGGCCGATGGATCCGGCACGGCGACTGGTATCCGGACCGGCAGATGCGGCTTTGGCGCCGAGGATCGGCGCGCTGGGGCGGGATTGACCCGCATGACAAACTGATCGTGAACGGGCCGACGCGCCGCCTCAAATCCGATCTGCTCCATTACAGCGGCGCCAGCATCGATGGGCAGATCGCCAAGATTTCCTCCTATAGCGACGACTTTGTCCGGGCATGGCGCGAGGGCCGGGCCAGGTCCGGTCCGCTCGACCTCGCCTTTCGTCCGCTCTGGCGTTTTTTTCGCGGCTACTTTCTTCGACTGGGTTTTCTGGACGGCTGGCAGGGTTATTACATCGCATGGATGACGGCATTCCACTCGGCCACGCGCCACGCCAAGGTGCGGCTGGAACGGCAATCCGTGAGGACAGTTGGCGACTCTTCCGGGGGCAAACGTTCGTAAATGGATGCTTCGATTATTGTGGTCACGCGCAACACGCGCGTGCTGACATGCGCAGCTATTGCTTCCGTCCGCGCCGGCGCGGGCGCGTTGCGGGTGCAGGTGATCGCCGTGGACAACGCATCGACCGACGGAACGGCGGAAGCCATCGCGAAGGAGTTTCCCGAGGTCGAATGCATTCGGTCCGAAAGCAATCTCGGTTTCGCGCGCGCCGTCAACCTCGCGGCGAAACGCGCGCGCGGCGAATTCATCGTCCTGTTGAACTCCGACGCGCGGTTGAAGGACGACGCGCTGCCGGCGGCGATCGAATGGATGCGCGCCAATCCCGGCGCAGGCATTGCCGGCGGGCAATTGCTGAATAAAGACGGCTCGCGGCAGAATTCCATCGCCAACCTTCCATCGCTGGCGACCGAGTTGTTGAACAAGTCGCTGCTGCGATGGCTGTTTCCGCGGCGTTATCCCGGCAAGGCGCAGGTGTATTCGGCGCCGGTGCAGGTGCCTTCAATCATCGGCGCGTTCTTCGTGATCCGCCGAGGCGTGTGGGAGGCGGTGGGCGGACTGGACGACCGTTACTTTTTCTTTTTCGAAGAGACGGATTTTTGTCTTCAGGCGCGGCGGCGGGGTTGGGGTGTGTTTCATCTGCCGCAGGTGCAGATCTGGCACGAGCAGGGCGGGAGCGCGCGAAAAACGAATGCTGCCGCACGGATCGAATACTGGCGTTCGCGTTACGCTTATTTTCGAAAGAACCACTCGCTGGCGGAGCGCGCAGCGCTGCGGATAGGACTGGTCTGCCGGTTGATAGTGAACCTGCTTGTAGCGTTGTTCATCAACGCGCTCACGCTGGGCCGTGCACCGAAGTGGCGCGACCGGCTGGCTGCGATGTGGGCGGTCGCGTGGTGGCACCTGCGCGGCTGCCCCGAGCACATGGGCCTGCCCCGCTGACATCTCCCTCCCCTCCATTCGTAATGGAAGGGAGGGCGGGGGAGGGGAGGCGAACGAAATCCAAAGCCCGAGTTCGAAGATTGCGCGTTCAAGCAACATCGAACATCGAAGAACCCCCGGCCCGCGCGCGTCGATCGCAACCCTTGCAGAGCTTGCGACCAGGTCCTGCGCGGTTAACATGCCCGCAAATGAACATTGTGGTCATCTGCTCCGACACGTTCCGCTACGACCATCTGGGGTTCCTCAAGCGGCAGCCGGTGCTGACGCCCAACCTGGATCGTTTGGCCGCGGAAAGCGCCTGCTTTTCGGAGTTCCACCTCTGTTCCTTTCCGACCGTGGTGAACCGAATCGAGGTCTTCACCGGCCGTTACACGTTTCCCCTGATTGATTGGGGAGCGTTGCCCATGCACTTCCCCGTGCTGGGCGAAGTGTTCCAGCGACACGGGTTCGTCACGGCGTTCCTCGCCGACAACCCGCACCTCATGAAAGAAGGCTCCGGATTTGGGCGCGGATTCGACGTGGTCAAAGACATCCCGGGGCAGACCGACGACATCTTCCAGCCGAAGAACGCGCCGATGATCGAGCTGCCCTGCGCGATCGAGAAGCTGGAGCCAAGGATCCGGCGACTGGAACGGTATCGGCGGAACGCGTACTGGTATCGCCAGCGCGGGACGAACACGACCGAGACGCTGTTCCGCGAAGCCATCCGCTGGCTCGAAAACCCGCCGAAACGCTTCTTCCTGTGGATCGATTCCTTCGATCCGCACGAACCCTGGGACGCACCGAAGCGTTACCTTGAGCCGTATCCGTGGAACCCGGACGGAGCGGAAGTCACGTGGCCGCACAACGGGCCCGCCGGCCGATATTCCGAAGCCGAGCTGGCGAACATGCGCAGCCTCTACAAGGCCGAGGTGAGCCAGAGCGATTATTGGATCGGGCGGCTGCTCGACTCCATGCGCGCGCGCGGGCTCCTGGAGAACACGGCCGTCATTTTTTGTTCGGATCACGGTTATTACCTGGGCGAACACGGATTTGTCGGCAAACTGCGCCTGGGCCGTCTGACGCCGATCTACGAGGAGCTCGGCCACATCCCGTTGCTCATCCGGCATCCGGAAGGGTGGGGCGCCGGCACAACAATCCCGGGCCTGTGCCAGCCGCCGGATCTGTTCGTCACGGTGCTCGAGCTGGCCGGCATCAATCGTGTTCCGTGGGCCCACGGCAATTCACTCGTCCCCCGGCTGCACCGGCATCCGAGCCCGCAGTCCTTCGCGGTCGGCGGATGCCATCCGCGGAAGGGGATCCTGAGCTGCCTCACCGTCTGGACGCGGGATTGGTCGCTCGTTTACTCGCCCGTGAAAGGACTTGAAGGATCGGAGCTGTTCCGGCGGTCCGACGTGGGACAGAAGCAGAATGTGATTGCGGAGAACCGATCCGTTGCGATGGAACATTTCGAGATGCTGCGCGCGTGGCTGGAGCAGCTCGGGGTATCGCGCCCGCGCCTGAGGCAATTGCTGTATGGCGAGCCGTTCGGCCGGATCGCGCGCGTGAAAGACTGGCTGTGGAACCGATCCAACCGGCGCGTGTATTTCAAACACTTCGCCACGTATGCCTCGAACGGGCGTCCCGGCGGCCCGCCGCCGCGCATCGTCGAGAAAGTGATCGCGCAACCGGTCCATAACGAGACCGGCGCTCCCGCGCCCGCCGGATCATAGGCGGGAAGGCAACGTCAAGGCACGGCGGCAACCACGGAAGGCACGAAAACAAAAGGGGAGGCTTGTCTCACGCGAAGGCAGCATAGCGCAGGCGACCTCGCCTGTGGGTTCTGGCCGCGTCCCCGCCGCCAGTTGGACGGCAACACCGTTGTTGACCACAAAGACACGGGGCCATTGAGAACGGCAGCGGTTAGAGGCGGGAACGGCAACGGCTTTGTCAACCGTATCAGACGCAAGGACGCCAAGAGCCAGCTCTTCCCCAGTTTGGAACCTGGACTTTGGAGCTTTCCATTGTTGCTCACGCGGGCAAACCCGCTAACGTGATGGCATGACCCGTCGCCATGTTATCATCTCCGGCACCGGTCGTGCCGGGACGACTTTTCTCGTCCAGTTGTTCACCGTGCTGGGACTGGATACGGGCTATTCGGATCCGCAGGCGAAGGTGTTCGCGCGCTCGAACGCGGGCATGGAATGGAACATCCAGCGCGACGACGCGCCGTATATCGTGAAGAGCCCCGAGCTGTGCGAACGGCTCGAGGAAGCGCTGCAAAACCCGGAGATCGTGGTCGAGCACGCGCTGGTGCCGATGCGCGACCTGTTCTCTGCGGCCGAAAGCCGGCGCGCGGTCGCGCGCAAGGGCAGCCCGAAGTTTCTCGTGCCGCGCGGCCTGCTGCGCATCCGCAAGCCGGACGAACAGGAGACCGTCCTGGCGCATCGGCTCTACTCGCTGATGTACACGCTGGCCAGACACGACATCCCGCTGACGCTGCTGTTCTTCCCCCGCTTTGTGAATGATCCCGAGTACCTCTACGGCAAGGTGCGATTCCTGATCCCCGATACCAGCTACGAAACGTTCAAGAAGGGGTTCGACGCCGTCAGCCGTCCCGACATGGTGCACGACTTTAAGAAGGCGTGAACATTCAACATTCGACGCCCAACATCCAACTCTCCTCCCCTCCATTCGTATTCCGTTTCACCGCACCAGCCGGTAATGCTTCTTGTTGAAGCGAAACCCGAACCACGATTCCAGCTTCATCATCACGCGATGCTTCTTTTCCCTTGAAGTCAGCCGGTGATTCGGATTTGCGGCGAACACGCCTTCCGCGGGTTCCAGCCATTCCTGCACCGCTTTCGGATGCGTGCCCGTGAACGGACGCAGGATCTGCGGATCGATTTCAGCGTAGTTCATGGGCGGCGGCGGTTGATTGGCCCAGTATTTCGAATTGGTTTGCCGGCGCAGGTTCATCTGCGCCTCGCTGCGCACCCAGCCGTAGTGATAAATCGTCGCGCCCGTATGCGCCGCGCGCGGATACCGCCCGCGCTTGTGATCCTTCATGACGAGGAAATACAGGCCCTTGGGTGCCCAGCCCGGGATGGTGTTGCGCAGGATCCGCGGCGCGGTCCGGTACCATGCCGGCGACCACGCGTAGGTGTTCTTGTTCCCGTAGAAGTGGATGTAGTCGAACACCAGCGCTTCGACCGCTTCGTCGTTCAGATATTTCTCCATCGCGGCGCGGATTTTCGGGAGATCGTCTTCGTGAACCACTTCGTCGCCCTCGAGGTAGAACGCCCAATCGCCGGTGCAATTGAACAGCGCGATCGACTTCTGTTGCCCGTAAACAAAGCCCTTCACGCTGTAATCGTTGCGGATCCGCTCGTTCCATACCGTGGGAATGATCCGCAGCTTTGGATCCCCGATCGCCCGGACCATCTCCTCGGTGTCGTCGTCGGACCGGCCGAGCGCGATGACGAACTCATCGACGATCGGCAGGATGGAGCGGATCGATTCGACGAACGGGTAGCCGAGCTTCTGCCCGTTGCGCAGGAAGGTGAATCCACTGACTTTCATCGGCGGGCATGCTAGACGAGGGCGGCTGAAATCCGAAACCCGAAAGTTCCTCCCCTGGCGACTCCTTGTAGAGCACGACGTAAGGAGTGCCCCGTTTGAAATCCGAAGTCCGAAGGAAGTCCGAGGTCTGAAGAGTGTAACGCACTCGAGCGCAGCGCAGCCGTCCCCGGCTGCGGGTTCCGGCAGCGTCCTCGGTGCCAGTCGCGAGCGGCCAGACGGTGGGGCGAGCGTACTCGCGAGCCGTCGTTCGATCACCCAGATCGCCGCCCAGGAGAATGGCGCGAATGACCGCGAATTTTCCGGAGCGCGGCTGTCCTCAGCCGCAGCACGTGAACGAAGCCAGCATCTCCGGATTCCGCACGCGCTCCTGCCGGCGTAACCACGGAAGACACAAAACACACGAAAACGTCCTGTCTCACGCGAAGCCGCGAAGCCGCGAAGAACTTGAGGATGGCAACGTCAACATCGTGACGTGAATTGCGCGAATAGCCTCGAATTTTCCGGAGCGCGGCTGTCCTCAGCCGCAGCACGTGAACGAAGCCAGTATCTCCGGATTCCGCACGCGCTCCTGATTTCAACTCCCCGATCCGTGTTGCTCGGCATCCCTTTGTGGTTTAAGTGCGTGACTTGTGACGCCCTTACAGGGCTTGGAATCTGTTTGGGGCTTCGTACCCAGGGCGGCGCTCGCAGGCTCGCTTGCCCTGGGCTGTCATGTGTCAGGCCTCCGGCCTGAAGACGTGACGCCAACTGCGCCAATTATCGAGAACGACATGATGTTCTTGCGTCTTTGCGTTGAAAAGAGTTTGCGAACAGATCGCGCGATTTTGGTCCTTGACCCGATGCCATTGGCAATGGCGCGAAACTCGGCGTTGAATGTTGAATGTTAGGTGTTTCCAGTTGGCTGTAGCGCAGCCGTCCCCGGCTGCGGATTCGGGCAGCGTCCTCGCTGCCAGTTGGTCGAATTTCCCAAATCAGCGAACTCGACTTTCCGCCGGGATCGACTAGCCTTTCTGCACATTGCGCATCCGTAGCTCAATTGGATAGAGCTTCTGACTTCGGATCAGAAGGTTGCAGGTTCGAGTCCTGCCGGATGCGCCAGCTTCCTTTCATACGGCCCGGTCTTACGGGTTCTCAAACCGCAAGACGGGATCGCCCGGGGCTTCCTCCCCTCGTCCAACAACAGGGAATCGTGCGCCAGGCAGACGCATTGTTTGTGCTGGTGGACCAGATCGAGGTGCGGTTTCAAAAGGCGGCTCTTCCGGGAATTTAGTGGA
>DGDZ01000097.1 GCA_002385705.1 Verrucomicrobia subdivision 3 bacterium UBA3939
CGCAAACAGCGCGGGGCGAGGGAAAGATGATCGTTGGATGTTGGATGTTTTCCAACCGGGGTTTGCCGGTCTTTACTTTCGCAGGGCGCTCGCGCATTGTTGTGCGGACATGATACGAACCGGGTCTGGTGGTTTTTTAGTTGCAATGTTGCTGTTCTCGAACGCCGCCGCGTTGCCAGCCGACGCGCAGGCAGACTCGGGGGCGCCCGATTTTCGGGACGTGTTTGAGCTCGTGCGGACCAACGTGAGCGGGCTGAGCGAAGCGGAATTGAATGCCGCGGCCGTGCGGGGTTTTCTGGAGGCGCTCGGTCCGAAGGTGGAGTTGATCAGCGACGGAACGGCTGCGACGGGCGGCGACAACCGGCTGATCAGCCGGGTCGAATTGTTCGATCAAACGGTTCTTTGCCTGAGGGTGGCGCGTGTCCAGGAAGGGCTTGCCGACGCGCTGTTGCGCGAGTTCCAGGGAGTCAGCGCGTCGAACAAAGTGAGCGGGCTGGCGTTGGACCTCCGTTTTGCGGGCGGGACGGATTACGCGGCGGCAGCGGCGGCGGCGGATCTGTTTGTCACGCGGAAGCAGCCGCTGCTCGATTGGGGAAACGGCCGCGCGGAAGCGAAGGAGGACGGGAATGAAATCGGCATTCCGGTGGCGATTCTTGTGAACAGAGAGACGACCGGAGCGGCGGAAGCGCTGGCGGGCGCGCTGCGTTCGGCTGGCGCCGGACTGGTCCTCGGGAGCAGGACGGCCGGAGAAGCGCACGCGATGCGGGAGTTTCCGCTGGGCGGGAGCGGGAGGCTTCGAATTGCGACGGGCCCGGTGAAGGTGGGAGACGGCGCGACACTGACAGGCGAGGGCGTGCGCCCCGACATCGAGGTGGAGATCGATCCCGACGCGGAGCGGGTGTATTACGCGGACGCCTATTACACGGCGACGCGCGAGGGGACGAACGGGACGCGCCGGGTGCGGTTCAGCGAAGCGGACCTGGTGCGGGAGCATCGGCAGGGTCTGGGGCGCGCGGTGGAGTCGGAGCAGCGTCCGCAGGAGTCGCTGCCTCCGCTGGTGACGGATCCGACGCTGGCTCGCGCCATTGACCTGTTGAAAGGCCTTGCGGTTGTGCGCCAGTCGCGTTTCTGATTTCTCCGTTGACGATTTCGTCAAGCGGACTCACTTTTTTGATCACTCAATGAAGACTGTTCTTTTCGTCTGCACGGGGAATGTCTGCCGGAGTCCGATGGCCGAAGGGATTTTCCGCAAGGCAGTGCAAGGCCGCGGGGAATACCGGGTGCTGTCGGCCGGGTTGGGAGCCGTGGACGGCCAGCCGCCCAGTCCCTTCGCGGTCCAGGCGGCGCGCGAGATCGGGGTGGACATTTCGAATCAACGCAGCCAGATGCTGACGCCCGAGCTCGTGCAGCAGGCGGATTATATCTTCGGAATGACCCACAGCCACGTGGACACCGTGACGCTGTTGTATCCGCAGGCGGCGGAAAAGACGTTTCTGCTCCGGGAATTCGACGACACGCTCGACACGTTTGAGAAGGACATCAGCGATCCGATAGGCGGGTCGTATGAAGTGTACCTGGCGTGCCGCGACCAGATCGAGCAGGGGATCGCGTCAGTGCTGCGGTTCCTCGAACAGGGGGAGGCGGCCAAACCGGTGGCTGTGGCGATCGGGGCGGATCATGCCGGATACGAATTGAAAGAGGAGCTCAAGCGGCACATCAAGCAGCGCGGGCTGACGGTCACGGATTTCGGGACGCATTCGAAGGATTCCACGGATTATCCGGATTACGCGCAGGCGGTGAGCCAGGCGGTGGCGGCGCGCAAGGCGCACTTCGGCGTGCTGATCTGCACGACGGGCGTGGGCATGAGCATGGCGGCCAACAAGGTTCCCGGGATTCGGGCGGCCCTGGTGAGCGACGAATCCACGGCCGCGGTGACGCGACAGCACAACGACGCGAACGTGCTGTGCCTGGCGGCGCGGACGACGTCGCCGGAACAGGCCCGGAAGATTGCCGACACCTTTTTCGCGACGCGTTTCGAAGGCGGACGCCACGAGCGCCGCGTCAACAAAATGGAGACCTCCTTTATTCGCCGCGACGTCCGGCTGAGAGCCGTCGATCCCGAGATTGCCGACCTGATCGAGCACGAGCGGCTTCGGCAGCAGGACAACATTGAACTGATCGCCAGCGAAAACTTCACGAGTCCGGCGGTGCTGGAGGCGCAGGGTTCGGTGTTGACGAACAAGTACGCCGAGGGTTACCCGGGCAAGCGCTGGTACGGCGGTTGTGAGAACGTGGACGGCGTGGAACGGCTGGCGATCGAGCGAGCGAAGCAGTTGTTCGGGGCCGAGCACGCGAACGTGCAGCCGCACTCGGGCAGCGCGGCGAACATGGCGGTTTACTTCGCGTTCCTGAAGCCCGGCGACAAGCTGCTGACGATGGACTTGAGCCACGGTGGGCACCTGACCCACGGGAACAAGGCGAACTTCTCCGGCCGGTTCTTCGAGGTGGTCCACTACGGCGTGCGGAAAGAGGACGAGGTGATCGACTACGATCAACTGGCGAAGCTGGCGCGGGAGCACAAGCCGCGCATGATCACCGTGGGCGCCAGCGCGTATCCGCGGGTGATTGATTTCAAGCGGATGGGCGAGATTGCCCGCGAAGTGGGCGCGCTGTTGCTGGCCGACATTGCCCACATTGCCGGGCTGGTCGCCGCGGGGCTGCATCCGAGCCCGGTCGGCCACGCGGATTTCGTGACGACCACCACGCACAAGACTTTGCGCGGGCCGCGCGGCGGGCTGATTTTGTGCGCCGAGAAGTACGCGCGGGAGATCGATTCGCAGATCTTTCCCGGGATCCAGGGCGGCCCGCTGATGCACGTGATCGCGGGGAAGGCGGTGTGCCTGAAGGAGGCGCTCCAGCCGTCGTTCCGCGACTATCAGCAGCGGGTGGTGCGCAACGCGGCGGCCCTGGCGGAAGGGATGAAACGGAACGGTTTCCGGCTCGTGAGCGGCGGCACCGACAATCATCTCATGCTGGTGGACGTGGGCGCGCGCGGGTTGACGGGCAAAGACTGCCAGATCGCGCTGGACCAGGCGGGCATCACGGTGAACAAAAACACCATTCCGTTTGAAACGCGGTCGCCGTTTCAGGCGAGCGGCATCCGCCTGGGCAGTCCCGCGGTGACGACGCGCGGGATGGGAGAGGCCGAGATGGCGGCGATTGCCGACATGATCAGCGAGGTGCTGCTGGACATCAAGAATGTTGACACCCTCAACAAAGTGCGGCAACGTGTGCGGGAACTCACTGCAAGATTCCCCTTGCCGTACTGACCGCCAGGGGCCTTGCAGGGCGCTCCCGGTTGGTAATCATTCCAATTTGAACTGATCAAATCGTTGAACGTCCAATCGGAACGGGCCCGGTGACGGCCCTGGCGTTTTCACCTGCACATCAATCCTGAGCAGAAAACTTTTAGCATATGCCTAGAGCCAGCACGAAGAAGCCAAAGGGCAGGGCGCGAGCACGCGCCGAAGAACCCGCGGCGGAACCGCAGGACGCGTCCGTAGCCACGGCCGTCGAAGAAGCCGCGCCACAGGAACCCCCGCCAAAGGAAAAACAGCAAACCCCCGCCGCGCCCGCCGACAACGCCGCGCCGGAACCAGGCCGCGACGGACGCCCCGAATCGCGCAACGCCGGCAAAGACCACATCGCCGCCTCCCTGAACATCGCCAAACTCCAGGCGATGTCGATGACCGAGCTCAACAACATGGCCCGTGACCTCGGCGTCGAAAACTTCGGCACGATGCGGAAGCACGAGGTGATCTTCCAGATTCTCCAGAAGAACGCGGAGCGCGCCGGCGTGCTGTTCTCCGAAGGCGTGCTCGAAGTGCTGCCCGAAGGCTTCGGCTTTCTCCGGTCGCAGAGCTTCAATTACCTGCCCTGCCCGGAGGACATCTACGTTTCGCCGTCGCAGATCCGGCGGTTCGACCTCCAGACCGGCAACCTCATCGCCGGCCAGATCCGGCCGCCCAAGGACAAGGAGCGCTTCTTCGCCCTGCTCAAGGTCGAGGCCGTGGACCAGGAGGACCCCGACAAGGCGAAGGACAAAACCCATTTCGACAACCTGACGCCGCTGTTCCCGAACAAGCGGTACCTGCTCGAAACGACGCCCGACGAGCTGTCCACGCGCGTTCTCGACCTGGTCTGCCCGATCGGAAAAGGCACGCGCGGGTTGATCGTGGCGCCGCCGCGCACAGGCAAAACGGTCCTGATGCAGAAGCTCGCCAACGCGATTCTGAAGAACAACCCGGAAGCCTACCTGTTCATCCTGCTGATCGACGAGCGGCCGGAAGAGGTGACCGACATGGAACGCACCTGCCGCGGCGCGGAAGTCATCAGCTCGACGTTCGACGAGCCGCCGGAGCGGCACGTGCAGGTGGCGGAGATGGTGATCGAGAAAGCCAAACGGATGGTCGAGCACAAGCGCGACGTGGTGATTCTGCTCGACTCGATCACGCGCCTGGCGCGCGCCTACAACACCGTGCAGCCGCATTCGGGCAAGATTCTGTCGGGCGGCGTGGACGCCAATGCGCTGCACAAGCCGAAGCGCTTCTTCGGTGCGGCGCGCAACATCGAGGAAGGCGGCTCGCTGACCATCATGGCAACGGCGCTGATCGACACCGGTTCGCGCATGGACGAAGTCATCTTCGAGGAGTTCAAGGGCACGGGCAACATGGAGGTGCACCTGGACCGCGCGCTGGTGGATCGCCGCATCTTTCCGTCGATCAACATCGAACGTTCCGGCACCCGGAAGGAAGAACTGCTGTATCACCCGGACGAGTACAACAAGGTCGTCATCCTGCGCCGCGCGCTGACAGGCGTGCCGCCGGTGGAGGCGATGGAGTTGATGCTGAACAAGCTCAAGAAGACCAAGAGCAACATCGAGTTTCTCTTGAGCATGGGCGTGAGCTGAGCGAGGCGCTCGCTTCTTCATTCCGTCGCCCCGCGCGATATCTGGGCTGCAGCCTTTGGTGGGGCGAGCGTCCCCGCGAGCCGTCGGTCGATGTCGCTGGTTGTTGAAATCCAAAGAGGGTTGAGCGCGCACGGGGTCGCCCGAAAGCGGAACTCCAGGTATCAAGGGAGAGCGGACTTTGCAGGATAGCGCTTGCGAGGTCGAAACGTTGCATTCGCGGTGGTGAGCGATGTCGCACGACGGCTCGCGAGGACGCTCGCCCCACCGAATGAAGGACGCTCGCCCCACCGGTTTGCCGGCAATGGTCAACAACCGGGCGCGACGTCACGCGCCCGCGTCAATCGTCAATCGCAAATCCCGAAGGCTCTGCTCGCATTTTGTCCCGAAGGTGGCAATATTGGATGCCGAAATGGCAAAGAATGACGTGCCATGCTTCGTGTTGTGAGTATGGTATCGGCCGGCAAACGATGACACCAACGATCTTCAAGCGCGCTCTGTTTCAACCACACCGGGCCTGCGTTCTCCTGTCCGCTGCGATGCTCGCAGGTTGCGGCAGAGAGGATATCTCGGTTTACTCCGTTCCCAAGGAAGCTCCGCATTCACACGCGCCGAGCCTGCCTTCCGGGCATCCTGACATTCACTCGATGGCGCTCGCGCGACCCGAGTTGAAATGGGAGCGGTTGCCTGAGGGGTGGGAAGCGGAGCCCGCCGGCGGGATGCGCGTCGCGAGCTTCAAAGTGACGGACCCGGAGAACCGCAGCGCAGACATCGCGGTAATCCCGTTGCCGGCCGGGGGCAGCGACCTGGAACTGGTGAACCTGTGGCGCGGCGAAGTGCAATTGCCGCCGGTTGGCGCGGATGCCGTCGAGAAGGAGGCGTCGCCGGTGGAAATCGGCGGCAGTTCGGGTCGGCTCTTTGAAATGAGCGGCAAGGGAACCGGCGGCGCCGCGGATCAGCCCACGCGGATTCTGGTTGCGCTGGTGGAACGGGAGGGATTGAACTGGTTCTTCAAGATGAAGGGCGACGATTCGCTGGTGAGCGAGCAGAAGCCGGCTTTTCTCGCATTTCTCAGGTCGGTGAGTTTCGCTTCGGCTGCGTCCGCGGTGGCGACGGCGCACGGCGGGACGTCCGCGGGCGGCGCGCACGCACACAATAACGGAAGGCCGCACTGGAGCGTGCCGGCAGGGTGGGAGGAAGTTCCGGGCGGGCAGTTTCTGATTGCCAAGTTCAATATCCGGGGCGAGGACGACGCGCAGGCGGCGGTGAACGTGAGCACGTCCGCCGGGGACGGGGGCGGCTGGGCGGCCAACGTGAACCGCTGGCGCCAGCAGCTGGGACTTGCGCCGGCGGACGGGGCGGAGTTGAACCGCCTGACAACATTCATTGACGTGCAGGGCGGTAAGGCGAACGTGGTGGATCTCAGCGGCAAAGACATGCGCACGGGACAGGCGTCGCGTTCCATCGGGGTGATGGTGCAGCAGCCCGGGCAGGCGTGGTTCTACCGGCTGGTGGGAGACGCGGCGGTTGTGGAGAAGCAGAAGGAGGCTTTCACGCAGTTCGTCCGGACTGTGGATTATTCCCATGCTCATTGAACGCCTCTATCGCATTTTCACGTCGCTTCGCCTGACGGTGGTTCTTCTGGGGTTTGCGATCGTGCTGGTGTTTTGCGGGACGATCGCCCAGGTGGAGATGGGATTGTATCGGGCGCAGCACGAGTTCTTCCGGAGCTATCTGGTGTTGTGGCAGGTGCCGGGCCTGGGCCTGAAGCTGCCATTGCCGGGGGGCTACACCGTGGGCGGACTGTTGCTGATCAACCTGATCGCCGCGCACCTCCGCTATTATCGGCCCGGGTGGAAGAAGATCGGCATCGTTCTGATTCACCTCGGGCTGGTCATGTTGATCGTCGGGCAGTACGCGACCGACAAGCTGGCGGTCGAGAGTTACATGAGCATTCGCGAGGGCGAAGCTTCGAACTATTCGGAATCCAACAGTCGCTTCGAACTGGCGATTGTCGATACGTCCGATCCACTGAGGGACAGGGTGGTGTCCGTGCCGGCGCATCTGCTGGGCGAGCGCGAGGTGATTTCGCACCCGGAACTGCCGTTTACACTGCGGGTCAGGAGATATCACGCGAACTCGTCGCTTGCCGCTGCGCCGGCGGAGGGGTACGAGGAGGTCCAGGCCGAGCACGCGGCCGGCCAAAGGCTCTGGTGGACCCCGAAACCTCATGAAACAGAGATGAACCGGCGCGACATGCCGTCGGCGCTGCTGGAGATATCGGGCCCGCAGGGCGCGCCGGGCGAGCAGTTCGTTTCGGCGTTCCTCACGCGGCCCAATGTCGTGATCGCGGGCGGCAGACGTTTTGAGCTGTCGTTGCGGCCGCAGCGCTATTACAAGCCGTTCAGCCTGCAACTGCTGGATTTTCGGTTTGACCGCTATCCCGGAACGGAGATCCCGAAGAATTTCTCGAGCCGGGTCCGCATCCTCCATCCGGGCGTGGGCGAACGCGAAGTGGTGATCCGGATGAACGAGCCGCTGCGCTATGGCGGGGAGACGTTTTTCCAGGCGGATTGGGACAAGCGGGACGAGAAGGGAACGGTGCTGCAGGTGGTCCGCAACCCGAGCTGGCTGACGCCGTACCTGGCGTGCGTGATTGTATCGCTCGGGCTGGTCCTTCAGTTCATGATCCACCTCGTCGGCTACATTTCGAAACGGAGAAGCGCATGAAGAAGTTGTTGTCACTCGTTCCTTGGCTTTGCCTGGGGCTCTTTGCGGTGGAGATGGCGGCGGTGATGGCGCCGCGCAAGAGCGGTGACCTGCACACGGCCGAGTTCGGCAAACTGCCGGTGATGATGGGCGGCCGGGTGCAGCCGCTGGATTCGGTCGCGCGGAACGCCCTGCTGCAGATCCGCAGCACGAGCGACGTGCCGCTCGAGATGGTCCCGTCGTGGAAATTCTGGCATCACCCCGAAAAGCTGCGCTCAAGCGAGTGGCTGCTCGAAGTGTTTTTCAAGCCGGAGGTGGCAGACACGCGCCCCATTTTCCTGATTCATCACCCGGACCTGCTCAGCGAATTCGATCTCGAGGAAAAGGGCATCGAGAAGTCGGGCCTGCGTTACTACACGTTCCAGGAAATCGCGACGATCTGGGACGGCGTGACGGAGCGGGCAAGGCACGCCAGCGAGGTCGAAGACGCGCAGCGGACCAGCTACCAGAAACAGGTGTTGAAGCTGTACAACGCGATGGCGCTATATCAGCGGCTGAAGAACAGCGTTCAGCCGGAAGGCATGCATGATCTCACGGCGGCCATCGGGGAATTCAGGGCGGCGTTGCCGGGTGGTCTGAAGGCGTTTGCCGCACAGCAGGCGGGGGAATCGTTCGACCAGGAGGCGCTGGCGAGACTGGCGGCCGCCGTGCAGCCGTTCGATCGCGTGGCCAACCTGGCGTATCCCATGATCATTCCGCCGGCGAACCCCGAAGCCGATCCGGAGGGCTGGAAAAACCTGGGGGCAAGCGTTCTCGACCTGATTCACGGCGGCGAGATTCATCCCGCGGTGATGCTGTTCGCGCGGATGGGCGAGGCCTATCGGCACGACAAGAAGGAGGCGTTCAACCAGGCGGTTGCCGAGTACCGCGCCTGGCTGAAGAAAGACTTCGGCGGGGAACTCGCCCGGGCGCACAGGGAGCAATACTACAACCGCACGAAGGTGTTCCTGCACGGAACGATTATGTATGTGTTCGCGTTCCTGCTGGCCGGAGGCGCGTTGTTGAGCTACGGAGCGTGGCCCGCCGTTTTCGAGTCTCTGCGGCGTTCGGCCAGTTACGTCGTTGTGCTGGCGTTTGCGGTCCACACTTTCGGGATTCTGTTCCGGATGACGATCGAGGGGCGCCCTCCGGTGACCAGCCTCTATTCGTCCGCCGTCTTCATCGGCTGGGGCGCGTGCCTGCTGGGCATCATTCTCGAGCGCTTTTACCGGATCGGCGTCGGCTCCGCCGCGTCCTCTCTGGCCGGTTTCGTCACGTTGATCATTGCCCACAACCTTGCGCTGCGGAACGCCGGCACGTTTGAGGTGATGCGGGCGGTGCTCGACAACAATTTCTGGCTCACGTCGCATGTGCTGACGATCACGCTCGGCTATTCGGCGACGTTCATGGCGGGAGCGCTGGCGATCGTGTACGTGGTGCTCGGGGTGTTCACGCGGTTGTTGAACGCGCGCCTGCAAACCGACGCGAACATCGGGAAGGCGCTCGCGCGGATGGTGTACGCCATTGTCTGCTTTGCCACGCTGTTCAGCTTCGTCGGCACCGTGCTCGGCGGCATCTGGGCCGATCAATCGTGGGGCCGCTTCTGGGGGTGGGATCCGAAGGAGAACGGCGCGCTGCTGATCGTGTTGTGGAACGCCATTATCCTTCACGCGCGCTGGGGCAAACTGGTTCAGGAACGCGGCCTGATGAACCTGGCGCTCTTTGGCAATGTGATTACTGCCTTCTCATGGTTCGGAACAAACCTGCTGGGCATCGGGTTGCACAGCTATGGCTTTACCGACGAGGGGGCCAAATGGCTGGCCCTGTTCAGCGTGAGCCAGCTTGTGTTGATCGGGTTCGGGCTGCTGCCCTTGAACGTCTGGAAAAGCTTTCAAACAGCCGCTCCGGCTTCATCGTCGTCGACCCCGGCGAAGGCGAGCACGGCAACGATGTAATCGGGACAAGGACGCTGCCGCGGCGAGGGACGCAGAGCGGGGAATGGGGATTGGAAGGCGCCTTACGCTTTCGATGTCTGCTTGGGCTGCGGTTCCTGTTCTGAAGATTCTCCTCCAGCCAATAGCCACGCGATGATCGCCGGTCCAAAGCAGACAAGAACGCCGACCGGCATCGTAAAGTAGCTGACAATGATGTCCATAGGGTGCGGGATGATCCAATGAAGGGAGGCGTTGTGCAACACTGAAGTTGAGAGCAGGAAACCTCAGCACCCAAACATCCAACACCCAACACTCAGGGGAATTCACCAGGGAGGATTGATGCGGGGGGCGTGCGTGACCGTGCGAGCCAGGAGGGAGGTCCGCAGCACCTGCATCCTCGGAGCGCGGCTGTCCTCAGCCGCAGCGCGTGAACAGCGCTGAGTCAAGGGAATCCGCAGGCGATCGGCCTCAGCAACGTTGCCAGTC
>DGDZ01000083.1 GCA_002385705.1 Verrucomicrobia subdivision 3 bacterium UBA3939
CATTGCCCGGCTCAACCCGGATGGCAGCGTGGACACCACCTTCGACGCAGGCGTTAGCGGCAGCGGACAAAACGTCAATTCCCTGGCCCTGCAGGCCAATGGCAAAATTGTGGTAGCCGGACATTTCAGCACCCTGGCGGGACAGCCCTGCACGAATGTGGGCCGGCTCAACCCGGACGGTTCATTCGATGCCAGCTTCGAGGGAAGCGCCAGCGAAGGCTGGGCAAACAGCGCGACGCTGCATCCGGACGGCAGCATTCTGGTAGTCGCTCCAATCACCACTCCGGGCGGGCAGATTCTGTTTGCTCGCTTCATCAACACCGACCCGGCAACGAACTCGTTGACGCGCTCGGGCTCGGCGCTTACCTGGTGGCGCGGAGGTTCGGCACCCGAGGTGTGGCGCACCACTTTTGAAGTCTCCACCAACAACGGGGCGTCCTGGATCTTCCTTGGTGAGGGAACACGCATTGAAGGCGGCTGGCAACTGACGGATGTTTCCGCGCCGGCAAACGCGACCGTGCGGGCGCGCGGCTATTACAGCAGCGGCCGGTTCAATGGCTCCAGTTCCACCGACGAGAAGGTGATCGGGCCGCCGGTAATTGTCAGCCATCCGATTTCACATTTCGTCAATGCCGGGGACTCCGTCCATTTCTTCGGCGCAGCGGGCGGAACTGAGCCGATCAGCTATCAATGGCGAAGGAACGGAACGAACATCATCGACTCAAGCGGCATCAGTGGCACACAGATGCAATCGCTCGCATTGAGCAACGTCTTTGCCGGGCGCGATCAGGGGGAATACTCGTTCGTGGCGAGCAACTCCTTTGGCAGTGTGACCAGCCGGGTTGCAAACCTCAGCATTCTTGAGCCCGTGGTTCTGCTCCCTTATTCAGAAAAGACCCAGTGGAAAAGACCCGGTGAGACGGTGACATTTTCGGTCACGGCCTTCGGTACGCCGCCGTTCCATTATCAATGGACCAGGAACGGAACGAACCTCGTGGGCGCGAACGAAAGTGTTCTCGTCCTCACCAACCTGCAGCTTTCGGACGCCGGGACCTACTCCGTTGTTGTCAGCAACGACTACGGAGAGGGCTATGGTCCTGTGGACATTCTCAGGATCAGTGTTGCCATTCCCGATTCGCTGGCAACGATCACCAATGACTTTGATCCTGGTTATGTGAGCTGTATTCTGCCGCTTCCGGATGGAGGGCTGTTGGTGGGTGGAAGTTTCGTGTCGATGGGCGGCCACGGTTGCACGAACCTCGCCCGAATCAACGTGGATGGCACTGTGGACGCCTCGTTCAATCCTGCTCCTGCCGGATTCGTTGATAAACTGGCATTGCAGCCTGATGGCAAAATCCTGGTCAAAGGGTATTTCGACTCCATCGCCGGTGCCGCCCGCACCAATCTTGCCCGGTTGAATCCTGACGGCACTCTCGACCCCACTTTTGTTACCGGGGCGGCGGAACCATCTGATCCGCTAGCGGTGCAACCCGACGGAAAAATCCTCCTGACAAGGTACGACGCCTGGACCAACTACCTGATTCGACTCCATCCCGACGGAACTCCCGATCCGACCCTGATGGCGTTGGTAGTCGACGGTGAAACGCCGGGCAATGTGTTCACGATCGTTCCGATCGAGGATGGAAAAATCCTGGTCGGCGGAACATTTACTGAAATCGCGGGACAGCCGCGCACGAACCTTGCCCGATTCAACGCCGACGGCACGTTGGACTCGTGGTCGGTCGACTTTCTTGTCACCGGTTCGTTTGCTGTTCAACGCGACGGCAAAATCCTGATCACGAGGGAAGATTACGAGCTCTTTGGATACCCGCCCTGGAGGCTCGTTCGATTGAACCCGGACGGCAGCCTGGACCCGGGTTTCACGCCCGTGCTGTGTGAGCACTCTTACACCAAACTCGCCGTACAGTCCGACGGAAAGTTCATTATGGCGCCCGGACTCGCCCTGAAACGGTTCAACCCGGATGGGTCAGAGGATCCCACATTTGTTGTGGTTGGCGGCAGCGGGCAGGCGCAACTGGCGGCAGACGGGAAGGTGTTGCTCCTGGGAATTTTCAACAACATAAATGGCGTGCCACGACTGGGATTCGCCCGATTGTCCAACGACCCCGCTACGCACTTGCTCGAACCAGGAGACTCCATGATTACCTGGCTGCGCGGCGGCAGCAGTCCGGAAGTGTGGCATACCGTTTTTGACTATTCCGTTGATGGCCACACATGGATCCCGCTTGGGGAGGGGACTCGCATTGACGGCGGCTGGCAGGTAAGCAGCCATGGCCTGCCGGCCCATTCCACTCTCCGCGCCCGCGGCTTCGTCAGTGGAGGAAACTGGTTCGTTGAGGACTTCCTGCCCGTCGGCATGACACTCTTTCCCGCCAACTCGGGAAGCCAGCCGTTCGGCTTTCTGACCC
This sequence comes from Verrucomicrobia subdivision 3 bacterium UBA3939, assembly GCA_002385705.1. Taxonomy (GTDB): domain Bacteria; phylum Verrucomicrobiota; class Verrucomicrobiia; order Limisphaerales; family UBA3939; genus UBA3939. The sequence goes on from DGDZ01000083.1 coordinate 2,430, forward strand.
GTGCCGCACCGGGACAGCCGTTCGTGATCGAAGCGTCAACCGACCTCGTGAACTGGATCCCCATTCACACCAACCCGCCCGCAGCCACGAATCTGATCCATTATGTCGATCCGGAATCAGGTGTGTTCCCTCAACGCTTTTACCGCGCACACGCGCCCTAGGCGCAGAAAGCAGATTGCAGATCGGTTCTGCCGCGGTAACCTGCCATGCGTGAGTGATGTCACGCGCATCCCTGGAAGCCGGGCAGAACGACGTCTCACCGCCGCGGACCAACTGGCATGCAGAGAGCGCCGCCAATCGCCGCAATCCATCGCCCGCGTGAAAGCCGGGGATTTCCATTCCACGCCCTGCGTCCACGCCTTTCTCGGAGTTCGGATTTCGGGTTGCTTTCGGATTTCGGATTTCGACCTTCGGATTTCCTCCCATGAATGAGCCCATCCATCGCGAGTCGGCCTTGCTCAACGCCGCCCTGGAACTCCAGGAGCCCGAGCGGAGGGCGTATCTCGACCGCGCCTGCGCAGGCGACGCCGCCTTGCGGCAACGCATCGAGGCTTTGATTCAGGCGCACGAGCAGGCAGCCGGTTTCCAGGAAACACACGCCGATCTTCGCGCCACCGCGCCATTGGAGACTTCGCCTGCGGAAAGGGCCGGCGATCGCATTGGCCGGTACAAACTGCTTCAGCAGATCGGTGAAGGCGGCTGCGGTGTTGTGTACATGGCCGAACAGGAGGAACCGGTGCGTCGCCGAGTCGCGCTCAAAATCCTCAAGCTCGGGATGGACACAAAGCAGGTCATCGCCCGGTTCGAAGCCGAACGCCAGGCGCTGGCAATGATGGATCATCCGAACATTGCAAGCGTGCTGGATGCAGGCGCGACGGAAACCGGCCGCCCCTACTTCGTCATGGAACTGGTGCGCGGCATCAAGATCACCGAGTTCTGTGACGAGAGCAACCTGTCCACCGAGGAGCGTCTCAAACTGTTCGTCCAGGTTTGCCAGGCCATCCAACATGCGCATCAAAAGGGAATCATTCATCGGGACGTCAAACCCTCGAACATTCTCGTCACGATCAACGATGGCGTTCCAGTGCCCAAGGTGATCGACTTCGGGATTGCGAAGGCGACCCAGGGGCGGTTGACCAACCAGACGCTGTTCACCGCCTTCGAGCAATTCCTCGGCACGCCGGCCTACATGAGCCCGGAGCAGGCGGCGATGACGAGCCTGGACATCGACACCCGCAGCGACATCTACTCGCTCGGGGTGCTGTTGAATGAGCTGCTTACCGGACGCACGCCGTTTGATCCGAAGGAACTGCTGGCGGCGGGATTGGACGCGATGCGGCGGACGATTCGGGAGCAGGAACCGCCCAGACCCTCGACACAGCTCAGTTCACTCGCCGTGGAGGACCTGACGACGACGGCGCAACGGCGTCGCACGGAACCGGCGAAACTGCTCCATGTGGTGCGGGGCGACCTGGATTGGATCGTGATGAAGTGCCTGGAGAAGGACCGGGCGCGGCGCTATGAGACCGCCAACGGAGTCGCTGCGGACATTCTGCGGTATTTGAATTGCGAACCGGTCATCGCTCGCCCCCCAGGCAAGCTCTATGAATTTCAGAAAACCGTTCGCCGCCACAAGGTTGGATTTGCAGCAACTGCGGCCATCATTCTCGTCCTGGCGGCCGGCATCGCGCTGACCGCCTGGCAGGCAAGGCGCGCCACGTCCGCGCTCAACGAGTTGCGAGCGTCGGCGCCGGCCTTTCTCGAACAGGCCCGGGCGCTCGTGGCGACGGAGCAGTTCGATGAAGCCATCGACAAACTCGACTACGCGACGAGGCTGCGTCCGGACGTGGTGGAATATCTCGTGGCGAAGGGCGATTTGCTTCAGTGTCAGCTCAAGCTTGCCGAAGCCGCCGTGGTTTATCGGGAAGCCTTGCGCCTGAAGCCGGACCTTGCCCGCGCCGAAACGTCCGCGGCGCTCTGCGAAGAACTGCTCGCCGCAGCCGTCGGCAACCAGGGCGAACTGACCCGCGAATCCCTCGCCAGGCTCTATTCCGCCATGCAGACGCAGCAACGGCCGGCGGCGGAGTTGATGCCTGTGGCACGTCTGCTCGGCCGGGAGAACGAGTTGCTGCTCGAATACTGGTTCGCCCGGCTCAAGGACCTGCCACTTCCCCACGAAACGCCACTGAAAGATCGGCTCACCATCCGCGAAGACGGCCGGCTGGCGCTCGATCTTCGCAGAACGAAAGTCACCGATCTCTCTTCACTGGCCGGGGCGCCGCTCGCGGTGCTCGATTTGTCAGGCTCAAGGGAGTTGACCGATCTCTCGGGCTTGCGCGGGCTCGACCTGATCGAGTTGGACCTCGCGGAGACGAGCGTGGCCAATCTCACCCCACTGCGCGAGATGCGCACATTGAAACGCCTCTCCCTGGCCTACAGCAGGGTGACTGACCTTGGTCCGTTGGGCGCGTTGCAGTTGGATCACCTGAACCTTGAAGGCACGCGCGTCTTCGATCTTTCCCCATTGCGCGGAATGGCACTCACAAGAATCAATCTCCAGAACACCCGCGTGTCGGACCTGTCGCCGCTCGCCGGCATGCCATTGACGCACTTCGAGGCCTCGGCAATCGCGGCGATCGATTACAGTCCACTGGCCGGCGCCCCGTTGACCTACTGCTGCATTCAAAGCTCGCCGGTTCGCGACCTTTCCTTCCTGCGTGATTCGCCGGTAAAGGAACTGATTCTGTTCGACTGCAACGAGGCGCGCGGATTTTCGGTGTTGGCCGGGTTGAAATCGCTCGATCTCCTGATTCTGCCGCCTGTCATTCGGGATTTGCCGGAAGACGAGATGGCCGCCATAGAGTCACTCCGCAACCATCCCACGCTCAGGAGTATTGCGGCCCCGGAACGGCGGGAAGGAGCGTGGAGCTTAAGGACAATCCAGCCCGAGGCTGATTTCTGGAAACAGTGGGATCGTGAACGCGCGGCAACGAGGCCATTGGCGGAAGCCGGATTCAGATTCGCGTTCACCCGGCTTCAGAACGGCAGCTTCAGGCTTGAAGTGATCGACGAACCGCTTCGCGATCTCTCGTTTCTCGAAGGCGCACCGCTTTCCGAATTGGTCCTGATGGGCACTGCCATCACCAATCTCAACCCGCTGAAAGGTTTGCCGTTGACCACACTCGACATCCGGCGGACGCCCGTCGCCGACCTCACGCCGTTGCGCGATCCGACCCTAAGCGCCAACCTGAAATTTCTGGAGGTATGGAACATCCCGGCCCTCGATTTTTCACCCGTGGCAGCCTGCACCAACCTCGAATGGTTCGATGCCTGTGGTACCGCGCTGGCGGACCTGCACGTCGTGAGTGGCCGCAAACTCCGTGTCGCGTTGCTCAACGGGACGAGGATCACGAACATCTCCGTGCTGGCTGGAATGCCGCTCGAGCGGTTGATGATCAACGACACGGGCGTCACCGATCTCACGCCATTGCTCCACTGTCCCACGTTGAGAGAGCTCGGAATTCCCCGTGGGGCGCACGACGTTGTCGCCCTGCGGGCCCTTCCTCTGCTGGGCAGGTTATCCTACAGATCAACCCTCGGCGGCTTCAGCGCGCAGACAGCCGAGGAGTTTTGGGCGGAATACGATTACGGCGGCATTACCGCCGAGGCCATTCCTCTCCTGGCCAGCCGGGCTGCCGGGAATCCCGAAGACACGCTGGCGTCGCTCGAGATCGCCGTACTTCACGCCTGGTTCGGGCAAGCGGCCGAACATGAGGCGCACTGCGCGCGGCTCATCGCGGCCGCCGAGCGACCTGACTCCGCCATGACCACGATCGATCGGGCTGCCAAGAGCTGGATTCTCATGCCATCCACCAACACCGCCTTGCTGGATCGCGCATTGAAACTGGCGCGGAAACCGGTTGCCCAGTCGCGATCCAGCGACCCGTTTCTGGCGTGGTATCAGTTGACGCTTGGGCTGGCCGAATTGAGGGCGGGCCATGATCGGGAGGCCGAAGCCGCCTTGGTGCAGGCCGAGCATCTGGCCGATGTGCTTCAATACCCGGCTGACGCTCGACTCTGGGTCAAAGGCCCCGCGCGGTTGTACCGCGCCATGGCATACTCTCGGAACGGAAGAACGGAAGAAGCACTGCAACTTTTCCGCCAGGCCTCGGCGGAAATGCCGGCTCTGCCGGAGAACGCCGACAAGGTGCTGTCCTCGAGCGCCGATCTGCACACCGTGATCTACTGGCTGGCTCACAGGGAAGCCAAGGCCCTGTTAGGAGTCGAACGATAAGCCCCCATCAATTCGTTTAGACCGAAAAGCAAGCCTTCGGCATTTCCCCTTCCCCGCTCGAAAGTCGGTTGCCCTTTTCGCCCCCGAATTTCGCATTGCTTGCATGAACCCGCTGCGTCGGCCGATGCCCTGTCGGGCAATTCGTGTCATGGACAGCAGTTCGCATATCACAACACTCAACCACAACCAAAAAACCATGAAAAACAAGACACCAGAAATCTGCGCCACGACACGGAACATCGTGCGCGCCACCCGCGTCCTCCTCGCCGGCTTGTTCGTTGCCGGATCCATCGCGTCAGCCCAGGCCGGCTCAGGTTCGGTTCTCCCACCCGAGGCCAGGCCTCACGGCTATTCCCTGGATGACATGGCTTCCGCCGTTGCCCTCTTCAGCATCAGCGGCAACGACGAAGCACTCCTTCCGGACACGCCGTTTCAGATTATCTACAACCGTCCCGACAACACCTTTACGGTCAAGCCCGGCACGTTCCTGTATCTGAAGTTCTTCTTCATCAATGACGCCGAACCGGCGATCGGCAATTTCCCGACGGACAAGAGCGGGGTTGCTGATTACGTCTTCGGTCGTGACCAACTCGGCGGGCATGACTTTGAAGTGGAGATTGATGGCGAGATCACGTCGCTGGATTCGCCGGGCTATGTGGGCGGGCCCGTGCCGACGCCCAACTCGCCAGACGGCAGCGAAAATCTCCTGCAGGTCGGCGCCTTCGTTTCCCCGTTGAAGAAGGGCACGCACACCATCGCCATCCGCGCTGTCTTCGACGGGGAGGCGTTTGTGGACGCGGTCGGCGGTCCCTTCGCGGCGGAAATCGTCTACACCGTCATTGTCGAGTAGAACAGTCGCCCGGCCGGATTCGGCCGACTGGCTAATGGCGAATACTCAGGCGTTCGCCCTTTGGGGGGGCCGGCAATGAGCGACCATGGCTCGCAAGTGCCGGCCCCCGAACTGAATAAGATCCGGTCCAGAGCGAGGTGACGTAGTGGCATTTTCCCGGGATAACCGTTTTCCAGTTGTCGTCGTTCGTGGGCGGATTAATCTCTGCCGCGTGAGCGATGTCACTCGCATCCTGGAGGCGGCGCAGAACGGCGACCCCACTGCGGCGGAGCAATTGCTTCCCCTGGTATATGAAGAACTCCGCCGGCTGGCCGCTCATCGGATGGCGAATGAAGCTGCCGGCCAAACGCTGCAGCCCACCGCGCTGGTCCATGAAGCCTGGCTCCGCCTGACAGGTAATCCGGATCAAAAATGGGATGGCCGCGCCCATTTCTTCGCTGCTGCCGCCGAAGCCATGCGCCGTATCCTGATTGAGCGCGCCCGGAAGCGGCGCGCCGTTCGTCACGGAGGCGAACAACAACGGGTGGATCTCGCGGAGTTCGATCTCGCGGCCCCGGCCAAAGACGATCAGTTGCTGGCAATCGATGAAGCGCTTGAGAAGTTCGCCTCCCAGCACCCGGAGGAAGCGAAGCTGGTCAAGCTGCGTTACTACGTGGGCATGACCATCGAAGAAGCCGCCGAAGCACTTGGGATTTCCCCGCGCACCGCCAAGTATCATTGGACCCACGCCCGCGCATGGCTGTATTGCGAAATCAATCGTGGATCGCAGCAGTAGCGCGGTCCGGAGCGCGGTCTCTGTGAGCTGCAGCAACGGCGGACGGCTCTGCATTCGCACGGTTCCGCATTCAATCCTCCAGTTGCACGCCCCGCACGTTGTTCTTTGTCGGAAACTTCGTCGAAAGCTTTGTCGGCCTGGCCTGGCCTTTGTGTGATCATCCGTTCCAAAGAGACGGCCGTGCTCGACAAAGTTTCCGACAAAGACGACGTCGCGAACGGTCCAAACTCTATCGCGCGATCGATGGTCCGCGCCCTGTTACGCGGTCACCGCGGCGGCGGCGGCACCGGCACGGGCATGCCCATCTCCCGAATCACCACCTTCACCGCCTCCAACAGCGAGCGTATGTCCTTCTCATACAACCGCCCGATGTTCCCGATGCGAAAACAATCCACACTGCTGAGTTTGCCCGGGTAAATCACCATCCCTGCGCGCGACAACCCGGCGTAGAACTCATCAAACAGGAACCGCTTATCGTCCGGATAGCGGAACGCGGTAATCACCGGCCCCTGGTGCGCCGGTTTCAAATACGGCACGAAACCGAGTTCCTTCATCCCTGACACCAGTATGCGATGATTCGACTGGTAACGTTTTGCGCGCGCTGCCACGCCCCCTTCCGCGTCGAGTTCGCGCAAAGCCTGTGCGAATGCCAAAAGGGCGTGCGTCGGCGGTGTGAATCGGAATTGCCCGTTCGTTTCGAGCCCCTTCCATTGCTCGTGCAGGTCCAGGCTCAACGTCCGCGCCCTGCCGGCGCACGCGTTCAATGCCTCGCGACGCGCCAGCACAAACGAAAATCCAGGTACGCCTTCAATGCACTTGTTCGCCGAAGACACCAGGAAATCAATCCCCGCCTCGGCCACGTTCAGCGGGATCGCGCCGAAGCTGCTCATCGCGTCCACGATAAGCGTCCTGCCCGCCTCGCGCGCGACACCGCCAACCGCCTCGACAGGATTCAACATGCCGGTGGTTGTCTCGCTGTGCACCAGCGCGACGTGCGTGACATCCGGGTGCTGGCGAAGGAACTGGCGCACGGCGTCCGGGTCAATCGGCTGGTCTTCCGAAATGCGCATGGCTTCGCAGGCGATGCCGTGGCGGGCGGCAATACGGACCATGCGTTCACCGTAGGCGCCATTCACCGCAACAAGCAGTTTCCCATTCGGCGGAACCGCGCTCGATAACACCGCCTCCACACCGAACGTTCCACTGCCCTGCATCAGGACGGCCTCGTATCCTCGTTCCTGGCTCACTCCACCCAGCTCCAGCAAACGACGGCGCACGTCGCGCACAAGCGAGATGAATTCCTCGTCGCGCGAACCGACGTCGCGCAACATCGCTTCCTTCACCGTCCGGCTGGTCGTCAGCGGACCCGGCGTAAACAGCAGTTTGTCAGGAGGCGCCATGAAGATATTGCATGAACCGTTCTTTGACCTCGTGCGGTTTCACGGTCGGGCGGCCGAGGTTTTTCGGCGAACCTGCGCGCAGTTTGATGTGCAACAGCGACGGCCCCGGCGCATGCCGCAATTGCTTCACGGCCGCGCAGACGTCCTCGCGACGCTCGGCCGCGACCGCGTTCCGATAATTGGTCGCCGCTGCGACTTCAGTGAAACGCACCACCCCCGAGGCCGTTCGCTGTCCGCCGGTTGAGTCGTGCGCTTCATTGTCCAGCACGATATGCAGCAGGTTGGCCGGCTGGTAAAAACCGATGGTCGCGAACGAACCCATTTTCATCAGCGCGGCGCCGTCCCCGTCAATCACCACCACGGGTTGTTTCGGCAACGCTCGCGCCAGTCCCAGCCCGATGGCCGAGGCCGTGCCCATGCCGCCCACCACATAGATATGGTTCGGGCGATCGGCGATCGTGAACAGTTCGCGCCCGGTCTTGCCTGTCGTGGCAAGGATCGCTTCGTTGCCTTCCAACGATTCGAGGATCGCGTTCAACGCTTCCGTCCGAATCATGCGGCGTTCGGGCGGCAGCTCCAACTCTCCCGAAACCCGGGTCTGCACGCGAACCGGCGCCGGCTGATCGGCAAGGTCGTGCTCGGCCACCGTGCCCTCGGACATGACGAACGCGAACGGGAGAGATCTCTCCTTCATGCTGGCCTCGGCCTGGGCCATTGCAGATTCCACCTGCGCGGGCTCGCTCGGGAACGGCAACCACGGGATCTGCAGCGTTTCCAGCAACCGGTGCGTGATCTGCCCCATCAACACGTGCTGCGGCTCGTCCGGCCGTCCCGGCTCGCCGCGCCACGTTGTGATCAGCAGCGTCGGGATCCGGAACGGATAGCTCAGCGATGTCAACGGGTTGACCATGTTGCCGAGGCCCGAGTTCTGGCACATGGTCACGGTCTTGCGTCCGCCAAGATACGCGCCCATCGAGATGCCCACGGCCTCGCCCTCGCTCGCGGCGCCGATGTAATCCAGCGCGGGATCGGAGATGACGTAGTTGATGAACGGTTTCAGGTACGAGCACGGCACGCCGGTGTACTGCGAGTAACCCAGCCTGCGCAGAGGTTCCACAAATGCCGAGGCCGGGATCATGACGCGGTATAACCCACGAACGCGTTGGCCGCCGTCAGATCTTCGAGATTGTCCACGTCCAGCCAGTGCCCCGTGATGTACAGCACCCGAATCGTTTCTCCGCGCGCCAGGAGTTCAAGGAACAGCTCGTTGAAACGCATCCGCGCAAAACCCGGCTTCGCCCGCAACACATCCAGCGCGGAGCGGATCTGCTCCGCGCCCCGCGGCGTGGCCTTCAACAGCCCGATCCATTCGCCGTTCACTTCTTCGTGGCGCAGGTGGCTGCCGATGTCCACCAGCGCCGGTTCCTCCTCGTGGTAACGCGCCGAATACGGGTGCGTGGCCTTGATGTAATCCACGTAGTTCTGCTCGCGGCGGCGTTGTTGCCACGCGGCGTCCACCACAATCGTGATGTCGCCGGGATCCGCCAGCAGGCTCTGCAGGATGTAACGGCGAAACAGAATGTCGCCGAACGAAATCACCACCGGCCCTTCCAATGCCGAAACGGCCTTGCTCAGCGAAAGCAGCTCGGCCGTGCCCTCGAACTCCTCGTTGTCCACGAACTGCGCGCCCGGCACGTTGACTTCTTCTCTGCCGAAGCCGCGGACGACGACGATGTCCTTGATGCGCTCGCTCTGGAATTGGGCCACCAGCTTGTGCAGCAGGGGGCGTCCGTTCACCTGCAACATTGCCTTGGGCCGCGCCCGCGTAAGCTCGCCCAGCTCGCTGCCCTGGGACGCCGCCAGGATGATCGCCCGCGGCGCGTGCCCGTTCTTCGGGAGATAACGGGCTTCGGCTTCGAGCAGTTCATCGGCGTTCTGAAGCCGGAACACTTCGCGCAGGGGCGCGATCTGGTCCTCTACGTTGCGCACCGATCGCTCCTGGAACACGCGCCTGCTGAATGTCTGCATCGCCATGATACTGGCGCGCACGGTGTGATTTGCCCAGATCACGACCCGGATGCCGGCCTGCTCGAACACCTCCACCGGCGTGCTGTAATACGTCGTCGGCACGATCAACAACGGGCAGCGATTCCCCCAGGCGCGCGTGAACTTGAGGATCTCATCCGGCGTCGGTTTCCGGCTGTGCACCAGCAACGCGTCGGCTCCCGCACGGTGATAGGCGTCGGCGCGGCGCAGCGCCTCGTCCAGACCCCAGCCCGCGATGAACGCCTCCAGCCGCGCCACCAGGCAGAAATCCGGGTCGCTCTGCGCGTCCTTCACCGCCTTGACCTTCCCGCAGAATTCCTCGACGTCCGCCAGCGGCTGGCGCTCACCGTGGATGAACGAGTTCGTTTTTGGGAACAGCTTGTCCTCAATGCACACGGCGGCAATGCCGCGTTGCTCGAGTTTCTTCACGAGACGCCGGACGTTGTTGAAGTTGCCGAAGCCGGTGTCGCCATCCAGCAGGATGGGAACCCTGGTGGCGTCGGCCATGAACTCGATGACCTCGAGCACCTGCGTCCAGCTCGCTTCGTTGTTGTCGCGCACGCCGAGCGCGGCGGAGATCGCGAGGCCGCTGGCCCAGATGCCCTTGAACCCGGCTTCTTCCAGGATTCGCGCGCTCAAGCCGTTGTGCGCCTCCATGAGAAACTCGAGGTGAGGCGATTCCAGCAGGCGCCGGAACTGTAACGTCTTTTTCACGCCGCGCCATTTAACCGGACCCGGCGCGGCCATGGCAACGTGAAACCCCGGGTTGCGATTTACGATTGACGATTTGGGATTCTCATCGTCCGAGGGTGCCCGCAGCCGAGAACACCCCCGGTCTTCGTGATGGAATCCACGTCGAACTCGGGTGTTCTGCTCGCGCGCGTGCGGAACCGTCCGACTACACTTCGTCCACCTGCTGCGACTGGTCCCGCAAAGCGGGACACAGTCGCGCTCCATTTCTACTGAGGGGCGGCATTCATGCCGCTTGAGGGTGCGCCAGCATGCAATCGCTCGAATCACAGTTCCACCACCCCCTTGCACTCGCACGCCATACGACCTGGAGGTCGCGCCCCCGAATGCATGTAAGACCCACCACGGTCGCAGCCCGCACCTTCGCCCAACCCCCGCGTCAATCGTAAATCGTAAATCCCCCATGCTTCGCATTTTCCCTTGTCGCTGCAAGGATCGCTCCCGCATAATCCGCGCGGTGAATTCCAGCCCCGATCAACGCGTTGCCGGGAGCGCCGGATTGTTCATCTCCGGCCAACCCGATCGCCCGATCACCGCTGAAAAGGTTTCCTCCCCGGCCACCGCACGCGCGTCGGATTCGATCCCTGCAATCATCCTTTGGGACGGATCGACCGCCAACCTGAAGGTGGCGGGATTGACCCTGCTGGATCGTCTTGTCGTCTCCGCCTGTCGCGCCGGCTGCCATCCAATCATCGTCGCCGGCCGGGCCGGCTGTTCATCCAACCCCGAGGCCTTGCTTGAGCGTGCGAAGGCGCTGAAAATTCCCTTCCGATTCGCATCGGAGATTCCGTGGTTCGAAGGCCCGGCCCTGGTCGCCTCCAGTGGAGTGCTGGTTGCAACGGACGATCTTCGCGAGCTCATCAGGAGCGGAGGGCGTCTTCTGGATGCCGATGGCAAGGCATTACCGGTCGGCGTAACCCGGGGGCACTTTGAGTCCGTTGACTCTGCGCTGGCAGGTCTGTCCGGGGTGCGGGCTCGTCGCGTGGCCCGGTACGTGCCGGATGCAGCCGCGGCAAGGGAAGCCGCGCGGGCGCTATGGTCCGATCTGAAAGGCTCCAGCGACGGGCTTGTCGATCGTTTCTTCAACCGCCCTTGCGGGCGTCCGCTCTCCAGACTGCTCGCCTATACGTCGGTGAGCCCGAACACGATCTCTCTGGCGTCCACGGCCATTGGAGTGATTGCCGCGGGACTCTTCACCGCGGGGGACTACATGCCGTCCTTGCTGGCCGCGGTCCTGTTTCAACTCTCGGCGATTGTCGATTGCGTGGATGGCGACATCGCCCGCATCGGGTTCAAGGAATCCGTGCTTGGAAAATGGATCGACCTGGTGGGCGACCAGGTGGTGCATGTGAGCGTGTTCGGCGGAATCGCCGTGGGCCTGGCCAAGGCGGGTTCGGGTCAGCTCGCGCTCTGGCTGGGACTCAGCGCCATCGCGGGCGCTGTGCTTTCGTTCGCGGTGGTCGTCCGCGGTTTGCGCCGCGCTCGCCCGAACAGCGGCGGCAGATTGCAGCGGTTGATTGATTCCGCAACGAACCGCGATTTTTCAGTCCTGGTGCTTGCCCTGGCAGCCGTCGGCCGGCTCGATTGGTTTCTCTGGCTCACCGCCGTCGGCAGTCATCTCTTCTGGATAACCGCCCTGGCCGTGCAGACGGCGCTTCGGCCGGTGGCGACGCGCGCGGGGTGAAACGGATTCTCAAGTGGCTCGCGCTGGCGTTGGGGCTGGTGCTCCTCGGCTGGTACGTCTCCCGCGCGGATCTCGAGGCGATCGGCGGGGCGCTTCGGGAACTCGGCTGGCTCGCGCCCCTGGTGCTCCTGCCCTACTTTTGCGTGTACATTGCCGACTGCATCGGCTGGCGCATGGCGTTCCCCGAAAAACCCGGCGTTTCCTTTCTCACGCTGCTGCGGATCCGATGGGCGGGTGAATCGTTCAACAACGTGATCCCTTCCGCGTACGTCGGCGGTGAAGCGCTCAAGGTGTTCCTGCTTCGCGGGCACGGCGTGCCCGGCGGTGTTGGAGCTGCAAGCGCGGTCGTTTCCAAGACCGCCCAGACGGTCGCCCAGGTGCTGCTGATCACGCTGGCTTCCATTGTCTTCTGGCAGATCGGCGGCAATTACCCCGGCCTGCGCCCGGGCATGATGGCCGTGTTCGTGTGCGGCGTGCTCGTCGTTCTCGGCCTGTTCTGGATTCAGAAACGCGGGCTGCTCTCGGTGCTCTCCTCCATCGCAAGAGCGGCCGGCCTGCAGCTCAAAGCCGTCGAAAGCCGACGCGAGAAGATTCAGGCCGTCGATCAGACCATTTCCGGGTTCTACCGAAGACACCCGCGCCGGTTTCTGGCGTCCACGGGTTTCTACCTGTGCGGCTGGTTGCTGGACACGACGGAGATTCTGCTGGTGTCGCATCTGCTTGAGATGCCCATCACGTGGTGGCAGGCCCTTTGCGTCGAGGCGTTCACCGGCGTTGCCAAAGCCCTTGGAATGTGGATCCCGGGGTCGTTGGGCGTCCAGGAATCCGGCATTGTCATGCTGGGCCGCCTTGCCGGTCTGCCGGACGCGCTCAGCTTCACGTACGCATTGCTCCGGCGGGCGCGCGAGATCGTCTTCGCCCTCGTCGGCTGGGCGCTGCTCTATGGCCACGAACAGGTGTTCTCAATGAAACCACCGTCTCCGCAATCCACTCACGACGTTGGTCGCCAATGAATTCCCTTCAGCATGCGATCCTCTACGCCGCCGGGCGCGGGAGCCGCCTGGGATCGGCATTGCCTGCCCCGCACAAAATCCTGATTGAGCTCGGCGGGCGCAGTCTTCTCGAACGTCACGTCTCCAGCCTCGCTGCGCTGAGCGTCCCGCGCCTGAGCATTGTCACCGGACATGCGCGCGATGCCGTTGTCGCCGCCCTGCCGGAGTTGCGCCGGCGTTACGCGATCGAAATTCAGGAGTTCTTCAATCCCGATTTTCTCGAGGGCAGCGTGCTCAGCATGAACGCGTCTCTGCCGGTCCTGCGCCAGGCGACGGGTGCCGTGCTCTTGATGGACGGAGACGTGTTGTACGGGCTCGAGTTGCTGAAACGCCTCGCCGGTTCCGCCCATCCCACCGCGCTCCTCGTGGACCGGGACTACTCGACGGAGGACGACGATCCGGTGCTGGTTCCGATGCGGCGAGGGCGCCCGTTCGATTTCGTGAAACGATGGCAGGGAACGGCCGATGCGATCGGCGAATCGGTGGGTTTTTTCAAAGTGGACCCCGCCGATCTGCCTGTGCTGATTCGCGAAACAGAACGCCGCTCGGAAGGCGCGGGACGGAACGATTCCTACGACGACGTTCTCCGTGTCCTGGTCCAGGCCGGCCGGTTCGGCGCGGAAGACATCACGGGCATGCCCTGGACCGAGATCGATTTTCCGTCCGACCTCGATCGCGCGCGTCGCATGATCCTGCCGCGGCTGTGAGGCGGAGGAGGCGTCAGGCGGGATGCGGGGCGGTGAAACTGCGCGCGCTGCTCCGCCGGCACAATGAAACGTGGGACGAACGACACGCGTGGGATTGAATGGAAACGGACGAAACCCCGTTTGAGTGTTTCACCTGCTTAACGCTTACCAGGGTTGCCCCGCAACGGGGAGCTACCCTGGGCTTTGGGACGGAACCCCTTCGGGATACCATGCGAGAAGGCTGGACAACCGGAATGCCTAACATTCCACGTCGCATCTCCCCATGAATCCGGGCCGCAGCTTCTCCCTGCCCTGCCGGGCCATCTTCCCGGCATCCGCCTGCGCCGACGCTAGGACGTTTTCTTGCGAACGAACGTGTGCGTCGCGTGGCCGTAGAACACTTCCGCGGCTTCCATCAGCGTTTCTGAAAGGGTCGGATGCGGGTGCACGGACAACGCCAGGTCCTTGGCCGTGGCGCCCATTTCCACCGCCAACACGCCCTCGGCGATCAGCTCCCCTGCCCCGGCGCCCACGATGCCCACTCCCAGAATCCGCTCCGTCTGCGGATCGATGATCAGTTTCGTCAGCCCGTCCGGCCGATCGAACGAGAGCGCGCGGCCTGACGCCGCCCACGGGAACTTGGCGACCTCGATCGGAACGTTCTTCGCCTTCGCTTCCGCCTCGGTCAATCCGCACCAGGCCAGTTCCGGATCCGTGAAGACGACTGCGGGAATGATCACGTCGGCAAAGTCACTGTCCTGTCCGAGGATCACCTCAACCGCCACGCGCGCCTCGCGGGCCGCTTTATGAGCCAGCAACACGCCGCCCGCGGCGTCGCCGATGGCGTAAATGGACGGGTCGTCGGTCTGTTGCTTCGAGTTCACCTTGATGAAGCCCTTTTCATCGCGCGTAACCTTTGTGTTCTCGAGCCCGAGATCGTCGCAGTTGGGAACGCGGCCCACGGCAATCAACACACGGTCGTACAGCTCCTCTTTCACCTGGCCGTCCACTTCCATTTCCACCTTGATCTGCTTCCCGGCGGTGGCCATGGTCCGGACCTTCGTCTTGAGCCGCACTTCCTGGAAGTTCTTCTTTGCGTACGCGGCGACCGGCCGGGCAAGGTCGGGATCCGCGCCGAGGAGGATGCCGTCCATGGCTTCGACCAGGACCACCTTGCTGCCGAGCGTGGCGTAAACGGTGCCCAGTTCCATGCCGATGTAGCCGCCCCCGACGACGAGCAGGTTCTCCGGCACTTCCTCGACTTCGAGCGCCTCGCGCGACGTCATCACGCGCGGGTTGCCGAGGTCGAACGCTTTCGGCACGGCCGACTTGGATCCGACGGCGATGATGGCCTGTTCGTAGCTGATGAATTTCTGTCCTTCGGGTGTCTCCACGCGGAGGGTATTGGAGTCCTCGAAGTACCCGCGTCCGTGCCAGATCTCCACGCCGCGCATCTTCGCCAGTTGGGCGACACCGCCCGAAAGTTTCGCGAGAATGGAATCCTTCCAAGCGCGCAGCTTCGCGAGGTCCACCGTCGGATTTCCAAAGGAGATGCCGCGCCGTTCCGACTCGCGGGCCTGAGAGATCGCGTGAGTCGCGTGAAGCAACGCCTTGGACGGGATGCAACCCCGGTTCAGGCAGACGCCGCCCAGGTTTTTGTCTTTCTCGACGAGAATGACCTTTTTGCCAAGGTCGGCTGCATAGAAGGCGGCTGCATAGCCGCCGGGCCCGGCGCCGACCACTACAATCTGAGTTTTCGTTGGTTCCATAGTAAAAGGATAATCCGTCAAGCCATGTCTTTTTCGTCAAATCCTTCGATCGCCTTGACCAGGTCCACTGTAAACCGCGCGGCATTGGCGCCGTCGATCAGCCGGTGATCGTAGGAAACCGCCAGGGGCAGCATCATCCGCGGTTCAATAGCCGATCCGCGGACCACTGCCTTCATCGCGGCCTTGCCAAGGCCGAGGATGGCGACTTCGGGTTTGTTGATGATCGGAGTGAAATGTCCGCCGCCGATGCCGCCCTGATTGGAGATGGTGAACGTTCCGCCCTTGAGCTCCTCTCCGGTCACCTTCCGGTCGCGCGCCCGGGCGGCGAGGTCTTCGAGGTCTTTCGAGAGCTGCACCAGGTCCTTCTTGTCCACGTCCCGCAGCACCGGAACGATCAACCCGGCCTCTGTGTCCACGGCGATGCCGAAATGGTAATGGTTTTTCAGAACCACCTGTTGTGTGGCCTCATCCAGGGAGGCGTTGAAGATGGGATGCTGTTTCAGCGCCTTCACCACCGCCTTCAGGATCAACGTGGTGACGGTCAACCGGACGCCCTTCTTCTCGAATTCGGCGAGGCGCTTCTTCCGCAATACAAGCAGGCCGGTGATGTCCGCCTCGTCGAACTGCGTCACATGCGGAATGGTGTTCCAGTTCTCCGTCATGCGCCGGCTGATGACTTCCCGCAGCGGCGAAAGCGGTTTGCGCGTGACGGGTCCCCACTTTTCAAAATCGATGGGCTCCGGCGCCGGCCGGGCCGTTGGCGCCTTTCCGGCCGAGCGCTCCTCGGCGATGCGCTGCAATCGCTCGATGTAGGCGCGAAGGTCCTTGAGCGTGATGCGTCCTCCGCGCGCGGTGCCGCGCACTTTGGCAAGATTGATTCCAAGGTCCTTTGCGAGTTTTCGAATCGCCGGCGACGCAGCCGGGGGCGGGCCTTGCGGCTCCTCCGTCGCATCTGCCGGTTCGACCTCCTCCTCGGCCGGAGCTTCCTCGTGCTCATCACGAGCCGGCGCGGGTGCCGGCCGGGCCGGGGCAGCGGACGCGGGAGCGGCCTTGTCATCGGCCTTCAGCGACAGGAGCCGCTGTCCGACATTGATCTTTTCGCCCACCTGCACGAAAACCTTGGTGACGACGCCGGCGCCGCTGGAGGGGATGGTGGCGACGGCTTTTTCGTTCTCGAGTTCGAGCAACGGCTGGTCTTTGGCGACGCGGTCGCCCTCTTTGACGAAAATGTTCACCACGGTGCCGGAATCGGCACCCTCACCGAGAGGCGGAAGTCTGACGTCCATAGAGCAAAGCAATCTGCTGCAAAGTGCGCCTTCTTTCTAGGAAAAAGAGCGCGGCCTGAATTGGCTTGAAGGACGCGAGGCGTCCTGCTAGGAAAGCAGCGCTGCCGATGCCGAAATCACATCGGGCCACTCGCGCCGGAAACAAACGGACAGTGATCCTTCATTTCTGAGTCGCTTATGAAACCGCACGTATTGCTCTTTCTCGCCTCGCTTCTCACTGTTTCCTGGATTTCACAGGCTCAAGCGCAAGGATCAGCCTTCACGTATCAGGGGCATCTCACCGACAACGGCGAGCCGGCACAGGGACTTTTCGATTTCGAGTTCCGCCTGACCAGCGATCCGCTG
Organism: Verrucomicrobia subdivision 3 bacterium UBA3939; assembly: GCA_002385705.1. Taxonomy (GTDB): domain Bacteria; phylum Verrucomicrobiota; class Verrucomicrobiia; order Limisphaerales; family UBA3939; genus UBA3939. Next base: position 19,367 of record DGDZ01000083.1, read on the forward strand.
GAGCCGAGTTACGTCGGATCCGCGCTGCAGACCAACGGCGTTTCCGTGGTCAACGGCGGGTTCACGGTGGAACTCGATTTCGGGTCCGGTGTCTTCGATGGCGCGGATCTGTGGCTGGAGATCGGTGTTCGAACCAATGGCGGCGCCGAGTACGTCGTCCTCGAACCTCGCCAGGCGCTGAAGCCGACGCCCTACGCCATTTTTGCCGGCGGCAGCAGCAACCTGCTCGGGTTGCTGCCTTCCACTGCGCTGGCCGGCGAGTATGACAATGCCGTGCATTTCCAAAATGCGGCCAATACCTTCCAGGGTTCCTTCGGCGGAGACGGGAGCCTGCTGAGCAATGTGAATGCAGTCGCGTTGTCCGGTTTGCCGGCCGGGCGTTTCTGGCAGTTGGGCGGCAATGCGGGTGTCTCCAGCAACGACTTCATCGGAACGCTCGATCCCGAGCCGCTCGAACTCCGGACGGGCGGCAGCCGCGCCTTGCGCCTCGAGCCGGGGATGGGTTTTCCCAACGTCATCGGCGGTTCGGCTTCAAACAGCGTGGCGCCCGCCGTTCAAGGCGCCACCATCGCCGGCGGCGATATGCACTCCATCACCGCTTCGTGGAGCGGTATCGTCGGCGGACAGAGCAATCGCATTGGCTCCGCTCACGCCATCATCGGCGCCGGCGCAGCCAACGCCATCGAACCGGGCGCGTCTCACGCGTTCATCGGCGCCGGACGCCTGAATTCGATCGGGACCAATTCCTCCGGCAGCGTGATCGCCGGCGGCACCTCGAACCGAATCGGCGTGGCTTCGGCTCAGGCGATCATTGCGGGTGGCATCAGCAACTCGATTGATCAAAACGCGTTCGCGTCCGGCGTTTATGGCGGCGCCGGCAACGCCATTTCGGCAGGCAGCGCCTATTCGACAATCGGAGGCGGCCTGCAAAACAGGGTTCTCGAGGACTCGTCCCATGCCACGGTCGCAGGCGGCCGCTTCAATCGTGCGACGGCCGATCAGGCCGTTGTGTCGGGCGGCGGCTTCAACAGCGCTCTGGCGCACGGCGCAACCGTGAGTGGCGGCGAAGAGAACCGCGTCGAAGGCGCATGGTCCAGCGTCGCGGGCGGCCGGGACAACCGGGTGGGACTGGACGCCAATGACGCCGTGATTGGGGGCGGGGCCAGCAACCGGGCTCATGATTTCGTGGTGGGACCGACCATCTCGGGCGGAACACTGAACCAGGTGGAACCGTTCGCCGATTACTCGACCATTGCCGGGGGCAGCGCCAACGCGATTGAGATCGGCGCCGCGTTCGCCTCGACCGCGGGCGGGTGGAGCAACCGGATTGGAAGCGATTCGCCTTTCTCTGCGATTGGAGGCGGGTTCAACAACTTCGTGTCGGGCCTGTACTCGGTGATCGCGGGAGGCGCGCAGAACACGAATCTCGGGTCCTATAGCGTGATACCCGGCGGCGAGCTGAACCAGGTCGCGGGATTCCACAGCATGGCTGCCGGGCGGCAGGCCCAGGCGTTGCACGATGGCACCTTTGTCTGGGCGGATCAGCAGGAGGAACCCTTTGCATCCACCGGGCAGAATCAGTTCCTCATTCGGGCGTCCGGCGGTGTTGGCATCAACACGTCCGATACCGAGCTGTTTTCGCTGGTAGTGAACGGAGACACACGCCTGAATGGACTGGTCTGGATGGGATCCGAAACCAACACGGCGGACGTGCCCGACAAACCGATTCTCATTCGCCGGATCAACAGCATGCTGATTGCTCCCGGCGCGGTCGTCGCGCGCACCGACAAACTGGCCCTGGAACGGGATGGGACGGACGCGGGCTTTCGAATCTCGTACAAGGCCAACCCGGGTTTCACGACAATTGTCGCCATGGGAATGAGAGCGAATGGCACGCAGGTCAATTTCGTAACCTTCCTGGACCAGGCATCGCCGGCGGGCACAGTGACCGTCTTCTCGAACCTCCAGGACGTCGTGTACTTCCGCTGCATCTTCGGCGACCCGTTCACGCCAGGGCATCAGACGGAGGTCTCGATGATGCGCTACGCCGGGGACGCCTTCTGGACGGGCAGCATGATATCGACCTACAACCAGTAGGAATTTGCTTGCATAATCCCGGCCAATTGGGGTTTTGATAACGACGATCCAGGCAACACGGCCACCGCCGACAGCGTCATGAGACAACATGTTTCCAGGACCGTGAAAGATTCCTCTGCGAACCAGCAGAAGGGAATGCGCCGCACGATGCCGATGCGGCTGATTGCGCTGCCCATCGTAGCCGGTGCCGTCCTTGCTGCGCCCTTGCTCTTCGGCCAATACGCCATCACGTCCTACACGATCGACGGCGGAGGGGGCACCAGCACAGGCGGTGTTTACACGGTAAGCGGCACCATCGGCCAGCCCGATGCCGGCCCCACCATGACCGGCGGCCCCTACGCGCTCACGGGCGCGTTCTGGTCGATCTTCGCCGTGCAAACGCCCGGCGCGCCGCTGCTCACGATCTTTCGCACGCCCACCAACACGGCGGTCGTCTCCTGGCCCTCGCCTTCCACGGGCTGGAACCTCCAGCAGAACGATTCGCTTTCGACAACAAACTGGATAACGCCGCCCGAGAATGTCCAGGACGACGGCACGAATCGGTTCATTGTGGTCACGCCGCCGCAAGGCAACCGGTTTTACCGTCTGTTCAAGCCGTAACGCATTCCAATTCAGCGTTGCACGCGGGTTCCGATTCAGTCGCGCCATCCATGAAGACTCCTTCTGACCCGGTCTTTCCGTTCGTTGCGTCACGCCGCCAGTTCATCAAGGTGACGGGCCTTGCAGTGGGCGCCATCGCCCTGCCCGCCTGGGATTGCGAAAGCGCCCAGGCCGGTCTGAGTCTTTCCGAAAAGCACGACCTGGCCGATATCGCCGTGTCCACGGCCCGCCGCCTGGGCGCCAGTTACGCCGATATCCGTATCAATCGCTACCGTGCTGAATCCATCACCACCCGCGAACGGCAGGTGCAGAATGTCTCCCGCAACGAAAACTTCGGCTTCGGCGTCCGGGTGCTGGTCAAGGGCACGTGGGGATTCGCCGCGAGCAACAATGTCACCGCTCGGGAAGTCCGCCGGGTCACGCGCCAGGCGGTTGACATCGCCCGCGCCAACGCCCGGTTCCAGCGGAAACCCGTCGAACTTGTGCCGGTGGACAAGGCGGTCGACACATGGAAAAGCGCTTTCAAAGAGGACCCGTTCGATGTGCCGCTCGACGAGAAGATCGCGTTCCTGCTGGCGATCAATGACGCCGCGCTCAAGATCGATGGCGTCAGCTTCGTCAATTCCTCCATGTCCTGGGTCAATGAGCAGAAGTTCTACGGATCCACGGACGGTTCGCGCATCGAGCAATACATCATTCGCGGTTATCCCTCGTTCACCGTGACGGCGGTGGACCGCAGCACGAATGACTTTCAGACGCGCACGGCGTTGGGCGGACCGCAATGCATGGGTTACGAATACGTTCGCGAGCACGATGTCGTGACTCTGTCTCTTATACACATCT
>DGDZ01000038.1:0-24623 GCA_002385705.1 Verrucomicrobia subdivision 3 bacterium UBA3939
GGCCGACCGACGACGTGATTTTCACGGACCTCGGCGGCCAGGCCGATGCCACTGTTACCAACAGCGTTGTGGATGCGGACATTGAAATCGCGTCCTTGCGCTTCTCGCAAACCAACAACGCCACCCGGTTTCACACAGTCGAAATCAATCCCGGTGTGACCCTGTCCGTGACGGGCGAAAAAGGGTTCCGGTTGCTGCGCGACTACTCGAACATCGGGGCGCAGATGGATGTCAACTTCGTCGGCGGGGGGACGCTGCTGGTGAGCAATGAAAACGCGAATGTTTCGGTGGTGATTCCCAATCAGCAGGCCCATCGCCTCAACCTGTCGGGGCTGGCGAACTTCGTGGTTGACGCGAAGCGCATGGCGCTCGGCGACTACCGCGCGTATCCGAACTATGACGACTTTGTGGCCAACGGGTACGGTGGCAACGCGACATTCCTGATCCCGCGCCGCTTCATTCCGACCGTCAGCCTCGCGCGGACCAACATCATCCGGCTTTCGCACGTGGATCCGAATGACTACAACGATCCCGCCATTCGGGATTACGCCTTGACCCTCGGGAACAATGACGTCGGCACCACGGCGGATTCCATGCTGCTGCTGGGCATCTCCAACGTGTTCTTCCTTGACAGCGTTTGCTTCGTCCAGTCGTCGGCGCAGAGCGATCCGAACGCTGACGGCGGCATCCGGTTCAACCAGGCGTTTTCCGGGGACAATCCGGTCGCCATCTTCCGCGGAACGAACGGGGGCAGGGTGTCTCTGTTCGTCCTCGGTGACGCTGCCGGGCCCGGCGCTTCGGGAACGGGCACCAAGTCGATTGTGAACTTCAGTTTGGGCCGCGTGGACGCGCTGATTGACCGTCTGTATCTGGCGCGTGACAGGACCAACTCGTCGGACAACGCGTCGGCGGAAGCGACCCTGACGTATGATGAAGGCGTGATTGACGCGAACATTGCCATTCTCGGCTATCAGGACAACGGGAACAACCTGAACGAGGGGGGCAACCTGCCCACGGGGCCCGCTCGGGGCACGCTCAACATCAACGGACGGGGCTGTTCATTGTGAACGACACGCTGGAGCTTGGGCACACGACTGCCGACCCGGCAGATCAGCGCGATCCCGGCAGCGGGTTCGGGCGGATGTCGCTGAACAACGATGCCGTTGCCCGGGTGAACACGATTACCGTGGGCGGCGTGACGAAGGCCACGGTCGGCAATCCGGTGCAGAACACCATCACGCTTAACGGAAACGCCAATCTCATCATTACCAATACTATTGGCGCGGACGATGCACCGCTTGGAACGCTGACCATGTCCGGCAGCTCGAAGCTGACCTTCAGCACGGTCGTGGCGGGCAGTCCGAGGGTTTACGTGCAGAGTTTCCTGGGCAACGCAGGCTCGTTGGAGATTCTGTCGGTGCCCGGCGACGGAACCTATCCGTTGATTTCATATGAGTCTGCCGTTTCCGGCGTGTCGTTGATCCTGCCGCCCGGGTTCTTTGGATACCTGGTGGACGACCCGGGGAGCAGGGTGATCAGCGCGGTCGTCAGCTCGGCCCCGCCGAAGTCTCTGGTGTGGCGCGGCAACATCAGCTCGGACTGGGACACGACCACGGCGAACTGGGTTGACCTGGACACGATGCAGCCGGCCACGTTCACGGACGGCGATGCCGTGCTGTTTGACGACACGGCGACAGGCAGCACCGTGGTGACGGTTGTCGGGACGGTGATTCCGGCCGGCGGAACGGTGTTCGACAACACCAACAAGAGCTACACCATTACCGGCGGAACGATCTCCGGGACAGCGGCGACGCTCAAGAACGGGCCGGGCTCACTGACCATTGAGGCCACGCATGCGCCGGCGCTGGTTGTGAGCAACGGAGCCTTCGCGCTCTCGGTCGGCGGCGTGCTGAACGGCGGCCTGACTCTGCGATCGGACGCGGCTGCGTCGAGCGCCGGTACCATCAATGGGCCGGTTTCGGTGCTGGCCGGGTCGTTCGTCAATGACGGCACCATATCCACGGCGCCGGGCACCATAACGGTGGGCGCCAATACGGCCGTGACGAACAACGGCACCATCAATGTGACCGGACAGTGGACGGTTTCGGCGGACGCGGTTTTCGCCAACTACGGAAGAGTGAATCATATCGCTGCCGGCAACAACCGCCTGACGGTGAATGGCACCCTGCTGGGTGACGGCATCATCTCGGACCTGGACGGTGGCACGACGCAGAACACGATCGACGGGCGGTTGGTGATCGCGGCCGGTGGTGTGTTCCGTCCGGGCGACACAGAAACCGAGGTCATCGGCGAGTTCATGGTCGAGGGCCGTCTGGATATCAACAACGGTTCCACGACGATCATTGATATCGACCTGAACCACCCTGCCACGAACGACGTCGTATTTGCCGATCGCTGGTCCACGTTGCAGGGACGGATCGTGATGAACAACATTGGCACGGTGCCGTTTGCGGTGGGGCAGAGCTTCCACATCTTCCGCAACAACAACGGCGATACCTTCCCGAACAGTCCCGACAACGCGAACCACATTCCTGTGATGTGGCCGCTGGCGCCGGGCCTGGGTATGCAGTGGGATCTGAGCGACTTCCGGACGAACGGAATCATCCGGATCGCTGCGCTGGCGCCGACGAACGCGCCGACGCTGGGTGCTCAATTCGCCGGCGGCACGAACCTGACCCTGACGTGGCCTGCGAGCTTCGCCGGCTATCAGGTTCAGGTGCAGACCAACACGCTGGACGTCGGGTTGACCGAGACGTGGTATCCGGTTGAGGGCTCTGAGACCACGAACCGGGTGGACCTGGAGATCGATCCGAACAATCCCGCTGTGTTCTTCCGGTTGTCTGCTGAATAGGCCGGGACCTTGGTAGTAACCGTTCAAGACCGGGGTCGGGCGGGTGCCTGGCCCCGGTCCTGTTTTCCCAAACATCAGATGACCATGAAGAGACGTTTCAGAGCTGAAGTCTTTCTGGCGGTGGCGGCATCGTTGTGGCTGCCTCAGGCGGCAGGGGCGGCGCAATTGGCGTTTCCGACCGCCGAAGGCTATGGGCGCTTCGCAAAGGGCGGCCGCGGCGGCCGGGTGATTGCCGTTACCAATCTGAATGACAGCGGGCCCGGCAGCCTCCGCGCAGCCGTCGAAGCCGAAGGCCCGCGCACGGTGGTCTTCAACGTGTCGGGAATGATCACCCTCCAGTCGCGGCTGGTGATACGCAATCCGTTCATCACCATCGCAGGACAGACGGCGCCCGGCAAAGGCATCTGCATTCGCAACTACAACCTCGGCGCCTTCGGCTCACACGACGTGATTATCCGGTACGTCCGCGTGCGCCCCGGGAACACGTCGGGCCAGACACTGGACGGGATGGGCCTGGCTTCGTGCGACAACAGCATCATCGACCATTGTTCGATCAGTTGGACGATGGATGAGGCGATCAGCACGCGTGGGGCGAAGAACATTACGGTTCAGCGCACGCTGGTTTCGGAAGCGCTGAACGCGGCCGGGCACAAGAATTATCCTCCGGGCACGGAGCACGGTTACGCGGCGAGCATCGGCGGGGACATTGGCAGTTTTCATCACAATCTGCTGGCGCATTGCGCCGGCCGGAACTGGAGCCTTGCGGGCGGGCTGGACAAGAACCATTTCTACGCCGGCCGGCTCGATATCCGGAACAACGTTGTTTACAACTGGAAGCACCGCACGACGGACGGAGGCGCGCACGAGGTGAACTTCGTGAACAACTACTACAAGCCCGGGCCTGCCACGCGCTTCTTTTACGCGCTCAACGCCCAGTACGCCGGGTTCCAGGGCTCGCAGCGGTATTATTTCGACGGCAACGTCATGCCGGGGCACTTCGATGTCACCAACCAGACGGCCGGCCGCATTGCCACGACCGAACGAGGCGGCCGATTGCCCACGGAGTACAGTCCGTGGGCGGAGGAGCCGTTTTTCGAGGCGCACGTGAAGACCCAGAGCGCGCGGGAAGCCTACGAAGACGTCCTGGAGAACGTGGGCTGCAACTTTCCCATGCTGGACGATCACGACAGGCGCGTGATTGAAGAGGCGCGGACGGGGACATTCAGGTTCAAGGGCAGCCGCACGGGGTTGCCGGGATTGCCGGACTCCCAGGAGGATGTCGGCGGCTGGGAAGAGTATCCTGAGATTCACCGCGCCGCGGACTGGGATACGGACGGCGACGGCATGCCCGATGAATGGGAGAAGAGCCGGGGGTTGAATGCGAATGACCCTGCGGATGGCAACAGAGATCGGGATGGGGACGGTTACACCAACCTCGAGGAGTATCTGGGCTGGCTGGTCGGAGAGTTCAAGTGATCGGGGAGGTCCTGTCGTGAATTCTGCGGACAACAGGTGTATCACAATTCGCATGGCTTTCGTCAGTTTTTGAACACGTGGGCGTTTGGCGTCAGGGCTGCGTTTCCGCTATAAATCGAGGCACGTAGGATCGCAACCATAACCCTGGACAACTGTATGACAAAGCCTATCCGAACATTGAACGTTGCAACGGCATTGGCGGCAGGGGCCATCACCGCTTTAACACAGCCACGAGTGATCAAACTGCGAATCCCAACAACCCTGAATAGACTTAAGATGAAGCTCGGCAGAACGTTGATGATTGCAGCGGCGGCAGTGGGTTTGGGGGTCGCACCTTCCCAGGCTCAGTGGACTTATTACGATGCTGTGGATTTCAGCCAGAATGAGACGAGCTATAACCTCTTTCTGCTGGAACCGCTCGGCACTCCCGTGATCGCGACGCCTGACGGCGGGACGGACGCCATACGCTTTCGGAACACCGGGCCGGCTGTGCCTGCCTTTGACACGACCGCGTATGAGATGAGCTATCTGGAGGGAGATCCGGCCATCTATCAACGGGTTACCGGATTGATCCCGGGACAGGCTTATGAGGTGCTGATCTACGGCGTGTTTCCGCAGAATGCGACCAATATATCAACGGGCTCCCGGCGCGCTATCGAAGTCAGCTTTGATGCGTCCAGCTGGAGCCTCATCGACAACCGCGGAAGCTTCTACCAGTTCGTCGATGCAAGTGACAACGGCGTAGGTGCTGTGCTGGACGGGCCCAATGGCGACACACGCATGCGCGCCTTGCTTCCCGGACTGGGGGTGGCCGACGCCAACGGGGAACTCAACATTTATATGAGGCTTCCTGAGTTCCTGTCGGATGGCTCGCAGAATGATCGTTGGGTATTGGATGGCTTTGCCCTCCAGGTTCCCGAGCCTGCTACGTTCAGCCTGTTGGGCCTGGGAATGGCGGCGTTGCTGATTTTCCGTCGCCGCCGTTGATCGCGCCTTGATTTCAGCAGACGCTGACGCAAGCCGCCCCGCAAAGGGCGGCTTTGCTTTGAACGCGAACTGCGCCGGGCGTCGGGTGAAATACGGTGGAATGAGATCCGATGTGCCTGAGGTCCCTCTCCGGGGAAGACCGCGCTGGAAGAAACAGAGATGAACTCGCTGCCCGTTATCGACATCGCCGTGTTGATCCTGTACCTCGCCGGCATCGTCGGCGTGGGAATGTGGTTCGGGCGCAAGGGGCAGAACACGGAAAAGTTCACGGCGGCCAACCGGCGCGTGCCGGGGTGGGCGGTCGGCCTGTCGATCCTCGGCACCTACGTCAGCAGCATCAGTTTCCTGGCGTTGCCGGGCAAGGCGTTCGCGTCGAACTGGAACGTGTTCGTTTTCAGCCTCGCGCTGCCCCTGGCGGCGTGGATCGCGGTCCGGTACTTCGTCCCGTTCTACCGCAAGGAAGGCTCCGTCTCCGCCTATCAACATCTCGAGCAGCGTTTCGGTCCGTGGGCACGCACGTACGCCGTCGCGTGTTATCTCCTCACCCAGTTGGCGCGAATGGGAGTGATCCTGTATCTGCTGGCCCTGGCGCTCGAACCGCTCACCGGCTGGAGCAAGGTCACCATCATTCTGGTCACCGGCCTGCTCGTCATCGTGTACACCTTCGTCGGCGGCATCGAGGCCGTGATCTGGACCGACGTGATCCAGAGCGTCGTGTTCATCGTCGGGGCGGGCGCCTGCATCGTGGTGTTGTTAAACGGGTTTGACGGCGGCCCCGGGCGGTTGTTTCAGATCGCGTCCGAGCAGGACAAGTTCAGCCTGGGCAGCTTTGGCCCCGAGCTGGGGGAGGCGACGTTCTGGGTGGTTCTGTTGAACGGAATTTTCATCAACCTCCAGAATTTCGGCATCGACCAGAGTTACGTGCAGCGGTATCAGACGGCGAAGACGGATCGCGACGCGGGATGGAGCGTGTGGGTGGGGGCGTTGTTCTACATTCCGATCTCGGCGGTGTTTCTCTTTATCGGGACCGCTTTGTTTGCGTTCTATACCGAAAAGCCGGAACTGCTGCCGCCCGCGGTGGATGCCGTTGGAAAACCGGACTCGGTGTTTCCGCATTTCATCTCCGAGCAGTTGCCGGTGGGTTTGGCAGGGCTGGTGATTGCCAGCATCTTCGCGGCGGCGCAATCGACGATTTCGACGTCGGTGAACGGCTCGGCGACCCTGGTGTTGTGCGACATCTACCGGCGCTATTTCAGGCCGGGGGCGAGTGAAGAACAGAGCCTGCGGGTGCTGCGCGTGGCGACGGTGGTTGCGGGTCTCGCGGGGATCGGCGCGGCGCTGGCCATGCTGCGGATCCGGAGCGCGCTGGATACCTGGTGGAGCCTGGCGAGCATCTTCAGCGGCGGCATGCTGGGGTTGTTCCTGCTGGGACTGGTTTCGCGCCGGACGGGCAGCCGCGCTGCTGCCGCGGGCGTGGTCACGGGAGTGCTGCTGATTGCGTGGATGACGTTCTCGCCGGGCTGGACCGGAACGCTTGAGGCATGGCGGAGTCCGTTTCACGCGTTTCTGATTGTGGTGGTGAGCACGGTGACGATTCTGATCGTCGGCCTGTTGGCCAGCTTGGTCACGCGCAGCGCCAGACGATGATGGAGGACCGCATGGGCGAGAGGTTTGCGATGAAGAACTATAACTCACAAATTGTTCTATGAGGCGGCGATTCGAAGGGATTATTCCGCCAATAGTCACGCCCCTGTGCGGGCGCGATGAACTGGACGCAGCGGGATTGGAACGGCTGATCGAGCATGTGTTGGCCGGAGGCGTCCATGGGCTGTTCCTGCTCGGCACCACCGGCGAAGGCCCGAGCCTCAGCTATCGATTGCGGCGCGAGCTCATTGAGCGCGCCTGCATGCAGGTGCGGAAGCGCGTGCCGGTCCTTGTCGGCATCACGGATACCGCGTTCGAGGAGTCGGTGAACATGGCGCGCATCGCGGCCAATGCCGGGGCCGATGCGGTGGTGCTGGCGCCGCCGTACTACATGCCGGGGGCGCAGCCGGAACTGCAGGAATACCTGGAGCATTTGCTGCCGGAACTGCCGTTGCCGCTGCTGCTCTACAACATGCCGTCCCTGACCAAGGTCGCTTACGAAGTGGAGACCGTTGAACGCGCGATGGACCATGAAGGCATCGTCGGATTGAAGGACAGTTCCGGGAACATGCCGTATTTCCACCGGCTGATGGCATTACGGGGGCGGCGGCCCGACTGGTCGCTGTTGATGGGACCGGAGGAACTGTTGTTCGACGCGCTGATTGTGGGTGCGCAGGGCGGCGTGACGGGGGGAGCGAATGTTTTTCCGAAATTGTACGTGGCGATGCTGCGAGCGGCGTGGGCGGGCGACCTTGTCCGCTGCCGGGAGCTGCACAGCGCCATTCTGCGCGTGGGCAACGCGCTGTACCGCATCGGGCGTCACCCATCGTCGATCATCAAGGGCATCAAGTGCGCTTTGGCCTGCCTGGGGATCTGCGACGATTTCATGGCGGAACCGTTTCATCGCTTTCGCGCCGAGGAACGCGCGCTGGTCCAGAGCCGGTTGAAAGAAGTTGAAGCCGAGCTGTCCCGATTGAACGTCTAGGAGAGGATGGAACATCGACTGAAACCGGAACCGCTCCGCCATCGGGAGCGCTCTGCAAAGCGCGCGTGGCTCGCGCGCGCCGGCGCATGCTGCGCGCTGCTGCCGGCCCTGTTCCTGTGCGGTCCGGCTTGCGGCGCTGTTCTCCATGCCGCCGCGTTCGCGCATCACATCGAGCGCTTCAACTCGATGGAGGACGAGAACGTCACCAACCTTGTTTCGAACGCCGAATCCCGGGAGTGGTTGCGGGCGAACATTCCGCTGTTCGAATGCCCGGACAGGGAAGTGGAGGAGATGTACTACTTCCGCTGGTGGTCGTTTCGAAAGCACTTGAAGCAAACGCCGGCGGGTTTTGTGTTCACCGAGTTTCTGACGCCGGTCAGCCATGCGGGCGACTACAACACGGTCAGTTGCGCGGCGTCGTTTCATCTGGCTGAAGCGCGATGGCTGCGCGACCGGCGCTATGCGGACGATTACACGCGGTACTGGTTTCGCGGAGACAACGGTCGGCCCGCCCGCAAGTTCCACAATTTCAGCAGTTGGCTGCCCGCGGCGGTGTACGACCACTACCTGGTGAGCCAGGACCGTGAGTTTGTGACAAATCTGCTTCCGGATCTCGTGGCCGACTACCGGCTGTGGGAGCAGGAACGCCAGGAGACCAACGGGTTGTTCTGGCAGTTCGACGTGCGCGACGGGATGGAGGAGTCGATCAGCGGTTCCCGCCGGAACCGCAACCTGCGGCCGACGATCAACAGTTACATGTTTGCCAACGCGCGGGCCATTGCGAGCATCGCGCGCATCGCAGGCAATGCCGCCGTGGCCGAGGAATTTGACGCAAAGGCGAAGGAACTGAGGCAGCGGGTGCTGGCAAACCTGTGGGACGACGAAGCGCAGTTCTTCAAAGTGCGCCTGGACAACGGCCGGTTCTCGAGCGCGCGCGAGGCGATCGGCTTCATTCCGTGGATGTTCGGCCTGCCCGATCCGGGTGATCCGCGATATGCAGCCGCATGGCTGCAGTTCACCGACCCCGGCGGTTTCCGGGCGCCGTTCGGAATCACCACGGCCGAGCGCAGGCATCCGGAGTTCCGGTCGCACGGCATTGGGACGTGCGAGTGGGATGGCGCCGTCTGGCCGTTTGCCACTTCGCAGACCCTGTATGCCCTTGCCAACGCGCTGCGCGATTACCGGTATTCAACGGTGTCGCGCGAGGATTACTTCGACGCGTTCCTGACCTATGTGCGAAGCCAGCACGCCAACGGGAAGCCGTATATCGGCGAGTATCTGGACGAGACGAGCGGCGCCTGGATCAACGGGCGGGCCGGTCGCAGCCGCTACTACAATCACTCCACATTTGGAGATCTGCTGATCACGGGCGTGGTCGGGCTGCGTCCGCGGGCGGACGATCAGGTGGAGGTGGATCCGTTGCTGCCGTCGCCTGTGTGGGACTGGTTCTGCCTGGATCACGTGACGTATCACGGGCGCACCTTGACGATTCTGTGGGACAGGGACGGAACGCGCTATGGTCGCGGCGCCGGGCTGCAGGTGCTGGCCGATGGCCGGCAGATCGCGCGGTCGGAAAAACTGGAGCGTGTCATCGGGAGGTTGCCATGAGAAATATGCGGATATGGGTCTTGTATGCCTTGTGGGTCTTGTGGACCCCATGGGCTTTCGCCGGTCAGCCGGCTCCTGTGCTCACGTACAACGCCGGCCGTCTCATTTATCACCCGGACGCCCAGGGCAACCGGATCCCGGACTTCTCGCACGCGGGTTACGCAGGCGCGAACAAGCCCATTCCCAATGCGCCGGTGCGTGTGGTGGTCAATGCCGTTCCCGGGGACAGCACAGAGCGGATTCAACGCGCGCTTGATTACGTTGGCGGTCTCGAGCCCGACGCGAACGGGATACGCGGCGCGGTGCTGCTGTTGAAAGGGCGTCACGAGGTTTATGGCGGATTAATCATCAGCAATTCGGGAGTGGTCCTGCGAGGGCAGGGGATGGGAGAGGACGACACCACCCTGGTGGCGGCGGGTCTGGATCGGCGCACGTTGATCCGGGTCGTGGGACGCAACGATCTGCAATGGCGCACGAATGCAAACTGGCGCATTGACGACTACGTCCCGGTCGGCGCCGTCCGTTTCCGTCTGCGGCAGGCCGACGGTCTTAAACAGGGAGACAGCATTTTCGTCGTTCGACCGAGCACGAGGGAATGGATTGAGCGCCTGGGGGCGACCGAGTTCGGCGGCGGTGTGGGCGGGGGATGGCGGCCCGGCAGCCGGGACATTGCGTGGGATCGTGTGATTACTTCGATCGAAGGAGACGAGATTACCATCGACGCGCCGATCACCACCGCGCTCGAGTCGTCGATGGGCGGAGGTTACGTGCGGCGTTACGAATGGCCCGGATGCATCGACAACATCGGTATTGAGAATCTTCGTCTTGAGTCCACGTTTGACCCGGCCAACCCGAAGGATGAAAACCATTCGTGGTGCGCCATTACGATGGAACAGGCACGGGACGCATGGGTGCGGCAGGTGACGTTCAAGCATTTCGCCGGGTCCGCCGTGGCTGTCTATGAGAGCTGCAAGCAGGTCACGGTTCAGGATTGTCTGTCGTTGGCTCCGGTGTCGGAAGAAGGAGGCTATCGCCGGCACACCTTCTTTACGATGGGACAGCAGACGCTGTTCATGAGGTGCTTCGCGGAGAATGGACGGCACGACTTCGCAGTCGGGCATTGCGCGGCCGGGCCCAACGCGTTCGTGCAGTGCGAAGCATCGCTGCCGTTGCGCGAGAGCGGACCGATCGAGAGCTGGGCGTCGGGCGTGCTATACGACAACGTGAACATCGACGGGAACGCCCTGGCGCTCGGGTTTCGCCCGGGAAACAACGGTGCTATCGGCTGGGCGGCTGCCAATTCTGTCATCTGGCAATGCAGCGCCTCCGTCATCCGCTGCTGGAACCCGCCCGGGGCTCAGAACTGGTCGTTTGGCGCATGGGCGGGCTTTGAAGGCGACGGCATCTGGCGCAGTTCGAATGATTTCGTTTCGCCGGACAGCTTGTATGCCGGGCAGCTCAGAGATCGGCTGGGTGCCGAAGCGGTGGCGCGGCTGCAACTCATGCCGCGTCCGCGCGAGGAGTCGAGCAATCCGCCGCTGGATCGCGCGCAGGAGCTGGCGGCTGCGTCGCACCAGCCGGCCCCGGTGCTGAAGGAGTACATCGCGAAGGCCGCTGAGCGTGAACCGATTCCATCCGAACCGGGAGACGCTCTGCCCGTGGAACGGATTCCGTCGAAGCCTGTTCTTATTTCAAAATCAGAAGCCCGGCAGCACCTGGTGGTGACAAACGGCTGGCTTACGATCAACGGCAGACTTCTGATCGGCGGCAGCTCGGGCGTGACGTGGTGGCGCGGGAACATTCGCCCGAGCGAGGCGCCCACTTTCGGGCTGGGTGTGACGCGCTTTGTTCCCGGCCGAATCGGACGCGGATACACGGACGACCTCGAGCAGGTGGCGGACACGCTGATCGCCGGCGGCAGGGCCGCGCTGGATCACAATTACGGGCTCTGGTATGACCGCCGCCGTGACGATCACGAGCGGGTGCGGCGGATGGACGGCGACGTGTTGCCGCCGTTCTATGAGCAGCCGTTTGCGCGAAGCGGGCAGGGGCGGGCGTGGGACGGGCTCAGCCTCTACGATCTTACGCGCTACAATCCGTGGTACTGGTCTCGGTTGAGAGAGTTTGCGGAGGTCTGCGCCCGGCGCGGCCTGGTGTTGTTTCACCAGAACTACTTTCAACACAATATTCTCGAAGCCGGCGCGCACTGGGCCGATTTCCCGTGGCGCTCCGCGAACAACATCAACAACACCGGGTTTCCCGAGCCGCCGCCCTACGCCGGCGACAAGCGCATTTTCCAGGCGGAACTGTTTTACGACGTCACGCATCCGGTCCGGCGCGAGTTGCATCGGCGCTACATCCGCCAGTGCCTCGACAATTTCGCCACGAACTCGAACGTCATTCAGTTCACCAGCGCGGAATTCACGGGGCCGCTGGCGTTCATGGAATTCTGGATTGACACCATTGCCGAGTGGGAGCGTGAGGTTTCCGGCGCGCCGCTGATCGCGCTCAGCGCGACAAAGGACGTCCAGGACGCGATCCTTTCGGATCCGAAGCGGAGCGCGGTGGTGGATGTGATCGATTTTCGCTACTGGTGGCGGACCGACGCCGGCGAGTTCGCGCCGCCGGGAGGGAAGAACCTGGCGCCGCGCCAGTTCGAGCGTCAATGGCGCGGCGGGCGTCCAAATGATCGGCACCTTGCCGGGATGGCCGCCGAGTACCGGGCCCGCTATCCGGACAAGCCGTTGATCTGCGACTTTGATACCGCCGGGTGGGAATGGGTCTGCGCCGGCGGGTCGATGCCGCGCCTGCCGCGGACGACGGATCCGGCGCTGCTGGCCGCCATTCCGCACATGCAACCGTGGCCCGAGGCTTCGACCAACGGCGTGCGAGCCCTGCGCGCCGCCGGAAGCCAGATGCTGATCTATGCCAACGAGCGGACCAGTGTCGATCTGTCCGGCGAAACGGGCATGTTCCGCGTAATCACCGTGGATCGCAGAACGGGATCGGTCATTCCGCGCGGAACGATTGAGGCCGGTTCGATCGTTGAGTTGCCTGAGGCCGGCATTGTATGGCTGCGAAAGGAACGTTGAAGCGCTTATGAACTGTCCCGGGAATTTTGAAAGGAATTGCCACAGCGCGAGAGCAACGCGGATGCGAGGCCTGCTCGCAGCGATGGTCTGCGTTGCCGCCGCATTGGCCTTTGTGCCGGCTGCGCCGGCTGCCGAGCGTGTGTCCATCGTCCTGCCGACCAACGCGACGTCGAGGGTGCAGTTTGCGGTGGAACGGTTGCGTGATGCCCTGCGTGCCGCGCGGCTGGATCCGCATGTGGCCCGGTCCGATGAAGGCGAACAGCGGAAGATCTATATCAATCCGCCGCATTCGTTGCCGTTCGTGCGCGAAGGATTTCAGATTGGCACTGCGGGCCTGGAGATCCTGGATGTGGAGCAGGGGAACGCGCGGCGCAGCGCGCTGGTGACGGGAATCGGCGCCACCGCCGGCTTTCGCATTCGCATGGGCAGCCATGCGCACGCGGGAGACCTTTACGTGATCGCAGGCGACGATTCCGGCGTGCTGTACGGGTGTCTTGAGCTGGCGCGGCGCGTCCGGGAAAGCGGGCGGTTGCCCGATCGCATCGCGTTTCAAAATGCCCCGGTGATGACGTTGCGTGGCACCTGCATTGGCATGCAGAAAACGACCATTCTGCCGGGCCGGAGGGTTTACGAGTATCCCTATACGCCGGAGTTGTTCCCATGGTTCTATGACAAGGAACATTGGATTGAGTACCTCGATTTCCTCGTCGAGAACCGGATGAACTCCCTCTACCTGTGGAACGGACACCCGTTTTCCTCGCTGGTCCGGCTGGAGGATTACCCCGAAGCGATCGAAGTGCCCGAGGACGTGTTCGAGAAGAACGTCGAGATGTTCCACTGGCTGACGACGGAATGCGACAAGCGCGGCATCTGGCTGGTGCAGATGTTCTACAACATCTTCCTGCCCAAACCGCTCGCGGAGAAGCACGGCCTGCCGACGCAACTGCCGGCATCCACACCGCTCGCGGCCGATTACACGCGGAAGGCGATCGCCGAGTTCGTGCGGCAGTATCCGAACGTGGGTTTGATGGTGTGCCTGGGCGAGGCGTTGCAGGGCACGACGAACCAGATTTTCTGGGCGACCAACACGATTCTGCCGGGCGTCCTCGACGGCATGCGGGCCGCCGGGTTGAGGGAACAGCCCCCGGTGGTCATCCGGACGCACGCGATGAATCCGCAGGCGATCATGCCGGCGTGTTTCCAGGTGTATTCGAACCTGTTCACGGAGACCAAGTACAACGGCGAATCGCTCACCACGTACGAGCCGCGCGGCAGGTCGCAGGCCACGCACCTGGCGATGGCCGAACTCGGGCCGCACCTGGTGAATGTTCACATCCTGTCCAACCTCGAGCCCTTCCGCTACGGCGCGCAGCGGTTCATCCGCAAATCCGTGATCGCGTCGCTGGACCGCCTTGGAGCGAGCGGCCTTCACCTGTATCCGCTCTCGTACTGGAACTGGCCGGATACGCCCGACAAGCTGCGGCAGCCCATGAAACAGTGGGATCGCGACTGGATCTGGTTTGAAGCGTGGGCGCGGTATGCGTGGAATCCGGACATTCCCGAGGAGGCCGACCGGGCCTACTGGGTCGGGCGGCTGGCGGATCGTTACGGCACCGTGCGCGCCGCGGAACGGATTCTGGACGCGTACAACGACGCCGGCGAAGTGGCGCCGATGCTCATTCGCCGCTTCGGGATCACCGAGGGCAACCGGCAGACGCTGTCGCTCGGCATGACCCTGGACCAACTGGTGAACCCGAACCGCTACGGCGCCATCACGGAGCTCTGGGAATCGCAGGCGCCTCCCGGCGAGCGGCTCGATGTGTTCGTGAAACGGGAGTGGGCTGGCGAACCGCACGAGGGCGAGACGCCGCGTTCGGTGGTCGCGGACACGCTGCGCTTTTCGAGCAACGCGGTCGCGCTGATTTCATCCATCCCCCAGCGCGACATTGCCCGCAACCGCGCGGAGTTCGAACGCCTGCAAAACGATTTCCGATGCATCGAGTTGATGGCTCAGAACTACGCGGAGAAGGTCCGGGCGGCCGAACGCGTTCTTCGCTACAACTTCAGCAAGGACATTGCCGACATGGAAGCCGCCGAGCGGCACATGGCCCGCAGCCTCGATTATTTCCGCGAACTCACGCAGTTGACCGCCGCCACCTACAGCTTTGCGAACTCAATGCAGACTGGTCATCGCAAGATACCCTTCGGCGGCGCCATCAACGGTGTCGGAACGAATTATCACTGGACTCACGTTCTGCCGCTGTACGAAAAGGAGCTCGAGGACTTCCGGGCGAGGGTTGCCGAAATGAAAGATCCGACGCGCGCCACAACTCAGGCGCCGCGGGCGCCGTGGCCGGCGGCGAAGTTCACTCTGCTTTCAACCAATGCCGAGACCTACGAGGTGCGCGAGGGCGCGCGCCCGTTTATGGATCGGCAATACAAGCTCTTCAATCTGGCGCCGGAACTGCGCGGGCTCACCGGCATCCGCTTCTCACACGAGAAGGCGAAGAACGGGCGCTACGTGCCGATCGAGTTTGAAGTGCGCGAGCCCGTCCGCGTGCTCATCGGCTATTTCCAGAACGAACGCGAGATCTGGCTCCAGGTGCCGAACCTGGACGTGGCCTCGCACGCGGACGAGCGCGGCGGTGTTGAACCGGTGCTGCGAAACGCGGCGTCGGTGGAGGAATGCCCGGATGTGAACGTGCATGCGTTTCGTTACGAACCCGGCCGGCACAGGCTGGAGCTGATCGGGAAGGGCAGTTTCATTGTGCTGGGCGTTGTGCCGCAGTCGGTGGAACTGGAGAAACGCGACGCCAGGCTCGGAGCGAGGTGAGAATGGAGCGTAGAAAGCATCCAACATCCAACGAGAGCGGCTGTCGGCTTCGCCGGGGCGGCGCAGGACGTACGAAACTGCCTTTGCCTGTTGGGAGACCTCGAGTCCTGCCCGTTGCCTGTGATTCACCAGGTCGGACGACGGCTCGCGGGGACACTCGCCCCACCACGGGACTGTTTTGCCGGTTGGGTCTGGCGTTGTTCCTCCTCCTTGCGTGTATGCAGATGATGCATGCGGCGGAGCGGCATGTGCAGGCGCAGCCTGTTGCGCCAGGGGATGCGCAGTGGACGGGTGGCTTCTGGCATCAGCGATTCGAGCTTTGCCGGACGGAAATGATTCCGGGCATGTGGCGGCTGATGTCAGGGACGAATTACACGCATTTTCTCCGGAACTTCGAGATTGCCGCCGGGTTGGCCGAAGGACGCTCGCGGGGCGCGTCGTTCAATGACGGCGACTTTTACAAGTGGCTCGAGGCCGCGTGCGCGATGCTGATTCAGACGAACGACGCCGTGTTGCGCGCCCACGTGGATCGGGCGGTGGAAGTGATCGCCCGCGCGCAACGTGCCGATGGCTACCTTCACACGCCGGTGCTCATCCGGAACCGCTACGGAGATACCAATGCTGTTCCGTTTCAGGATCGAAACAATTTCGAGATGTACAACATGGGGCATCTGATGACGGCCGCCTGCATGCATCGGCTGGCGACCGGCCGCGACGACCTGATGGCCGTGGCGACGAAGGCGGCGGATTTTCTCGAGGCGACGTTCCGCGATGCGGGACCGGAGGCGGCGCGCAGTTCCGTCTGCCCGTCGCACTACATGGGCCTTGTGGATCTCTATCGCGCGACGGGCGAGACGCGCTATTTGAACCTCGCGCGCCGGTTGTTCGATCTCCGCAGCCAGATCAAGGACGGCGGCGACGACAACCAGGATCGCATCCCGTTCATTCAACAGACGAATGCGATGGGCCATGCGGTCCGGGCCAACTACCTGTACGCGGGCGCGGCGGACCTGTTCATGGAGACGGGTGACCCGAACTTGTGGAAGCCGCTGGAACCGATCTGGACGGATGTGGTCCGGCGCAAGATGCACATTACAGGCGGATGCGGGGCGCTGTACGACGGTGCGTCGCCCGACGGATCGAAGGAACAACGCAGCATCACGCGCGTGCACCAGGCATACGGCCGGAATTACCAGTTGCCGAACACGACGGCGCACAACGAGACCTGCGCCAACATCGGGAACGTGCTCTGGAACTGGCGCATGTTCCTGGCCACGGGCGAGGCGCGATTCATCGACGTGCTCGAGCTGGCGCTTTACAACAGCGTGCTCTCCGGCGTTGCGCTCGACGGCACGAATTTCTTCTACACAAACCCGCTGCGGGTGACGGATCCGTTGCCGGTGGAGCTGCGCTGGCCGCGCACGCGCGTGCCGTTCGTGAGTTCCTTCTGCTGCCCGCCGAACCTTGTTCGAGTGGTGGCGGAGTCTGCCGGTTACGCGTATGCGACGGGCCCAAACGCGCTGTATGTCAACCTTTACGGCGGCAGCGTTGTCGAGACGGACGTGCCGGGCGCCGGCAGGGTGAAGCTTGCCCAGGAAACCGAGTATCCGTGGAACGGCCGGGTCCGCCTTCGCGTTCTGGAGAGTGACGGCAAGGAGTTCGCCCTGAAGCTGCGCATTCCGGGTTGGGCCAAAGACGCGATTGTGCGGGTGAACCGGCGCCCGCCGGAGAGTGGTGTGACTCCGGGCGGCTCGTTCTTCGAACTGCGCCGGGTGTGGAATGCCGGCGATGTGATCGATCTGGACCTGCCGATGGCGGTGCGCGTGATCGAAGCGAATCCGCTCGTTGAAGAAACGCTGAATCAGGTGGCGATCCAGCGCGGGCCGATTGTTTATTGTCTCGAATCGGCGGATCTGCCGAAGGGCGTGCGCATTCTCGACGTGAGCATTGCGCCGGACACCGAGTTCCTGGCGCGTTACGATCAGCGGCTGTTGGGCGGCGTGGTGACGATCGACTGCACGGCGGAGGTGTATTCGACGCCGGAATGGGGCGACACGTTGTATCGCGATGTGCAATCGGTGCAGCCGAAACCGGTTCGGATTCGCCTGGTGCCATATTCCGTCTGGGGCAATCGCGGGGCAGGGGAGATGACGGTATGGCTGCCGAGGAGCCGGCGCTGATCACGCAAGTTCCCACTTCCAGGTTTTAGGAAACCTCTGATAGGGCGAGCAGCCGGCGAGTGTGTCCTTGCCCTGGTGGGGCGGGCGTCCTCGCGAGCCGTCGGGCGAGGTGGCAGATCGTCGGAGAGCATATCCGACAAAGGCACCGGCTAGAGCCGGGACTTCGTGCCTTCCTCAGCCTTCTCTCTGGTTTGGCGGCTTTTCCCATCCTCTCTTCAACGCCAGGCCGCCAAACCGCAACGAAGAACGGCCTTTCTCTCCGTTCTCTTCCTGCTTAACAGGCTGTTGACGTGAGAACGCCGCCGCGCTCTCGAACGACGTGCGGAGCAATGCTCCGCGCTCCGGACTGCGGGTCTGCGACCCGCAGCAATGCACGAAGGCAGCAGCCGATCGGGCTTGATGCAGATTCCACGGCTGGCAGTGCTGTTGAACCCGCTGCGACTCGCAGAGTCGCGCTCCGGCTCCTTCCGGCTTCGCGTGTGACAACGCCTTTCTTTCGTGCCCTTTTCGTGCTTTCCGTGGTTCCGGGCTTTGCCGGCTGCACGAAGCGTTTGCCAATTCCTTTCGGCGATGTATAACCGGTTGGGAGTCAACTGATGCAAAGTTCAACCGGCAGAACGCGTGCCTTCACGCTGCTGGAACTGTTGGTGGTCATCGCCATCATTGGTATCCTGGCCGCGTTGCTCATGCCGGTTTATAGCAAGGCGAAGAACAAGGCTTCCCAAACGATCGATATCAACAATCTCAAGCAGTTCATCACCACCGTTCATCTCTATGCGACGGATAACAACGATTACCTGCCGTGGCCCAACTGGCTGGCGGGCGATCGGCCGGATCGGCCCGGATGGCTTTACACCATCGATCCCACCGCGTCCGGCGCGGATCAGTTCAAGGTCGAAACCGGTGTGTTCTGGGCAATGCTGCGGAGTTTGAAACTGTATTCGTGCCCGATGGACGATCCGTTGGAGCGCGATCCGCAACAGCAGCACATCAGCAGCTATGTGATGAACGGGGCGGTCGTCGGTTATGGCCGGATGGACTATCCACCCGTAAGAGGGGCCTCTTTAAGAGGGGGCGACGTGGTGTTCTGGGAGACGGACGAAACTCGCTTGACGCCCTTCAACGATGGGTCGAGCGCGCCTGACGAGGGAGTGAGCCGTCGCCACAACCAGGGCGCGATTCGCGCTGCATTCGGCGGCGCTATCGGTTACATCCGATTCGATGAATGGGACCGATTGGCTGCGGCGACGAATCGCAACGAACTCTGGTGCTATCCCCGAAGTGTGACGGGGCGTTGATGAAACAGCCCGTTGTCGGTGATCAGCTACATCGGCCGACGGCTCGCGGGGGACGCTCGCCCCACCGGAAGGCTGCCTGGAATCTGGTTTGGAATCTCCGCTTCGGCTGCTACTGCAGCAGCGCGGCGGCGGTCCAGAGGATCGGCGCCTGTCCGTGCAAATCTCCGACGCTGCGCGGACGGTCCAGGTAGTAGCGGAGTTGATCGCTGAGATCCGCGCCGACTCGCTGAAATGCCTTGTCCGTGCCGACGCAGACATCGCGGACGTTGGCGTTTTGATCGAGCCGGCTCACCAGCGCGAGCCATGCTTTTCGGGCAGCAGGACCGTAAGTGGCTTCATCGAGCCAGCCGTGCTTGATACCCGTTACCATGGCGTAGGTGAACATTCCTGTGCCGGAGGTTTCCGGCCAGGACTCGGATTTGTCCACCAACTGACGCCAGAGACCTTCCTCGCTCTGGTATTTCAACAGGGATTCCATCATCGTGCGGTAGCCCTGCATGATGCGATCGTAGCGGGGATGGCTCCGGGGGAGCTCACTCAGGAGTTCGGCCATGCCGGCGGCGTACCAGCCGTTGCCGCGAGCCCAGAAGAAGGGCGAATCCTCGGCGTGGAGGAAGAGGCCATTCGGCTGCTGCAATTTGTCCAGGTAAGCCGCCGCCGTGAGCGCCGCACGATCCAGATACACCCGGTCGCCGGTCGCGCGATACGCCTGCACCTGCACCGCTGAAATCATGTAAATGTCGTCCACCCAGTAGCGCGCCTCGTGCGTGATGCCGTCGGGCGTCGGTTTCTCCCATTGTTTGTCCGCCAGTCCTTTGCCCAGTTCGAGATATTTCGGGTCTTTCGTCTGCATGTAAATCTCGAGCGGCACGGCGCCGAAGACGCGGTAATCCACATGGTCCGCAGGGGAGATGCGCGGCGGTTGAGCGGTCATCAGCGGATCGAACTTGTCGATCAGGCGCTTCTTCAGGTCGTCGTCTCCCGTGAGTTTCGCCACTCTGAGGGCTCCCAGCCAGGTGCAGACTTCGGGATAAATGACGTACTGGCGCCGCGGGTTGGTCTGAAAATCGAGCTGGCGTGCGACAAAGTTCTCTGACACGCGTTTGCCGACTTCTTCGGGCGAAGCGCCGGGCGGCCAATCGGAGAACACAGCGGGCCGGCGTGTCGCGGCGCAGCCGGCGACGGCGGCTGCGAGCAGCGCAATTCCTGAAAGCCTGATGAAGCGAAACGTTGTTTGCATGCGGTTCTGGTCCAATCGCGGCGCACAGTAGCAGCTTGAAAACGCGGCTGTCGAACGATTTTCGAATGCTTCGACCTCGCCAAAAAGGGTGAGAGACACGGCCTCGTTTCGATGCTTTTCCGGGGCATCAGGGGACGGAAATGCGTGAGGCGACCGGCTGTGCGGCCGCCTCGGGGCTATGCGGAGCTTTCTCTTTACAAGCTGACGAACCAGGCTATTCCGCCGGACCTTCCGGCTCGGGTTCGGGCTCGGGTTCCGATCGCCGATTGTTTCTCCCGGAGTCGCGATCCGGCCGGGCGGAGGGCGCGTTTGTGGGAATGGCGATCGTTTCGAAGGGACGGTTCGCGACCAGTGATCCTGTGCAGATTCGGAGCCCGTGCGTTTCGTCGGGTGCGAGGTGGAGCTGGATCTGGCCCTGGATGAGGCGGCGGGTTTCACCGCGGCGATTGGTTGTGAGGCGTTCGTTCAACACGGCTGTGCCCATGGCAGTGGATTGCTGATCGTTGAACATGTAGGCGAAGCGAGTGAATTGCGAACCGTCGCCAACCGGCAGGTCCACCGGGAAGAACAGGCTGAACACCGGTTGCAAGACCTCTCCGGTCGTCGCGTCCACAATCGATATCACGTCGCCGCGTTCATCACCGTCCACGTGATACACCAGTTCCAGCGTCCGGATGTTCGTGACGGCGTTCCGGCCGGCGTATTCCTTCAGCAGGCGCTCGTTGTTGATGGTTTCCCTGACCAGCCTGCCGGCGTCGTTGGTGGTCTGGCATCTCGCAACGAACTTGATATGCAGCATTTCCGGGACGGGTTCCTGCGCGGATAAAACGACAGTCCCGGCGACGAGACCCACGAACAGAGTAACCATGGTTTTAGCGGCTTTCATGGCGGCGATCTTTGCGAAGGCGTCTGAAGATGAAAATGGGGTTATGTACTGCTTTGCATTGGGGTGCGTAAGGGAGAGGAGGATTGAACATCCAACATCCAACACCCAACATCCACGAATTACGATTTGCTCTGTGGTCGACGATGAGGGGGATGGCGTTACGCTCTGCTGCGGGTCTGGAGCGCGGCTGTATCCCGCAGAGCGGGACCAGCCGCAGCAGCCGGGCGCGGCGTGCGAGGATGGATTCTGCAGGAGGCAAACGGAGTGTTGATTGAACATTCAACACTCAACATTCACGCGCAACATTCAACATCCCTCTATTCGCAGAAGGGAAGGGAGGGCCTCGGAAAACAATCTGAAAACCGAAGTCCGAAATCCGAAAGAAATCGGGAGCCGGGAACTCAATGCTCAGTTGGCAAACAATTGAGCCGTCAGTTCCTTTGCTTCGCCGGCGGACAGTTCCACCTGGATGTTCTTGTCCCCATAGCGAACCGAACAGGTCCCGCTCGTTTTGGGCAGGATTCGGGCTGAGGCGAGTTTTCCGTTTCGCCACGTGATATCCAGCGTGAGCCCGCCGCGCGCGCGAAGGCCGGTGACGCTGCCGTTCGGCCAGGCCGTAGGAAGCGCCGGCAACAGATGAATCAGGTAGCCGCCATTGGCAGTGCGGATGTGGCTTTGCAGCAGCATCTCCGCTATTCCGGCCGTTGCTCCGAAGTTGCCGTCGATCTGAAACGGCGGATGCGCATCGAACAGGTTTGGATACAACCCGCTTCCCTCCGAACCATTGGGGCGGATGGCGGGTTTGAGCAGGTTGCGCAGGATGAGATGCGCGTGGTCGCCGTCGAGGAAGCGCGCCCAGAGATTCACCTTCCAGCCCATGCTCCAGCCGGTGGCTTCGTCGCCTCGGAACAGCAACGATTGCCGGGCGGCGTTGAAGAAATCCGTGTCCTGCCACGTGATGTCATTGCCGGGATGCACGCCCCAGAGATGGGACACGTGCCGGTGTCTGTTCCTCGGATCGTCCTTGTCTTCGAGCCATTCCTGCAACTGGCCGTGCCTGCCGATCTGGTTCGGAGCGATGCGCGCGCGCATTTCCGTCAGCCGGGCGCGCAGGTCAGCGTCCACGCCGAGGATCTGCGACGCTTCGATCACGTTGCTGAAGAGGTCGCGGATGATCTGGTGGTCCATCGTCGGGCCGGCGACGAGGCCGCCCTGCTCGGGCGAATTGCTCGGGGTGCTGATGAGCCAACGGTTGGTGCTGCGGGGATCTTCGATGAGGAAATCCACGAAGAACAACGCGGCCTCTTTCATGAGCGGATACGCGCGCCGACGCAGGAACTCGCGGTCGCCGCTGAACTGGTAATGCCACCAGAGATGCTGGCACAGCCACGCGCCGCCGGTGACCCAGATGCCGTGGTTGGAGTGGTTGATAGGGGCGGTGCCGCGCCACAGATCGAAGTTGTGGTGGAGCACCCAGCCGCGCGCGTTGTAATGATTGCGCGCCGTGCGGCGTCCCGAGATCGCCAGCTCGTCCATCGCGTCGAACAGCGGCAGATGGCATTCGGCGAGATTCGCGACTTCGGCGGGCCAGTAGTTCATTTCGAGGTTGATGTTGCAGGTGTACTTGCTGTCCCACGCCGGTCTCAGGCTCTCGTTCCAGATGCCCTGAAGGTTGGCCGGCTGCCCGCCCGGGCGGCTGCTGGCGATGAGCAGATAACGGCCGTATTGAAAGACCAGAGCGGCCAGGCCGGGGTCGTCCGAGCCCCGCGCGTTGCGCAGGCGTTCGTCGGTCGGAACCCCGCTCTTGTCGTCACCGCCCAGATCGAGCGAAACGCGGTGAAAGAGTCTCTGATGATCGGCAATGTGGGCCGCGCGGAGCTCAGACCAGTTCTTCGACTTCACGGCATTCAGCGTGTTCGAGCACGCCGCGACGGGATCGCCGGACACGTCCTGGAAGTTCTTGAAACTCGTTGCCGCCGCCAGAATCAACACGGCGGAATTGGCGTTGGCGATGTGGACCCGGCCGTCCTCATTGGTGATCGTTCCGCCGTCCGGAATCACGCGCAACTGCGCTGCGAACCGGAGCGGATTCGTATAGCCGTTGGTGCGCATGCGGCCGCTGCACAGGACTTCGCCGGGCGCGAGCGCGGTGAGGGTGACGTTCGGGTGCGGGCAGTCGAGCGCGACGGTGAACGAGAGCCGGCCCGGTTGATCCGCCGCGATGCGCGTGACCAGCACCTGGTCGGGCGCGCTCGAGAATGTCTCGCGTTGGAACGTCGTGTCGCCGATGCGATAGGTGGTCGTCGCCACGGCCTGGTCCAGGTCCAGTTCGCGGCGGTACTCCTGCGGATCCTGGTGATCGGAGAACTGAAGGCGCAGATTCGCAAACGGCTGATAAGCTTTCTGGCCGAGCGGAATGCTCATGAACTCGCGCATGGCGAGCTGCTCCGCCTCGCGTTGTTTGCCTTCGAACAGCAATTGCCGGAGGGTGGCGAGGTGGTTGGAAGCGCCGGGATGCGAGTAGTCGTGCGGCTCGCCGGTCCAGAGGGTGGACTCGTTGAATTGAATGCGCTCGCTGGCGACGCCACCGAAGATCATCGCGCCGAGCCGCCCGTTGCCGACCGGCAGCGCTTCCACCCATTTGGCGGCAGGCTGGCGGTACCAGAGCTTGAGCGATGCAGGCGAGGCCTGGCCAAACGCCGCCGTCGCGGTCACCCACAAGACGCACGCGGCAATGGACAATTTCAGTTTCGGTGGAAGTGCCGATTTCGACTTTAAGCGAGCATTCACGCCGGAAGACTAGCGGAAGTCGGGTTGACTGTGAATCCCGGAGAGAGGGAGCAGCCGGCAAGCTCCGGGAACATCGCTTCGGGGGCGCCCTGTCGCGCGGCGAACGTCAGAACCACCGGCTCACGACACGTCGGGACCAGCGGAATCACGGGACAATTCTTGTCGCATATGCGCGCAGAATTGTCCCGCGCTCGGGAAGGGGGAATTTCGCAAGCATCAGCTCACAAGGCACTTGGCAATTCCGGCAGGACAATTCCTGTCGCATATGCGCGCGGAATTGTCCCGCGGCGGGCGGGTTGAGCGCTGTGACGGAGGCTGGAGGGTGTTCGATCTCAGCGTCCGATCAGATCGAGTATCTTGCCAACAGCTTCGCCGGGCTTCACCGGGATGACCGTGCCGGCTCGCGGTTTGATCTCCACTTCGCCTTTCGCGAGCGATTTCTCGCCGATTCCAAGACGGATTGGAAAGCCGACCAGATCCGCGTCCTTGAATTTCACGCCGGGGCGCTCGTCTCGATCGTCGAGAATGACATCGACGCCGCGCGAGACAAGCTCCGCATACAGTTGCTCGGCGAGCTTCATGACCTGGCTGTCCGGCGCGACGCTGAGGGGAGTGATGCAGACGGTGTAGGGCGCGACGCTCACGGGCCAGATGATGCCGTTGGCATCGTGGCTTTGCTCGATGATGGCCTGTAGGGTGCGCGTGACGCCGATGCCGTAGCAGCCCATGACG
>DGDZ01000038.1:24782-26239 GCA_002385705.1 Verrucomicrobia subdivision 3 bacterium UBA3939
ACGCCGATGCCGTAGCAGCCCATGACGGAGAGCTTGCGTCGGCCGTCTTCCGCCAGGAACGATGCGTTGAGTCTCTCGCTGTACTTCGTGCCGAGGATGAACACATGCCCAACTTCGATCGCCCGCCGGATCTTCAATTCCTCGCCGGAGTTGACGGAGAGTTCACCGGCTTTGACGGTGCGAAGATCCGCCCATGTATCGACCTTGATGTCGCGGTCGATTTCGACGTGTCGCAGGTGGAAGCCGTCTTCGTTTGCGCCGGTGGTCATGCCTCTGGCGCCGCGCAGGGCTTCGTCGGCGATCACCCGCAGTTCGCTCCGGCGCGCCAGCGAACTGGTGACGGCGCCGAGGCTGCCGGGGTGCGCGCCCATGGCCTCGAAGATTTCCTCGGGTGTGGCTGCGCGGAAAACGGTGGTGCCGAGGCAGACGGCGAGTTTGGCCTCGTTCAACTGGTCGTCGCCGCGAACGAGCACGATGATCGGCTTGCTTTCGGCGACATAGACGAGTGTTTTGATCTGGTGGTGGGGCTCGACGTTATAGGGCGCGGCCGCCAGCGCTTCGATGGTGACGATGCCCGGCGTTGCGAACTTTTCCGGGGCGGCCCCCGTGCTCGCGGTCGGGGTGGGGGTGACCGGTCCCCGGCTGGACGCTTTCTCAATGTTCGCCGCGTAAGAGCCGGATTCGCAGTACACCACTTCATTCTCGCCGGTCTCGGCGGGGACCATGAACTCGTGCGAGTAGGTCCCTCCGATCACGCCCGTGTCGGCTTCGACGGGGAAGCTCTTGAGCCCGCAGCGATCGAAGATGCGCTGATAGGCGTCGTACATGCGGCGGTAGCTTTCCATGGCGCGCTGCTCGTCCACGTCGAAGCTGTAGGCGTCCTTCATGATGAACTCCTTTGCGCGCATGAGGCCGAAGCGCGGGCGGATTTCGTCGCGGAACTTGACGCTCACCTGGTAGAAGTTTACCGGCATTTGCCGGTAGGAATTGAGTTCGGCGGCGGCGATGGTGGTGATGACTTCCTCTGCGGTGGGGCTGAGCACCCATTCCTTTTTCGCGCGGTCGCGCACCTTGTAGAGCACGTCTGCGGCGGTTTCATACCGGCCGGATTGTTGCCAGATGTCGGGTGGTTGCAGCGCGGGCATCAGCACTTCGATGGCGCCTGCGCGGTCCATTTCTTCGCGGACGATGTGTTCGATCTTGCGCAGGGTGCGGACGCCGAGCGGGAGAAAGGTGTAGAGGCCGCCGGTGAGTTTGCGGATCAGCCCGGCGCGTAACAGGAGCTGGTGCGAAACGATCTCAGCGTCCGCCGGTGTTTCCTTGAGGGTCGGTATGAATGTTCGTGTCCAACGCATGCTGACTGACGGTATATGAGTTACAATCGGCGGGCAGGGTTTCGGTTTGGCGCGGTCACGTCAACTGGAAACCGGGAAGATGTCGTGACTCTTTGAGAATGT
>DGDZ01000067.1:0-11043 GCA_002385705.1 Verrucomicrobia subdivision 3 bacterium UBA3939
ACATTCTCAAAGAGTCACGACACCGGCGCCGTTTCCGGCTTGCCGCAAGAGCCGAAACCAGGAAAAGATCTCCCGCGTCCACTCAATTCGACGGCGCGTCAATGCGCCCTGATACCATGCCCAAAGTCACTGAACTGCACGTCAACGGAAAGGCGGTCCGGATCGACGCCGACGGCGAGCGCACCCTGCTGAGCGTCCTCCGCGACGATCTGGGCCTGACCGGAGCGAAATACGGTTGCGGCGAAGCGCAATGCGGCGCCTGCACAGTCCTGATCGACGGAAATCCCGCCCGGTCCTGCGTCACCACCGTCGGCAGCGTCGGCCGGCGCAACGTCACCACCATCGAGAGCCTGGAGCAGAACGGCAAATTGCATCCGCTGCAGGAGGCCTTCCTCAAGTTCGACGCGCTTCAGTGCGGTTACTGCACCTCGGGCATGATCATGTCCGCTTACGCACTTCTGCAAAGACGGGAGAACCCTTCCGACAACGAGATCATCCGCGCGATGAATGGCAATATCTGCCGCTGCGGCGTGTATCGGCGCATCCTCGATGCGATCCGCGAAGCTGCCAGAACCCTGCAAGGAGGTGTCCGGTGAACACAAAAAGACCTGACACATTTGAAGAACGGAACGCGCCGGAGATTTTTATCGAGCCGGAACGCTACGAATTGCACGCGGCGCCCACGTACCGGTTTGACCTGGATCGCCGCGAATTCTTCCGGGTGCTTGGCGCCGGCGTGGTCGTGCTGCTGCTTTGCGAAGTGGGTTCCAGCCAGGAATTCCGAGGCGCCGGGCGCGGCCGCGGAAATCAGCGCCCGACCGAAATCAGCGCATGGCTGCACATCGGCGAAGACGGCACTGTCACCGTGTTCACCGGCAAGACCGAGGTTGGCCAGAACATCCGCACGTCCCTGACGCAGGCGGTCGCCGAGGAACTCAAGGCGCCCGTGGATTCGATCAAACTCGTGATGGCGGACACGGACCTGACACCGTTTGACGCGGGCACGTTCGGCAGCCGCACAACGCCGGACATGGCGGTGCAGTTGCGGCGTGTTTCCGCAGCCGCCCGCGAAGCATTGCTGGATCTCGCCGCCGAACACTTCAAGGTGGATCGCGGCTCGCTTCGAATTGCCGACGGCAAGGTTTCCCGCGGCAACGGACAGGAATCGATCGGGTTTGGAGCGTTGACCAAAGGACAGAAGCTGGTGAGGTCGGTGAGTTCCAATACGCCATTGACTCCGGCGGCCGAATGGAAGGTAGCCGGCACGTCCCTGCCCAAGGTGAACGGACGCGACTTCGTCACCGGCAGACATCAGTACACCTCCGACATCAGACGCCCGGGGATGCTTCACGGGCGCGTGCTGCGACCCACGGCGTTCGGGGCAACGATCGACTCGATCGACACCAGCGAGGCCGAAGCGATGCCGGGAGTCACCGTCGTGCGCGACGGCAACTTCGTGGGCGTCGCCGCGCCGGACATTCTGACCGCCAACCGCGCGCTGGACGCGATCAAGGCAAAGTGGACGACGCGACCGCAGCCTTCCGCGAAAGAGATCTTCACCTACCTGAAGGAGAGAGCGAACGGCGGACAGACTCGGAACGCGGCACACCATGGTTCCGAAGCGGAGCCGGACGGGCTGCGCCGGTTGCAGCAGACCTACACAGTGGCCTACATCGCGCATGTGCCGCTCGAGCCCCGGGCGGCCGTCGCGGAATGGAACGGCGACAAGCTCACGGTGTGGACCGGAGGACAACGGCCTTTCGGCGTTCGCACCGAACTGGCTCGGGCGTTCGGCATCCCCGAAAGCCAGGTGCGTGTGATCGTTCCGGATACCGGCTCCGGTTACGGCGGCAAGCACTCCGGCGAAGCCGCGGTCGAAGCGGCGCGTCTCGCCAAAGCCGCGGGCAAGCCGGTGAAACTCGTCTGGACACGCGAGGAGGAATTCACATGGGCCTACTTCCGCCCCGCCGGTGTGATCGACGTTGCCAGCGCCGTGCGGCCCGACGGCACCCTGGCGCATTGGGAGTTCTACAATTACACCTCCGGCGGCTCCGGCATTCGCAGTCCCTACGAGGTTCCCAACCAGGTCTCGGAATTCCGCAACAGCGAATCGCCGCTCCGCCAGGGTTCGTATCGCGCGCTGGCCGCAACGGCGAATCACTTCGCGCGCGAAGTGCACATGGACGAACTCGCGGCCCTGGTCAACATGGACCCTCTCGAGTTCCGATTGAAGAACCTGCGCAATGACCGGTTGCGCGCCGTCTTCGAAGCTGCCGCAACGGCATTCGGCTGGGGCCAAAGAAAACCCGGCCCTGGACGCGGATTCGGCATCGCCGGCGGCACCGAGAAGGGAAGCTACATCGCTACCTGCGTTGAAGTGGCGGCAGACCGCGACACCGGCGACGTCCGCGTCATCCGCATCGTAGCGGCTTACGAATGCGGCGCGGTGGTGAATCCGGTGCACGTGAGAAGCCAGGTGGAAGGTTCCATTGTCATGGGCCTGGGCGGCGCGCTGTTTGAAGCGATTGATTTCGCCGACGGCAGGATCCTGAATCCGCGCCTGGTGGACTACCGGGTGCCCCGCTTCAGCGACACGCCGCCGATTGAAATCGTGTTGCTCGATCGGAAGGACCTGCCGTCCGTCGGGGCCGGTGAAACGCCCATCATCGGAGTGGCCCCGGCGATCGCGAACGCGATCTACGCCGCCTCCGGCGTGCGCCTGCGCTCTATGCCGCTCGTGCCGGACGGACTGAAAGCGTGAGTTCTATCGAACACTCAACATACGATCGACCTGTCGCGGTACATTCGCGTTGTGTGCCGCTGCGCAACCTCATTGGGATTTTGAATCAGCGACTCCTCAGGCGCGCGAGCGGAATGTCGCTCGAACATTCCCCGTTCAATCCAATCGATTCACCCCTCAATGTCGTTGCCGTGCCTTGAACGTTGGATGTTGGATGTTCGATGTTCGCCTTTCCCCCGCTCACTCGTCGTCCTTCTCCAGATCGGCGAAGAGCTTCTCGGCCAGCAGGCGTTCGATATGGCGGTCGAGATCGGAGAGGCTGCCGGCGCAGGTCGCGGCCTGGACGCGCTCGACCATTTCTGTGCTCCAGCGTTCCTCCTCCACCTGCTCGTTGATAAACCAATGCATCAGCACCTGCGCGGGATAATCCTTCGACGCCAGCGCCGCCTCGTAAACGGTATGGATGCCTTTGGTGTTGATTTCCTCCATTGACTGCGCGTGCCGGGCCGCCTCGAGCAGCGACTGAAAGTCGTGCTTCGGCGCGGGAAGAGTGCCGGTCTGGGGCAGCACGCGCCGGTCGATCAGGTGCGCCGCGATCCGTTTCGCATGCGCGATTTCCTCTTCCGCCTGCTTGTCGAAGAAACAGGCGAAGCCCTTGAAGTTCTGCGCTTCGCACCAGAAAGACAGGGCGCGGTAACTGTGCGCGGCGCTCAGTTCCTGGTTGTATTGCCGATTGAGTTCATTGAGGACGTTGGCGGGAATGGACGGGGTGCTCATGCCGATGCATATACACCAGACGCTTGTGAGTGGCAACTGCCGGCAACGCCGCCGCGCTACTCGTAACGCAGCGCCTGGATCGGATCCAATCGCGCCGCCTTGAAAGCCGGGATCAGGCCCGCCAGAATGCCAACGCCCACACTGAAGCTGAACGCCACCGCGCACGACAGAAAGGTGATCTCCGGCGCGTTGTCGGTCGGCGAGATGGAGGTCAGCACATGCACCAGGCCGAATGACGTGACCAGCCCGGCCAGGCCGCCGATAATGGCAATCACCACGCTCTCGACAAGGATCTGGATGAAGATCGCCGTGCCCGTGGCGCCGATGGCCTTGCGAATGCCGATCTCCCGAATGCGCTCGGTGATACTGGCCAGCATGATGTTCATGATGCCGATCCCGCCCACCAGCAACGCAATGGCGGCGATGATGCCGCCGCTCATCCGGGCGTTGCGAATCGCCGAGGCGATGTTCTCCGCCCAGTTCTCCTGGGTTTCGAATGAGAAATCCTCCACGCCGTTGTGAACCCGCAACAGCGCCTTGTGCGCCTGCTCAATCGCCGGCTCCAGCACATCCACGTCCGCCACCTTGATCGCCAGCCCCGTCAGACGCGGGTCGGGTGTGTTGTTCGTGCCCGCCGCGGTGCGGAATCGCAGCCACATCGTGTTCAGCGGGATGTACACCGTGTTGTTCTTCACCCGGAACACCCAGCTCGCGCGGCCGCGCCCCCCGCGACCGCGATCGCGACTCGCTCCGCCCGCGCTGTTCGTGGACGTCATCGCCGCAACCTGCAGCCGCGCCTGTTCCGCCAGACGCCTCCGGCGATCCTGCTCGCTCTCGTAGTATTTGAACATCCCGACGATCGTGAAGACCTGGTTCTGGATATTCACCTGCTGGCCGACAGGATTGTAATCGTAGCCGAGTTCCTCGGGCGATCCGAAGAGAGCGTCCCGGACTTCCGTGCCGATGACGCAGACGGAACGCGCGCTTTCGTCGTCGATCTCGTTGAACATGCGCCCGTACTGAATCTCGTGCTCGTTCATCTCCAGCGCGCTGGGCCACGTGCCCATGAAGATGAAGGGAGTGGCGTGGCGCCCACCGCGCGTGATCGTCACGTTGCGCAGGCGCATCTCCGGCGTGATCAGCCGCGTCAGCGTCGCGTTGTGCTTCAACGCGTACACGTCGTTCATCGTGATGCCCGGCGCCTGGTCGGCCAGATGCGCCTGCTCGGCGGGAATGTCGGCCTGCTCGATGCGCACGCGTTCCACGCCGCCGACGGCGACAAGGGCTTCGCGCATGCCGTTCTCCATGCCTTTGACGAGCGCCGACATGCCGACCAGGCTCGAGACGCCCAGAATGATGCCGAGCATCGTCAGAAGTGAGCGAAACTTGTGCGCCCAGATCTCCTTGAACCCGACGAGAATGGCATTCAACAGGTTCATACGGGAGTGTTGGCTCCAGCCGCCTGCGCCGCGGGAAACCGATCGAGCCCGGCGAGCTTCGGATTCACCTGGGGCGCCACCCGGCCGTCGCGAATCTCAATCCGGCGCGGCGTCATCGCGGCAATCTCGGGATCGTGGGTCACCAGCACAATCGTACGCCCCTGCCGGCTCAGGTCGCGGAACAACTCGAGAATCGTCTCGCCGGTCTGGGAATCCAGGTTGCCCGTCGGTTCATCCGCAAAGATGATCCTGGGATCGTTCACCAGCGCGCGGGCAATGGCGACGCGCTGTTGCTGGCCTCCGGAAATCTGCATCGGACGATGCCGGACGCGGTTTTCGAGCCCGACCAGTTTGAGCGCGTCCATTGCGCGCCGCCGCCGCTCGGCCGCGGGAACGCCGCTGTAGATCAGCGGCAGTTCGACGTTCTGAAGCACGTTCAATTTCGGCAGCAGGTTGAAGAACTGGAAGACGAACCCGATCTTGCGGTTCCGGATGCGCGCCAGTTCCCGGGACGACGCGCCCTGGATTTCGACTCCATCCAGCCGGATGGTTCCATGCGTCGGCGAATCCAGGCAGCCGACGATATGCATCAACGTGGACTTGCCGCTGCCGGAGGGGCCGATGATGGAAACGAACTCGCCGGCTTCGATGTCCAGCGACACATTGTCCAGCGCGCGAATTTCCTCCCCGCCGAGGAAGTAGATCTTGCTGACGTTCCTGAGCTCGATGAGCGCCATAACAGACAACCGGATCAGCGCACGAGCAGGATTCGAGGAAGCGACGCGGCAAGCGGCGGCACATTCAGCGGTGTGCTCGAAATGCCGGGGGCGGCCTGCGTGCGATGGTTTCCACCCGGCTCGGGCACCCGGTCCACGCGCGTGACGTTGCCCCGCGGCCTTACCAGAGAGACAACCTCGCCTTCCCGGAGGCCGCTCACGACCTCGGCATGGTGGTAATCCGAAAGCCCGATCTCGATGGGCCGCATTTCATACGAATCCGGCCCCGTCTTCACATAAGCGAAACGCTCTCCTTCTTCGGTGAACACCGCCGAAAGCGGAATGGCCAGGACGTTCTCGGCCGAGTGAATCGGGATCGTGAGATTCGCCGTCATCCCCGGCCGCACACGCGGATCCAGATCCTTCAGCCGGATTTCCGTGGTAAAACCTTTCAGGTTGTTCCTCAGCGTGGCCTGCGGCGCGATCCGCTCGACAACGCCCTTGAGTCTCAAGCCGGGAACCGCCTCCACCTGGACGTCCACCTCCTGCCCCGGCTTCAAACGAATGACGTCCACCTGGTTCATGTGCGCGGTGATGATCATTTCGCGCAGGTCGGCGATTGTCATGATCTCGGTTCCGCTGTTGAACCCGCCCGAACCCGACACCGCCTGTCCGATGGAAACCGGGCGCGTCAGCACGGTGCAGTCAAAGGGAGCAACGATGCGGGTTTTGGACAATTGATCCTCCACCAGGGCCAATGCCTTCTCGGCGCGTTCGAGCGCGTTCCTGGCCAGCTCGTAGGCGGTTTCGGCCTCCTGGAACACCTCCTGGGAAACAAGCGCGTCCGCATACAGCCGCTTGTTTCGCTCATACACCCGCTCGGCCTGCTGCAGGCGCAGCCGCGCCCCCTCGATATCCGTCAAGCGCGACGAACGCTCCGTCTGCAGGTCCCGGTCATCCAGCGCGCACAGCAAATCACCCTTCCTTACCTCATCACCGATATCCACCGGGAGGACGGCGATGCGCCCGTTCACTTCGGAGCGAACCGACACCATCTCGTCCGGCCCGATATCTCCCGCGGCGGCCACCGCGAGGGTGATATCCCTCAACTCGACAACAGCGGTGGTGGGCCGTTCGGGTTGTTCGGGCGCACTCTCCTCCGCCTGGGCCTGCCAGTAGTAATAGCCCCCGGCGGCCAAACCGAGAACAACCAGTATGATCAACAGATTCTTCATTCCAACAAATGACGAGACCACAGCGGCATCTATTCGGCTGCTTGTGTGAAACCCAATTCGAACGAATTGAAAGTCCAACAGACCACTAGAGGACGCCTGCAGACAAGCGGTTACAGGAATTCCAGACCGCTTTGCCAGTCCGGGTTCGGACTGCGGGACAATGACCGGGTGCGCCGGAGCCTACGGTTTCCGCCGCACAGGACGGATCGATCCAACCAACTCGCCCATCCCCCGCCCCATGGCAGCCATCCATCCGCAAAGCGCCGCAACGAGGATATCAGCAGCCGTTCTCATCAGGAGAACGACACCGACCGATGCAAGCGCAATGATGCTCATCAACTGAAACCAGCCATCGCCCGTCACAGTTCATCGGCGGCCGAGGATGTGGCTGTTGCGCGAAACGGCGGTGATCGCCGTTCTGAGCGCGGCGATCGGGCTGATTGCGATGATAAGCGGGCATTCATTAGCACGCCCATCTGCGCGCAAAATGTGCCACGAGCGGGCCAGGCGTCAAGCGGAACGGCTTCTCCCGAAGGGAGATGGCAAGAACGAATGTTGAGTATGGAAAAGTTGAATGTTGAATGATGCGTGTTCCTCCGGCGGCTACCGCACTACCACGTTCGTCGCCGAAAACACCCGGCGCCCGTCCGGCAACAACGCCTCCGCCTCAACCCAATGCACTCCCGGCCTGAACGGCGTCAGCGTGAAGGTTCTTCCAAACGCCGGTTGTGCATCCCGCGCCTCCCACACAATCTCTGCCGTCGAGAGATCCATCCCGTCCGCGGACAGTTCCAGTTTCAGCGGACGATTCCGCTGCGCGACCACCGGCACTCCGGAGATAACCGCCGCGGCAGATCTCCATCGCTGCGTTTTCAAACCGGTCTCAGCCATCAGCCAGGCGCTCACCGCCAGTCCCCTGCCCTGGTTCGATATCACAAACTCCTGCTTCAGGTTGTAACTGTCACCCCAGCGATCATAGAACGGGTACGGCGCGCCCGGGTCATCGTCCGCGGGAAAGGTCAACGCCCCCAATTCCTCTCCGTACTGCTCCATCCAGTGAAACCCGTCGTGGATGCTCCCCAGCGGAATACCGGAGGGCGGCAGCACACGCCGATCGTTCTGCGCGTATTGATGGACCACTTCGTGTTGGCGCTTCCACCCAACGCCCGTGAGGTAGCTGACATTCACCGGATTGCAGCCGGTCTCGAAGTTCAGGTTGCTCAGCAACGCATCCAGCATCGCGGGCCGCGGATCGTTCATCGGCGGATACTCCAACTGGCACGCCACGGCCAGGTCGAACGCCGCGTCGGTGCCGAAATACCAGCCCGCCGTCCGCGTCCTTTTCGTCTCAATCGGAAAACTGGTGCCATAAGCGCAATCACGCGCCCGCTGCAACTGGTCCCGGGCCGCCGCCACAATCTCCGCCTCGCACTGCTCCAGCAGGTCCGGCTGCAAACGGCTGCCATCAACACGCCCGCTGCGCGCCGCGAATGCATAGCTGCGCGCCGCGTGCCCGTACGCCTCGAACAATCGCCACCAGCCCCACTTCCGCGATGCCGGATCCGCAGGCTTCAGCCAGTCGCTTACCGCCTTCGCGCAAAACTCGTCGCCCGTGGCCAGGAACATCTCACACGCCGCCCATGCCAGCTCGTCGTCGTGAATGAAGTCGTTCCCGTAATGCGTGATTTTCTGATAGGCGCCGTCCTTTCCGTGCTTCGCCAGCGCGCGCTCCAGAAAGGCCCAGCCCCGTTTCGCCTTCTCGAGATACAGCGCCGCCGCCTCGGGGAACTGTTCTCTGAACCTCGGCGACGAAGCGCATTGCGCCAGTGCCGCAACGGCGGCCGCGGTCGCCGCCGTTGTTTTCGGAAAGACCACCTGCGGATCGCCTTCATCGGGCAGCACGT
This sequence comes from Verrucomicrobia subdivision 3 bacterium UBA3939, assembly GCA_002385705.1. Classification (GTDB taxonomy): domain Bacteria; phylum Verrucomicrobiota; class Verrucomicrobiia; order Limisphaerales; family UBA3939; genus UBA3939. The sequence continues at coordinate 8,812 of DGDZ01000067.1, forward strand.
CATTCTCGTAGCGCCGCTCCCGCGGATACACGAGAAAGTAGAAACCTCCGTCCGCATCCTGCATCTTCGCCAGGAAGTCCGCTTCCCATTTCGCTTCCTGAAGAATGTCGCTCTTCCCGTCGCCGCTCTCCGGAATCCCCAGGTTGTCGAGGTCGCCAGCCCCCGGGAAGTTGTCCGCCGCGAACACGAGCAGGTGAATGAGCGTCGCGCTGTTCGCCGTGTATTTGCTGTAATCGCCGGCGTCATGGTGCCCGCCCCGCACGTCCACCGGCCCGCGCTGCGCAAACGGAAACAGGCACGAGCGGACGTCCTTCATCGCGGGCGCTTTGTGCCGCGCGTTCTCCTTCGCATCGCTCGTCTCGAGTTCCAGCACATGATTGACGTTCTCGAATCGCGCCGACAGGGACGGGATCTCGGCGGGGGTGAGATGGCAGGGACCGTGCGTGAAGCGGGTGAACGGAAATTCATTGGCGGCTCCGCAGCGCTGATGATACAGCCCCAGCGCGTAGGTGCGGGCGAGGATGCCGGCGACGCCGTCCCCCACCTCGAACGCCCGCGACGCGCCAAGGCCGGGAACCTTCAACCGGTAGAACCCTGGAGCGTTGAACTCCGTGAAATCCGCCTCCAGCACATGTTGATAGGCGGTGAAGGGAAACCCCCGATCGGGCCGCGGTTCAAGCTTGCCCCGGAACACTTCTTTTCGGGTTATGACATCTTCGAGGGCGAACTCACGGTCTGCGGTTTCCGGCAGTTCGAGTTCCCCGGCGCTTCCAAGGTAGTAACCCACCATTCCCTTTTTGGCGCGCCCGGGAAGATAGCCGATGTGGCTCACGTGAATCACCGGGCTCCATCGATCGTCCGTCATGCGCGCCGCGAACCGTATCCGATCGCTCCACAACCTGCCGTCCGGATTCCGCACCTCGATCTGCTGACGGGTTCCAGGCGGTTTCGACAACCGCAGGAACAGACTGTTGCCGATGCGCAGGTCGCGTTCCTTCAACGGCGCGTACAGGACGCGTCTTCTGAAACCGACCGCGCTCACCGGCACGTTGCTGCCATCGACCAGCACCTCGATCTGCCCCGCCGTTGGAAGCCGAACACGTCCCTCCTCGACGAAGTTCCACGCGTCCGCGGGAGACGCCTTCGTTTCCTTCGTTGTGACGAGCGTCAGTTCGATCCATTCGGGCGTGAGAATGTGCAGCGCGTGCTCGCCGATCCGCGGAGTAGCGAGCGGCGGATCCGCATCCGCGCCGCCGGCCGCGCTCCGCGTTGCGAGCACGAGGCAAGCGCTGAGCATCGCGCTGAGCATCGCCGAACGAAATCGGAACATGGCCTTCACCCTAAGAGCTTTAAGGGAAAAGATGATGGGGTTTTACCCCCGGCAAATAGTCGAAAAATGGGGGTGGCGCAAAATTCAACTCGCATTAGGTTCCAGACACTATAGAAAGTTCTCAACCCAGCAGAGCGTATGCAAAAGATCAGGGTATTTCTGGCCGACGACCACACCGTGGTCCGACAGGGGTTGCGGGCCCTGCTGTCCGCCGAGGGAGACATCGACATTGTGGGCGAGGCCGGCGACGGCCGGACAGCGGTGCAGATGGTGCGGAGGCTGGAGCCGGACGTGGTGGTGATGGACATTGCGATGCCCCAGCTCAACGGTCTCGAAGCCACGCGGCAGATCACACATTCGGTTCCTTCAACCAAAGTTCTCGTGTTGTCCTCCTACGCCGACGACGATTATGTGCAGCAACTGACTGAAGCCGGAGCGGCAGGCTATCTCATCAAACAGACGGCGGGCAACGAATTGCTCAAGGCGATTCGCGAGGCGCACAGGGGCAACGCGTACTTCAGCCCGTCGATCGCCAAGCGGCTGCGGGATCAGTGCCGCGAGGCGTTCGCTTCCGGCCAGCCGGCGCGGCGAAGGACGGATCACCTGACCACGCGCGAAGCGGAGGTGCTGCAACTGATCGCCGAAGGCCGCGCGAACAAACAGATCGCCGCCGAGCTGTGCATCAGCATCAAGACCGTCGAGAAACATCGTCAGCAGGTGATGAACAAACTCGGCATCCACGACGTCGCCGGACTCACACGCCACGCCATCGCCAAAGGCATCATCGAAAGCAACACCGGCCTGCGCGCGTAGGCCTTCGGCGATGTACGATTGACGAGTGACCACTGACGCGCTCGCGCTGCCGTTGGCTGCTATGTGGGTGGGGCGAGCAGCCTGCCACG
>DGDZ01000067.1:11226-16485 GCA_002385705.1 Verrucomicrobia subdivision 3 bacterium UBA3939
GCGAAGGCGGGTCCTCGCGCCTGCCCCGCCGTAGTCCTGGCGAAGGCGGGAGCCGTCGCACGATCACCCTGGCACGTGGACGTGGAAATTGAATGTTGGGCGTTGAATGTCGAATGTTCAATGGCTGCACCCTTCGCGCGCATGCAGAACCCGCACACTCCCGCTATGTCCACGTGCTGCGGCTGGTCCGCTCTGCGGGACACAGCCGCGCTCCGAATACCCATCCCGGCACGGATCGCACGGCACCCGCGTCAATCGTAAATCGTAAATCGCAAATCCCCTTCGCCCCCTCTCGACTCCCGCTCCGCTCTTCACTACAATCCGCGCGAATGAACTCGGCACCCTATCGCGTGCGGCGCGCGGTTCTCGATGATCTCGCGGCGCTCCGGCCGATGTGGCAAAGCCTGAACCTCCCCGTGGCCGACCTGGAGAAACGCTTGACCGAATTCCAGGTGGCGGTGGACGCGGACGGGAAAGTGGTCGGGGGCATCGGCTTCCGAATGCTCAACCGCCAGGCGGATATTCACAGCGAGAGCTTCTCCGATTTCGCGCTCGCCGACACGGTGCGGCCGTTGCTGTGGGAACGCGTGCAGACCCTGTCCGCCAATCACGGGATGGTGCGCCTGTGGACGCGGGAACAGGCGCCTTTCTGGAAACACCAGGGACTGCATCCGGCGGATGCCGACGAACTGCGCCGCCTGCCGCCCGAATGGGCGGGCGCCGGATCCGGCTGGCTGACCCTCCGGCTCAAGGACGAGGACGCGATCATTTCCCTCGAGAAGGAATTCGCCATGTTCATGGCCGCCGAGAAGGAACGCACCGCAAGGGCCTTTCGGCAGGCGCGCCTGATCAAATACATCGCCACCGCCCTCGCAATTGTCTTCGCCCTGTTCGTCGCCGCCGCCCTGTTCTATCTCATGCGCCGGAATCCGGACCTGCTGACTCCGCGGCGTTGAACTCGTCCGCGTGATAGGAACTGCGGACCATCGGTCCGCTGGCCACGTGCACGAACCCCATGCTCCGCGCCAGCTCGCCGAACCACGCGAATTTCTCCGGCGCCACAAACTCCACCACCGGCAGATGCCTCAGCGTCGGCTGCAAATACTGCCCCAGCGTGAGAATGTCGCAGCCCGCGTCGCGCAGATCCTGCAACGCCCTCTCGACTTCGTCGTCGCGCTCGCCCAGGCCCAGCATCAAACCCGACTTCGTATAGATTCTTCCCGTGGCGCGCTCCTTCACCTGCCGCAACACCGCGAGCGAACGATCGTAGGTCGCGCGATGCCGCACCAACGGCGTCAGCCGCCGGACCGTCTCGATGTTATGATTGAAGATGTCCGGGCGCGCGGACAGCACCGCATCGATGGAACGGACCGATCCGTTGAAGTCCGGCGTGAGCACTTCAACAACCGTTCCCGGGTTCAACGCGTGCACGGCTTCGATCGTCCGCCGGAAATGATCCGCGCCGCCGTCGGCGATATCGTCGCGGGCAACGGCCGTGATGACCACGTGCCGGAGCCTCATCCGGCGGGTTGCCTCCGCCACGCGCTGCGGCTCGTCGGCTTCGAGGGGAAGGGGTTTGGCGGTGGACACCGCGCAAAACCCGCAGGCGCGCGTGCAACGGTCGCCGCCGATCATGAACGTCGCCGTTCCTCTGCTCCAGCATTCCCAGTGGTTCGGGCATTTCGCGCTTTCGCACACCGTGTGCAGCTTGAGCTCGTCCAGCAGCGACCGGGTGTGGGAGAAGGTATCGGAAGTCGGCAGGCGCCGGCGCAACCATTCCGGAAGACGCGGCCGCTGCGGCACGCTGGGACTAGGCGCGGGCATGCTTCCTCTCAATTTTCTGCCAGAAAACCGCCAGTTGATCCGGGCCGAAATCCGCCAGCACGTCGCCGTCCACTTCGATCACCGGCGCGAGGTCCTGGTTCGACAAACGAATCATCTCGTCAAACGCCGCCTCGTCCGAGATCACATCGATGGCTTCGTACTCGATGCCGCGCGCGTCGAGCCAGCGCATGGCCTTGTGACACCAGCCGCAATACGGCTTGATGAAGAGACGCACCCTTTTCGGTTTCACGCTATAAACTGCAGGACATCGGGAAAAATTCAAATGCCGTCCCCGGAAAGTTGTTACCCCCCAATCTGGGCCGCGTATTGCTCGGGCCCCAGCAACCGGCTCAATTCATTCGAATCGGCCAGCCGCACCTTGTAAAACCAGCCGCCCTGATACGGCTCCGTGTTCACCAGCGCGGGATTCTCCACCACCGCCCTGTTCACCTCCACCACCTCGCCGCTCACCGGCGAGTAGATGTCGCTCGCCGTTTTCACGGATTCCACCACCGCGCACGCCTCGCCCGCCTTCACCTGGCGGCCGGTCGCCGGCAACTCCACAAACACCACGTCCGTCAATTCATGCTGCGCATGGTCGGTGATCCCGACCGTGGCAATATCGCCCTCGACGCGAACCCACTCGTGCGACTTCGCGTATTTCAGATCTGCAGGAATATTGGCGCTCATAACAGTCCGCGCAGAGTCGCAGATGCATCGCCCGGACTCAAGTGGTAACCCACGAATAAGTCCAACCGTCGAAATCCGAAAGCCGAAACAAACCCGAAATCTGTGGCACTCCCTCCGACGCCTTTACCATTGCGTTCGTTGAATGTTGGATGTTCTCCCCTCACCCTTTCCGGTAGATCGGCTTTTGCACAATCACCGCCGGGCACGCCGTGCCTCGGATCTCGATTTCCATCGCCGTGCCCGCCTTCGCGCATTCCGCGGACACATACCCCAGGCCGATTCCAATGTTCAATGACGGGCTTTGAGTTCCGCTCACCACTTCGCCCACACGTTCGCCCTTCACCCGGATTGGATAATGCGGACGCGGCGGAGCGGACTTGCCGGTCATCTTGAACGCGATGCACCTGCGCGTCACCCCACTGGCTTTTTGCGTTGCCAGAACCGCGCGCCCGGTGAATTCGCCCTTGTCCAGGGACACAAAGAAACCCAGGCCGGCCTCGATCGGCGTTGTGTTCTCGTCCAGTTCATGACCGTAGAGCGGATAACTCATCTCCGTGCGCAAGGTGTCGCGCGCGCCCAGACCGCACGGTTTCAAACCGAACGACGCCCCTTCCGCGAGCAACTGCTCCCAGACGCTGCAGATCGCATCATCTCGACCCACGATCTCGAAACCGTCCTCGCCCGTGTAGCCGGTCCTCGAGATCAGCACGCTGCCGCCCTGATACGGGAACCCGCCGATCTGGTTCTTCTTGAGGTCCGTGACCCGCGCAACCCGCGTCCCGGACGTGGACGCCTCCGGAAAGCATTTGTCGATAAACTCCCTCACGCGCGGTCCCTGGACAGCCACAGCCGCGTAGTTGTGCGACGCGTCCGTCATGCTGACATCGGACGCCCGCGCGAACCGGCCCAGCGAATCCTGGAGCCATGCAACGTCGGCCGCCACCCGCGAGGCGTTGACGATGAGCAGGAACACTTCGCCGGAAAGCCGATAGGCGTAAAGATCGTCGATGACACCGCCGCGCTCGTTGCACATCAGCGTGTATTGGCCCTCGCCGTCCGCCAGCTTGCGAATGTCATTCGTCAGCACACCATTCAGAAACTCCGCGGCCGCCGGTCCGCTTACGGTGATTTCGCCCATGTGCGAGATGTCGAAGATCCCGGCGGCGTTTCGCACCGCGAGGTGTTCATCCACGATGCCGGTGTATTGAACGGGCATTTCCCATCCGCCGAAGTCGATGAGCCGGGCTCCGAGCTTTCGGTGTGCTTCAAAAAGCGGCGTGCGTTTCAGCATGCATTCGAGCATGCAGAATTCAGTTTGAGGATTGAAGGAGAAAGAGTCTCCGACACCCCCCCAACTCCCCAACTCCGCTACAAAAACTTTGTTCGCGGCCTTGTCATGTGCTATGGAAGCAGCGCATCGGAATGGGTGAATCTGCAATCAGTCTCGCAACTCTCGGCTGGTCCCCGGCCTGGGCCGAACACCTCGCAGCGTTGCAGAACCCGGATCTTCAGCCCGGTCGCATCGCTATCGAGGACAAACACCATTACGTCGTCTTTGCCGACCAGCGGACCTGGCTGGGTCAGGTCACCGGCAAACTCCTCCATTCAGTCCCCGCCCGCTCCGAGCTTCCGAAAGTGGGCGATTGGGTAACCTTTACTCCGGTCCAGGGCGACCAGGAGAAATGCCTCATCCACCACGTGCTGCCGCGCCGCACCCGGCTGTCCCGCAAGGTGCCCGGACGCCAGACCGAAGAACAGGTGCTCGTCACCAATGTCGATATTGCCTTCGTCGTCCAGGCGCTCGATCGCTCGTTCAATCTGGGCCTGCTCCAGCGGCATCTCGCCATGGTCAACGCCGGCGGCGTCAAACCCGTCATCGTGCTCAACAAAGCCGACCTCTGCGATGACATCCTCGACAAACTGGCCTCGGTCGAAAAAGTCGCCGCCGATACCCCGGTCATCGCGGTCAGCGCGCGCACCGGGCGCGCCATCGACAGCCTGACGCAGCTCATTCGCCCGGGCGAAACCGTCGTTTTCATCGGCGCCTCCGGCGTCGGAAAATCCTCGCTCATCAACACCATTTACGGGGAGGACATCCAGGCCACGACGGAGGTGCGCGAGAGCGATGCCAAAGGCCGTCACACGACGACCTGGCGGGAGCTCATCGTGCTCCCGAACGGCGGGCTGGTGATCGACACGCCCGGGATGCGCGAGTTCCAGATGTGGATGGCGGACGAGCTGGCGCAGGACGCGTTTCCGGACGTGGAAGAGATCGCGTTACGCTGTCATTTTCCGAACTGCACTCACACCAACGAGAAGCGCTGCGCCGTTCTGGCGGCGGTGGAGAGCGGCGAGCTGGCCCGCCAGCGTTACGAGCAATACATCAAGCTGCAACGCGAACTGGCCTATCTGCACGAAGCCGCGCGGCACCGCGAATACCTCGAACGCAAGCGCCGCTCGCAACGGGACGGACGCGGGAAACCTTTCAGAAGGCGCGAGCACTAGAATGTCCGCGGAGCGAGCGTTCCCGCGAACTGTCGTCCGATGGCCCTGACCTTGGTGGGGTGAGCGTCCTCGCGAGCCGTCACGACTGGCTTTGCAATGGTGGGGCGAGCGTCCTCGCGAGCCGTCACACGACCAGCTTGATCGAACGATACCTGCAAGCCTTCTGACTGAAAATCACCCGTGGAGTTTCTTTTTAATGCATCACCAGCTGCCAGGGTCATCGGACCACGGCTCGCGGGG
>DGDZ01000067.1:16557-21435 GCA_002385705.1 Verrucomicrobia subdivision 3 bacterium UBA3939
CGCGGGGGCGCTCGCCCCACCGATATACCACCACCTTTGATCGAACAAAACGAGCCTGCCGAGTGAAAGTGTCCGGTTTAAAGTCCGTTCCTGCTGTCTTACGAACTGTCAGGGTTATCGGACGACGGCTCGCGGGGACGCTCGCCCCACCGATTTGGACTTCCAATTTCGAAAATCGGATTTCAACCGCCTCTACGCCACATCCCACGGTTCGCGGTAGCCGACGCGCATCCACTTCGGATCGCCCGTCCCATCCGCAAACGCCTGCCGCGCCGGATCCCACTTGATCCGCTGCCCGTGGTAGTAGCTCAGGTTCACCAGGTGGCACACCGTTACCGAACGCGCGCCAATCTTCACATGCGTGATCGGCTGTTTGCGCGTCCGGATGCAGTCCAGCCAGTTCGTGTAATGATTGTCGCTCACCGCGACGCGCGGAGCGTCCGGAGGAAGATACTTCGAAAGCACGGCTGGCAATTGCGACGTTGAAACCGCCACCTCCTCTGAACCGATCCACAGCTCGAAGTTGCCGCGGTTCACGTGAAGCTTTCCCCTGGTCCCGTGGAACACAATGGTGTTCCCCTCGATGTGCGTCGCCTCCGTTCCGTTGTCATACACAAAACGCGCGCCATACTGCGCGTTCGGCTGCGGCGGCGGAAGGAACTCGACCGGCCCGCTCTCATCCTTGTCCAACGCCCATTGGATGATATCGAAGTGGTGCGCACCCCAATCCGTGACCTTGCCGCCGCCGTATTCCCGATAGCGGCGCCATTGCGGGAAGAAATCGTGAACACCGCGCGGGCTGAGAATCGAGTTGTACGGACGCACCGGCGCCGGCCCCAGCCACAGGTCCCAGTCCAATCCGGGTTCCTCGGGCTCCGCCGGCAGATCGCAGGGAATCCCCGGACCGCCGCTGACGCCCACATCGATCCGTTCCACCCTGCCGATGACGCCGTTCCGGATCAGATCCACGGCGCCGCGGAACTCGCGCATCGACCGTTGCATGCTGCCGGTCTGGAACACGCGCTTTGTCTCGTCCATCACTCTCACCATCTCCTGCGCTTCGTGAATCGACTGACACAACGGTTTCTCGCAGTAGATGTCCTTGCCCGCGCGCGCTGCCGCGATGGCGATGATCGCGTGCCAATGATCCGGCGTCGCGATCACGACGGCATCGATATCCTTCCTCGCGAGCAGTTCCCGGAAATCCACGCAGGCGGCACAGCCGCTGTAGGTTCCCTGGCCAGTTTGCCCGGCGTAGTGGTCGTTCACCACCTTCCGCGCGTGCTCGCGCCGGGTGCGATCCACCTCGCACACCGCCGCCACCTGCACGCCGTCGATCCGCAGGAACCGGCCGAGCAATGAGCGGTTCTGCCGGCCCATGCCGATAAAGCCCAACGTGATCCGATTCGACGGCGTGTCGGCGCCAAAAAGACTTGAACGCAGAATGAGCGGCGCGCCGAGTGAGGCGGAAGCAACCTTGATGAACCGGCGACGGGTGAGACGATCTGAACTGTTCACGCCGGAACAATAGCCAATCGGCGCGTTCCCTTCCAAACGCTTTTGCTGTTGTTCCCTCTCCTCCCCCAAAGGAGGGTCAGGGAGGAGGCGTGATTCTGAAGTCGGCAACATTCGACACTCAACGCTCAACGCCGAACATTCAGTGCCATTGGATGTTCGATGTTGGATATTGGATGTTTTCCTCACCGTGCTGGTTCTACAGCAACTTCTCGCCCGCCCTCAGCGGATTCCCGGCAAGAAACTCCTGCGCCATCAATCGCCGCCCCCCTTCCTTTTGCAGCGAGCGAATCTTCAAGGCGCCTTCGCCGCAGCCCACGACAATTCCGTCGCGGCCAGCCTGGAGAACAACCCCCGGTTCACTCTGTCGCCCCGTGGCCTCGGCTTCCCAGATCTTCAGCAGCACCGGACCGGACGAACCGGGCCATTGAGTGAACGCCCCCGGCCATGGGTTCATCCCGCGCACATGATTCACGATCACACGCGCCGGCTGCGTCCAATCGATTCGCCCCTCCTCCTTCCGGATTTTCGGCGCGTAACTCACACCCTCCGCGGGCTGCGGATGCGGTTTCAATTCACCGCGCACGTAACGCGGTATCACCTTCACCAGCAGCTCCGCGCCGATCACCGCCAGGCGATCGTTCAGTGTCGCTGCCGTGTCCTCCGGCGCAATCGGCGTCCGTTCCTGCGCAACGATGTCGCCGGTGTCCATCCCGGCATCCATCTTCATGATCGTGACGCCGGTTTCCGTGTCGCCGTTAAGAATGGCGCGCTGGATCGGCGACGCGCCCCGGTACCGGGGCAGCAGCGACGTGTGCACATTCAGGCAGCCGTGCTTCGGCAACTCCAGCACGCTCGCCGGCAGGATCTGCCCGTAAGCGGCCACCGCGATCAGTTCGGGCGCGAACTCGCGCAATTGCCCGAGGAACGCTTCATCGCGCGCGCGGTGCGGTTGCAGCACGGGAATGCCCGCGGCCAGCGCGATCTCCTTGACCGGCGAGGCCTGGAGTTTCATTCCCCTGCCCTTCGGCTGGTCCGGTTGCGTGACCACCGCCGCCACCTGCACGTCGGGCGCGTCCAGTAATGCTTTCAGGCACACGCCCGCCAACGCGGGTGTGCCCATGAACACCAACCGCAGCGCCGGCGTCGATGTGAACTTCGAATCCTGCAAGAGCGCCAACGAATTACAGGCACGCCATCACCGCGTCAATGCAAACGGCCATGACTCCCGTTCCCCCAAACGGAGAAAGAGGGACGTGGTCGGACCGCGACTCTGCGAGTCGCAGCAACGTTGGCAGCAGGGCCTCTCAGGAATCTGCATCAAATCCCACAACCCGTCGTCTTCGCACGTCGCTGCGGGGCGCAGACGTCGCAGGCCCGCGGTCCGACCACCGCCGTCCATTGGATGTTCGATGTTGGATGTTGAATGTTTCTCCTCCTTCGGAAGGAGAGAGAAACCATCTGGAACTGTTTTGCTTTCCACCAATTCCCTGTTAAGAAACTCCGCATGCAGGCTGTCTTTGATTACCTGAAAGCCAACCAGGACCGGTTCCTCGACGAACTCTGCCAGTACGTCCGCTTTCCCAGCGTCTCCGCCCAGCCGCAGCATCGCGCCGACATGATCGCGTGCGCCGAATGGGTGGTTGCCCGGTGTTGGGATGCCGGCCTGACCGCCGAATTGCGCGCCACGGAAGGCAATCCTATCGTCCTCGCGCGCACGCCGCGTCCGTCCAATCCCGGAAAGAAGCGACCGCACTTCCTGATCTACGGGCATTACGATGTGCAACCGCCCGAACCCTTCGAACTCTGGAAGTCGCCTCCGTTTGAACCACGCATCGAAGGCCGCTCGCTCTTCGGGCGCGGCGCCAGCGACAACAAAGGCCAGAACCTCGCGCATCTCAAAGCAATCGAGGCTTACCTGAAAACCGGCACCGAATTGCCTTGCGATCTCACGCTGTTGATCGAAGGCGAGGAAGAGGTCGGCAGCAGCAGCCTCGCGGGTTTCCTGCAAAAGCACCGGGACGAACTCCGTTGCGATGCTGTGGTCGTCTCGGACACCGGCATGCCCGCGCCTGATTGCCCGGCGCTGACCTATGCGTTGCGCGGCATTGCGGCTTTTGAAGTCACGTTGCGCGGCCCCGCGCGCGACCTGCACTCCGGCATTTTCGGCGGCACGGTGGACAACCCCGCCATGGCGCTCTGCCAGTTGCTGGCAAAGATGCGCGATCGGAACGGCCGCGTCGCCATTCCGGGGTTCTACGATGACGTCCGCCCGTTGTCGGCGTTTGAACGGAAGCAACTCGCCCGGCTGCCTGTTTCGGAAAAGCAATACCGGCAGATGCTGGGCGTGCCGCGATTATTCGGCGAAAAGGGTTACACGCCTTTCGAACAACGCTCGGCGCGGCCGACATTCGAGATCAACGGATTGACCAGCGGTTACCAGGGCGAAGGCAGCAAGACCATCGTGCCCGCATGGGCCCGGGCAAAAATCACGACACGCCTTGTGCCCGACCAGAAACCGGCGAAGATCATCAAACTGGTCACGCGCCATCTGAAGAAGCTCTGCCCGCCCACCGTGCGGATCGAGATCGAAGCCGGACACGGCGCCGATCCGTACCTGGTGTCGCCGACGAGCCCGCAGGCGCAGGCGGCGTTGCGCGCATTGAAAACGGCCTTTGGGCGCGAACCCATCCTGATGCGGGAAGGCGGCTCGATCCCGATTGTGAACGACTTCAAAAGAATCCTCGGCGTGGACACGCTGCTCCTCGGCCTGGCCTTGCCCGACGACAACGCGCATTCGCCGAACGAAAAGTTCAGCCTCGACTGCTTCGAGAAAGGCCAACTGATGGCCGCCGCGCTCTGGAAAGAGCTTGCCACCAGCCACGAGAAATAGCGCGATAGCGCCGCGTTCGGCGGAATGTAGCGATTGAGTATTGAACTGAATGTCTCGATCCGTCCAGGGCTGAAGGCCCGCCACATGTCAGCCCTGGGTACCAGGTTCAAGTTCAACCTTAGCCCTGTAAGGGCGACAGGAATTTTTACCACTAAGCACGAAGCCTCGGCGCGGCGTAGCCGCAACCAGGAATTAAGTAATCGCCAGAAAGAGGCCTTCAATTCTGCGAGGATCTTGGACGGCGATGTTGGTGATCGCACGACGGCTCCCGCCTTCGCCGAGACTACGGCGGGGCAGGCGCGAGGACGCTCGCCCCACCGTCTGGCACCATTTTATCCGTGTCCACCCGTGTCCATCCGTGGTTAGCGCGCCGGACCTTTCGTGGTGACCGCCTTGCCGTCTCTGTGTCCCTCTGTCACCGTGTCGGATCGGCGTGCGTGTGGAACTCGGAGTCGCCGGCTTCGTCCACG
>DGDZ01000067.1:21628-33732 GCA_002385705.1 Verrucomicrobia subdivision 3 bacterium UBA3939
GCAATTCACGTCACGCCTTTGACTTTGCCTTATCTGTGTTCATCCGTGGTTGATCATTGATTTCAGTCGCCTGCCCGCGCATTTTTCGGTTCACTCACCACCCGTGAAGGCCAATGCTGCATTCGCGTTGCTCCTGGCCGGCGTTCTGACGTCGCCGGCTGCCCCCAACGACGAAGCGTGGGTTCAATTCTCCCATTCGTCCGGCAGCTTCCCTCTCGTCAGCAACCGAAACGCGGCCGCACTGGTTTTCGACGCTTCCGACGCAACCGTTGTGGGCATCGCGGTCCGGGATCTCGCGCTCGACGTGCAACGCGTCACCGGAATCAAACCCGTCGTCAGGACCAACAGCACCAGCCTCAAGGGCTCGGCTGTCTTCGTCGGAACACTCGGCAAGAGCGCGCTGATCGATCAGCTCGCGAGCGAAGGAAAAATCGACGCACAAACCCTGCGCGGTCAGTGGGAGAGCTTCCTCATCACAACCGTCACCAACCCGTTGCCGGGCGTCGAGCACGGCCTGGTTATCGCCGGCAGCGATCGACGCGGCACGGCTTATGGCGTTTACGAACTGTCGCAGGCCATTGGCGTTTCGCCGTGGTACTGGTGGGCGGACGTCACTCCCACCCCCCGCGAGGCGTTGTTTGTGAAGGCCGGCACGCGCCGATTCGGACCGCCTTCCGTCAAGTATCGCGGCATCTTTCTGAATGACGAGGATTGGGGGCTTCAACCGTGGGCGGCCAAGACATTCGAGCCGGAAACGGGCGATATCGGACCGAAGACCTACGCGAAGATCTTCGAGCTGTTGCTTCGATTGAAGGCCAACACGCTCTGGCCTGCGATGCACGAGTGCACGAAGCCGTTCAATCATTATCCCGACAACAAGCGCGTCGCCGACGACTACGCCATCGTGATGGGCTCGTCGCACGCCGAGCCGATGCTGCGGAACAATGTGGGTGAATGGACTGCTCCGCCGCAGGCGTTCAACTACGCCACCAACCGCGAAGGCGTGTTGAAATACTGGGAAGAGCGCGTCGCGTCGAACGGGCGTTTCGAGAACATTTACACACTGGGCATGCGCGGCATTCACGATTCCGCCATGCAAGGCGTTCGCGGCCGCGCCAACCAGATCAAAACGCTGGAACAGATCTTCGCCGACCAACGCGAGCTGCTGCAGAAGCACGTCTCCACCAATGTCGAGGAAGTGCCGCAGATGTTCTGCGCCTACAAGGAAGTGCTCGATCTCTACCGCGGCGGGCTGAAAGTCCCGGACGACGTCACGATCGTGTTTCCCGACGACAACTTCGGTTACATCCGCAACTTCCCGAACGCCGAGGAACGCAAGCGCAAGGGCGGCTTCGGTGTGTACTACCACCTTTCCTACCTCGGCAGGCCGTTGTCGTATCTGTGGCTCTACACCACGCCGCCCGCGCTGGTGTGGGAAGAGATGTCGAAGGCCTACGATCATGGCGCCCGCACGATCTGGATTGCGAACATCGGCGATCTGAAACCGGCGGAGATCGGCACCGAATTTTTCCTCGAGATGGCCTGGGACATCAACCGGTGGCGACTTGAAACGCTTCCCGAATTCCTGCCGCACTGGGCGCGGCGTCATTTCGGGGAGCATCACGCCGGCGCCATTGCGGCGATGCTGGACGAGTATTTCCGGTTGAACTACCAGCGAAAGCCGGAGCACCTGCAATGGTGGCTTCCGAACGAGCAGCCGCGCCTCAGTCCATTGACGGACACCGAAGTGGATGAGCGCCTGGCGCGATTCAGGAAACTGGCGAGCGAAGCAAACCGGATTTCGGCCGAACTGCCCGAGCAGTTGCAGGATGCCTTCTTCGAACTCGTGTCCTATCCCGTGCGCGGGTCGGCGCTCGCGAACATCCGCTATTTCATGGGCGAACGCGGCTCGGCCGCGGCGTTTGCCGCCGACACGCTCTTGAAAGAGGAAACCCGCCGTTACAACGAGGAGATCGCCGGCGGCAAGTGGCAGCATTTCATGTCGCTCGAACCTGCCGACCGCCAATGGCGCAGCATGCGCATTGCGCCATGGGAACCTCCCCCCGTTCTGCGGCCTGCCCCTCCGTCCGAGGACGCCGCGCACCCGTTCCGGTCAACCGACAATGACAGCGGATCCAATCCCGAATTCGTTGAACGCGACGGAGTGGTTTCGATCGAAGCGGAGAACTTCAGCAGCAGGCGCGATCGCGGCGGCGCGGGCTGGCGAGTCATTCCCGGGCTCGGCCGCACCGGCGATTCGGTTGCGGTCTTCCCCACCACCATCGCGAGTGTTCCGTTGGCGCGCGTGGCGAACGCGTCGCCCGCCCTGGAGTACACGATCCACTTCACTTCGACCGGCGAGTTCCCGGTGACGGTCTATCTCATCCCGACCCAACCCATCCGCGGCAGCGGCGGGCTTCGATTCGCGCTCGCGCTCGACAACGCCCCGCCTCAGTTGTTTGAAACCACCGCGCGCGATGGATCTCCGGCGTGGGCGCAAAGCGTGTTGAACGCCACGGTGACTGCGGAAGGCAGATTGATCGTGCCGGCGCCCGGAACTCGCCGGCTCAAGCTTTATATGGTGGACACCGGCGTCGTGCTGGACAAAATCGTCATCGATTGCGGCGGTTTGAAGCCGAGTTATCTCGGTCCCGCGGAAACGCGGGCCGCCCGCTGATCGCCTGCGTTTATGAAGGACACATTCGCTTCGTTCCAAAAGAATCTGCGCAACATGGGGCGCGGGGTTTACCCCGCTTCATCGTCCGACCGCCCTGCGCCACACGAATTGAAACACCATCAACGCCCAACGCTCGGCACAAGAGCAGCCGTTTGCCTGCTATCACTGATCGCTTCCATCCTCTTCACCGGCCGCGCGTCCGCCGCAGACCTGACCGCGTTCGTCAACGAGCAATACGCCTTCGCCGCCACCCAATACGAAGGCATGCTCAAGAGCCTGGAAGGACAGAATCGGTTCCCCCGCAGCTACGCCCGCGGACGACTTGCGCTCGTGGGACCGCGCGATTGGACGTCCGGCTTCTTCCCGGGCTCGCTCTGGCTGTTGCACGAGCATACGGGTGATCCGAAGTGGAAGGCGCATGCGACGAATTACACGCAGCGACTGGAAGCCATCAAAAGCTACGGTGAAACCCATGATCTCGGGTTCATGCTGTATTGCAGTTACGGCAACGGCTACCGTCTGACACGCGATCCCGCCTACCGCGACGTGCTGATCGCCGGCGCGCGCACGCTCGCGTCGCGATTCAACCCGACCGTCGGCCTCATCCGCTCCTGGGACTGGGGCACGTGGAAATACCCGGTGATCATCGACAATATGATGAACCTCGAGTTGCTGATGTTCGCGCACAAGGAAACGGGCGAAGACATGTTCCGCGACGTCGCCATCAAGCACGCCGACACGACACTGAAGAACCATTTCCGGCCGGATAACAGCACCTTTCACGTCGTGGATTACGATCCGGCCACGGGTGCGATTCTTTCGAAGGAAACCCGGCAGGGCTACAATGATGCCTCCGCCTGGGCGCGCGGCCAGACGTGGGGACTGTACGGCTACGTCATGATGCACCGGGAAACGAAGAACGTCGCCTACCTCGATCAGGCCAGAAAGATCGCCGAGTTCCTGATCCATCACACCAACATGCCGTCGGATAAGGTGCCGTACTGGGACTTCAACGCACCCGGGATACCGAACGAACCGCGCGATGCTTCGGCTGCCGCCATCATGGCGTCGGCGCTGCTCGAGTTGAGCGACTTCGTCGAACCGGCGGACGCGGCGCGCTACCGCGAATTCGCCACAGCGCAATTGCGCAGCCTGGCTTCCCCGGCCTACAGGGCGAACCCGGGCGAGAACGGGCACTTCCTCCTGATGCACGGCGTCGGCGATCTGCCCCGTCAGGGCGAGGTGGACGCTCCGCTGGTGTATGCCGACTACTATTTCCTGGAAGCGCTCAGCCGCCTGAAGACGCGCAGTTCGGCAAACTGAAACCTCAGGCCGAATCGTCATTCATCCTTATGAATCGTGCTCCGGTCCTGTTCACTGCCGCTGCCGCCCTGCTCTTCGTTCATCTTGCAGGCGCGACGGAAACCCCCGAAAGCAATCTCGTTCTTTGGTATCGGCAACCTGCAACGGAATGGACGGAGGCATTGCCCGTGGGCAACGGACGTCTCGGCGCCATGGTCTTCGGCGAAACCACCAACGAACTCATCCAGTTGAACGAAGAAACGTTGTGGGCCGGCGGGCCGCGCCCGGATCCACCGACCGGCGCAGCCGAGCATCTCCCGGAAATCCGGCGCCTGCTCTTCGAAGGCCGGTATCGGGAAGGCGAAGCGCTCGCGCGCCGCACCCTGCTGGCCGGCCCCCGGGAAGACTGGACCAGCCACCAGACCCTGGGCGATCTCAGGATTTACATGGACCTGCAGGGCGAGCCCTCGGCTTATCGCCGGTCCCTCGACCTCGACAGCGGGATCGCAACCACAACGTTCCGGGTCGGCGACGTGACCTACCGGCGCGAGGTATTCGCCAGTGCTCCGGACCAGGCGCTTGTCATCCGACTGTCGTGCGACCGGCCGGGACATCTCTCCTTCACGGCCGATCTCTCACGAGCCAACGCGCGCGTCGAGCCGGATGAAGACCCCACCCTGCTCATGACCGGCCAGGCGCTTGTGAGGAATCGAACCAACGGCGTGCGTTTTGCCGCGGGCCTGACCGCTTTGCCGGAGGGCGGCGACGTCTCCGCGTCCAACAACACGTTGCGCGTCGCCAATGCCACCGCGGTCACCCTCGTGATCGCTGCCGCATCGGACTACAACCTGCGAGACCCGCGACAACCCCTCGCACAGGATCGCCGCGCGCGCGTTCTCGCGCTGCTGAAGAGCGCTGGCGAACTCGGCTTTTCTGAACTGAAACGGCGCAGCGTGGCCGCCCATCGCGAACTGTTCCGGCGGGTCGACCTGCAGCTTTCTTCCGAACCCGCTCCCGACCTGCCGACCGACGAACGGTTGAAAGCCGTCCAATCGGGCGCTCACGATCCCCACCTGGTCGAACTCTACTTCCAATACGGCCGTTACCTGTTGATCGCGTCGTCGCGCCCTGGCGATCTGCCCGCGAATCTTCAGGGCATCTGGAACAAGGACCTCTCCGCGCCGTGGGGCGCCGATTATCACATCAACATCAATATCCAGATGAATTATTGGCCGGCAGAAGTGTGCAACCTGTCGGAATGCCACCTGCCGCTGTTCGATTTCGTCGAAGCCTACGCCGCTGTCTCCGGGCGGAAGGCGGCGACGAACATCTACGGCGCTCGCGGGTTCGTCGGTCATTACGCCACGGACGCGTGGCTGTACACGCCAACGGGAGGCGATCCACTTTGGGCCTTATGGCAGATGGGCGGCGCATGGTTGACGCGCCATTTCATGGAGCACTATTGGTTCACCGGAGATCGCGAGTTCCTCGAACAGCGCGCCTATCCCATCCTCCGCGAAGCCTCGTTGTTTCTGCTCGACATGCTTGTCGAGCATCCGAAGACCGGCAAACTCGTGCTCGGGCCGAGCGCCTCGCCGGAGAACGCGTTCATCGGACCCGACGGCGGGAGGTACAGCGTCGCGATGGGCAACGCGATGGACCAGGAGATTGCCTGGGACACCTTCAACAACCTGTTGCTGGCGGCCAACGAATTGGGCGTTGAAGATGACCTGACGCGAAAGGTGCACTCTGCGATAGAGAAGCTGGCCTGGCCCGGCATCGGCAAGGACGGGCGCCTCATGGAATGGATCGAAGAACTCAAGGAAGCGGAGCCGGGCCACCGCCATATCTCCCACCTGTACGGGTTGCATCCGGGAAACCAGTTCACTCAGAACCGGACGCCGGAGTATATGGCTGCCGCGCGCAAGACGATTGACTACCGCCTCGCGCACGGAGGCGGGCACACCGGCTGGAGCCGCGCATGGATCATCAACTTCTGGGCGCGATTCAAAGACGCCGAAAAAGCATACGAGAACGTCCAACTGCTCCTCCAGAAATCCACGCTGAAAAACCTGTTCGACACGCATCCGCCGTTCCAGATCGACGGCAACTTCGGCGGCACCGCCGGCATCGCAGAGATGCTGCTCCAAAGCCATGACGTTGCCGGCGCGGAACGGAAACCCGCCGCAGGCAAGGCCCGTCACGAGATCGTGCTCCTGCCCGCCCTGCCGAAAGCATGGAACACCGGCCGCTTCAAGGGCCTCCGCGCGCGCGACGGATTCGAGATCAGCGTGACATGGAAGGACGGCGCCGTGGAAACGGCGGAGATCAAGTCGCTCCTGGGCAAACCCTGTCGTGTGCGCTTCGGGGAAACGGTCCGGGAATTCGCGACGAGATCAGGTGAAGTGACGCTCTTGAAAGGACCCAGGTTGCTCCCGAGCAACCGGTAACGGCAGGTATCCTTGCGGGGCAGAATCCCGTTGGGATTCCAGGCAAAAGTCAGAAACATAGAATGTCCAAACCCCAGCTCCGCAGGAGGGACGTCACGCCGGATGCGTAACGCCAGCGCCACTATGGCGGCTTGACGCGGCAGAGGTTCGGTTTACAGTCGGGCCCGTGAAAGCCCCGCCTTTGCTTCGCACCATTGTGTTCCTGCTGGTTGTGTTGCCCGTGTGGCTCCCGGCCGCCCAGGTGGACTATTACCTGAAAATCTCCGACATCGAAGGCGAGTCCGATGCCAAAAACCACAAGGGCGAGATCGAACTTGATTCATTCGCCTGGGGCATGCGCCGCGAACCCGAACTCACCGGCCAGGGCAGCAAGTTTGTGGTTGACCAGATCGTAATCAAGAAAGCGATCGACAAATCCACTCCAAGACTGATGCTCGCCTGCGCCACGGGAGCACCCGTCCCCGAGGTTCAGCTCATCGTCACCAGGCCAAACCCCAAAGGCACCGGCGATCCGGTTGTGTTTTTGAAGATCACCATGACCGACGTGTTGGTCACGAGTTACCAGACCGGCGGGAGCAGCGGAGACGTTGTGCCGGTCGACAGCTTTTCGCTCAACTTCGAGAAAATTGAGCTCGAATACACGCCCTACAATCGCGAAACCGGCGAAGCCGAAGGTTCCGTCAGTTTCCATTACGACGTCACTCAACCCCCCACATGAACTGCAGGCGGAAAACAGTCCTCGGTGCAGACTGTTCCGGCAACGTTGTCCGCCTGATCCGCGCAATCGTTTCCGCCTGGCTCTGCGCTGCGATGGGCGTCACCGTTTCACAGGCCGCCCAGGTGGACTACTTTTTGAAGCTGGATGGGATCGACGGCGAAGCCACCTCGGCATTTCATCAGGACTGGATTGTGGTTCACTCGGCCCATCTGGGTGCCGTCCGTTCCCCGGGAGACCCCGCCCCCCCGGTTCTCGTTTCTCACGATGGAAATGCCTGTCAGCAAAGCCACGCCCGGGCTGATGCAGTTCTGCGCGACCGGCCAGCCCATCCCCACAGGCCGCCTGGAGTTCATTCGGCACGCGGGCAATCTTCTCCTCTTCTGCGAAATCACCCTGAAAGGAATTCAGGTGCAGATGGTTTCGAGCGCGTCCACGAACGGAGGCGTCGGGGACCGCGTGCAGTTCAACTTCTCGCAAATCGAGATCGTTTACACGGCTTACGATATAAAGGGCAAACCGGTGAGCCGCCCGTCCCTGTTGTGGGATATCTCGAAGAACCAGGGCGAATTCTCGGAGAAACCCGTCTTCCGAGCGACCATCACGTTCAATACAGAGGGCGGTACGGTCCTGTCGTGGGGAGCGACCGCGGAAAGGGCCTATCGTGTCATGGCAGCCAGGGATGCGGCTGGTCCGTACGTCGAAGTCCAGCGCTACGAATCCGCCGCCACCGGCCTGGCTTCCATCACACTCCCCTTCAATCCCGACAACCAGTTCTTTTACCTCCAGGAAGTGCCGCAATCGCCCTGAACATCGGACTTCTTCGACCCCACAGCCGTTTTCCCGAATCCGGCACGCGCATTTTTTATTTTGAAACCGCCGACCGGCCGTTAACGTCGGTGCAAACGGTGCCATGAAACAGTTCACTCTCCTTGCTCTGGTTTCTCTGGTCCTTCCGGCTTTGTCCGCACACGCCGCCTCGCCGTCGGGAGCGGATCCGGTTCGCGTTCCGACGGCGCTGCATCGTCTGCCGCCCGATTATCCGGTTCCGTACGGGCCCACCACCGTCGAGGCGATCACCGAGGTGTTGAACCGCATTCACGCCTATCTCGACGCCAACACTCCGGCGCGACTGGTGGATCGCCAGACCGGCGCCGCGATCACCGACCTCTCGACTCCCAATCGCAACGCCGTTGTCGAGCGCGGCCATTTCCCGATCATCAGCTACGAATGGGGCGTGACCTACTCCGGCATGCTTCTCGCCGCCGAAGTGACCGGCGACACGCGTTTCAGGGATTACGCCTCCAAACGCCTGAACTTCATCGTCGAGACCACCCCCTACTTCCACACGCTCGACGAGCAGGGATTGACCGGCGAGCACAACCCGTTCCGGTCGGTGCTGCATCCCAACGCGCTGGACGACGCGGGATCGATGTGCGCCGCCTTCATCAAGGCCCAGCGCGCCGGCCTCGTCCAGGCGCAGCCGCTCATCGAGCGCTACGCCGATTACGTCATGACCGGACAGTATCGCCTGGCCGACGGCACCCTCGCGCGCAAGCGTCCGATGATGGATTCGATCTGGCTGGACGACCTTTACATGAGCGTGCCGTGCATGGCGCAGATGGGAAAACTCACGGGCGACGGGAAATACTACGACGAGGCGGTGAAGCAGATCACGCAGTTCGCCGGCCGCATGTTCAACAAGGAAAAGGGACTTTACATGCACGGCTGGATCGCCGGCATGAAGGAACATCCCGAATTCCGCTGGGCGCGCGCGAACGGCTGGGCGTTGCTGGCAAAAACCGAGCTGCTCGAGGTGCTGCCCGAAGATCATCCCGGACGCGACGACATTCTCAACCTGCTCCGCGCGCATATCCGTGGGCTCGCCGCTGTCCAGGGGCATAACGGCATGTGGCACCAACTACTCGACCGCAACGATTCGTATCTCGAGACATCCGCCACGGCGATCTTCACCTTCTGCATCGCGCGCGCGATCAACCGCGGGTGGATCGACCCGCTCGCCTACGGCCCGGTGGCGCAACTCGGCTGGAACGCCGTGACCACCCAGGTCAACGCGCAGGGCCAGGTGGAAGGCACCTGCGTCGGCACCGGCATGGGAATGGACCCGGCCTTCTACTATTACCGCCCGCGCAGCCCGTTCGCCGCTCACGGCTACGGACCGGTGCTCCTCGCGGGGGCCGAGATGATCAAAATCGTCCAAAGCGGCAAGGCCGTGATCAATGACAGCGCCCTGCACTTCGAACGCCAGCCCGACGACATGCGCCACGCGAACTAGTTGCGTTCGATGGAACTTTCGGACCATTGATCCTCCGCGCCTTGTTGCCTTACAAGTGCGGACATGCACAACCACCCGCCTCGACAAGGCTGGAGTCGTTCGCTCCCCAAAACAATGCGGAGGAGCCTTGTGTGGATCGCCAGCCTGTTCGTCTGCGTCAACGGTTCGGCGCAGTTGATCTTCCAGGAAGATTTCAACTATCCGGACGGACCACTCCTCACCGCACCGAATTCTCCCTGGGAGAGCGATCGCACCCCTTCGAACCAGGTGGATGTTGTCTCCGGCGAACTCTTTCTCACCCAAACGGAACAGGAAAGCGTGCGCTACGAGCTCCCGGCTACGTTCGCGGAAGGCAGCCGCACGGCAAGCTTCAACCTGCGCGTAACCGCATTGCCGAACGGCAACGGAAACTGGTTCGCCTACTTCCGCGCAAGCGCGTCGGCGTACCTCGGCCGTGTCTGGATTACCAACGGAACCGTTGAGGGCACGTATCGTCTTGGCGTGGTAACCATCAATGAATCCGCCGTCCTGATTCCCGTGGACCTTTCAATCGGCGATACTCACACCGTCGTGCTCCGCCTGGTCGTCGACCAGGGCTTATATACTTCCACGCTTTGGGTGGATCCGGTTTCAGAAACGGATATGGAGCGACGCGCCGACCACTCCTATTACATCGGCCCCGGATACGTCCATGCCTACTTTGGTTTCAAGCAAGTCTCGCCCGGCCTTGACAATCCGGCGAACGGAATGGGCGAACTATTCCTCGACAACCTGCGCATTGGCCACGTGTTCAACGACGTGATGCCTTTGCGCTTCACGTCCCTCACCCGCCTCGACAACGGCGGCGTCCACCTGTTGGGCGCGGGCACCGCCGGCACCACTTACGACGTCCTCGTCACCACGGATCTCAGTTCGACAGACTGGCTCACCATCGGAAGCGCCACCGCAGACAGCAACGGCGTCATCGATTTCATTGATGCCGGCGCGGTGGACCGGCCGGTGAGTTTTTACCGCCTTGCGCCTCAATAGCCGAAGCTTCTAACCGATCTGGCCCGGGTAAAACGATTTCGCGAGGAGCATGTTCAACTCATGCACCGCCACAGTGAGCCTGCCGAACAGTTCCGCTTCCCGCCGCCCCACCGCCCCGGACGCCAACCGCTGGTTCAAGCGACGGAATCGCAGCGCGAGCGGAGAGCCTTCATCCCGGTCACCGAGCTCCCGCAGCAGGTCCGTCACGCGGTTCGCGCACTGCAATGCGTTCCGGATTGTCCTCAGACCCGCCGCGGCGGAGATCCGGCCCGCGGCAACCCGCTTCAACAGAACGCATTCGAATTCCCGGCAATGCCCCGGACGCTCCTCGTAGATCCGGCATAACCCGTCGCACAACGCCGGGCAGGGCTGCGCAAACCGCGCCGCCCCGTTCGCACCAGCCCGAATCCGCAACCCCAGCTCCCGAAGCCGGCTCGGGTCATCACCGGACCGCAACGAGCCGCGGGCGAAGATCACGCCGTTGCAGCACAAGCCGCAGGACGTGCACAACTCGGATGGACCGCCGGATTTCACGATCGGCACATGCTACAACAGGCTTGCAGGCGCGCAACCCGTTGAGCCGGATCCCGGCACTGTTCCCTGCCCCGGGAAGGAGAAGACGAGACAAAAACAGGTCCCGGGCCGCGCCCAACGGCTTTATCCAGCTTTCACCTTGCAGCCGGGTGCGGCGGTTTGTTACAGTGCCGCCGCTGTTATGGCAGCCATCGGCCGATTCCAGAAAGGTGACGAAATCTTTTACGCCAAAGCGGTGGATGGCGAACTCTACCGGCTTCGAGGCGATGTGTTCGGGTCGCCCTCCTTTGATCGGAAACCCATTTCGGCCAAGGGCGTCCGCACCCTCACGCCGGTTGTTCCCTCCAAGATTATCGCCATCGGGTTGAACTACGCGGACCACGCCCGCGAAGCCGGTCTGCCGATTCCGAAGGAACCGCTCTTCTGGCTCAAGGCCACCACGTCACTCCTACCGGACGGCGGCAAGATCGAGATCCCCTTCCCGAATCACCGCACCGATTACGAAGCCGAACTCTGCATCGTCATCGGACGCCGCGTCCGCAACGTAACCCCGGCCGCCGCCCCGCGTTACATCTTCGGCTACACCTGCGCCCAGGACATCAGCGATCGCACCATCCAGAACAGCGAAAGCCAGTGGACCCGCTGCAAGTCCTTCGACACCTTCACCCCCCTGGGCCCGTACGTCGAAACCAAGATCGATCCGCACGATCTCACGATCCAGCTCTTCCAGAACGGGCAGTTGCGGCAGAACTCCAACACCAGCCAGCTCATCTTCAATTGTTACCAGCTCGTCAGCTTCGTCTCGACGAACATGACCTTGCTGCCCGGCGACGTGATCCTCACCGGCACCCCCAGCGGCGTCGGCCCGATCGAATCGGGCGATCGTCTGGAAGTGCGCATCCAGGGCCTCGCCCCGCTGGTCAACACCGTGAAGTAGGCCAGGGCCCCGGAAACACACACCCGTCCGGTCAAAGCCAATCCCCGGAACATTCACACCGTTCATCGGATGCCGGATACCCGATCCTCGATGTTCATTGGATGTTCGATGTTGGATGTTGGATCTTTCTTCCCGGTTTCCAGTGTCAAAACTCTTTAGAAATG
>DGDZ01000073.1 GCA_002385705.1 Verrucomicrobia subdivision 3 bacterium UBA3939
GGTTTTGAACTGCCCGGTGACACAACGTTCCTGCCTGCTCGCACGTTGAAGCGACCTGAAGGTCGCGCCCCGGAGCGCGGCGTTCACGCCGCTTCATCTCACGAAGGCCGACGCGGGTCGAGATTTCCAACGCTCTTGTCCGCTCGCACGTTGGGGCTGAAAGTCGCCCCGCCGGGCGAGCGCGCGGTTTTGCGGCGCTTCATCGTACGCAAGCAAGGCGCGTCAGGTCTTCGTGAGTCTTCGGAACTACGCACGTTGAAGGTTCGAGGATGGCGGAGAGAGGGGGATTCGAACCCCCGATACGGCTTTTGACCGTATAACGGTTTAGCAAACCGCCGCCTTCAGCCACTCGGCCATCTCTCCAGTCGCCCGTCGTTCAGGGTGGCCTCTGCAAACGACCCGCAGATGCTGTCATGGACAAGGCATCACGGTCAAGGCTGGCGTCCATGGTCGCGCGCGTGCCGATAGCATCGACGCGTCGGGCGGGCTCGTCAAACGGCAGGCGGTTTAACATGCGCCGGCGACGTGCCGTCGCTTCTATTCTTCGATGACGTGGGGTCGGACGTTTTGCCAGGGTTGCGGCGACCGCAGCCGCAGCGTGACGCCGCCACAACTCACGGGCAGGAGACGGCCTGCGCCGGGGGAGGAAGTTGTAAAGCAAGAAAGGCAGAGCCGATTGGCTCTGCCTTGATGAAAAGGAAACCCTCGCTTCCAGGTTTCTCAGGCTTTCACGAACCTTCTCTGAAGACCGAGGACGAGCAGCCCGGCACCCAGGAACGCAATGGTGGTTCCGCCGTCGGGGACGCTCTCACCTCGGCAGGCGATAAGAGTAACGCCGGAGATCCCCCCACCACCTTCCGGGACCTCTGCCGGGAATTCGAACGTATCTTCTCCATTCAATTTCCATGCTCCGACAACTCCTCCCGGAGGGTTACCGAGATCAGGGTTGCCACGACCGTAGTGGATGACCGCGTAGTCGTAACCTGCGAGGCCTCCCTCCGACCAATCCCATATGCTCTGATAGGTTACGGTGATCGGATCGTCGCAGAGGTCCTCGACTCCGAAGTACGTCACCAGACGATAAATGTTGTTCGCCTCATTGGCGCCGTTTCCTCCTCCCTCGCCGGTCCCGTTCAGCGCAATGTAATAGTTGTTGTAGACGGTAGTACCCGTCGGGGTGAGTTGCTCAACCACCGCACTTGCCGTGAAGGCAGTGACAGCGAAAGCACTTATAGTTAATAGAAGCTTTTTAGTCATATTGTTCGGTTCGGTTCCCCTGGCCTCGTAGCATCTCGGATGCCCAGCCCGTCTCTTATCGCTCGATAATTCATAATTATTTGATTTTGAGACGTTTACATTTATTGAGAAGTGACGGCATTGCCAGGGGGTCACCAAAATCTGTAAACACCGCCGACGCCCCGGAGGAGGTGGTGTGGGGGTTGAAGGTGTCATCTTGACCGTTCCTGGCATTGCCGAGCGAAAAAAATACCGCCGACCAGGTCGGCGGTATTTTGCACACCGATAGTGTGCGGATGAGCCGGGGGAATCAGGAGCGGCTCAAGTGGCTGTGCGGTCATTGCTGACTGAGCGATGGAGGTGCCACCAACGGCCTATGCAGACCGCTGTTAACTGGTCGCTACGTCAGTCTTTGGTCCGCATGGATAACCTTTTGGCATATTATGTGCCAAGGAGATGCTTCCGAGGTTTCGAATCGCTGTAAGCCTCTATGGATTCGCGTCTTATATATCAAATGGGCCTCGGGTGAGCGATGCCGCCCCGGGGACGAAAGTGTAAGCGAATCCGACGATTCACCCGTTGTGTGTGGCGGGTTACTCCTGATCGAGGAGGCGCCTGGCCTCGGCTGCGAGTGCCGATTCCGGTGCGAGTTCCAGGGCTCTCGACAACGTCTCCTTGCCCTGATCTATCCGCCGGAGCCGGTATTGAGCGATACCGAGACGATAGAGGGTTTCAGTATCGTTTGGATTGGCATTCCGGGCTTCGGTCAGCAACTGGGCCGCTCTCGCGTATTCGCCGCGATCGAACTCAAGCCACCCGAGCACGCGTGCGAGGTCAGGATCCTGCGGCGCTGCCTCCCGAGCGAGTCTGGCATATTCATATGCCTTTGCTGCGTTGTTCGTATTTCCAAAGTTGAGCAGAGCGAGTTGTTTGAGGACCGGCCAGAAGGCGGGATAGCGCTTCAGCACGTGCTCGTATGTGTTCTGGGCGTCGGAGAGATTGCCGTTCTGGACCTGCAAATGACCCGACAGCATCAGGCCCGGCAAGTGTGCGGGGTCGGATTTCAAGGTCTGCTGCACGAGGTCGCCGGCGTTACCGGCGCCGGCTGGGTTTTTAAGCAAGGAATCCAGCTCGATGAAGGTTCGGGCTGCGGTGGCATTTGCAGACTGGGATTGAGCGACGCGCTGCATGGCATCGACGGCGTCGGAAGTGCGGCCGACGGCGTAGGCAGCTTTTGCATAGTCGAAGAGCACGTCGGGATTGGCAGTCAGCCGGCGGGACGCTTCGGACAGGAGGCTGTGAGCCCATTGAAAATCCGAGGCGGAGGCGGCGGAGGTGTAAGCGAGTTTTCCGAGAATGTGGGTGGCATAAGGATCGTCGGGGTTGGCCTTACGGGCCCGTTGGGCGAATTCCATGGCGCGCTGATGGTTGTTCAACGGACCTGCGTTGAGCCGGGCGATTCGGACCAGGGCTGATTGGAGGTTGGAATTGATGAGAAGCGCCCTTTGGCTGAGGTCGAGTGACTTGTTCCATGCCTGTTGCCGTTCGGCGAGGGTCGCGATCCGGTCGAGCAGGATCGGGTCTTCAGGTGCGTCCTGAAGGGCCGGTTCGAGCGCGGCGAGAGCTTCTGTTGTGGCCGATGCGGGGTCGATTTCGAGGATGCGGAGTTTGGATCGGGCTTCGCGTTCCCATTCGCCGGCGGCACTGGAGTTGAGGGCCTTGGTGAGGGCCGACTTCGCCAGGGTTTCGTCGCCGGTCATGTAGGCGGCCATGCCGAGGTGGAAGAGCACCTCGGGGTGTTCGGAGAGTTGGCTGGCGCTTTGGCGGAGCAGGGCGAGTGCGCCGGCGTAATCACCGTTGCGGTAGAGTATCCAGCCGAGCGTATCGGCGACGGCTGGGTTTTCCGGGGCGCGACTTCTGGCTTTGCTGGCGAGTTCGTGGGCGCGTTTGAGGTCGCCGAGGTGTTCGGCGTACATCCAGGCCAGATTGTTGAGCACCGATACGAATCCGGGGTCGAGCTGGAGGATCTTCTCGCAGGTGTCCCTGGCTGCGGGGTAGTTCGTTGAGTTCATGTGGATCTGGGCGATCTCGAGCAGTGCAGGGACATCATTGGTGTGTCTGGCGACCCATTGATCGAGGATGGCGAGAGCTGCCGAGGGGCGCTTTGCGGCGGCATGGATGCGCGCCATCAGCAGTTGGGGCTCGCGCGTGTCGGGTGCCAGTTGGATCGCTTTCGCAACCGCCTCCTCGGCGGCAGCGTAGTTCTTGAGCGCGAATTGCACTCTCCCTAACAGAATTTGAGCGGCCGCCACCTGCGGATTCGCTGCGGCAGCGGTCTCGGCGCGGTTCACGGCGGAATCGAGCCGGTTGGCGATGAGGTCGAGCTCCACCAATTGTTCCGTGGCGGGGAGGAAGGCGGGATCCACAGCCAGTGCTGCCATGAACTTTTTCTCCGCTTCACTGTGGCGACCGCCTTCGCGGAGCAGGAGTCCGGCTCGGAAAGGGATCTGGGGATCGTCGGGGTTTGCCTCTGCGGTGCGGTCGAGCATTTCGATGGCGGCATCGGTGTTTCCGAGGGCGTGTTGGGCTGTGGCAAGCAGGATTTGGGCGTTTTTGTTTCCGGGCTCGCGTTCGATCAGGTCTTCGAGCAGGGTGCGGGCGCGAGCGGGGTTGTTTGCCTGGATGCTCAGCCCCGCGCGGAGGAGGACGGCTTCGGTGTAATCGGATTTGAGCTTGAGAGCCTCATCGAGCCTCCGGAGGACGGTGTCTGTGGGGGCGCCGTTGCGGAATTGGGCCAGGGCCAATTCGTAATGGAACCGGGCGACCATGGGGTATTGTTTCACGAGGTCTTCGAGGGCGGCGATGGCGCCGGTCTGATCGCCTTTGGCCAGAGCGAGTTGTGCCTGCATCAGCAGGGCATCCACATGAGCGGGATCGCTGGCGAGGACCTTTTTGAGAGTCTGTTCACATTCCTGGTAGCGTCCTGCGAGCAGGGACACGCGGGCGGAGCGGATCTGGACGGGGAGATAATCCGGTGTGGCCTTGATGAGGGGCGCCAGGGCGGCGGCGGCGGCTTCGAGATTGGTTTGCCCGATCATGAAGTCCACGTAGTGAAGCGGGTGCGGGGAGTACTTGGGTGCGAGTTGAGCGGCGATCTTGTATTCGGAAGCGGCATTATCGAGTTGGTTCCGCTGGCGGAACGCGTTGCCTAATCCGATGTGCGCCGCCGAGGATTGCGCGTCGCGCGCGAGAGCGGTGCGGAAAGCCTTCTCCGCCGCATCGAGGTCGCCCAGGCGGAGTTGGGCGAGGCCCCAGGCGAGGTGGAAGTCCGCGGTGTCGCCCATGGTGGCGCGGAGACCGTCCAGGCGTTTCACGGCATCCGCGAGGTCTTCGGGGGTCTGGCTGGCATCGACGAGAAGCCGGAGCGCTTCGGCGTTGGCGGGTTGGGCGTCCAGGATTTCGACGGCGTGTTGGCGGGCCGGAGGGGCGGCGCCGATGGCCTGGAGGCACTGAGCGAGGCGGAGTTGCACTTCCGCGTCGTTGGGCTGGAGTTTTCTCGCTTCATTGAGAATGGCGAGGGCGCGCATGACACGGCCCTGCGCGTATGCGATCAGGCCGAGATTGCGCAGGGCGACGGGGTTGGCGGGGTCCAGCTTGAGGACGTTCATGTATTCGATCTCGGCGTGTTGGAACTGCTGTTGGTCGAACAGGCGGTTGGCGCGATCGAGCGCGCGCTCCTTTCTGGCGTCGGCCGAGCAGGCGGACGACAGCGTCATGAGCCCGATGCCGAGCAGGATGAGGCACAGCAGGCGGCGAATGATCAGAATGTGGCGACGGGTTTGATTCATGGGATGCGATTTCTGTTTGCAGATTGGCGGCGGCCGGAATGGTCAGGCTTCTTTTTCCTCGGTGGCGGCGCGTGGGATGCCGAGTTTATCGAGCAGTTCGTAAAGTGTCGGGCGGCTGATGCCGAGTTCCTCGGCGGCCCGGCTGATCTTGCCGCCATTGCGCTGCAGTGCGGCCTGGATGGCGTCGCGTTCGGCCGTTTCGCGGGCCTGTTTGAGCGTTGGGAGCCGGGACGAATCGCCGGTGTCGCTCAGTTCGAGGTCTTCGGGGGAAACATAGCGGCCCTCGGCCATGATGACGGCGCGGCGCACGCGGTTTTCGAGTTCGCGGACGTTGCCGGGCCACTGGTGATGCTGGATGGCGCGCAGGGCGGCGGCGCTGAAGTTGAGCGAGGCGCGGTTGTTTTGCGCGGCGAAGCGGCGGAGGAACGCTTTGGCGAGGACGGGGACGTCGGACAACCGCTCGCGGAGCGGGGGCATTTTGATCACGACGACGGCGAGCCGGTAGAACAGGTCTTCGCGGAAGCGGCCTTCGGCCATGGCCTTGTGGAGGTCGGAGTTGGTGGCGGCGACGATGCGGGTGTTGACCTGGATGCTGGTGCGGCCGCCAATCCGTTCGATGCATTGATCCTGGACGAACCGGAGGAGTTTGACCTGGAGGGCGAGGGGCAGTTCGCCGACTTCATCGAGGAACAGGGTGCCGTTGTCGGCGGTTTCGATGCGGCCCTTGCGTGGCATGTGGGCGCCGGTGAAGGCGCCTTTTTCGTGGCCGAACAGTTCGCTTTCGAGGAGGTTTTCGGGTATGGCGCCGCAGTTGATGGCGACGAAGGGGCCGTCTTTGCGGGCGCTGCGACGGTGGACGGCGCGCGCGACCATTTCCTTGCCGGTGCCGCTTTCGCCGAGAATGAGCACGGGGACGTCGGTGGTGGCGACTTTGCGGATGGAGGAGAAGACCTCCTGGATGGCGGGGCTGTTGCCGAGCATGCCTTCGAAGCCGGCGCTTTCGGCCTGAGCCTGCATCTGGCGGAATTCGCGTTCCAGGCCGGCCACGTGAAAGCAGCGCTTCAGCAGCAGTTTGAGGTCGTCCATGTCCACCGGTTTGGGCAGCAGGTCATAGGCGCCGGCGCCGATGGCGCGGAGCGCATTCTGTTTTTCGCCCTGGCCGGTGATGATCACCACTTTGGCGAGGGGATCTGCGGTCAGCAATTCGGCCAGTGTGGCCAGTCCCTCCTCGGGATCGGCCGGACGCGGCGGCAGTCCGAGGTCCAGGAGGACCACCCAGGGTTGTCCGGCGCTGAATGCGTCGAGCGCGCCCGCCCGGTCCTCGGCCATCAGGATTTCATAATCGCCGGCCAGCGCCCATTTCATCTGGGTGCGGATCGTTTCATCGTCGTCAACAATCAGCAGTCTTGGCTTCATGAGTCTTGTCGCAGGCAGGGAAACCAGACGCGAAAGGTGGTTCCCTTGCCGGGTTCGCTTTGCACTTCGATGCGCCCGCGGTGGGCTTCGACAATCATCCGTCTCTGGAACATTCCGATGCCGATGCCGCTCTTTTTCGTGGTTTGAAACGGTTTGAAAAGGGATTTGCTGAGGAACTCGCGGGTCATGCCGCAACCGTTGTCGCTCACGGAGAGGATGGCCCAGCCGTTTTCCTCGCGTGTGCTGACGCGAATGACGCCGTTGCCATTGACGGCTTCGCGCGCATTGAGCACGAGGTTGGTGATGACCTTGCGGACCTGGTCGGGATCCAGCGCCACTTTCCGCATGGGCGCGAGGTCGAGGGAGAGGTCCACGCCGGAGTCGGCGTTCATTCCCTGGACGGTTTCCCTGACGAGTTGGCTGAGGTCCACCTCGACCGGCTGGATGGCCAGCTCCTGCCGGAGCAAGGTCAGCCGGCTGATGATATTGTTGACGTGCTGGACGGTCCTGGAAATGCCGCGCAGGGCGTCGGCGCGGAATTCGGGGTCGTCGAAGTGGACAGGCAGGTTCTGGAGCATCAACGACAGAGTGGACGCCGTGTTTTTGAGGTCGTGAACGAAGAAGGCGGACATGGCCTGGAACGCCTCGAGTTCGCGGGCCTGCATCAGTCGCTGGCTCAACTGGATGTTCAGGAGGCTGGCAGCGGCCTGATCCCCGATGCATTTCAGGAGGTCGAGGTCCTGGGTCGAGAAACGCACGCCGCCAACTCTGTCCCCGAGAATCAGGACGCCGAGGAGGTTGCCTCCGGCGGACAGGGGCACGCAGACGCGATGGCCGCCCTTTTTGAAGTCTCCCGGGGTGCATTGCCGCAGCACTTCCGCCCAGCGTTCCTGGGTGGCATCGATGTCCACCGGGCGCTGCACGTTGCGCAGTCCCTGGATGGCTTCGAGTGCTTCGGGGCCGGAAGGTTCGAGATTAGGGCCGTCGAGTTCCGCGATCGAGGTGGAAGCCGCGAACGCGAGGCGCTGTCGTTCGTTGTCCACAAGCCAGATGGTGGCGGACAGCGCCTGGAAGATGTCGCAGGCGAGCCGGACGATGGCGCGGGAGAGGTCCGTTTGATGCACGCAGGAGGTGGTAGCCTGGATGAAGCGGTTCCAGATGACGCGATAGTCGTGGAGAGGACGCTGGAAGTGGCGGCTGATGAACTCGTTTGCGTGCAGGCGGAAGCGTTCCGAGACGAGGAGCACGGCCAGCAGGAGCAACGCCGCCAGAACGGCAAACGCCTTCAAAGGAAACGCGGCGTCGCCGCCCATGAACGTCACGGTTTCGGCGAACACGCCGACGATGAGCAGGTAGACGCCGGCGATGAGGAACGTGAGAGAATTGCGAAGCACCTTCCGCGACGGATAGACGTTCACTTCGAAGTAGGAGGTGCGGGTGATGGAGATGGCGATCACGCCGCAGGCGAGGACGAGCGCGACGGCGTTGACGGTTTGGAGCGAGGAGATGACGCTGTGAAAGACGATGGCCTGGCTGGTGGTGTAGGTGCGGGCGGCGAAGAGGAGGCCGACGCCGAGGATCATGAATTTGATGCGCCAGCGCATGGTGCCGACCGAGGAGCGGAAGGTGCGTTCCAGGTTCATGAGGACGAGGATGCATCCCACGAGGACGAGCACGTAGAGGAAGCGGCCTGCGGTGCCAAGGCTGAGTCCCCACTCATAGTCGGGGCCGATGTGGTCGGAGGGGAGAATCAGCGCTTTTGAAAAGAGCAGTGCGACCGCGGGCGGACCGATAAACGCGGTGATGAGCGGAACGCGCCAGCGGGCCACGAACTCGCGGGCGTTGCCGCGCGCGTACGTGAGGCTGAACAGAACCCAGGTTCCCGGCAGGAACGAAAGGACGAGCAATCTCCAGTGGTGCCAATACAGCATTCGTTCGGGCATCAAAGTGGCGAGGGCGGCGAGCCCGGTCTCAATGGAGAGGCAGGCCATCCCCGCTGCAAAGGACCACACCGGCATCGTGCGCGGCCTGCGCAGCAATGCCAGAGCAGCGAGCAAGGCGCTCGCGACGACGGCAAGGATGGCTATCCAGACTTCAATCATGAGTTGCTACCCGGCCAGAGGTGAATAGCAGATTGGTTGCCCGAAGGCGAGGCTTCGGATGAAATCCGAAGTTCGATCTCCGAAATCCGAAGGGGTTCCGAAAACTCGAAACTCGAACTGCCTTTGCTCAGTTGTTCGACCTGTCAGGGGAGACGAACGGGGTACAGGAGTTGATTGGTCACCTCTTGAAGCGGGGAGGCTATGGGATTTCCAATCCAGCGCTGCCGGCAGGTGCCGGGAGCGTGTGCGGCAGGCAGGATGCCTGCCGCCACGGCGCTGCTCAGTCGGCGACGCGAGCGCGATAGAAGCGTCGAGGATTTCCGGCCGCGGTTTCGTCTGTGATCTCCAGAGGCACGGTGTTCAGCACGTTCGTTTTCAGCGGCACCCAGCCTGAGCCCAGGTTGGGCGTGTATTCGATGACATACGAGACGTTGGGAACGCCGTGGAGGAACATGCGAAAGCCCTGTTGTGCGATGCTGTTCGGGGTCTGGCGGAAGGTCGTCAAATGCGGCGGCGGGGGAGGGCTCGGCACCTCCGGGGCAAGCTTGAGGACCCAGAAGTCCTGTTCGCCGTAATTGGGGCTGGTCTTGTTGCCGTTCATCCCCGATCGGGAATCGCCGCCGAGGATCAGCCCGCCATCACTTGTGATATCCAACTCTGTGCTCGTATCGTAGTCGGTCCCGCCGTAAACGGTTTCCCAGAGTTTGTCCCCGTCGGAGTTCAGGCGAATCAGCCAGTAATCAGGGCTGGGAGGGTTCGCCGGATCGAAGTTCGGACTGGTTTTATTGCCGGTGGCGCGGGAGTAGGAGTATCCCGCGAGGGCAAATCCGCCATCCGGGAGCACAACCAGATCGAGCATCTGGTCGTCACGATCGCCGCCGAACGAACGCTCCCACAGTTTGTTCCCTTCGCTGTCCAGGCGGATCACCCAGAAGTCCGCCATCCCATAATTGGCGCTGGTCTTGTTGCCGCTGTTGGTCGATGCCGAGTATCCACCCACGATGAAGCCCCCGTCAGGGAGCACTTCGACGGCATGCGCCCCGTCGCGGCCGTTCCCGCCAAACGATTTCTCCCAGAGTTTGTTCCCGTTGGAATCGGTCCGGATCACCCACACGTCCTCGTTGCCGAACGGCTCGCTGGTCTTGTTTCCGGTGGTTCCGGATGTGCTGACACCGGCGAGAATAAAGCCTGAGTCGGCGGTCTGCTTTACGTCGTAGAGGATGTCAGACCCGTCGCCTCCGAAACTCCGGTCCCACAGCTTGTTTCCGTTCTCGTCAATTCGCACAATCCAGTAATCCTGCTGACCGAAGTTCAGACTGGTCTTGTTGCCGCTGTTCGTGGATGCCGAGTATCCGCCGAGGATGAATCCGCCGTCCGATGTGGGTTCGGCCGCGTACAGGACTTCATCGTCATTGCCCCCGTAGGAAAAGTCCCAGAGCCTGTTGCCCGATGCATCGATTCGCACCACCCAGAAATCGCCCAGGCCGAAAATGCCGGAGCCGATGAGCGGACTGGTTTTGTTGCCGCTGATGTCTGAAGCTGAGTGACCTGCGAGCAGCGCGCCGCCCTCCGGCGCGGGGGCAATGCTCCGCAGGTAGTCCTGGCTCAAACCGCCATAGGACTTGTCCCATGTCTGGTTGCCGGAGGCGTCGAGGCGAACAACCCAGAAATCGGTTCCACCAAAGCCATCACTCGTTTTGGTTCCACCAACTAA
>DGDZ01000024.1:0-15481 GCA_002385705.1 Verrucomicrobia subdivision 3 bacterium UBA3939
GGTTTACGCCACGTCGTTCTCTCTTTCCAAAATGAATGAGGCGCAAAGAGACAGAGAACCAAAAGAGACCGGAGCAGCCTCGAGAAATGCTAGCTTAAAAAACGCGCCCAGTGGTTCGAACATTGGGGTCCACCTCAGAGTTCGCCAAATGGAACAACATCGGGGGTGTGAGTGACGACTGGCAGAACCGTCCGACGACCGACATCACGTTTCAGAATTGCATTATCGCCAACCCGCTCTATCAGCAGTTCGGCGCGCACACGGAATGCGTGAACGGGAACTGGTCGTGGTTCTACAACCTGTTTGCCAACTCGCGGAGCCGCAATCCGATGTCGAAAATCAATGACGTGTTCGTAAACAACGTGCTGTACAACTGCTCCGCGGGCTATACCACGCACACGAGCACGAAGTTCAAGCATGACATCGTCAATAACTACTTCATCGCCGGTCCGGGCAGCGGCGGGAACTTCCCCTGGTACCAGGTGGACAAGAACCAGAGCATCTATTACTCGGGCAACCTGTACGACAGCGACAGGAACGGCGTGCTGGGCGGAAGCATCACCACACCGTACTGGTACCAGGGCCCGGGCACCATCCTGACTTCGCCCTGGTCGCCGCTGACCACCAATGTGCCGGTATACAGCCCCGCCATGGCGTATGCGATGGTGGTGTCCACCGCGGGCGCCCTGCCGCGCGACGAAATGGATGCGCTGGTGATCAGCCAGGTGAAGACGCTCGGCAACGGCTCTGCCGGAACGGGCCCGGGCACCGCAGGGCCTGACAGCTCCTTCTACTCAAGCCAGACGCAGACCGGTCTCGGCGACAATGGATTCGGAACGATTGCGGCCGGTTCGCCGCCGGTGGATACGGACCAGGACGGCATGCCGGACTATTTCGAAGAGGCGATTGGTTCCAGTGTGATCACGCCGAACCACAACGCGCCCGTGCTGCCGGGCGCGTTCGTGCCGGCGTCGCCGTCCGGCTACACACTGATGGACGAATACCTCCACTTCAAGGCGAGCCCGCACGTGGTCCTCCCGATGAACGGGACCGCGGACGTGGACCTGCGGCAGTACGCCGCCGGGTTCACCGTGCCGCCGGTCGTGTACACCGTCCTCAGCACCAACGGCGTTACAGCCGTGTTGCAGCCCGACGGGCACACGGTCCGGATCACACCGGGGACCGATTATGTCGGGCGCGCGCAGTTTGACTTTCGAGTCAGTCAGGGCGGCGGGATTGTGATGACACAGACGGTGCTGGCCGTGGTGTCCGGTTTGCTGGCCGCGCCCGCGGCGCCGGCAGATCTCCAGGCAGCCCCGGTTTCCAGCAGCCGCGTGGTCCTGACCTGGACAGATCGATCTTCGAATGAAGCCGGCTTCAGGATCGAGCGATCGAGCGACGGCGTGAACTTCGTGGAGATTGCCTCCGTTGGGGCGAATGCGACGAGTTTCACGAACACAGTGGCGCCGTCCAGCACGTATTGGTACCGCGTGCGCGCCTACAGTCTCGCCGGCGATTCGCCGTATTCGAATACGGCCGACGTGACAACACCTGCCGGTCTTCCCGCGGTTCCGGCGTCCATCACGGCGACGCCGGCGAACTCGCGCGTGAACGTGAGCTGGGAGAAATCGCCCGGCGCGACCGGGTATCGCGTGAGACGATCGACGGTGAGCGACGGTGGCTACGTCACCATTGCTTATGTCAGCGATGCCAGTTTCGAAGACCGGCATGCCGTGAACGGGACGACGTATTACTACGTGGTTGCAGCGGTCAATGAGCATGGTGAAAGCGATAACAGCGCGGCGGCGTCGGCGACGCCTTCGAACGCGGTGACGTATCCGGCGGAGGACGCGGATTACGGCGGCGGCGCGGTGTTTGAGAATACAAACGGCGGGTTCAACGGCACCGGCTATGTGAATTCGGCGCCGAGCGGGAGCTATCTGCAGTTCGATGATGTGGACGCGGGCGGCGGCGGCACGGTCACCTTGCGTTTCCGGTACGCCCTGGGGAACACGGCGCGGACGGGACTTCTGATCGTGAACGGCGTGACCAACGAGATCAATTTTTCGTCCACCGGCGCCTGGACGACGTGGGTGTTCAAGGACGTAACGGTTTCGTTGAACCCGGGTACTGCGAATTTCATCCGGCTCGAAACCACAGGCCAGGATCTGGCGAACATTGACGAGCTGACGGTCCTCGGGACGGCGGTGTCGGCGCCGGCGTACCCTCCGGTGATTGACAGCGCAGGGATGTTCAACGGCCAACTCGTTGTCAGGGGCTTTGCCGGGCTGCCATTCCAGCCGGTTGTCGTGTTGGCATCGACCAATCTCGGGCTGGCTCCATCCGAATGGACGCCGGTGTCCACGAATCAACTGGATTCGAACGGCGCTTTCCATGTGACAAACGCGGTGGACATCTCGGTTCCGCAGAGGTTCTATCGGGTTCAAGTGCCGTAAACTCGAGCGATGAAACCGCTTCGACATGTGAGGGCGTTGGCCGGCGTGGTGGCATTGCTGTTGCCGCCGGCTGCGGCTGCCGAGAACGTGATCCTCGTGGACCATGGCACCTCCGTGACGCTGGCGAACGGGTTCATCAGCGCCACGATCGCGAAATCGACCGGCCATTGCATCGATCTAAGGCCGCTGGGCGCAGGGAACCTGCTGGCGAACGGCGGGCGAATCTACTTCGACGCGAACGGCAGCATCAGCAACAACCCGAGCGCATACCACACGTTTGACGCCAGCGAGTTCCGCGTCGTGACCAATACCCCGCAGCGGGTGGAGATTGCGCTGACGGACACGAACCTGAGCGGGTTCAACGCCAGCTTGCATTACAGCCTGCGTTCGGGCGACAGCGGCTTTCACATCTTCGCGGTATTTCGCCACGGGCCCGGGGATCCGCCGGCGATGCTCGAGCAATCGCGGGTGGTGATCCGTTGCGACCCGGACCTCTTTGTTCGCGCCTATGCGTCCTCCAACAAGACGGGACAGATGATCGCTCCGTCGCTTCTGGCGTCGAGCCCGATGATCGCGGACGCCACCTACCAGTTGCCGTCAGGCAGCGGTTACACCAATGAAACCGGTTTCACCGTGGACGGCTTTCCGGTTTACACGAAATACGATTGGGCGGAGTACACGGAACATCATCGGATCGAAGGGGTGTCGGGAAACACCATCGGGTTGTGGATGCTGTTTGGCGGGCGGGAGTATTTCAATGGCGGGCCGACGCGCGCGAACGTGATTGTGCACGGGACGGAGACGACGCCGGTGTTGTTGTGGGATTTCCATGCGCAGCACTTCGGCGGGGCCCGCATCCACAAGAGTTACGGCGAGGTCTGGAGCAAACTGTACGGCCCCTGCTTTGTGTACGTGAACTCGGGCACCAATGCGCTCCGGTTGTGGGAGGATGCGTCGGCGCGCGCCGCTCACGAGGAAGAAGCGTGGCCTTACGACTGGATGGTGGAGACGAACTATGCGATCGGCCGCGAGACGGTGTCAGGCCGGCTGCATGTGGCGGGGGAAAGTTGCAGCAATGCCCTGGTCGTGCTGGCGCCCTCGGGTGCAACCAACTGGCATATGCAGAGCGAAGGCTATCAGTTCTGGACGCGCGCCGCGGCCGACGGTTCGTTCCGGGTACCGAAAGTGCGGCCGGGATCGTATCACCTGTTCGCCGTTTCGCCGGGCATTGTAGGCCGGTTCGAGCGGCCGAACGTGGCGGTCGTAGAGGAGCAGGAGACCGCGCTCGGCGTTCTCGAATGGAACCCGCCGAGGCGCCAGCAGCGCTTATGGCGGATCGGC
This sequence comes from Verrucomicrobia subdivision 3 bacterium UBA3939, assembly GCA_002385705.1. Lineage (GTDB taxonomy): Bacteria > Verrucomicrobiota > Verrucomicrobiia > Limisphaerales > UBA3939 > UBA3939. The sequence goes on from DGDZ01000024.1 coordinate 3,798, forward strand.
GTGCCCGATCTTTCGGCCCGCGAGTTCCGGTTCGGCAATTTGCCCCGGCAGTTCGGGTTGTGGTGGCGTTACATGGATGAGCAGGGGACGAACGACCTCGTTTACCGAATCGGCACCAATACCGCCGAGGACTGGTATTACGCGCAGGCGGTGGTCGGCATGGAGGACGGCTCGTGGTTCAGCCCCGTCTGGAGAATCGAGTTTGTTCTCACGAATCTGCCGCCGGCGCCGGCGGTGCTGACCATCGATCTTGCGGGAGGCAACAACGGCTCGCTGATCACCACCGTGAACGGGCACCAGCTCGACCTCATCGCCGTCTGGAACGACTCGTCGATTGTCCGGAGCGCGACACAGTCGGGCGCGCCGCGCCATCACGAGCTCAGCTTCAGCCCGAACCTGCTCATCGCCGGGACGAACGTGATCACGTTCCGCATGAGCAAGTCGTCCATGCCCTGGATCGGCACCCGGCCGGCTATCTTGAACCGGGGCGTGATGTGGGATTGCATTCAGCTCGAAGCCGGGCCGTTGTTGAACGAGGCGCGACCGCGGGTGGACGGGATGCGGGTGGAACAGGGCACGGTGGAGTTCCGGGGAACCGGTGGTTACCCGGAGGCAGTCTGGCACCTGTTCGCATCGACGAACCTGGCGCAGTGGAGCTTCGTGGACGAGGGCCGCTTCGGAACGTCCGGAGAGTTCAGTTTCACCGCCGACATTGCCGCGTTCGAACGACGCTTTTTTCGGCTGACCATTCCGTGACCGCAACGGACTCGTCCCGGCCGCTGCCCCGCGCGTGCAACCTTTTGTTGCATATGCAACAGAAAGTTGGAACCCGGAGCGAACATTCAACATTCAACTCCGCCCGAAGCGAGAAGCCGAAAAACCCGCTCTTTTCAGTTTAAGGCGAACTATCAACCGTTAGGCCGATGGCTCCGGGGAGGCGGCCGGCGATCCGATGGGCATGGGCGGTTCGGGGCGGCGCAATCGCCAGAACTGGCTAGGTCGGACGGCCTGAATCCGGCTTGAGATCCATGTGGTTGGCAGATTTCATAATGGTCGTCTGTGGCAGTGATCCAGCCATGTTCCGCTGATCGAGCGGAAAGAGTTGAGTTCCTGGCCGTGAGTTGACCTCGTTACATGTTGAAACGCGCGATACAGCCCGAGATGACCGATCGATCCCGTAGGGGGAACGGGGCGCTTTTCTGGTGGAAGATTCTGGCGGTTGTGCTGTGCGTGTGGGCGGCTGGTGGAGAAGTCATGGCGCAGCGGCAGATGGAGGCGCTTGGCCGTGGCGTGGTTGCCGTGCGCCGGAGCACCGGCGAGGCGTATATCAGTTGGCGGCTGCTCGGCACCGATCCTGCCGACGTGGCGTTCAATGTCTATCGGTCGGCCAACGGCGGGCCCGCGGTGAAGCTGAACGGCGCGCCGATTCAGAGCACGACGGATTTCGTCGATACGACTGCGAATTTCGGCCAGGCCAATGCGTATCATGTCCGGCCGGTGATGAATGGAGTGGAGCAGGCGCCGAGCGGCTCGTTCACGCTGCCCGCGGGTGTTCCGGTGCAACAGTACTTCACGATTCCGCTGCTGCGTCCTGCCGGCGGCACGAGCCCGCCGTCGGCGGACGGCGAGGACGCGGGCGGGGCGTACAGTTACACGCCGAACGATTGCAGCGCGGGCGATCTGGATGGCGACGGCGAGTACGAGATCGTGGTGAAGTGGGAGCCGACGAACGCGAAAGACAATTCGCAGAGCGGCCACACGGGGCCGGTGTATCTGGACGCCTACAAGCTGGACGGGACGCGGTTGTGGCGCATCAACCTTGGCAAGAACATCCGGGCCGGGGCGCACTACACGCAGTTCATGGTGTATGACCTTGACGGCGACGGGCGCGCCGAGGTGGCCTGCAAGACGGCGCCGGGCACGATCGACGGGCTCGGGAACTTTGTGTTGCTAGGGTCGGACAATCCCAACATCATTTACACGAACGCGAACGGTTACATCCTGTCCGGCCCCGAGTATCTCACCATTTTCGACGGGTTGACCGGGGGAGAACTGGCGACGACGACGTATGTGCCGGTGCGCGGGAATGTGTCGAGCTGGGGCGACAACTATGGGAACCGTGTGGACCGCTTTCTGGCGTGCATTGCGTATCTGGACGGGGTGCGTCCGAGTCTGGTGATGTGCCGGGGTTATTACACGAGAACGGTGCTGGTGGCATGGGACTGGAGGAACGGGCAACTGACGCAGCGCTGGATTTTTGACAGCAACACGCCGGGGAACGGCGCTTACGCCGGGCAGGGGAACCATAATTTGAGCGTTGCCGACGTCGATTTCGACGGCAAGGATGAGATCATCTACGGGGCGTGCTCGATTGATGACGACGGGACGGGTTTGTACACGACCGGTCTGGGGCACGGAGACGCGTTGCACGTGTCGGACATGGATCCGGACCGGCCGGGGCTGGAGATCTGGACGATTCATGAGCCGAGCAACGTGCCGGGCGCGGACTTTCGCGACGCGCGGACGGGGGTGCCGATTTTTGTGACGGCGATCAACAGCGGCGAAGGTCCGGGGCGATGCGTGGCCGCGGATGTTTATGCGGGCAACCGCGGTTATGAAATGTGGGGAGCGGGCGGCCTGCTCAATCGCTTCGGAGCGAACATCGGGCGCGTGCCGGGCAGCGCGAATTTTGTGGTCTGGTGGGACGCGGACGTGGTTCGCGAGCTTCTGGACGGGAACCACGTTGACAAATATGGGCCGAGCGGCGACACGCGACTGCTGACGGCCAGCGGCGCTTCGTCCAACAACGGCAGCAAGTCCACCCCGTGCCTGAGCGGCGACATCCTTGGCGACTGGCGCGAGGAGATCATCTTTCGGGCATCGGACAATCAGTCGCTGCGGGTGTACGTGACGACGAGCGCGGCGACGAATCGGTTTCCGACGCTGATGCACGATCCGCAGTATCGCGTGGCCATTGCGTGGCAGAACGTCGCCTATAATCAGCCGCCGCATCCCGGCTTTTATCTCGGGAGCGGGATGCATCCGCTCCCTGTTTTCCCGGTGTCCGCGGCGGATCTGGTGTGGCGCGGAGGCGGGGCCAACACGTGGAACGAGGGCGCGGCGGCGAACTGGGTGACCAACGGCGTGTGGACCGGGGCCAATCCGCCGGTGCCCTTTGTCAGCGGACGGTCCGTTCTGTTCGACCTGACGGGTTCCAACCATGCTCCGGTGAATATCACGGGAACGCTGTCGCCGACGCAGGTCACGGTGCATTCGGCGAAGGATTTCGTTTTTGCGGGCGCGGGCAGTCTCGCGGGCGGGATGACGTTGACCAAGGCCGGTCCCGCGCGGTTGACGATCAACAACACGAATCACTACACCGGCGGCACCGTTGTGGCCGGCGGCAGTTTGTTCGTCAACGGCAGCCTGAGCGCCAGCCCCGTCACGGTCGAGAGGCGCGGCACGCCGGAGGGCCCGTCTGTGTTGGGCGGATCCGGGGTTCTCGGCCAGGGCCTGACCGTCCAGGCCGGATGCGTTGTGGTTGTCGGCGCCGGGCCCCAGTCTCCCGGAGTGCTGACCGTTTCGAATCACCTGACGCTGCTGGGCGCGATCAATCGATTCGATCTGTCGAACGATCCGGCTTCGGGCAACGATTGCATTGACGTGGCCGGCAACGTTGTGTTGAGCGGCACGAACATCATCGAGATTCACAAGCTGGACGGGTTCCTGGGAGACGGTGTGTACCCGTTGATCACGTACAGCGGCACGTTGAGCGGGACGCTGGCGAACCTCGAGCTTGTCGGCGAGTTCCAGCAGCCGGTGGCTCTGACCAACCTGCCCGGGATGATCGGGCTGGTGGCCGTGGTCCCCTCCGGGCCGCCTGCGGCGCCCGTCAACCTCGTCGCGACGACGCTGAGCTCGTTCCAGATCCATCTCTCCTGGCAGGACGCGTCGCTGGACGAGAATGCCTTTCTGATCGAACGATCCACGGACAACGTGAACTTTTCCGGGGTGGGCGCTGTGGACGCGAATGTGACGGCCTACCTGGATGAAGGGCTGGTTCCGGGAACGACGTATTACTATCGGGTCAGGGGAACGAACATCGCCGGTTTCGGGCCGTATTCGCAGACGGCGAGCGCGACGACGACACCGTTGGGCATGCCGTTGACGTGGCGGGGTGACGGCGCGGTGAACGCCTGGGACATTGCCACCTCGTTGAACTGGCGGAATGGCGCCGTGCCGGCGCATTACACGGATGGCGCGTTTGTGACGTTCGACGATTCGGGTTCGAATTCGCCGCCGATCAATCTGACGGGCGTGTTGCAGCCGGGGCGGGTCACGGTGAATGCCGGCAAGAACTACACCTTCGGCGGGAGCGGCACGCTGACGGGGAGTGGCATGCTGCTCAAGGGTGGTTCGGGAACACTGACCCTGACGACGGCCGGCAGCTATTCGGGAGGCACCGTGATCAGCAACGGCACACTGCGGTTGGGGAGCGCGACCGTGAACGGCACGGCGCTGGGCTCCGGTGCGGTGACGTTCCGAGGAGGCACGCTGGAGTTTGCCGGGGTCGGCGGAAGCAGTTCGCCGGATTACGGCGGCTTCACCAATCCCGTTGTGGTTCCCGTTGGGCAGATCGGGACGATCCGGGTTCCGCAGCGGTTCCTTTCTCCCGGGCTGAACAGCACCGTCACGGGCGGCGGAACCCTGAACCTGGTGGTGAACTATGTCCGCGGCGACATCGGGGGCAATTGGAACGGGTTTGGTGGCATGATCAACGTGTTGCCTAACGGAAGCGGTCCGGACGATTTCCGGGTCACCACCGCCTCGGGTTTTCCAAATGCCCGGTTGCGGTTGAATGACGATGTGTTCATGTATTCGCGCGCGCCGAACAACGCCGTCATTCCCATAGGCGAATTCAGCGCCACGTCCGGCGCCGTCGTGAGTGCCGGGTTCGGGAGCAGTCTGGGCGTTCAAAACGCCGTCACCTGGAGGGTGGGCGGCCTCGGCACGGATGCGACGAATGCGGCTCTGATCCAGGGGACCACGTCGTTGATCAAGGAAGGATCGGGAACGTGGGTATTGACCGGGGCCAACACGTATAGCGGCAGCACGGCCGTGCAGGGGGGCACGCTCCTGGTGAACGGAGACCAGTCCGCGGCAAACGGGCTCGTAACGGTCGCGCCGGGCGCCCGGCTGGGTGGTTCGGGAATCATCGGCGGGAACACGGTTGTGAACGGAATACTGGTTCCTGGAAATCCTATTGGGACGCTGAGGTTCGCCGGAAATCTGACCTTTGGGTCCGGCATCGCATTGATGGAGATCAACAAGGAACTGGGAATCCACGACGCCGTGGTGGTGGCGGGGACGCTGACGTATGACGGAACGCTGCAGGTGGTGAATATGGGGCTGAGCTACCCGGCGGCGGGCGACAACTTCAAATTGTTCGATGCGGCGGCGTACGCGGGCGCTTTTGACAGCTTCATTCTGCCGGCGCTGGAGGACGGGCTGGCCTGGAACACGACGCGGCTGGGTGTGGACGGGCGGCTCTGGGTCGTGAGAACCACACCGCCGGAAGTGAGTACCGTGGCCCGCTCGGGCGATCAACTGATCCTTTCGGGCACAGGCGGCACGCCGTTGTGGCCGTACCGGGTGCTGTCGTCGACGAACCTCTCGCTTCCGCGAGCGCAGTGGACGGTGGTGTCCACGAACAGCTTCGACAGCGCGGGCGGCTTCAGCATCACCAACGCCATCGATTCTTCGGCGCCGCAGCGCTTCTACATGCTGCACGTGCCTTGAGGGGACGGTTGCCGCGCCGCGGTTGGCAGTGGGTGGGTAATCCTTTCGAGCCTCCTCCCCAGACCCTTTCCTCCCTGGGGGGGAGGAGAGCGAAACGGCGAATCAAAACCGGAAAAACCTATTGCGCTGAAGCGGGCCGTTGCTATATTTCACGCCCGCTTCACCGGTTGGAGCGGGTAAAACCATTAACAGACAATTGTTCTTTCTATGGCTGGACAACGAATTCGCATCCGCCTCAAGGCGTTTGACCACCGCGTCATCGACCAATCGGCCCGCGAGATAGCCGACACGGTCAAGCGCACCGGAGCCCGCGTGGCAGGGCCCATCCCGCTTCCCACCCGCGTTGAGCGCTTTACTGTTCAACGGTCTCCTCACGCGGACAAGAAGTCGCAGGAAACATTCGAGCAACGCACGCACAAGCGGCTCATCGACATCATTGAACCCACGGCGAAGACTGTGGACGAGCTGAAGAAGCTGAACCTCCCGGCGGGTGTTGACATCACCATCAAGATCTGACGTTCTCGCAGGTCCACGCCACAACCAACGGATTTCTTATGCCTCTCGGATTAATCGGAAAAAAACTGGGACACACGCGGGTCTATGACGCCAACGGCGTGATCACGCCGGTGACGGTGGTGCAGGCGGGCCCGAACCGGGTTCTGCAGGTCAAGACAGCGTCCGGCAAGGACGGCTACAACGCGGTGCAGCTGGGCTTTGACGAGCAGAAGGAACAGCGCGTGACGAAGCCGCTGCTCGGTCATATCAAGAAGCACAACGGTGTGCCGGTGCGGCGCATCCGGGAGTTTCGCAACTTTTCGAAGGAAGTGAAGCCGGGCGACGTTCTGGGCGCGACGCTGTTTGCGCCGGGGGATTACGTGGATGCGATCGGGATCACGAAGGGCCGCGGTTTTGAGGGCGTGGTGGGCCGGCACGGGTTTCGGGGCGGCGACTCGACGCACGGCGCCAAGGGATGGCACCGCCGTTCCGGTGCCATTGGGCAGCGCCTGTTTCCCGGCACAGTGATGCGCGGGATGAAGATGCCCGGTCACATGGGCCAGGTGCGCCGCACGACGCAGAACCTGCAGGTGGTGCAGGTGCGCGAAGCGGAAAACCTGCTGTTGATCAAGGGCTCGATTCCCGGCGCGGAAGGCGATTACGTCATCATTCGCGAGGCGAAGAAGCGCCCGAAGGGGTGGAAACCGCCGGAGCCCCAGACGGGCAAGAAGGGCAAGGCCGCTGCCGGAGGAAAGAAGTAGTTGAGGCGATGCCATGAAGATTGCGATTAAAGACATCAAAGGAAAGGACCAGGGCGAAGTGGAAGTGAGCTTCCCGCTGGTGGAGGACGGCAGGGGGACGCAGGCCGTCCACGACGCTGTGGTGGCCTATCGGGCCGCGCAGCGCATGGGAACCGCGAGCACCAAGACCATGGGCGAGGTGGCCGGTTCGGGCAAGAAGCCCTGGCGGCAAAAGGGCACCGGCCGCGCGCGCGCCGGGTCGTTCCGGTCGCCGCTGTGGCGCGGCGGCGGCGTGGTCTTCGGCCCCAAACCGCGCGACTACCGCAAGAAGGTCAACGCGCGCACGCGCCGCCTGGCCCTGCGAAAGGCGCTCAGCGAACGCTTGAAGGCCGGCGACGTGGTCGTCGTGAACGATCTCAAGCTGGAGTCGCCGAAGACGAAGGAATTTCTCGGCGTTCTATCGGCGCTGGACCTGAAAGGCACGGCGTTGATCGTGGCGCAGCAGCCGGACAGGAATCTGACGCTGGCGTCGCGCAACGTGCCGACCGTGGCGTTGGCCACGAGCGAGAATTTGAACACATATGACGTGCTGCGCCCGGACAAGCTGGTGTTCACGAAGGGCGCGTTCGAAAGCGTCAGCGCCCGGCTCGCCGAGGAGTAGGCGCTCATCCAGGGAACAACGAACATGAATGCTTTTGAAATTATCAAGACAGTACGCCTGACCGAAAAAGGTACGCGCCAGGGCGAGAAGCACAACCAATACACCGTGGTGGCGGACCGGCGCGCGAACAAGACCCAGATCCGCCAGGCGGTCCAGGAACTCTTCAAGGTCAAGGTCGTCAGCGTGAACACCCTCAACGTTCGCGGCAAGCTCCGTCGGCAGCGCACGGCCCATGAAGGCTATACCTCCGACTGGAAGAAGGCGATCGTCACGCTCAAGGAAGGCGACAAGATCGTGCTGACGTAGAGTTGATGCTTTACGGAATTTGCATCCTGCAAAGGCCGGCTTCTGCCGGCCTTTTTTGCGGCATTGTAGCGCACGTCAGGAGCGCCTTACTTCTCTTGCCTTGTTTGAAACGGTGAAATGGTCTTGTAGACGGCGACGTAAGGGGTCGAACTCGGTGGACCAAGGTCATCGGACGACGGCTCGCGAGGACGCTCGCCCCACCGACGACGACGGCTCGCGAGGACGCTCGCCCCACCGGGTGCCAATGTCGCTGACGGTGGAAACGTGACGAACGGCTATCCGTGATTTGAAAAGGTGGGTGTTGACCCTAATAGAAGCATGGGTTCTTGAACGGGTATGCTTTCAGCATGAAACGGTCATCCCCCGTCAAGTTACTGGTGCGCAATCCGCGGTCGGGAGAGTTTCTGCAATCGACGGGTGACTGGACGCAGGGCGCCGAGAGGGCGTTTAACTTTCCAAACCCGTTGAACGCGATTCATCTCTGTCTCGAAAAGGATCTGCAGAACGTCGAACTGATTCTTCGCTTCGAAGGCGACACGTCGGACCGTTGCCTGCCTCTGGCCATCGGGTGATTCTCGTTCGCGGAAACCATGCTCAAGTGCCCGGGGAGAACACCGCCGGGTTCTATCGGTGTCGATGTTTCCAACAGGCTTGACGCCTGTCGTTGTGGTTCGGGCACCGGGACGTTGCTCCGACCCTCAGGCGGAGACGCTCGCGCCACGACCCGCCGTCCGTTTGAAATTGACCATTGCTGCGGGAAGAGCAAAGATGCCGCCTATCAGCCCGGCGAAATGGAACAGGCCGCGCTTCGAGCGTGGCGCAGCTGGTCTGCACCGCAGTGGCGAGGTTTGAAAGAACTGATGAACGGACTTGCGAACGCGCACCGTTGACGGCGGCGCTCGCCGTTCTCAGGCCGGGCTTGTGCACGCTGCTCTACGCGGCAGGCACGCTGCTCCTGCACGCGCAGGAGTACGAACCTCCGCCGATTCTGAAAGACGGATTCGCGCTGCTGATCGAGAACTACGCTTCGGCGCCACTTTCGTCCCGCGGCGGTTCCCTCCAGAATCCCACCGCGCCGATCAACTTTTCCGGGCAACTGTCGCGGATCAATTTCCTGCGCTCCGAGCCTCCGGATGCGCCGCTGGCCCATACCCGGTTTTTCGTCCCCGACCTGAACCGGAATCTTTACATCCTCGATCGGAGCAACCGGGCGTTTTCGGTGTACATCAACTTCCAGGCGGTATTTCCGAAGTTTGACAATGATGAAGGCCACGCGGGCGGCCTGATCACGGTAGCCTTCGACCCGGCCTACGCCAGCAATGGCGTGTTCTACACGGTGCACATGGAGAATCCCAACGACGGCGGCTCGGCCCTTCCGGTGAACACGGCATTGCCGGGGCTCGACACGACGGGTTACGAATTGACTCCGGTGGTCAATCCTCCCGCCGGGGCTGCCGGATTCGGCGCGCGGCAGGCTGTGCTGGTGGAGTGGACGGATGACAACATCGCCAACGCGACCTTCGAAGGGACCGTGCGCGAACTGCTGCGGGTGGGATTCAACAGCCGGATTCATCCGATGGGCGATCTCGCATTCAATCCGCTGGCGGGGCCCGGCCATCCGGACTATCGCAACCTCTACATTGCCAATGGAGACGGCGGGGCGGGGGAATTGCCGACCAATGACGACGGTGTTCCCGGCGTCACGGCGGGCGATCGCCATCATTTTCCCCAGCGTCTCGACACTTTGGTTGGAAAGATCCTGAGGATCACGCCGGACCTGGCGCTGCGGCCCGACGATCTCCTGAGCGCAAACGGGAGGTACCGCATTCCTTCGACCGGTCCTGACCCGAATCCATTCGTGAACACCAACGGGGCTCGGCCCGAGATCTTCGCGGTCGGATTCCGCAATCCGCACCGGATGAGCTGGGACGTGGAAACGGGCGCGCTGTTCGTGCACGATATCGGCCGGTTCACGTTTGAGGAAGTGAACATCGTTAAAAAGGGGGGAAACTATGGCTGGGCTGCGCGCGAGGGAACGCGCCGTTTCTTTCCCACGATCTCCGGCGGCGACTGGCCGCCGGGTTCGGACACCCACCCCTTGCCGGTTCCGGATCAGATTCCGTGGCGGCTGAATGCAGTGACGACGAACCTCGGGCTGGTGACGCCGTTTTATCCCGTGGCGGAGTATTTCCAGGACCAGGGCGACGCCATTTCCAGCGGGTTCGTATATCGAGGCTCGGCCATTCCGCGGTTGCGCGGAAAGTATGTGTTTGGTGACATCACGACCGCGCGGCTGTTCTACTGCGACATCGAGGACATGCTGGCGGCGCATGACACGGACCCGGCGACTCTTGCGAAGGTGCGCGAGGTGCAGGTGGTCTTCGACAGCCCTTACGACACTCCGGATGCGGGCCCGGTGAAGCGGCGGCTGTTCGACATGATAGGCGAGGAATTCACGAGCAAGGGCGGCAGCTCTTCAGGCGTGCTCCCGGGTGTTGTGAACGTGACCTCGGGGGTGGATCCGTACGGTGTGCCGTACGGCCGGGGGAGGGCCGACATTCGCCTGGCCGAAGGAGGCGACGGCGAGCTTTACCTGTTTAGCAAGACCGACGCGATGATCCGGCGCGCGGTGGCTGTGGTCGCGCCTCCGACCATTCTGTCAATTGTCGCTACCAACGGACAACTGGAAGTGGCGTGGGAATCGATCGCCGAGGAGAAGTATCGCGTTCAACATACGTCGTCGCTGGCGGACCCGGAATGGGAGGATATTCCGGGGACGATTACGGCGTCCGGGTCGAAGGCGTCGGCGGCATTTGTGGTGCCCGCGGAAATGCGGTTTTATCGCGTGCTGGTTGAGCCGTAAGATACAACAGCAAAGGGATTGGAGGCTCATGTTGAAGGTGCGCGCATTGCAGCCGCGAGTGACTGGCGAACCCTGACCGCTTTGAGCACTCGGCCGTTGCTGCGACTCACAGAGTCGCGCTCCGGACTACGGGTCTGCGATCCGCAGCGGTGTACGCCAGCATGCAAGCGCAGGATGACACGCCAGACCCTGATGCCCGACGCTGCCGTGGCAGCAGGCATTCCGCCATTTCGCCTTCAAGTTGTCGCAAGCTTTGGCGGCCTTTGAAGGCGTTGCCCATTTTCCATCGATTGAAGGCTCATGGGCGCGCATTGCGAGACACGATTGCCGGGGGAACCCTGACCGCTTTGAGCTCTCGGCGTTGCTGCGACTCACAGAGTCGCACTCCGGACTACGGGTCTGCGACCCGCAGCCGCGTTCGGGGCACGAGGATGCTCGGTTTCTCTTGCGCGTTGCGTTGGCGGCTGCGGCCCGTTACAAAGGCGGCACGACATGAGCCGCGCATTGAAGCCACTCGACCTGTCGCGCTTGCGCGTTCTGCCGCTCGAGCAGCGCGACAGCCTGAGTTCGATCGAACAGATTCTGGTCGATCCTGCAGCCCCGCCGCCGCCGGCGTCTTCGCCCGTGCTGGACGCCGTCCGTTCGTGCGCCGAACGCATCATTGCCGCGCGCCGGAGGGGCGCTGCGGTGATCCTGATGTACGGCGCGCACCTGGTGAAGAACGGCGCGCAGCGGATTGTGAATGAATTGATGGAGGGCGGCGCGATCACCCATCTGGCCACGAACGGCGCGGGCACGATCCACGACCTGTCTCTTATAC
>DGDZ01000024.1:15588-15936 GCA_002385705.1 Verrucomicrobia subdivision 3 bacterium UBA3939
AACGGCGCGGGCACGATCCACGACTGGGAACTGGCGTTCCTCGGCCGCACGGAGGAATCGGTGCGGAAGAACGTGGCGACCGGCACCTTCGGCACCTGGGACGAGACCGGACGCAACATTCACCTGGCATTGCTCGCGGGCGGGCTGCGCGGGGACGGTTACGGCGGCAGCCTGGGGAGATTCCTCGCCGAGGACGGCGTGTTGTTGCCCGCTGCCGAGGAACTGGAGCGATCGATTCGCGAACAGCCGTTGGATCCACTGACCTCGGCCCGTGCGGATTTGTTGCAGGCCATGCGCGCACACGCGCTGCCGTCCGGCCGCATTGAAGTGAAGCATCCGTGGAAGGAG
>DGDZ01000024.1:16059-16329 GCA_002385705.1 Verrucomicrobia subdivision 3 bacterium UBA3939
GAAGTGAAGCATCCGTGGAAGGAGTTCAGCCTGCTGGCCGGAGCGTTTCGGCGCGGGATTCCGTTCACGGTGCATCCGGGCATTGGATACGACATCATTGCGAATCACCCGATGTTCAACGGTGCTGTGATCGGCCGCGCGGGGGCGAGCGATTTTCGTCTGTTTGCCGCGTCGGTGGAGCAACTGGACGGCGGGGTGGTGTTGTCGGTGGGATCCGCGGTCATGGCGCCGCAGGTTTTCGAGAAAGCGCTGAGCTGTGTGAACAACCTG
>DGDZ01000090.1 GCA_002385705.1 Verrucomicrobia subdivision 3 bacterium UBA3939
AGATGTGTATAAGAGACAGATTCTCTCCCTGTCCCCCTCGCCCCGCAAACGGCGCAGGGCGAGGGAAGGACTTGAGTTGAGGCGTTAGGAAAAGTTATAGAACAAGCCCTCTCGTCATACGATGCCTTACAGGAACAGCCGTCAAAACAGGCTTGAATATTGGCCGGGACGTTGATTTCAGTACCCACCGTTCACCTCATGAGCGTTTGCGACAACGCCGCGCGATCTGCCGACGGGACCGCCCGGAGCGACCCCATCGGTGTGGCGCCGTTTCAGGCTTGGTTTGCTCTGTCGGATGATATGCACCCTGCCGGCCAGCGCCTTCGACGATCGCAATCGCTATTCGCGACCGAATCTGTTTCCCGCCTCGCTCCTCTCGTGAGGCGTGCAGCGTTGATGCAACCGCCTGAAGAGTCAGAAGATACAGTCCGAAAGGAGAAGAACAATGAAACGGCATGCATCCCCGACCGAGAAGATCAACGCTGCATCCCGCAAGATCCCGCGTCTCTCGCCCGGACAGGCCTTTGCCTGGAAGGCGCGAAAGGCCGCCGTCTGGCTGCTCCTCAGTTCCGCTCTGATCGCCGCTCCGGCGAATGCCCAGAATACGGCCGTCACCTACCAGGGACGCGTCCAGGTCGGCGACACGGATTTCAGCGGTGACGGCCAGTTCAAGTTCGCTCTCGTCACCGGCACCAACACCGCCGCTCAGGCGACCGCCACTGCGGTGCTGTCCGGCCAGTTTGTGGTCGGCTACAACATCACGTTCGGCGGCAGCGGTTACGTCAGTCCGCCTGCGGTGACGCTATCCGGCGGAGGCGGTTCGGGGGCCACTGCGCACGCGATCATCAGCGATGGTGCGGTGGTGGAGATCGTGGCGGATACCGCCGGCTCCGGCTACACCAGTCCGCCGACGGTGACGATTGACCCGCCGCCGCCTTCCATTGTCTACACGACGCACTGGAGCAACGACGGCACCAGCGTCAATGGCAGCGAACCCGCCGAGGCGGTCCGTGTTCCCGTGCAGAACGGAGTGTTCATGGTGGCTTTGGGCGACACGGCGTTACCCAACATGATGGCGCTGGATGCGGCTGTGTTTGAACAAACCGGCCTGGGGTTGCGCATCTGGTTCAGCGACGGCGTGAATGGCTTCGCCGCCTTGGACCCCGTGCAGCCGCTGACGCCCACGCCGTACGCGATCAGTGCTCTCTACGCGAACGCGCTGCTTGGAACTCTGCCGGCGTCACAACTGACCGGCACACTGCCGCCGGGCCAGTTGAGCGGCGTGTATTCGGGACCTGTCACGTTCAACAACGCGAACAACAGCTTCACCGGCACCTTGAGCGGCGACGGTTCGGGCGTGACCAACATCCAGGCAGGAGCCCTTGCGCTGACCAGCACGAACCTGTCCGTCGTTGCCTGGGGCTTCGAGTCCTTGCCGGAACTCAGTGCCAACAACGTACCCGACGAAGTCGATAATCCGGTGCAGGTGGCTGCCGGGTTCGCGCACAGCCTCGCGCTGAACGCGAACGGAACCGTGATCGCCTGGGGACGCGGCCACATCTATGATTCGGGCTCCACGGCCGATTACGGCCAGTCCATCGTGCCGGCTGACCTGACCAATGCGATCTCCGTGGCGGCCGGCTTTCTGCACAGCCTTGCGCTGCGCAGTGACGGCACTGTAGTCGCATGGGGAGCAGGCAAGACCAACGGCGTTCTGCCTGAACGCGGTCAATCCATCGTGCCCCCGGGCCTCAATGACGTCGTCGCCATCGCCGGCGGTTTTCTGCACTCGCTGGCGCTGAGGAGCGACGGAACCGTCGTTGCCTGGGGCGCCGGTCTCGTCAACCAACCGGACAACGGTCAGGATTTCGGCCAGTCGAGCGTCCCACCGGGTTTGAACAATGTCGTCGCCATCTCCGCCGGACAGGCTCACAGCCTGGCGCTGAAGAGCGACGGTACGGTCGTTGCCTGGGGCGCCGGCGGGCCCGGAGGCACCAACGGGTTCGATGTGGGTCAGTCCACGGTGCCGCCGGGCCTGAGCAATGTCGTGGCAATCGCTGCTGGAGCCGTGCACAGTCTTGCGCTCAAGGCGGACGGCACGGTGGTGGCCTGGGGGGCGGGCTTCACGAACGATCCCTCGACCGGCCTGCACTTCGGACAATCCATCGTCCCGCCGGGATTGAGCAATGTCGTGGCGATTTCGGCCGGCTACGTGCACAGCCTCGCGCTGAAAAGCGACGGAACCGTGGTCGCATGGGGAGCGGAGACCGGGAGCTTTGCTTTCGGGCAATCCGATGTCCCGCCGGGTTTGAACAACGTCGCCGCCCTGGGCTCATGCTCCATGGCGCTGCATTCGATAGCGCTGCGCCGGCGGTCGTCTGCGCCGGTCGCCTGGTTGGACTCGGACAATACCTTCAACGGCAATGTGACGATCAACGGCCACGTGCGGATTTCGGGCCCGGCGCAATTGGGCGGCGATTTGAGATTGAACGATCGAAACATCTGGTTCCGAGGGGGCGAGGACACCCGGAATGGATTGGGCTGGTACGGAGCCGGCAAAGTGTTCACGTTCCTGCCCGGTCTTCCCGAAGGCCCGGTGTTGTTCGGCGCCCAGGGAGGTGTGCTCGGCACTGCCGGAACCAACGGATCGCAAGCCACCCTGGTCTGGAACGAGGCAGGTAATGTCGCCATTGGCGGCCTTCCTTTGCCGGACGTCAGACTTTCACTGGGAACGGATCCCGCGCCGACGAAGATCACGTTCGGCGGAGCGGGCCTGGGTTTCAGCGATTCCCAGTTCCGCCTGACCCTGCCCCACGATGGAGCCAGTTTTACATTCCATGCGGCTCCGATCGGATTTGAACGGGTTCGGATCCAGGGTAACGGCGACGTCGGGATCGGCACATCCGCTCCCGGCGCCAGACTGGACGTGCGCGGCGACATTCGTCTTGGGTTGTTCGGCGAGTACCTCGTCCCGGCCGGTGTCGAGAACCTCAAGATCATCCGCGGGCGGCTTGCGCCGGATGGAAGTGTCACAACGGGCTCCGGGTTCGGCGCTTCCAGGATCGGAACGGGCATCTACACGGTCTCGTTTCCAACGCCCTTTACATCGCAACCGACGGTTACGGTGACAGTAGAAGGGGCATCTCCTCGCCTCGCCACCTGCGCGAATGTCGGTACGACCTCCGTGGAGATCCGCACGTTTGACTCAACGACCGGCGCCGCAGTCGATGAGGCTTTCCATTTCATCGCCATCGGTCCGCGGTAGCGTTTGCAGGCGACGCCGCAGTGAGACGTTCGCCTGTAGCGACGGTGTCACGAGTCGAGAAGGCACTCGTCACGCCGCACGCTACGGGCGAAATCTCTTGGTCGCCGTGAGTCTCAAATCCCGATCATTCGAAAAACGACCAGAATGGCCACAGAGGCACGGAGACACAGAGAACGACCACGGCAACGGCCTCCACCACGAAAGGCAAACGGCGTTTGTCTCACGCGAAGACGCGAAGACGCGAAGACGACGTCACGGCAACGGCTTGACGCGAATTACGCGAAGCGGCGTAGCGTAGGCGTCCCCGCCGCCAGTCGTTGGCATCGACTCAACTACTAAAGACACGAACTACACGAAAACGGCTTACGGCAACGGCTCGCAAAAAGGCATTCCAAGGCTGTTTCACCACAGAGGCACGGAGACACAGAGAACGACCACGGCAACGGCCTCCACCACGAAAGGCAAACGGCATTTGTCTCACGCGAAGACGCGAAGACGCGAAGACGACGTCACGGCAACGGCTTGACGCGAACTTTGCGAATCCTGATTCCGGCTCTTCTCAGCGTTGCTGTCAGGCCGAAGGCCCACCACAGAACAATCCGGGGCAAAAAGGCATCCCAAGGCTGTTTCACCACAGAGACACGGAGACACAGAGAACGGCCTAACGGCAAACAACAACGGCAACGCCAGAACCATTCGCCTTCATTCGCGTTCCGGTTCAAAGCCGCGCGGCGTCATTCCAGCGTCTCTCCATTCTGACATTCCCTCGCCCCGTGCTGTTTGCGGGGGGAGGGAGACAGGGAGAGAATTCTCCCAAAT
>DGDZ01000063.1 GCA_002385705.1 Verrucomicrobia subdivision 3 bacterium UBA3939
TGTCCCGGAGGATTTCGAATTTCGAATTTCTTTTGGGCCCCCTCCGTCCCTCCCCTCCATTCTGCGAATGGAGGGGAGGGATTCGAAGGCAGACCGTTGCGTCGGGCGTTGAATGTTGAGTGTTCATTCTCCTTTCCCCTGAACGTTGGGCGGCTTCAGTTTCCCTCTGCATTCCCGACTGGTCAGTTGCTCGTTCCTCCGCTAGCCTGACGCGCAATGACGAAATCATTTCCCAGGCCCGATGTCATTATCACCCATGAAAGCGATCTCGATGGGCTGGTAGCCGGGGTCCTGCTGCAGCGAGTGGCCCGCGCGTTGTTCGGCGTGGACGTTCGGTTGGAGGCGTATCACTACAATTTCTGGAAACAGCGCGAATTGCGCGAGCGCGCGGCGTGGGTCACCGACTTCGCGTTCGAACCCCGCATGGACAAGCCGAACTGGGTCGTCATCGATCATCACGCGACCGACCACAGCCCGAAGTACGCCACTCTGGTTCACGACCTCGGAAAGTCAGCCGGCCTGCTGTGCTACGAACTGGCGCGCGAGTGCGGCCTCGCCTCTCCCGAGCTCGACCGGCTCGTTCACCTCAACAACGTGGCCGACCTGTTCCTCGAAGACGATCCGGATTTCGAGCTGGCCAGCGATTACGCCAACCTCGTGAAGATCTACCAGTTCTGGAATCTGCATACCTTGCTGGGGGGAAAAATCGAAAGGCTCCTGGACCATCCGCTCCTCGAAGTCATGGCCGTCAAGCGCCGGATCGAAAACCCCATCGGCTTCGAGTGGAGCCGATCGAACATCACCGAAGTCAGCCCCACGGTCGGCCTGGTGGAAACCGTCATTGGCAACAACAACCTGATTGTGCACCAACTGTTGGAGCAACAGGCCACCCGGTTTCCCGTCCTCGTCACGCTCTTTCGCCGCCCCAACAATTTCGTCGTAGCCAGCTTCCGCAGCCGCAATGGCGAGGCCCTGAAGATCGCCGAAAAGTTCCAGGGCGGCGGGCACGCCAACGCCAGCGGCGCCACCCTGCCGCGATCGGTCAAAACCATCCCCGATGCCGTCAACTACCTGCGGCAGGTGCTGAACCCGAAACGGGACACGCCGCTCAACAGCCTCGAGAAGATCTTCGACTCCATCGAACGCGAGCAGGAAAAGGCCTGAAACCGCGAACGATCGGGGTGAGGCCGGCTCGTCCCCGCGTCTCAGCGAACCTGCCTACTGCCGATCCTGTCTCGCCTCCTCAGCAGGCATCGCAGGAGCTGTGGATTCGTTCCCCGGCCGGCGCCCAAAGCGCCCGCGCGCGAATCGAATGCACGCAGGCGGCGCCACAATCAACACAAGGGCGATCAACACCAGCGGGATCTGTTGCGACCGCGCGGTGGAACGGATCGGGGCCAGAATCGCGGGCGTAATCCCGTCCCGTACCAAAAACGTCGAGATCTCCCGGTGAGAAATCGTTTGTGGATCGCCCGCCTTGCTGGCTTCCTTCGCCAGTCCGTCACGAATCGCCGCGTAAACCCGGTCCGCTCCAAAACTCTTCATCTCGCCGGACACCCTGTCCTTGATGAACGAGCGCCCGATACCGCTGACAAATTGCCGCAGCAGTTTTTCGCCAAAGGTGCCTTTCAGGCCCGGCGTGTTCTCCAGCGCCGATTGCTCGAGCCTGGCCACCAGGTTCGTCACCATTTCTTCGGTCACGGTCTCGAGCTGCTCAATGAACTGCGCCGCCCGCAACTCCCACTTGCCGGCCCGGAACTCCTCGAGAAGCTGTTTGCGCCGGGCGTCGTCCGTGTCCTGCCCGGAAGCGTGCAACTGCACCCACGCCATCCCGTCGGCAAGGACATCCGCGATCGCCGGAAACACGTCCGTCGCCAACCGGCTGCGGGTGACGACGCGTTCACTCCCGCTGATCGCACCGCTCCAGAACCCGGCAAGGCCGAACAGAACCGCGGAGATCAGGATCGTGGCGCTGAACAGTGTCCAGCGCACCGCGCCTCCAAAACGCCAGCGCAGGTCGTACCACTGAAGCCTCGAAAACAGCGCGCAGGCGCAAACGGCGATCAGCACGCCGCACAAAGCTCCCAGCAGCGTCCATTTCACGACATCCAGAAGAAAACCTGCCGCCTGCGTTCTGCCGAGCTCTGTCAGGATGGCCGTCACCCAGCCCGCCTGTGTCTGAGCGGAACCCGCTTCCGCGGCACTCGCCAGGAGACCCGCATGGAAAGAGATCATGCGCGCCTGTTTAACGCGACACCTTCCAACTGGCGAGAAGAAAAACGCCTATGATGCAGCGAGAGCGAGCGCCCTCAAACTCTGCAATCTGCAATCAATCGGTGGAGCGAGCGTCCCCGCGCTTGTCAAGCCGCAGCCCTGGCGGAGGCTGTTGCCCTCGTCTGATAACCGCAATCGGTCGGGCGCGCGTGGCCGAGCGTCACTGACTCTCCACCTCGGTGATTCACCGACGGCCTTGTTGGATGTTTTTCATCTCAACCTGTTAAAGCGCTTGTTTCTGCAATTCTCCGCCAGCTACAAAGGAGTTGTGCGCAGGCTTGCAGAACCGAGCGTGGTGAACTCCGCGGTGTTGGCGGCGGCAGGAACGGCGCTGGCCTGCTACCCGCGCTTTGCGCTGTGGCACGAACGGCACTTCTCGATCTGGTACCTCGAAGCGAATGTGTTCGTGGGCAGCTTCGTGCTCTGGGCCTTTGTGTTTGCCTGGCACACGCGTTACACCGGACGGCCGGTCTTCACCTGGAAAATCCCCCCGCTCGATTTCGCCGTGGCGACCGTAGCGGGCACAGGTATGGCGCTGTATCTGCACTTCTTCCTGGATCCCCTTCTCCGGTTGCGCACGCCCGCCGACTATCCCGCCTCGATGGACGAATGGTTCGCGAAAATGCTGTTCGGCCTGGCCTTCCTCCAGTTGTTCCTCACGTTCGCCCCGTTCGCATGGCTGATCCGCCTGTCCCAGAACCGGCGCGTCGCGGTCCTGCTGACGATCCTGTTCGCCGTGGGGGTTGTCTGGATCAAGCATGAAGCCTCGCCCAACCCGGCGCCTCTCCTGCTCTTTGGCGCGTTGCTGCTGCTGCGGGTGGTACTCAGCTTTCTCTCGATCTGGTTCTACCTCCGCGGCGGGCTGTTGCTCGCCTGGTGGTGGGGATTCCTGATCGAAACCCGCCATCTGCTGCAACTCGTGTAACGCGGGCTGCTAACAACATCGCACGCGCAGGCAGCGGTCCTTCGAATCCCCGTCAAACCGGAGCACCAGCTCCACTTCATCCAGCTCCCGCGCCAGGCACGCGTGAATCGCATTGAGCACGTTTGGAAAATTGCACGCCGCCTTCGCATTCCGGGTCCATCGGCCGGTTGACCTCAGGAATTTCTTCGACCCCGCGCGGCGAACCAGCAGTTTGACAGGCGAAACGTTCTTCATAGCGACACAGCTATTTACCGGCGCCACGCCGTTCCATCCATCGGGTGAATTCCCTACTGGAAAAACGACGCCGTCGGCCGCGCCCGGCAACCCGGCCGCCGCTCATTGGCTGCGCACTCGGAAAAACCGCTGCGGTTCCGGCCCGATGGGCAACTGCAGTTGAATCAGACCGCCGTCCCCGACGAAGTTCGTAACGTCCGTCCACACCGCGCCGGAAAGGTTCGTTGCCGATTGCACCGTGTGGCTTCGCCCGCTCTCTGTCATCAACGAAAACGAAATGCCGGCACCTGCCCTGGCAGGATTCAGAATCGTAACCGGGACCGCCGGGCCGCTTCCAACGATGAAACGCGTGGTCGCTCTCGAAGCCAGGTCGATCGAATAGTTCCAGGACGTCAACGGATTGGAGAAAGGATCCACCGGATCGGTGAACTCCGCGCCGCCAAACGGCTCGAACCGATACGACACGAGAAGCCCGTTCGTTCCCTCTACAAGCGGGTTGGGCGGCGTCCATTCCATCACATCGGGCTGAAGGTTCGTCATCCCGCCGCTGGCGCCGCCCGCCGAAAGAAACGAATTCACAAACAAACTTGTGTAACCCGACGGGCCGGTCCAGGAAAAACCCGTTTCCGGCGGAACCGTGCTCCCCAATTGGGGTGACAGAATCTCCACCGGCGGAAGGTCGCTCTCCTCAATGCCGGTGACGCTGGCGGTGAACGTGTAGATGCGCTCGGAGGCGCTGCCGCGATTGATGTAAAGCCGCCACACTCCGGCCTCGACTTCGTCAAGCACTTCCTGGAGCGACGCCAGATTGATGCTGCTTGAACCGTCCGTGCTCCCCTGGAACAGCCCATTGGGAGACTCGATCTCATGCGACGTCACGGCTTCCACCGAGACATATTCGAGGAGCGGGAAACCGAGGAAGAACTCGCCGTCGGGAGTGCGGCTGCGCTCGATGCTGAATCGGAGAGATACCTCGATATCCGGCACGAAGCGAACCTCATCGAGCCACGCAGCGTCTGCGCCCGAGGCGAACTCCGAGTCTTTCCAATAGGTCCACCGCAGTGTATGCGTGCCGGGCTCCAGGTACACCTCGTAATAGTCCCATCCCCACTCCCCGGAGATCATCGCTTCAAAGGTTTCGTCGATCGTGAATTCCACGAAATCGAAACCCTCGTCGTCCTCGCTCGACACGTTCCACCAGAACGACAATGTGCCCGGCCCCTGCACCGTGGTCTCGATCCAGGTGCTCTGGTCGCGATCAATGGGACCGCTCTGCGCCGCGTCCGCGCCATCGTGCGTCTCGCCCGTTTGCGCAAACCAGTCCGCATCCCCACCGGTGGTCCACATCAGTTCCGGCGCATCGACCGCTTCACCCAGTTCACTGCCTCCGGCATCCGGCACCGTGCTCCCCGGATTCGCGTAAAGAAAGGCGATCTCCGCCGGCGACAGAACGCCGGAGTAAATCTGGATGTCATCCATCACCCCTTTGAAGCCGGTCCCGTTGTTGTAACCGATCTCCAGGCCGTCGGCCGAGTCGAGCAGTTCCGTTGAACCCATGCCTTCCGCGTCCAGCACGCCGTTGATGTAAATCCGCTTCTCACCGGTCAACCGGTCGCGCGTGACAGCAACGTGGACCAGCCCTTCATTCGTGATGGACACGGACGAGTGCAGCGTGTGCTCGGGAAAACCGCCTGTGACAAACGCCAGCTTCGATCCGGTGATCGCCATCGGCACCACCCAGTTGTCGCCCGGCCCCGTGAATGCGCTCACCAGGCCCGCGTTGCCGAAAAGGCCCCAATCGTCGTCCTCGCCATACACCTCTGTCGTTTGCACCCAGAGCGACACGGTGAAACTCCCCGCCAGCGTAGCCAGCAGCTTCGTGGGCGGATTCAACCACCCGCCACCCGCCCCGCCATTGTTGTCGAAATACGCCGAGAAATCGCCGATCGCCGGTTCGTTGGTCGGGTACCGCGTTCCGCCTCCCGTGCTGGAAACGGACCCAACATGGTTTTCGTTCCCCGAGACATCCGTCGCGAAAATGCTGCCGTCTTCGAATGAGTAGTGCGCCAGCAACCTGTGTCCGCCTCCGCCCGAACCGCCGCTCTTCACGTTGAACGAGGAATAACCGTACGTATAGAGCGTGGCCGACGAAGACCACCCGGAAAGAGGCTCTCCGGCACTGTTCGTCGGCACGGTCATGCTGATACCCGGGTGCCCGTTGTACCGGTGTATCACCGACAGCAGGTTCTCCCCGGGCGCCAGGGGCCCCGAAGGAGCCCAGTTCGTCGAGGATCCCGGAATCGTCGCGCTGTACCAGGTCAGCCCATGCGCCTGGTCCGCCACATAGAGGTCGATCCACGGAGAATGATCCGGCCCCGTGAAGTGAAACGTCGGCTCCGCGGCAAGGCCCGAACTGCCGTCCTCCGGGTAGAGAATGGAAACATCTCCAAACTCCCCGGTCCCCACTCCCGATACCGAAACGGAAAAGTAGTACACCGTTTCGGACGCGTCATCCTTGTTCAAGTACAGCTTCCACACTCCGTTGGTGCATTCCTCAAGCAGGGTCTCCAGATCGGCCAGAGGGCCCGAACTTCCGTTGTTGTCGCTCCCGGCGTTCCGCCAGATCCATCCCGAGGGCGATTCAATGCGGTGATACGTGACCGGTGCCGGATTGGTCACAATCAGGCTCGCGTTCGGGTAAAAGAAGTCGTAGCCGTGCCACAGGGAAAGCGTGAAATGAACGTTGGCGACGGCGCGCGATGCGAACAACACGGTGAACAGCAGGAAGGCAAACCCGAAGTGGCAAAAATGTCGTTTCATGGAGTGGCGCGCCCCTGCTAACACATCAACAGGAGCGTTGTCCACCACGGAATGGTTTCTCAGGAAAAGTCCGGACACCTTCACCGGCTGCATTCATCGGAATGCGTGTGGTCAACGCCGGAAGTCCGGAAATCTGTCACTTCCACAAGACGGAGACGAAGCAATGCAGGAGGTCCTGCCCTGGACCCTGGGTGTCTGTTATTGGATGCTCGACGTTCTATTCTCTCACAATCCGCGTCTCGCCTGTCGTCACATCAATCGTCCACGGCTTCGGCTCCGGCAGCCAGAGCTTCCCCTCCCCGATCTCCAGCGGCATCCAGAGATAACGCGAATCCCATTGCGTCCGCGGACGCCACATGTCGGCCATGAAGATCACCGACGTCTTCTTCGTGCCCGCCACCTTCAACATCATCGTCGATTGCGACCCATACGTGTTCGTCTCCGGCGGCGCGATGTCCTTGAACTCCGACCACGGTCCTTCCAGCGACTTCGCCGTCGCGTACTTGTTCGGGTTCGGATTCCACCCGGTCAACGCCGATCCAATGACGTAGTACAGCCCGTCATAGTGCACGAGTGCGCCGCCTTCGAGCGGCGATCGGATGAAACAAACGGCCTTCTCGACGTCCATGTAATCGTCGGACAGTTTCGCGATGTAGAACCCCCGATCCGGCCGGCACTCGAAGATCAGATACGCCGAACCGTCATCGTCGATGAACTGGCCGATGTCGCGGCTTTCCTTCCCGAGCGGACGGAAGCTGCGGACGTACTGATAATCGCCATCGACGGTGTCGCACGTGGCGATGCCGACGCGGGCCAGGAGATAATTGCCGCGCTGACCGGGCATCGGGCCGTCGATGTGCATGTACATGACGAACTTCCTGGTCTTTTCGTTGTAATAGACCTTGGGTCGCTCGAGCACCCAGCCGGGGCCGAAGTTCTCCGGGTTCGCCAGCCTCAACACCTGGTTGCGGAACTTCCAGTGGATGAGGTTGGTCGAGGAGTAGCAGGCGACGTAGCGACGCTCGCGATCGTTGTCAGCCGAACGATCCTCGCCGAACCAGTACCAGGTATCCCCCAGTTTGATAATGCCGCCGCCGTGGGCCTGGATGTGTTTGCCGCGATCGTCGAGCCAGCGTTCGCCCGGACGAATGATGTTGGCAGACTGCGCTTCGGCGGCGCCATCCGTTGCCGGGGCGCCGGCGGTGTCAGCGGCTGGTGCTGTGAATCTGCCGACGGCTGCGGCCGACACCAGGGCGAGAACGATGAGATGAGTTCGGTTCATAAGGATGTTCGGTTGATTTGCAGAAAGACAGCGCGACCGCCTGAAGGCGGGACTCCATACCGGGGCTCGCGCCGCCTGGTTTCACTCTTTCGATTCTGCGATGCGTTCATCGCGCTCCAATCCGGATCACTGTCAGCGAATGCGCCGGGGCGTCGCACCGGAACGACGCGCCCGCTGCAATCTCGTCTGACTGCGGAACAACCGCGCGCGGATTCCCGAAGTCGTTCACGACCGCCGGATTCGGTCCCGTCAGCACGGTGCGCGTTGCCGTCGCAGCCGGGTTTCCAACGCCTGCCAGGCGAATGTCCAGTGTTCGAGCCGTGTTCGCTCCATTCACCAGCTTCAGGATCAGATCGCCGGTCCCGCTGTCGCGGACCGCCGATGCGGCGAACGCCTTGCCGGCCGCCGCTTCATCAAACTCCATCGCCACGTAGCCGTCACCTGAATTCAGGCTGAACAACTGCTGAACGTGGTAGTTAATCGTCCGCACAATCTCCGTATTCGAAAAGTAGATCAGGTCCGGGTTCCAGTGCGTGTGCTCGCGCTTGGCCAGCAGGGGCGCGTATGAGGCGAACGCGACCACGTCGCCGTTGCGTTCGAGCGACGTCAGATACGCGGCTTCCGCAAGCGCCGATCGCAACGTCGAGCGCCGCCGGTCATCGTGCGCGGCGTATTCGCCCACATACACTTTGGATCGGCTGCGATCATAACTGTCGTAGCGTTTCAGGTTGTCCCAGAACCATTGCGGCGGACGATAATAATGCTCGTCCACCATGGGCAGCTTCAATTCATCGGCAAACTTCCAGCCGGCTTCGAAATCCTCGCCGTCCGGGAACGGTCCCACCGTACCGATCACCACGATCTCGGGGTGCTTCGCCTTGACCGCCTCGTAGATCATCTTGAACCGTTCCTTGAAGACGGGCGTGATCTGATCCTCGTTGCCAACGCCGATGTATTTCAATCCGAACGGCTCGGGATGCCCGGCGGCCGCGCGTTTCGCTCCCCACTCCGAATCGGCCGGGCCATTGGCCCATTCGATGAGATCCAGCACTTCCTGGATGTACTCGGGCATTTGTTCCAGCGGCAGTCCGCGCTGGCCGTGGCCGCCGGTGAAGTTGGCGTTCTGACAGCACACCGCGGCCGGCACCACGGGCAGCGGCATGGCGCCGATGTCCTCGCAGAACTGGAAATACTCGAAGTAACCCAGCCCTGCCGTCTGATGGTAACCCCAAATGTTCGGCTGTTCCCGCCGCTGCTCAATCGGCCCGATCGTGTCCTTCCAACGATACATGTTGCCGAGGCCGAACCCGTGCACGAGGCAACCGCCGGGGAACCGCACAAACTTCGGCTTCAGATCGGCGAGCACCTGCGCCAGGTCCGCGCGCAGGCCGTTCGGACGATTGCGAAAGGTCTTCTGCGGAAACAGCGAAATCACGTCCAACGCCGTTCCGCCGCGTTCCGTGGCGAGCAGAACGAAGCGCGCCGCATCGTCGGACCCCGTTGCCGTGATGGTTCCTGTCAGGCGTTTCCAGCGCCAGTCCAGCCCGGTCAGCGTCACTTCTCCCAGATTTCGCCCGTCCCGGCTTTCCAACCGGGCTTTCAGCGGCGGCGGGGTACCCTCGTAAACGCCGCCCCAGCGCCGGCCCAGGTACAGTTGCCGCGCAAACACCGCGACATCGTAACGCTCCCCTTCCCTCACGGGAATGCCGTCGAAGCCAGGATTCATCAACCCCACGCCCTCGCCGACTTCAGCCACGTCCAGCACAACATAATGGGGATTGTTCGGATGAACAGGTTCCGAGGCGCCGACTGCAACCGATCCGCGTCCGCCGCCGCGCGTGACCACCTCCCAGAAACTCAGCGGATTCCAGGTGAGCTGTTCGGTCGCGTGATACTCGAAGGAACGATTCTGGATCAGCTCGGCATAAAGTCCGCCGTCCGCCGCGTAACTCAAGTCCTCGAAGAAGATGCCGAACAGGTCGGGGCTGATTGCCTTCACCGGCCGATCGAGGCGGACCGTCAGCGTCAGAGGCGAAGCCGGTTCCGCTGCGAACGCACCGGCGGCGCCTGACAGGATGACCACACACGTTGAAATGCAGGCTGCCCGGCGAATCCGGCACAGGCTGCGCAGCCCGCGTTTAAACGCACTCACTTTCCTTCTCATAAATCGATTCTCTGACAGCATCAACCGCGCTTCGGCCGCCGGCCTGCGGCCGTCAACGCAAAGTCTATCGGTCGGGCCGCCACTCGTCACCGCCGGATGCAGCGGATGTCCTCCGACCGGGCACGTCCCTCGGCGCCGCCGCTTCAACAGAGGGATCCGTGGATGCCGCCAGGGCGGCAATCTGTGCCGGCGTCAGCGCGCGATCGTAAATCCGAAAATCGTCCAGCATCCCGTCCAAGTACGGGTCGGCGTATTGAGAGCGCCCAAGCCAGTTCTGCGTCGTGTGCCCCAGCTGCGCCGGAGTCAGGTGGATCTGCGAGTTGGTGCCGACCGGCACGCCATCGACGTAGAGAACGCCGTTGCTGCCCGACAGCGTGACGGCCACGTGTTTCCAGACACCCACCGGCAATGGGGCGGTGCCGTCGATCTGTTGCTCGAGCGCGCCGCCGCTGCCCGTGATCGCAAACCGCACGACGCCCGAACCCGCCCGCGGCGAAAGGAACATGTAGCGCGTCGGCGTGTTCTCCACTCGCGCCAGCGGCGAGCCGAACCCGAAATCCCAGATCCGCATCCAGGAACTCAACGATGAAAGACGAACCCAGGTCGCAATCGTGAAGTCGTTCAGGTTGGTCGTGATGCCGGCCGGCAACGCGACGTACTGTTTCCGATCCCTGGCGAGATGCACCGCGCCTCCCTGCCGGCCCGCCATCCAGGTCCCGCCCGCGGACAGGACTCCATCGGCGCCGTTGCCCGATGCATCCCGCGCATGGGCGCCGCTCGTCTCGTCAAACTTCAGGTGGGCAATCAATCGCGGTTGCAGGCTCACGGCCACCTCGCCTGAATTCGCCGTTTCACCGGAAGGCGTCAGGGCCGAAACCGCGTAATACGCGGTCCCGTCCGCAGGCGCGGTATCCCAAAACATCCGATCTTCGTGCGCAGGGATTGTGGCAAGCGTGGTGTAAGGCCCGCCGCGGGTCGTCGCGCGCTTGATCACGTAATTTGTCGCGTAAGCGGAACCCCACCAGTTCAACAGCACCCGCGAACCGCGCACCTTCGCCGTCAAACCGCTCGGCGGCACGTCGCCTTCGAACGGTTCCCGGGTGTACGTCAGCGTGCCGAACCCGAACCAGTCCACCTGCGACGGATGAATCGACGTGTTCGGCCCGGGTTCGGGACGAAGCAATTCCGCAGCGCGCGTGCTGAAGGGCGCCGACAGGCCTTTGATATTGACGTAATGATGGTGAATCAGCTCGAACATCGGATCGAGCGCGCCCCGCCCGGCCTCCGACACCACCGCCTCCGTCTGTCTCATGTCACACGTGCGATGCGGCACGTAGGGAACATCGTAAAACAGATTGTACTTTGCCAGATACTCGATGCCCCGCAGCAGGCGGTTGTTGTCATATCCGAACAGGTCGTGCCCCTGGTTCCACGCCACCTGGCAGAACCGGGCCAGAAAATTCATTCCGCCGTTGTTGTGTCCCTGATCGCGCCCCGCTTCCTCCGTCTGCCCCAGCCCGTTGTCATGAATGAACCAAACGGCGTTCTGAATGTTGCCGTTGATGTCGCCCCGATAGAAGTAATCCAGCGCCTGGTCGAAGACCGCCTTGTTGTCGCACAGCACGCCAATGGCCAGCATCGAAACCATGTTCGCCGTGTCCCAGTTCAACCGGTAGTGCGTCGAACAGTTGTCATGATGCCGGTGCAGGAAATCGTCGTTGGCCGTGTAAAACACCCGCATCATCATGTCCTTGAACTTTCGCCGATCGGCCGGCACCCAACCCGGATACGCGCTCAGCATCTCCGCCGCGCATGCAAACTGGGCGCCGCAGATCCCGCCCGCCAACGACTGGTTGCTGTCGCCGCGCACGCCCCGCAATGTGTTTGCCCACGCGTTCAGAATAAACACAGCCCGATCCGCATACGCCGTGTCGCCCGAAATTCGCCAGCGCAACGCCAACTGGTACACCGCCGCCGCGTCCTGCTGCGAGCGCGTGTAGTTCTGACCCCTGCCGCCGCGCACAATGTATTCCACCGGCGCCGGCCTCCAGTTCAATTGCGCATACGGACTCACCGTCAGCATGTCGTAACTCCCTTTCCAGGGCTGCGCCGCCTGCGCCACCTTGTTCGACATGCGGATGAAGTCCGCTTCCGAGTGCAGCGCGCCCGGATGCGCGAACGCAAACGGTGCCTCCGCCGGCTTCAGTTGCGCGATAAACACCCGGTCCGCCTCGATCGGAATGATCTCAAAGTAACCTGGCCCCGAGATATAGGCCGAGCCGGACGCGAACGGGTTGCCATTGGTGGCGCCGTCGCGAATGCCCAGCCATTCAAAATGGCTGGAAGAACCGTTCACCGGCCCGAGATCCACGCCGTAAAGCGTGTTCGGATCGAGGCGCACGGGGTAATCGAGTTCGAACGTCATCCAGACGCCGGGGCCGTTCGCACTGCGGCCCTGGCCCGGATTGCCCGGCCCGCCCACGGAGGCGTACTGGTGCGACAAAGGAAAGTAATTCGTCCCGTCGCGAACCTCGCCGATCCGGATGCGGAAGAACGCGTCGTCATCCAGATCCCACGCAGTGCCGTTGTCCCCCGTCGCAATGTTGTTGGAATACCCGGCAACGCGCACGCTGAACGACACCAGGTCGTAGCCATTCGGGTTGGCGCCCGTGATGAAGGTCTGCCCCTGGAGCGGTCGTCCGTGGGCAACGCACGTGAACCGGTCATTGGCGGTGCCGTTGTGGGGGCCGCCGTTTTCGTTGATGCCGCTGCCGCCGGCGTTGTCGGCGTCGAACGACGCCCCGACAAAATTGCCAACATCATTCGGGCCGGCCCGCGGCGGCGAAGCGCTGAAGTGAGCCTGCGCGGCCAGAACCGGGAGAGAACCAGCGAGGAGAACAGCCGCCGCTGCGGGAACACGGCGTCGGCGCGATCGGACGCCGGTCGTCGCGCCCGGCCGTCGGGTTTCGGACAGCTCACCGTTCATGCACTGAATCCACAAGCAGCAATCCCTGAATGCCCCGTTCATATGGGCCATTCAGGGATTCTGCGCCAGCCAATTGTTCCAGAGTATTCTTCGCACCCTGCGCGTGAAGAGCGCGCGGCGCGTCACCACCAGAACGCCGGCACCGTGCTGCTGTTGCCTGTTGTGCGGACTTCCATCTTGTCGAACTTCCGCCACTCCGCATGGCCGTCGAGCATCAGCAGGTTCCCGCCCAGCGGCATGCCCCTCTCAATGTGCGGACTGGAATGCGCCAGGTCGGCGTACGTTCCAACAACGTTCACGTAGGTGTTGGCCTTGCGGTTGCCGACATTCGATCCAATCGAAAGATTGGCATCGGCAACCAGGACCGTGTCCGTGATCGGCGGCACCACCTTTGGCCCGGTCGGCACCAGCGGATTGACAGGACGCGGTGTGGGCCTGGAGAGTCTCGACTGCTGGTCCTCCGGCTTGACGCGCGGAGACGTTTCCAGCGCGAAGGCATATCCCAGCACGCGGAATTCGTTATTGAAAAACCAGTACTTGTCGTCGTTCTGCGCGATGAACGACGGGCAAAACAGGATGTCCCTCGAGAACCCCTGCCGCATCATCGCGTCCACCGTTTCGATCGACATGTCCCACGGCCAGGCGCCGCCGCTGCCACCCGGGAAACTCCTTGGCAATCGATCTTTGTTGTCGGTCGCATACATCGTCAACGCCAGGCCGACCTGCTTGATATTGCTGATGCAGTTCGTGCGCTTGGCGCGTTCCTTGGCCTTCGCCAGGGCAGGCAACAGCATCGCGGCCAGGATCGCGATGATGGCGATCACGACAAGCAATTCAATCAGCGTAAATGCCCGGCCCGTTCTTGTTCGGGAGTCTTTTATCCACTTTCCATATTCCATCATTGTCATTCTCTCTTCCGTCGCGGGTCGGCCGGCGCAGCCGGATCCACGGCTGCGCCGGTGCAATCCCGTGTCACTTGCTCAACCGGAAGAACCGGCTCTGGCCCGAAGCAGGCACGGTGACCTGGTATTCATCACCAACCTGCTGCGGCGCCGGCAATCCGGCAGAACTGTAAGGCCCGCTCACATCGTCCGCGGCCTCCAGCTCGAAACCTTCCGCCTCGGCGCTCCAGCTCAGGATCAGGTTCGGCAACTCCGCCCGGATCTTCAATGCCGGCGCATCCGCCGGAAGCGCATCCGGACCCGCCGCGTAGCTCGCGGCAATGTCCGCATCCAGCAACGGACCGTTGTAAATGCGGAACTCGTCGTAGAGCCCGTTCAACATCGCGTCACCCGACCACTGCGAGCGGCCCAGCCAGTTGTTCACGTCCTGAACAACGCTCAACAACAGGCTCACCGCAGCCGTGCCCGTCCGCTGGCCGTTGATGTAGATGCGCACCACGCCGTTCGGCGGATCGTAAACCACCGCGTAGTGGATCAGATCCGGCCCCGCCGTCAGCGCCACGCTCGACGCCAGGCTCGGGGTTTCCGCCTGCGTCCCCTGCTTGATGGCAAACCGCGTCCGGGAGCTGCCCGACCACGGTGAGAACATCATGTAACCCTGGCCGGTGCCCGCGGATCCCTCGCCGGCGTTGCTGTTGCCGAAATCGAAGAACCGCGTGTGTTGCACTTCGGACCTCCACACCACCCAGCCTTCAATCGTCACCGCGCTCAGACCGCTCACCAGCCCGTTCGGCAGATCCACATAGGCCGAGCCCGGAGACCCGCTGTTGCCCGTGCCTGACATGACCAGTTGGCCGAGCCCGTTGAAATTGTCCTCCGCGGAGCCGGGAACCAGGTTGATCACCGTTCCATGCGCCCCGCCCACCGAATCCGTCACCGTCGTGGTGTCCGGAGCCTCGTTGAAGCTGTAGCGATGGATCAGTTGGCCTTTCGTGAAGCCCGCGGGCAACTCGACCGTCAGCGTCACGTCGTCCGTGCGCCCGCCGTAGCTGGCCGTAATCACCGCTACGCCCGGGTTCTTCGGTGTCACCTGGCCGGTGGCCGAAACCGCAGCCACGTTCGTATCCGACGAACTCCACGTCACACCCTCAAACCCGGTGACATTCACATTCGTAATCGTGCTCGTGAAATCGGCCGTCAGGATCGCGTTCACCGGCAGACCGCCGGCCTTCATCCTGTTCGTGAGGCCCAGGGTGACCGACGTCGGAGCGATGACACTGACCGTGCCGGTGGCGGTCAGACCCGAATAGCTGGCCACCAGTTCCGCCGTGCCCAGGGCGACGTCGTTCAGGCTGCCGCCGGAGGTGGAGGTGAACACATTCGTATCCAGGCTCTGGAAACTCACGCCCGAGATGCTCTGGATCTCCACGCCCTGGTAGTTCTCGAAGTTGGCGTGCAGAATGGCCTGCGCATTCGCGGGATTGCCGATCAGCAACACCTGGTCCGGCACCTCGATCGACTGGAGCTCGCCGGCATTGCCGACGACGGACGCGTCCGGACCGGCATGGCGGCTCAGCGCGATGTCCAGGTCGGTCAACACGCCCTCCCAGATGCGGAACTCATTGTACCGGCCGCCAAACGGCGTGTCGTCCCACTGCGAAACGCCCAGCCAGTTGTTGATGTCCACGAGATCCGACAGGCGCGCGGGAGCCGTGCCCGTGGCACGCGGGACGCCGTTCACGTAAATGCGCGACAGACCGCTGTCCGGCGCGTAAATCACCGCCACGTGCACCTCTTCGTTGGCCGGCGACCGCGGCGCGCTCAGCGTAAGCTGCGGCGGATTACCGTTCGTCGAATACAGCAACTGCATCGCGTTCCCCCACTCGATCGGCGACAACGACAGCCACGTCAGGCCGCTCCCCGTATTCGTCGCATAACCGTCCGCCTTCGTGCTGCTGCCAAAGTCAAACAGCCGCTGCTGGTTCCCCTCCGTCCGCGTCCACGTGTACCAGAGTTCAATCGTGATATTGCTCCGGGCCGAAATAATGCCGTCCGGCAGGTCGATATACGACGCGGTCTCGTACCCGCCGGTGTTGTTCAGAAACGCCTCGCCCCCTCCAAGGATCACATTCGGCCCGACCACCGTCGCATGCGCGCCGCCCACGCTGTCGGTCAGCGTCGTCGCCCCGGGTTCCTCGTTGAAGCTGTAGCGGTGCTTCAGCTCTGGATTCGACGCCGTCACGTTGATCGTCGCCGTTTGCGCCGGAAGTCCCGCCAGCGTCGCCGTGATCGTCGCGCTCCCCGGCCCCACCGCCGTCAGCCGGCCTAACGGATCAATCGCCACCACGTTCGTGTCCGACGACGTGAAGCTGTCAAGATCCTGCGGATAAATCGTGATCGTGCCGATGTTGGCAAAGCTCGCCGTCAATTGCGGCGTCTGCACAAAACCCACCACCATGTTGTCGGCAAGGGTCATCGTCAGCGACGTCGCCGCGCCCGCGCCATAGTTCACAATGTCCGGGCTGCCCG
>DGDZ01000017.1:0-11028 GCA_002385705.1 Verrucomicrobia subdivision 3 bacterium UBA3939
ACATTCTCAAAGAGTCACGACATACAGCTTTCTGGCGCTGTTCAACCCGCGTGTGCGC
Source organism: Verrucomicrobia subdivision 3 bacterium UBA3939 (assembly GCA_002385705.1). Classification (GTDB taxonomy): domain Bacteria; phylum Verrucomicrobiota; class Verrucomicrobiia; order Limisphaerales; family UBA3939; genus UBA3939. Next base: position 59 of record DGDZ01000017.1, read on the forward strand.
GTTACGCTGTCTCCCGGGACGGTGTCCCTCGGCCAGCGGGTTTACGTGCAGTGGGAATTCTCAGGGCGAACGCAGGTGCTCCGCTCGTTGCGGATGTGGCTGGAAGGGCGCGAGGAAGCCACCTACCGGCGCGGGACGAGCACGTACACGGACAAGAGCATCTTTGCCGCGCTACCGGTGGTGGAGACCACGCATGCCGCCGAGATTGCGTCGGGCTCGGCCGGTGTGACGATTCCGGCGGATCTGATGCATTCGTTTTCGGGCGACAACAACAAGATCGTGTGGGCGCTGCGGGTCGAGGGCGAGATTGAGCGATGGCCGGACGTGAGCGAGGAGTTTCCGGTGACGGTGCTGCCGGCGCCGGTGGAAAGGATGCGCGCATGAATCACCTGGAGATCAACCTGCATGACGGACGCGAAGCGTTTGATCCGGGCGAGGAGTTGACGGGAACGGTTCACTGGCAACTGGATTGCTCGCCGCAAACGGCGGAACTGCGCCTGTTCTGGTTCACCCGCGGGAAAGGAACGGAGGACGCCGGGGTAGTGGAAACAGTGCGCTTCGATCACCCCCTGGAACGGGACACTCGTTCCTTTCGGTTTCAATTGCCCCCCGCGCCTTACAGTTTTTCGGGCAAATTGATTTCACTGGTCTGGGCGTTGGAACTCGTCACGCAGTCGCCGGATGAAGTGACGCGGCGCGAGATCGTGGTGGCGCCCGGGCGGCGCGAGGTGGAGCTGGGAACGGCGGAAGTCCCCGGCCGGCGAGAACGGTGGTACGAGCGATTCATCCGGCGGGGCGAACCTGTCGGCAGTGTGACTCAAGCGGGGCCGGAATGAAGGCGCGCGACAATCCTTTCCGCAGCGAAGCCGTGGAACGCATTGCCTTTCGGCTCGAGGGTGCGACCTGGCTCGAATTATTGGAACAACTGCGGCGCCTGAACTATCGCGCGTCGCTGGTGGGGCCGCACGGCTCCGGGAAAACGACCTTGCTTGAGGAGCTGGGCCGGCGCCTGGCGGAACAAGGGTTTCGAATACGCCACGCCAGACTCAGCGAGGAACACCCGCGCTTGAGCGCCGCCCAGAGCGCCCGGCTGTTTAAGGGGCTTTCGCGGGAACACCTGATTCTGCTGGACGGAGCGGAACAGTTGAGCTGGTTAGAGTGGCGCCGGTTCCTTCGCCGTTGCCGCGGTGCCGGAGGATTGATCATCACCACGCACAAGCCCGGACGCCTGCCCGTGCTCTATGAGTGCCGCACGTCGGCGCGATTGCTGGAGGAGATTCTCTCCGGGATCTGTCCTCAATCCGTCGCGCCGCGTTTTCCGTCGGCCGAAACGTTGTTCGAGCGGTCGCGGGGAAACATTCGTGAGGCGCTGCGCGCGTGCTACGACCTTTGCGCGCTCCAATGAGCTCCGGGCGGACGGTGCGCCGCTCCTGCAAGGGGCTTCCTTGCGTCATGCCTGCATTTCCGCCCTGTGATGATACTCGAACCAGGTGAAGAGTGCGGCGGCCAGTCCGACGAAAAGGACCGCGGCGAGGAGAACGGCGCAGACGGAGAAAGGCGTTCCTTGAGGCGACCATTCGAACATCACCTGCAACGGCGCATCGTGCGCGAGCAGCGTCTTGAGATGCCGCATCAATGAGAGGTTGTTGATGTTGGTTGGAATGCGGCCGATGCCCATTTCGATCACGAACCCGTAGAGCAGCGCAAGGGCGATGTAGCGGCGGGTAAGCTGGCCGAGGAACACGCCGAGGGCGTTCCATGCGAGCACGGCAAGGAACTGGACCGCCAGGAACAGCGGCAGGAGCTTCGCCAGTCCGGGAACGCCGCACCACGCCGCCGCCGCGAAGATCAGACCCGTCTGGATCGCCAGGAGGATCTGCATCCAGCCGGCGTGCGCGAGGTATTTCGCGAGCAACAGGCGCGCACGCGTGATCGGGCGCGTCACAAGAAAACCCAGCGTGTCCGCCTGCAATTCGTCGCGGATCAGTCCGCCGGCCGCGCGCACACACATGAGGGGCAGGACCAGGAAGAAATAGAGATTCAGCAACACCTGGTAGAACGGCAGGGTCCAGTTCCAGAGCGGCTGCCGCGCCATTCTCGATCGGGACGTTTCATTGATGAAGGACTGAAGCTGAACGAACTGCGGCTCGTCGAGCACCGTGCGCGCCCGGCGGCGAATCCGGTCGTAGCAGTCTTTCATCTCCGCGTTCTGTTCCTCGGCCGAAATCAGTCTGGAAGAGTTCCTCCATCGCGCGGCGGAGCGCTCGAATTCCTCGTGAAAGATGGCCGAGAGCCTGGCAAGCCGTTCGTTGTCGAGCGGCATGTTCATCGCCTGCAGGCGCACGGCAAACTCGTTCAGAACAATCGCCGGTTCCGGCCGCTGCGAGGTCCGACTAAACACAACCTTCGCTTCGGACAACGCCATGAAGATGAGGACGGGCAGGACGAACAGTCCGGGGATGCGTATCAACATCCGTTTCCAGTGCATCTCGGTCCGCCAGGTCAACAGCCAGATGCCCGCGAGACTGCGCAGGAACCCGGGTCGCATGTCGGGCCTGGCCGCCGGCGGGAACGGCGCCGGGCGCTCGGTGGGGGGCGGTTGGACAGGCGCTGTCACGTGGTGACCTTTTCGAAGATGCTTTTCAACGAACGCGTCTGGCTCCGGATGTCATGCACCTGGACTCCGCTGGCGAGGAGCAGCCGCGTCCAGTCCGCGTAGAACGCCTGCGGGTCCTTGACCCGGATATGCAGCCGGCCGTCGCTCGAGAGATCGAAACCCAGGAGCACGCCCGCGTCGAAAAGATGCCGGGCCAGTTTCTCCGGCGCATCGCAGGAGATCGACAGCTCTTCGGACCAGTTCCGGATATCGCCGCGAATGTCCCGTTGATCGCCTGATGCGAGGATGCGGCCCCAGTTCAGAATCAGAATGTTCCGGCAGAGGGATTCGAGCTCAGCGAGGATGTGGCTCGAGATAAGAATGCTGACGCCGGAGGCGGCGAGGTTCTTCAGGATCTGCGCGATCTCCTGGCGGCCCATGGGGTCCAGCCCGTTCATCGGTTCATCCAGCACCAGGAGATCCGGATGATGCATCAGGCTCTGGGCAAGCTTGACGCGTTGCTTCATTCCCTTCGAGAACTGGCCCAGGGTCTTGCTCCAGTGCTCCCGCGCGAGGCCGGACTGATCCAGAACGGCTTCGCAACGGGCCGCCGCGTCCGCCCTGGACATGCCGGAAAGCAGCGCCAGTCCGCGCAACCAGTCGAGCGGCCGCAGGTCCTTCGGAAGAGCCTCGCCTTCCGGGCAGTAGCCGATCCGGCGCAGCAGGCGCGGGTTGTTCCACGGTTCCTCGCCGAAAACCGTCAGGGTTCCGGAACTGGGCTGAAGCTGCCCGGTGATGATCTCGATCAGCGTGCTCTTTCCCGCGCCGTTGGGCCCCACCAGACCGGTGAGGCCGGGGCCGATGTCGAAGCTCACGTTGTTCAGCCCCATGACGATGCCGTACCACCGGCTCAGCTCGCGTGCCTGGATGATCGGGTTCATTCGGGTCTGGATCGGTGCGCGACAATCGCAAGCGCAAGCCCCATCATGAAACACGACGCCACCGCCGCCCCGGTGAACTCCGGCGCGTTCAACATCGACATCGTCTCGGCGGAAACATTGCGCAGCATGTCGCCGAAGATGGGAATGTTGTCCTGCACCCGCTTGAGATCGTCGCCGAGGCGGAACACGCTCAGGGCGATCTGCTCGAGGTTGTAGTTGAAACTGAAGTGCCGCAGCCACGGCAGGACCTCGGCGACGATCTGCGACACGATGCCGCCGACAATCCACCAGATATACCACAGCGCGGACGTGGATTTTTCCCTGCTGGAAACGGCCGAAACGCCGAGCGCCAGGAATCCCAGGATCGCCACGCCGCAAATGCCGAACAGGAGCACGTTCAGCAGCGCGCCCCGCGAGTGCCAGAAGAAGCGCCAGTCCGGCGCGAGCAGATTGCCCACAAACCACGCCGCGCACACCGGTCCGAGCCATGCCAGGCCCATCAGCCCCGCCACCGTCGCGAATTTCCCGAACACATAATCGCCTCGATTGATCGCCTTCGACGAATAAATCACGATCGCGTTGCTGGCGAGGTCGCGCGTGATCAGCACGGGAATGATCATGCCGATCGCAAATATGCTGAACTTCAGAAGGCCGGTGCTGAAATAGTAGAACAACACGTTCTGCGTCGTGCGCACCGAGATCTCCGGATGCTCCTCCAGCCACGTCGTCAGCATCCGCGCAAAGGTCTGGAGCCGCGGATTGAAATTGCCCACCCACTCGACGACGACGCTGTCGGCAACGAGCAACTGGCCGACGGCGAACAGGGCCAGCGCCATGAGCAGGGCGCCGGACCAGCAGAGCAGGAGCAGGTGCCGCATCCAGCGGTTCTGCAGGCACGCCGCCACGCCGTTGCGGGCAATGGTCAGCCGCCGCCGCCACACGCCCAGGTGCGCGCCGGTCCAATGCTTGTAACTGGTGTCATGCAGCGGCACGCGACAACTCCAGGGCCTGCACGAACGTCTCCTCGAGGGCGTTCGGGCTGGGAATGACTTCCAGCGGCGGCAACTTCAATTCATCCAACAGCTCAATCAGCGGATTCAACGAGTCGCACCCGTGCACGACCTTCACATGGCCGTTCGGCAACAGGTCGGCCGCCCAATTGCGCTTCCGGCAGGCCGACAGCAGTTCTTCATGGCGTTCGCTGACGACGACCTCGGCTTCGCCGCGACGCCGCGCTTTCAGATTCTGCAGGCTGTCGTGAACCAGCACCCGCCCGCGCGCGATGATGATGATCTGCTCGCAAATCCGGTCCACGTCGTGCAACAGGTGCGACGACAGCACCACGGTGATGCCGAACTGCCGCCAAAGGCTCTGCACCAGCTCGAGAATCTGCGCCTGGCCCTTCGGATCAAGCCCGTTCGTGGGCTCGTCCAGGAAAACAATCTCCGGATCGTGAACGATCGCCTGCGCGAGTTTCAACCGCTGCTTCATGCCCGTCGAATAGGTGTCCACCCTGCGATAGCGTTCCTGGCCCATCCCCACGAAATCCAGCATTTCATGCGCGCGCTGGCGGGCGACGCGGAACGGCAGGCCGCAGAGCTGGGCGCAGTAGGTGACGTATTCGCACCCGACCATCCCGGGGATGTGACAATCCTGCTCGGGCGTGTAACCGACGCGCTTGCGGATCTCGCGTCCTTCCCGCCCCACCTCGCGCCCGAGCAGTCTGGCGGACCCGGACGTGACGGGTTGCAGTTGAAGCAGGCACTTCATGAAGGTGCTCTTGCCCGCGCCGTTCGGACCGAGCAGGCCGATGGCTCCGGGCGCCACCTTGAGATCGACGCCATCGAGGGCGCGTTGCTGTCCAAAGACCTTGGACAAACCCTCCGTTTCAATGACGAACGGCGCCATGACGCGCGCATGGTGCGTCGGGTCCTTTGCGGGAGCAATTGAAAATTCCAATGCTGTTTCCCTCGCCCCGCGCTTGTTCGCGGAAGAAGGAGACAGGGAAAGGGTAATTCGAAATTGCAGTTCCAATCTGGTGGGCGAGCGTGGGCAAGCCCACCCAGCCGGTTTGGCGAGATCGATGGTTCGAGCAACAGACAATGGTGCTTCTGCGGAGCTCTGGAGTTTAGACACTCAGGAGCTTGACGCGCCGAACCCCTTTGGGATTCCAAGCGGAAAGTCGAAGCATCAAATGTCCGAACCCCCAGCGCGCCTGCTGGACTCGACAGTCTGCTCTTTCTGACGAACGTCCGGACTCAGGCGGAAGCGGACGGCTTTCGGGCCAGGTAATCGCTCAGCAACGGGCCGGTAGTGGTGCGGCGGACCTCGGAAAAGTTCGCGGCGGCGAGCGTTGACAGGATCACTTCCGGCGGCACGCATTCCTCGATGGTCGCCCAGTAGTACTCCATCATTTTCGCCGTGAACCGGTTTCGACTGCGCACCCAGCCGACCCACGGCATCACGCGCGTCATGTAAAAGCGCATCATCCTCCGCGCCGTTGCGCTCGATGGTCGCGTGATCTCCATGATCAACAGCCGCCCGCCGGGTTTCAGCACCCGGTGCAGCTCGTCGAACAGCGTCCGCAGATCCTCCACATGCCGCAACGCGTAACCCATGGAGACGAAATCGAAAGAGCCGTCCCGCGCGGGAATCCGCTCGCCGCGCCCCTGCAACAGCGCCACACCCTGCCGGCGGCGGCCCTGTTCCAGCATCCCGCGGCTCGGGTCCACGCCCATAATGTCTCCCGGCGGAAGTCCCAGTTCGAGCGCGGCCTTGATCACCAGGCCGGTGCCGCAGGCCACGTCGAGCAGCTTCATCCCCGGCGCCAGCCCTGCGCGACGCAGCGCCTGCTTGCGATAAGCGCGGTCGGTCCACAGCGACATGATGCCGCTGACGAAATCGTAGTCGGGCGCGGCATGGTCGAAGAGTTCGGTCAGAAACCGGGTGCGGATCGCGGGTTCGGGATAGAACTCGGCGAGCGGCCGATGCGGCGCTACCCGGTCGGGAGGAAGTTCAGCGGTTTGCGGCATGGTCGTCTCGGTATAATGACGCCGACGCTGGTGGCAAACGAGGGCGCACCGGGACAATAGCCGGACCGGGAGGGGAATTCAACAGTCAACGTCCGGCACGGAGAGAACGACGTCCGGCACGTACGGAACCACGAAAGACACGAAAGGGCACGAAAAGAACGGCGGGTGATGGAAAACGCTCTCCAACGTCGAACGTTCTCCGTCCGGAGCGCGAGTGTGTCACGCGCAGCGGGACCAGTCGCAGCGCGTGGACGAAGCGTGAATCTGCGAGTTCCTCAGGCGCGCGAACGGAACACCCGGATCCAACGGATCCCGTCCCGGAGTATAACGAGTCGATTGGATGATGGATCAGGGGGCACTCCTTACGTCGTGCGCTACAAGAGCGAATGAGGGATCAAGGCACTTCTGACTCAAGGGTAGTCCCGCAACTGCAGGACTACCCTGATGAAGCTCTCGGATTGCGGATCCCGGGTCCTTATTTCGGCAGGAGTTCGGAAACCATCGAACGCTCTTCCTTCAGCTCGTTGACGCTGATGTCGATTTTGTTCCGGCTGAATTCGTTGATCGGCAATCCCTGGACGATCTCCCAGTTCTTTCCGTCGCTTCGGACCGGGAACGAGCAGATCAGCCCCTTTTCGATTCCATAGCTGCCGTCCGAGCACACACACACACTGTGCCAATCGCCGGCGGGCGTCGGCTCGACGAGCGAACGAACCGTGTCCACAACGGCGTTTGCCGCGCTGGCGGCGCTGGAGGCTCCGCGCGCCTTGATGATGGCCGCGCCGCGCTGTTGCACCGTGGTGATGAACTCGCCTTCGAGCCAGCCGTGATGCCCGATCACGTCCGTGACCGGCCGGCTTGCGATGCGCGCGTTGTGGAAGTCGGGGTACATCGTCGCGCTGTGATTGCCCCACACGGCGAGGTTCGTTACCGCGGTGATGTCCACGCTGGCCTTGCGCGCCAGTTGCGTCTTCGCGCGGTTCTCGTCCAGGCGTGTCATGGCGAACCAGCGGTCTGCCGGCACGTTGCGGGCATTGTTCATCGCGATGAGGCAATTCGTGTTGCAGGGGTTCCCGACAACGAGGATGCGGACGTCGGAGGCGGCGTTCTTCTGGATGGCCTGTCCCTGGCCGACGAAGATCTTGCCGTTGATGCCCAGGAGGTCTTTGCGTTCCATGCCGGCTTTGCGGGGAACGCTGCCGACGAGCAACGCCCAGTTGACCGACTTGAAACCTTCGTTCAGGTCGGACGTGGCGACCACGCCCTTGAGCAGGGGAAACGCGCAGTCGTCGAGCTCCATGACAACGCCCTGAAGGGCGGCCATGGCGGGTTCGATTTCAATCAGATGCAGGATGACCGGCTGGTTGGGGCCGAACATGGCGCCGGAAGCGATGCGGAACAGGAGGGCGTAACCGATTTGACCGGCGGCGCCGGTGACTGCGACTCGAATAGGTGCGTTGCTCATAGATCAAACTGTCGGCGGAGTATGTTGGGCATGCAAAGGCGACGCAAGCCCGACTTCCCGGGGTATTGCCCGACCTTCTGCGAGGCGGCGGAGTCGGGGCGAGGCGGCGGCGTTCGCGCTGCCAACGCATCGGCAGGGTTGGGCAGGCGCTTTGGCCATGCTGACGCTTGCCAAGCTCCGGATCTCGCGCAAGACTCCGCTCATGCGATCCGCCTTCCCTTCCTTCGGCATGCTTTGCGTTTCCCGTTTCCTTCACCTCGCTTTGGCGGGGACGCTGGCTGTCATGATAACCGGGTCTTCGCTTCGCGCAGCCCAGGGCACTGCACCGGCAACCGGCCCCGAGCCGTTCAATGTCCGCATCCGGGTCGATGCGTCGAAAACCATGGGCGAGTTGCGCCGCATCTGGCGGTTCTTCGGCGCTGACGAGCCGAACTACGCGACGATGAAGGACGGCCAGAAACTGCTGGCCGAACTGGGCAAGCTCCAGCCCAAAAGCGTGTATTTCCGCGCGCACAACCTGCTCACGTCCGGCGACGGCACGCCCGCGCTGAAGTGGGGTTCCACCGACGCGTACAACGAGGACGCGAACGGCAACCCTATTTACAACTGGACCATTCTGGACCGGATTTTTGATTCGTATCTCGAGCGCGGCGTCCGACCGTACGCGCAGATAGGGTTCATGCCCAAAGCGTTGTCCACCCGGCCGGAGCCGTATCGCCACGACTGGCGTCCGGGATTCAATTACAACCGCATCTACACCGGCTGGGCGTATCCGCCGAAGGATTACAGGAAGTGGAGCGATCTGGTGTACGAATGGGTGAAACATTGTGTCGAGCGCTATGGCCGGGCGGAAGTGGAAACCTGGTATTGGGAAACGTGGAACGAGCCGAACATTGGATACTGGCGCGGCACCTTCGAGGAATTTCTCAAGCTGCATGATTACGCCATCGACGGAGTGCGGCGCGCTCTGCCCACGGCGCGGGTCGGCGGGCCCGACGTGGCGGGGAGCGGCGGTGATTTCACGCGCCGCTTCATCGAGCACTGCCTGCGGGGGACGAACTATGCGACGGGCAGGATCGGCACGCCCCTGGATTTTGTGTCGTTCCACGCCAAGGGCGCTCCGATTTACACCAACAACCACGTGCGCATGGGCATGCACAACCAGTTGCGCGACATCAACGCGGGTTTCCGGATCATCGCCTCCTTCCCGGAGTTGAAGAACACACCGATCGTCATCGGCGAATCCGATCCGGAAGGCTGTGCGGCCTGCCAGGGGCCGCAACTCGCCTATCGCAACGGCACGATGTATTCGAGCTACACGGCAGCGAGTTTCGCCCGCAAACATGACCTTGCGGACCGGCACGGCGTGAATTTCGAGGGCGCGCTCACCTGGGCGTTCACGTTCGAAGATCAGCCCTACTTTGCCGGGTTCCGGCAGGTGGCCAGTTGCGGCCTGGCGTTGCCCGTGCTGAATGTGTTCCGGATGTACAGCCAGATGAGCGGCCGGCGCGTGGCGGCGGAAAGCTCCGGGGCCGTCAGCCTCGACGACATCTTGCGCTCCGGAGTCCGCGGCCAGCCCGACGTCGGCGCGCTCGCGGCCATGGATGCGCAGGCGCGCAAGATGACGGTGATGGTGTGGCACTATCACGACGACGACATTCCCGGGCCGGATGCAGATGTGGAACTGGCGTTGTCAGGTCTGCCGGCCGATGTCCCGGAGGCGAAGCTGACGCATTACCGGATCGATGAGGCGCACAGCAACGCGTATGCGGAGTGGAAGCGAATGGGGTCGCCGGTGGCTCCGAACGAGCGGGAGTATCGCCAGCTCGAGCGCGCCAGCGAATTGACGGCGATGGAAACCGATCCGACGATTCAACTGTCGAACGGCACAGGAACGCTGAAGTTCATCCTCCCGCGCCAGGGCGTGTCGTTGGTCGTGCTCAACTGGTGAATTGAACGCTTGCGTGCCGTCGGACGCTGCTGCGGGTGGCAGACGTCGCAGACCCGCGGTCCGGAGCGCGACTGATCTCACGATCAACGATCACCCATCCACTCTCAACCGGTCCCTTAACCACGGATCCCGCGAGCCGCGGTGCGGACGGAAACGGCTACGACGTCGAAGGAACGACTCGTCAAACCAGACGTTCAGCGATTCGTTTGGACGGGCGAGGACTGGCCCGGCTCGGGCGCGGGAATCAGCCGGAACTCCTTCTCACCCACGCGCTCGAAAGCCACGCCGTTCCAGGCAAAGAGCACCTCAATGGCGTATGCCGCTTCACTGCGGGATATAGGCGCGTGTGTTTGAAAGGAGATGCTGCCATACCCAACGGAAGGTCCCGGCAGCTTCTTGCGATCCACCAGATCTCCATAAATTCCAGCCGCCGTCGGAACAGGAAGATCCTTGTAATCGACTTCGCCCATCCGTTCGTCGTCCGAGAGTTCAGTTGCCAGCGGGTCGGGAATTTCTGATATGACCTCCAATGCCCTTTCAAGCTGATTGGTCGGCAACAGGAACGCGAACGTGCGTCCCTGCACAATCAATCGCACTCCTTGCTCGGCAAGCGCTGCTTCAAGCGCCTCCCTGACCCGGGATGGGCTCTCCGTGTCGGTCGTGATCGAAACAGGCTCCTTCGGAAGCGCCGGATGAGGCAGGATTGTTCGGTTGATGCATTGAGCAAGGAGCCCTATCGCCTGCCGGAATTCCAGGTGAAGCGTGTGCTCGACCGGCTCCGAGACGGGCGCCGCTGAGATTGAATTCGCTTCCGGGCCACCGGCTCGGCTGGAACGAACTCCTGGGCGGACGATGGGCTTTCCGCCTCAGCCACCTGCGCCGATTGAAGATTCCCTTCCTGCGTGACGGCATCTGTGCTGCGCTTTGCAATCAAGACAACCGACGACGCTGCTGCGAGCAAGAGAATCGCCGCCCCTTTCTGCGC
>DGDZ01000017.1:11143-106781 GCA_002385705.1 Verrucomicrobia subdivision 3 bacterium UBA3939
GAAATCGTGTGCGCGAGTCTGGACACGAGTGGCCCTGCCACTGCATCGGGTGCCGGTACGAACGTGTGTGCCAGGGCCGCCCCGGCAATTGCCGGCGTCGCTCTGCGGAATCCGCGATTCTGAAAATAGACCGTAAGCTTCTGTAGAGCCGCCGCCACGCGTTTCTGCGCGGCATCCTCGCTCACGCCCAGCGCCTGGCCCACCGCGCGCAGCGAATGGTTCTCGTAATACCGCAGCAACAAGGGTGTCCGATCCTTCTCGCCCAGCGATAGCAGGCCGTCGTCGAGAAACGGCGCCACGCTGCGCCACGCTTCCTCCGGTTCGTGCGTTTTCATGGTCGTGCCGAGTTCGGAGGCGGTCTGCTCGCGACGACGTCTCCTCAGTTCGCTGCGCAGCCATTCCTTGCTTGCGAGGAGAGCGGCGCGATGCAGCCAGGCGGGCAGGGAATCGGACGGGCCGAATCGCCATGCCTTGCGCGCGAGCGCGATGAAAACATTCTGCGACACCTCCTCCGCCGCGCCGCTGTCGTGCAACTGGCGCATCGCCGTGCCGTAAACGAGGTCGAGATGCCGCCGCAACAGATCGGAGAAAGCCCTTTGATCCGTGTCCCGGACGTAACGCCGCAGCAACTCGTAATCGGTCTGCTCTCCATTCACCTTGCCCGTAGGCTGCCGCCCGGAGGTGAAATCCGAAACAAATTTTTCTGCCGAAAGACCGCGAGGGAGGGTGCCTTTCAGTCGGGGCGCGCGAAGCGCCGGGGGCGCGGCATTCATGCCGCTTCACGGTGCGAATGCATGAGGGCGTTCGGATTCACTCCTGCTGTGATGATGCAGGGCACGGGCACGGTGGATGCCGCCACCAGTTCCTTCGAAAGCATGGCAGTGTTTGCGATTCGCGATTGACGCGGTGAGGGAGCGGTCGAAGCGCTGCGACTTAGAAGGCCGTAGTTGCGTTTTCCCGGCGGGCGCGGTCCGGCATTGATTCGAGGCTGAAGTGTTCTTCCCAGTCGCAGAGACAACTCAAAGCCGCCGGTTTGATGTCGCCCGCCTTGCGACCGGCATCGATGAAACGTTTCATGAATGCTCCGTGGCCGTTCGTCACAAACACGACCCGGGGCAGGTGCAATTGGCCCAGGTCGCGGCAACAGGCGTAGTGCGGGTTGCGGCGCAGAATGCGATCGAGCCGTTCAGCCCAGGGGCCTTCCGGAATGCCCTCCACATAAAGCGTGTATCGGCCGGCATGCAGCCACCGTTCGGGTGCAAGAAGCGCGAAGCGCGGTGAGTATTCGGCAAATAGCTCGCGCAATGCTTCTGCGACGAAAGTCTCCGACAGCTTTTCGCCGAACAAATCCGAGACGTTCCCGGCGCGTCCGAGGAATTGCAGGGACGGAGTCCTGCCAAGCCGGCCGGTGACGCGCACGCGGTCGCCGAGGCGATAGCGGTACAAGCCGCCTCCCGTCGTGATCACCACTTCATACTCAGCGCCGGCCTTCAGCGCATCGCACGGTGTGGCGCGACCGGAATCGTCGATGAACTCGTAGAAATGACTGCACACCGCGAGGGGGTGTCCGGATGCGAAGGGCAGCGTGACCACGCCTTCCGTTGCGAGGAGGCCTTTTGACTGGATGACAGTTTTCGGGAAGAGACGTCGTAGTTCGCGGGCGGCCAATGCCGCGGGACCGTCGGCCCAGCAACTGATGACGCTCAGGTGCGGCCACAGCGCAGAGGGCTCGCGCGGGTCCAGAGACTCGAGTTCCCTTGCCCGTCGGGGCAGCGGTCTCATGGCCAGCGCGCCGAATTGATCCGTGCCGTGGGCTATGTCGGCCAACAACCTTTCCCAGTGTTCGGGCAAAGCATCCATCAGCAATCCCGGCAGAGAAGGGTGCCAGACGGAAATCAGCCGCAGGTCGCGGCAGCGAAGCAGGTGCAACAGAGTGCAGTAGCGGTAATGCTCGGGTTCGATCGATCGCAGCGCCTCGGGAGGCACGGCGAGTGTGGCTTTCACAAGCGTCTCGCGCGCTCCGCCCAGGTAGGCGCAATCGGAGTCGAATCCAACCGGCACCGCGGAGATTTCGGATTCGGCTGAGGTGGCCGGAGGTGTGATGGACCAGTAGGCCGGGCCACCGATCAGCTTCGGGAACGAGCGTTGCAGATCCACCAGCCATGGTGCGATTGCGGCGTGGAATTCGCGCTGCAAATCCGTGGTGAACGGGATCAGCTTGCGGGCGCCGCTCGAACCGCTCGTCGGGATCAGGTGCGTCACGCGGTCCGCCGTGAGCACGGACGGTTCTCCCTCGCGAATTCGATCAATCCACGGTTTGAACGTGTCGTAATTCGTCAGCGGCACGCGCCGGGTGAATTCCTCGTAGCTGGAGATGCTTTCAAATCCGAGCGCTTTGCCGAAGGCCGTTTGCGCGTTCTTTTGAAGCAATGCTTTCAAACGCAGGAGCTGCGTTTCCAGCGGGCGGTTCAACGCGCGCTGAAATCGCCGGCACGCGGGCAGATTGGATATGCCCCACGCCAGGTTCGCGATGGACACGCCGATTCTCACGAGAGGCTGGAAGGTTGTGCGGCAAGCGCCGCCGTGCCCCGCATCATGCGGCGGCCGGCAGGAGTGAGGTTCTCAGGACACACTTCCGTGAGACAAACCAGTTCGTCGCCGTTGGCGTGCCCGGGGTTGCGTTTGCAGAAAAACGCCACGTGCGGATCCGACTCACGCCCGGGAGGGATCTGTTCCAGGCCGCCGCACAATCGTTGCGGGTTCCGGAATCGCACGACGCCGGCGACGGGATCAAACTGAGAACCGAACCGATCGCTTGCCAGTTGATTCAGGAGGCGCTGCATTGCGTCCGGGGTGGGAGCGTCGAATCGAGGGAAGAATTCGCGCCAGAACACGGGCAAAAATCGGTATGTGCGAAAGCCCGAAGTCAACAGCAGCCAGAAGCAGCGTTCAGCGGGCGCCGCCGCGCGCAGAGCCTCCACACCGGCGACCCACGCGCGCGGCAGCGCCGTCGTTCCCCACGCCTCTCGTGCGACAATGGTGTCGCCGGAGTAAATCACGCGAATCGTTTCTCCCTCGAACCGGATGCTGTAGGCGAGGAGAGTCGAGAACCCGACGATCTCGGAGCCGCGCTGCAGCAGCAGCGCCAGATCCTTTTCGGCGAGGTCGCGGGCGAATTGTTCGGGGGTGACGCCGTCGAAATGCCGCGCCAGCAGTCCGTGCATGGCGCTCTTGTCGGACGGTGTCAGATCCGTTCGCGGAACGAGTTGATAACTGACTTCGGAATCGAGTTTCACAGGGTGGCCACCTCCGGGGCCGGGATGCGGTGATCGAGATCGCTCGCGCCGTGGCCGATCCCGGGCCAGTGAACAACGTACAGCCGGCTGCGATATTCGCGGTGCCGGAACGCGCGCTGGACCAGAGGAAGGCGCGGATCGTTTGCCGCAAACCCGATCGTCACCAGGTCCAGTCCGGATTGCGAAGCGAGCGCGCGGCAGTGCCGGATGAGGTCCAGCAGGCGATCCGGTTTGTCATCGGCACACGCGAGGTGCGAAATGAATCCGTTCGCCAGCGCCTGGTCGGGGCGCGGCAGGCGCGGCAAACCGAGAGGGCGCGCGATCAAATTGAAAGCGGGGCGAATGGCGGCGAGCGCCGGCGCATAACCGCGAACCACGGTTTGCCTGAAGCCACGCTGATCCCATAGCGCTGCGCACGCCGCGAACCGGCTGTTCTCCCGGTGGATGTGAAATCGCTCCAACGGTAGCCCGAGCAACTCGAGATCGGCGAGATCCGACGCGCTCCATGCGGGAGCGAACTGAAATTGTTTTCCCGATGCGCGCAGGAACCCGGCCAGCTCATTGACGATGGACGATTGACGATTGACGCGGGTGTCGCGGTTCGGACAGCACGTGGTCATTACCAGGGTCACGAACTCGCCGATGAAGTCGTATATCGGAAAGCCGCGCGCTCCGCGCTCGAGCAATCGCCGCGCGCGGAGGTTGTCGCTCGCAATGCTTGTGAAATACCAGTCGGCGGGCCCGGCCGACTGCAGGTCGCGGAAGAACTCGTAACCGCGCCGCAGGATGTCCATCCGGCCGGCGACGCTGAAATCCAGTCGCAACGCGCCGAGATAGCCGACGCGCGCGGGCGTTCCGTTCACGAATCGCTGGCGGAACGCGCAGGAACCCATGCACACGATCCGCCCGTCCATGCGCGCGACGATCGTTTGTTTGGTTTCACCGGCGAGGCTGCTGTCGGCGAAGTAGTCCGGTTCGCGTTCGAACGTGAGTGCAATCCGTCCCGCCATCGGGTTCTCGCGGAGCAACCGTCTAATGGCCGCGTCGTCCTTGCGCCCGGCGACGTCGAATGTGACCCGGCTGGCGCGCGCAACGGTCAGTTCGCTGTCAAGAAAGGTCCCTGCCATGATTCGTCTCCGAGCGGGTAATGATCCCGCAGGCTCACGTCGGTACGGTGCAGCGCGTTGATCAGGAAGAAATTGCGCCACATGAACCAGTTGCTTCGGTTGACCGGATCCAGCGAGCGCCGGCCGATGCTTGACCAGGAGTAGAAGGTGCGGCGCGCCGCGAGGCAGTTCCGCTGGAGTGCCTCGGGCGGCATGCCGCGCGGTCGAAAGGGAATGCGGTTGTAGCTGTAGCGCTCGTCCAGCCACCACGCGTCGTAGAGCAGCCGGCCCTCGCGCTGCAGCCGGGCGTAGAGCGGCGTGCCGGGGAACGGCGTCAGATGATTGAACGCCGCGATGTAAAGCCCCTGCTCAATCGCAAACCGGACCGTTGCCGGGAAACTCTCCTCCGTGTCGGCGTCGTAGCCGAACACGAACGTGCCGTAAACCCGGATGCGATGGCGGCGCAGGTTCTCCAGCGCTTTCTCGAACCCGCCGCGCATCGTGTTGAACGATTTGTTCATGTCCTTCAGGTTCGCCGGGTTCAGGCTTTCGAACCCGATCAACACGCCCTGGCAGCCGCTGCGCTCGAGCAGCTCCAGGAATTCCTCGTCGTGCGCGGCGTTGATGCTCGACTGGCTCACCCAGCGGATGCCCAGCGGAATCAGCGCGCGCAGGAATTCCTTCGCCTCGGCCATGTTCGACGTGATGTTGTCGTCCACGAAGAAGAACAGCTTGCGGTCGCGCTTCATCGACTCGATTTCGGCAATGATCCGATCGATGGGCCGGCGCGTCTGGGTGGCGCCGAACACAGTCTGCACCGCGCAGAAGTCGCACTTGAAATGGCAGCCGCGTCCGGCTTCGACCAGCCCGATGGGGAGGTAGCGTTTGCCGCGGAAGATGGATCGATCCGGTGTGAAGCCGTTCAACGCCGGCCGGCCTTCCTGGCGATACACCTTCTCGAGCCGGCCGTGCCGGAAATCGTCGATGACGCGCGGCCACAGCAGTTCCGCTTCACCGCACACGACTGCTTCGGCGTGACGCGCAACTTCGTCCGGGCACAGGGTCGCGTGAAACCCGCCCATGACCACCGGCACGCGGCGTTTGCGGTATTCCGTGGCGATCTGGTAGGCGCGCTTTGCGGTGTAGGTTTCCACGCTGATCGCCACGAGATCGGTCGGTTCGTCAAAGGGAATGCGTTCCATCCGGTCGTCGTAGAACCGGATCTCGACGTCCTTCGGCGTCAACCCGGCGATGGTGGCGGCGGGCAACGGCTCCATCTGCCAGGTTCGGATGTATTTCTGGCCGGGTCTTCGGCCGATGCAGGGATGAACGATGGTGAGGCGCATGGCGGTTCACCCGCGAGCCGGCACGGACAGTTCCTCAGAGGCAAGTGACGGCGCCATCTCGGGACCGCGCGTTGCGCGCCGTGTCGAGCCGATGATCCAATCGCAATTGTAGAACCGGCTGAGGTGGTTCGCGTAGAACCGGTAGCCGAGGTTCGTGCCGAGCCGGACGGGCCACGGCGCCGGCGAATACCGGATACGCCGGAGGATCGAGCGGACGCTGTAGGTGTATTTCCATGCCGCTTCGGTCCCTTGCTGCAATTCCTCGACGCTCATGCGCGCCGGTTGAAACACCACGTGCTGGCCGTCGTACAGTTCCCAGTTCTGCGTCAGGATCCGTCCTTCCGCCAGGAGCCGCCTGTAGAGCGGCGTGTTGGGAAACGGCGTCACGATCGCATAGCGCGGCAAATCGATGCGCGCCTGCACGGCGAACTCGGCCGTTTTCAGGAACACGTCGGGTTCATCGTGATCCAGCCCGAATACAAAACACCCTTGCAACGCGATACCGTGCTCGTGCAATCGCTCGACCACGCGGGCGAATTTCTCGGGCGAATTGAAGCCCTTGTGATTCTGTCGAAGGTTCTGCGGCGAGATCGACTCCAGCCCCATCAACAGCCCCTTGCAGCCGCTGCGTTCGGCGAGGTCCAGCAGTTCGGGATCGTCAGCCAGAAGCACCGTCGCCAGCCCGTACCATTGCACCTTGAGCGGGATCAGCGCGGTGAACAGGCGCACGGCGTATTCACGATCGGCAATCAGGTTCAGATCGACGAAGATCAGCTTTTTTGCGCCGTGCTGGACGATGTCGGCCACGACCTGTTCGACCGGTTTCTGATACGGTGTGCGGCCCCACGCGGTGGGCACCACGCAGAAGTCGCAGTTGTGAATGCAGCCCCGCGTGGCTTCGAACACGTTGTTGGTCAGGTAACGGTTGCGGGGAAGCAGTTCCCGCCGCGGGAACGGGCGATCTGCCAGGCTCAGGCCCGGCACCTGGTCGTAGCGCGCTTTCAGTTCGCCGTTCACAAAGTCGCGCAGCAATTGCGGCCACGTATCCTCGGCGTAGCCGACCACGATGCAATCCGCGTGCGGGGCCGCGTCCTCCGGGATCAGTGTCACATGCGGTCCGCCCATCACGACCGCGCTGCCGCGGCGGCGGAAGTGATCGGCCAGTTCGTACGCACGCATCGCGGTGCCGGTGATGACCGTGAGCCCCACCAGATCGACGTCGAGATCCCGCGGAACGTCGGTGATGCCTTCATCGAACAGTTGAAGGTCCACCGGCAGTTCCGGCGGAATCAGCGCCGCCAGCGTCGTCAGCGTCAGCGGCTGATATCGGAGCGACTTGCGCCAGATCCCGCCGCGATGGCGGTAAAGCGGTCCTTTGGGCGAGATAAGCGCGATTCTGATTCTGTCTTTCGACATGGGTGCGAATTCCGAGGCCAGCTATAGGCCCCGCTCTGGGGGTTCTCAAGCGGAATCCCTGTTTTCGAAGTTTGAATATTTCGATGAATCACCCCGGAAATTTCAATGGCGCCGCCACAATATGAGCTCGGCTCGTTACGGCAGGCACTCTTTACAGGAGGAAGGAGGGAACAGAGAAGGGCAACCACGGATCCCGCGGCCGCGGGACGGATGAACACGGATAAGAACGGTGGGGCGAGCAGCTTGCCACGCCGAAGCTCAGCAAAGGCGGGTCCCCGCGAGCCGTCGTCCGATCACCAGCATCGCCGGCCAAAGTCCTCGCAGAATAGAAGGACCCTTCTCTTAGTGGTACGCATGAACACGGATCAGACAGTCGAAGTAAAGACCCGCATCCGTGGTTGAGAGGAGCGTTGAGCGTGGATGGTGAATGTCGATGGCGATGAGCAGGAGCGCGTGCGGAATCCGGAGGTTGCTGGCTTCGTTCACGTGCTGCGGCTGAGGACAGCCGCGTTCCGGCATGCACGCCGAGGATCGTATGCAGATCCCCGGGGCTTGCGGAGTTGATGACGTTGCTGCGGCTCATAGAGATCGCGGTCCGACACTGGCGCGTTGGCGCGATTTCCAATGGCAAATGCAGATATCCTGATTCGTAAGTCCGAGCGCGAGCGGAATCCGGAGTCGCTGGCTTCGTTCACGTGCTGCGGCTGAGGACAGCCGCGCTCCGGAAAATTGGCGGCAATTCGCGTCACGCCTTGGACTTCGATTTTCTGCGTCTTGGCGTCTTGGCATCTTGGCGTTAAGAACCGAGATCGCGCGGTCAGCTTGCGAACAGTTCAACGCAAAACGCAAAGCACGCGAAGGGGCAAGACGTCAAAGAAGATCGGCGGCCATTGGCGTCGTTGGCCCTGGGTTGTCATGTGTCAGGCCTTCGGCCTGAATGTTGATGGCAGATGGCAAAGGCAGTGCCGGCGAACGTGCCGAAAACGTTCCCTTACTCGCGCTGGCGTCAATCGGTAAATCGTAATTCGTAAGTCCGAGCGCGAGCGGAATCCGGAGGTTGCTGGCTTCGTTCACGTGCTGCGGCTGAGGACAGCCGCGCTCCGGCATGCACGCCGAGGATTGTATGCAGATCCCCGGGGCTTGCGGAGTTGATGACGTTGCTGCGGCTCATAGAGATCGCGGTCCGACACTGGCGCGTTGGCGCGATTCCCAATGGCAAATGCAGATATCCTGATTCGTAAGTCCGAGCGCGAGCGGAATCCGGAGTCGCTGGCTTCGTTCACGTGCTGCGGCTGAGGACAGCCGCGCTCCGTGGGCGCTCGCGTTGGCTCGGCTTCAGGTGCTGTTTATTCGCCGTCGCGTTCTTTCGATGTTCGATGTTGGAAGTTTTTCCTATTTCTCCCGAACCAGGCTCTGGATCTTTTCCTCAAAATCCGCGGCGTCGGCGCTCACGTTGTCGAATCGCAGCCGGCCGTTCCGGTCGATCAACAGCATGTGCGGAACACCGATAATGCCGAATTCCCGGGTGAACCGGTTTTCGTCCTGACGCTTGCCGTCGAAGTACTGCGGCCACGGCATGTCGTTCCGGCTCACAAAAGTCTCCAGCGCTTCGCGGTTCTCATCACAACTGATGCCGATGATTTCGAACCCGTCCGCGTGAAACTTCTCGTAGGCCTGTTTGACCTTCGGCAGGGACACGATGCAGGGCCGGCACCAGGTCGCCCAGAAATCAATGAGCACCACCTTGCCCTTGAGTTGGGCGAGGTCCACTTCGCGCCCGTCCACGGCGGTGAACTGCAACGGCACCGGTTTGCCGAGCAGGTCGATGCGATGGATGACGCCTTTGGCGCGCGCCTTGAAGGCTTCGGGCGCCGGGCTGTTGATCATTTCTTCGGCCAGCTTGCGCGCCCGATCGGGATCGATCGGCTGATAATGGTTGATCAGCGAGAACAACGGGTCATAGGCGTCGCGTTCGGACGGGAAATCGCGCCGCAGCGCGGCGGCGGCCTTTTCGAACTCCGCCCAGTCCACGGGCTGAGCGCGGCGGAGCTCGCGGACAGCTCGCAGGCGGGCGTCAAACGACCCGGAGGCAGCGGTGTCGGCGGGGGACGAACTGAACCCGGACAGCATCAGAAGGGCCGCGATTCCGGTCGAAACGCGTGACGTGATCGCATTCATAGAGGCTGAGGACAGATACTGCCGAAGCGCCCGCCTCTCAAGTGTCCGTTTTCTAACTGGCAATCGGGATGAGCGTCGCTACTTTGATCCGACGCATGAAAAAGCGGTTTGACTCCATCGAATCCGTCGCTGCCGACCTGCGAAAGGGCCGGATGGTGATTGTGGTGGACGACGCGGATCGGGAGAACGAGGGCGACCTGATCATGGCGGCGCAGTTTGTCACGCCTGCAGCCATCAACTTCATGGCGAAGTACGGGCGGGGGTTGATCTGCGTCCCGACGACGTCAGAGCGGCTGCAGCAACTCGGGATCGAGCGGATGGTTCAGCAGAACCGCGAGACGTTCAAGACCGATTTCCAGGTCAGCGTCGATGCGGCGAAAGGCATTGCGAGCGGGATCAGCGCCGCGGACCGGGCGAGAACGATTCGGATCATGGCGGATCCGACGGCGTTGCCGGAAGACCTGGTGCAGCCGGGTCATGTGTTTCCGCTGCGGGCGCGTCCGGGCGGCGTGTTGCAGCGGGCCGGGCACACGGAGGCCGCGGTGGACCTGGTGACGATTGCCGGGTGCCGCCCGATCGGCGTGATCTGCGAGATCATGAACGACGACGGATCGATGGCGCGGTTGCCGCAACTGCTGCGGTTTGCGAAGCAGCACCGGCTGAAGATCTGCACCATTGCGGATTTGATCCAGTACCGGCGCACGCGCGAGAAGCTGGTGGAACGGGTGGAGGTGGTGAAGATGCCGACCGATTACGGCCAGTTCGATCTGCATCTCTACCGGTCGAAGCTTGACGGGCAGCATCACCTGGCACTCGTTTGCGGCGACGTGGCGGGGAAGAAGAACGTGCTGGTGCGTGTGCACAGCGAGTGTCTGACGGGCGACGTGTTCGGTTCGCGCCGGTGCGATTGCGGGCCGCAGTTACACCAGGCAATGCGGCAGATTTCGGAGGCCGGGGCGGGGGTGCTGGTGTACATGCGGCAGGAAGGACGCGGGATCGGCCTGGCGCCCAAGATCAAGGCCTACAAGCTCCAGGAGCAGGGGTACGACACCGTGGAAGCGAACCGGAAGCTGGGTTATGAAATGGACCTGCGCGAGTACGGCCTGGGCGCGCAGATCCTGGCGGACCTGGGGTTGAAGACCATTCGCCTGTTGACGAACAATCCGCGCAAGATCGTCGGCCTCGAAGGCCACGGATTGAAAATTGTCGAGCAGGTGCCGATCCGCGTGAAACCGAATCCGTACAACGAAAAGTATTTGAAAACCAAACGTTCCAAGATGGGCCATCTGTTGTGAACCGGCCGCACGATCGGCGATCACAATCTGTAAGGCACATCAAGCGGTCAGAACCATGTTAAGACCTGTCAAGACTGTGCGGCGACGGAAGAGTTCCGGATCGT
Organism: Verrucomicrobia subdivision 3 bacterium UBA3939; assembly: GCA_002385705.1. GTDB lineage: Bacteria > Verrucomicrobiota > Verrucomicrobiia > Limisphaerales > UBA3939 > UBA3939. Next base: position 21,885 of record DGDZ01000017.1, read on the forward strand.
TCGTCATCGTCGCTTCCCGCTACAACGAACGATACGTGAACGGGATGCTGTCGGCGGCCAAAGCGGAATTGAATCGCGCCGGCGCGAGTGTTCGCGTGATCCGTGTTCCCGGCGCATTCGAAATCCCCGCCGTGGCCGCGAAAGTGGCAGACGACGGCGCCGGCGGGACCGGGCGCGTATCGGGCATCATCTGCCTTGGGGTGATTTTTCAGGGGCAGACGAGCCATGCGCAGCACATCGGCTGGGGTGTGACGCATGCGCTGGCGCAGATCCAGGTGCAGTACAGGCTGCCGGTGATTCACGGCGTGTTCGTCTTTGAAAAGAAGGAACACGCCGCGGTGCGGTGCCTGGGGAAGAAGCACAACCGCGGGACCGAGGCCGCGCGCACGGCGCTCGAGATGGCCAGGGTGATGGCGGACAGTTGAGACATGCGCACATTGATCAAGCACGTTCTTGCAGCGACGGCGCCGGTGGACCGGGTGCTGGTGAAAGGCTGGGTCCGCACGCGCCGGGATTCGAAGGGTTTTTCGTTCATTGAACTCAACGACGGTTCCTGTCTTGCGAGTTTGCAGGTGGTGGTGGACGCGAGCGTGCCGGGCGCGGATCCGTTGCAGCGGTTCACCACCGGCGCTTCAGCGGTCGTCGAAGGCCAGCTCCTGCCGTCCCCGGCGCAGGGACAGAAATGGGAGTTGCGCGCGACGCGGATTGAACTGCTGGGCGCGGCGGATGCCAGTTATCCGCTTCAGAAGAAGGGGCATACCGCGGAGTTCCTGCGGACGATTGCGCATTTGCGTCCGCGGTCGAATCTGTATGGCGCCATGTTCCGCATTCGCAGCCGGCTTGCGTTTGCCGTGCATCAGTTCTTCCAGGAACGCGACTTTGTTTACATCCACACGCCGATCATCACCGCCAGCGATTGCGAGGGAGCGGGCGAACTGTTCCGGGTGACGACGTTGAAAGGGCAGCCGGGCGAGAAGCCCGAGCAGGATTTCTTCGGCAAACCGACGTTCCTGACCGTGAGCGGCCAGTTGGAGGCCGAAGCCTTCGCATGCGCGCTGTCGAATGTGTACACGTTCGGCCCCACGTTCCGCGCGGAGAACTCGAACACGGCGCGGCACGCGGCGGAGTTCTGGATGATCGAACCCGAGATGGCGTTTTGCGATCTCCAGGCGGACATGGATCTGGGCGAGGAATTCATCAAGGCGATGGCGCGGTATGCGTTGGAGCAGTGCGCCGAGGATCTGGCCGTGTTCGAGCGGTTCGTGGACAAGGGCGTTCGGGAGCGATTGACGTTCGTGGTGGAACGGCCGTTTGTCCGGGTGCCGTATGCGGAAGCGATCGAGATCCTGAAGAAATCGGGGCGCCGGTTCGAGTTCCCGATTGAGCACGGTCTGAACCTGCAGTCCGAGCACGAGCGTTTCCTGACCGAGGAACACTTCAAGTCGCCGACCACGGTGTTCAACTATCCGCGTGAGATCAAACCGTTCTACATGCGCTTGAACGACGACGGTGGGACGGTGGCGGCGATGGACGTGCTGGTGCCGGGGATCGGGGAAGTGATCGGCGGCGCGCAACGCGAGGAACGGCTGGAAGCGCTGCTCGAGAACATGAAGCAGCACCATTTGAAACCGGAGGATTACTGGTGGTACCTGGACCTGCGGCGGTTCGGCACGGTGCCGCACGCGGGGTTTGGTGTGGGGTTTGAACGGCTGCTGATGTTCCTGACGGGCATGCCGAACATTCGAGACGTGATTCCGTTCGCGCGCACGCCGGGCCACGCCGAGTTTTGAACGTCCAACATCCAGGAAACGGCGACGGCGGGTGAACCGCGAATGGACGCGAATGAACGCGAATACTGCCGGAGCGCGGCTGTGTCCCGCAGAGCGGGACCAGCCGCAGCAGGTGGAAGAACCGTGAGTCCACGGGTCCTGCATGCGCGTCAACGGAACATCAGATCCCGAAGGGATTCCATCGCAAAGCCCACGGTTGTCCCGCAGTCGCGGGACAACCCCGGGTAAGCATCAAGAGAAGGTCATGAACCGCAACGCGGTTTGGCCCGGTGGCCTGACCATTCGGATTGTATGGCGCTCAGGTGATCTTCTCAGGGCGCAACCTCGTTGAGGTTGAGAATATTTTGGGATTGGTTACCCAGGGTAACCCAGCAATTGCGGGCTACCCTGGGCTGGAGGACGGAATCCCGTTGGGATTCTGATGTTCCGCTCGCGCGCATGCTGAACTCAGAGTCACACATTTCGTCCACGCGCTGCGGCTGGTCCCGCTCTGCGGGACACAGCCGCGCTCCAATGCCATTTGCGTTTCATTCGCCGTTTGCCGTTCCCTGGATGTTCGATGTTGGATGTTTTCCCTTATCCGGTGGAGCAAGCGTCCCCGCGAGCCGTCGTTCGATGTGGCACATCTTCCAAAACGACTCCTTGCGTCGTCGCCTGCAATGTTGAATGTGGCGTGTGTGCTTCGGCCTGCTGACGTTGCTTCTCGACGTGAGACGCGGGGTGCGGCTACTTTAACGGGCTGAATGGATGCCAATTTGATTGTTGACGGGCTGATCATGTACCTCGGCCTGGTGGTGCTGCTGACGTTCCACGAGTTCGGTCACGCGTGGACGGCGATGCGATGCGGGGACGACACGGCCAAACTTCGGGGCCGCGTGTCCCTGAATCCGATCGTCCACATCGATCCGATCGGGACCGTGGTAATGCCGCTGCTGATGATCTTTCTGTCTGCGAGCGGTTCCGGCCTCGGGAGGTTTTTGATCGGCTGGGCGAAACCGGTGCCGGTGAATCCGCACAATCTGCGGCGGCCAAAGCTGGATGACATTCTCGTCTCGCTGGCGGGGCCATGGATGAACGTGATGCTGGCGGCGGTGCTGGTGGGTATGGCGCGCCTGGGGGTGGCCGTGGAACTGCACGCGGCGGCGGAGTTCTGTTGGGACATGGCGCTGATCAGCCTGTTCCTGTGCTTCTTCAATCTGCTGCCGATCCCGCCGCTGGACGGTTCGCAAGTCATGCGCGTGCTGATAGGCATGAGTTTCGAAACCTATTATCGCATCGCGCAGTACGGCTTCATCCTCATCATCCTTGTGTTGCAGATTCCGCTGGTGCGCTGGTTGATCGCGGTGGCGAGTCGCGCAACGCGGGATCTGCTGGCGCGCTTGTTCGGACTGGCCGGTTGACGCTCGAAAACGGCGAGGTCAACACCTCTCGGTGTCACCTCCGCAATTTCGCGAAGCGCTCCCGGACAGCCGCCCACGCGGAAACGTCCTGCGGCTGGAACTCGACCACCTCGGTGGATCCGCGCACAACGGCGCGGATGTCGGCCAGGGACTTGAGCTCGCCGTGAGACCGGACCTGGACGAGCACATTGCCCAGCACGGTGGCTTCGACGGGCCCGGCGAGCACGGGGCGATTGGCCGCGTTGGCCGTGAACTGATTCAGCAGCTGATTGCGTGAGCCGCCGCCGACGATGTGCAGCGTGTCGATCTTCACGCCGGTGAGTTGCTCCAATCCGTCCAGCACGGCGGCGTAGGTGAGCGCGAGGCTTTCGAGCACGCAACGGATGAGCTGCCCTTCGGTCTCAGGCACGGGCTGGTCGGTTTCGCGGCAGAACTCCTGGATCGCCGCCGGCATATCAGGCGGATTCAGGAAACGGCTGTCGTCGGGATCCACCAGAGATCGGAACGGCGGCGCTTCGGCGGCCAGGCGAACCAGCGTTTCGTAATCGAGATCGTTGCCCTTCTCCCGGAACGCGCGCCGGCATTGTTGCACGAGCCAGAGGCCCATGATGTTCTTGAGCAGGCGATAGGTGCCGTCGATGCCGCCTTCGTTGGTGAAGTTCAACTCGAGCACGCGCGGCGACAGCAGGGCGTCCTGGACCTCGACGCCGAGGAGCGACCAGGTGCCGGAGCTGAGGTAGGCCCAGTTGCACTTGCCGGTCGAGGGAGACGGAACGCCCGCCACCGCGGAGCCGGTGTCGTGAGCGGCGGGGGCGACGACGTGAATGCGGTTCAAGCCGGTGCGATCGGCCAGAGACGGCCGGAGGAGGCCCAGCCGCGATCCCGGCGGCACGATCTCAGGGAAGATCCTTTCGGGCAGACCGAACTTCTGGAGGAGATCGGTGGCCCACGCGCGTTTCTTCGGGTTCACGCACTGGCTGGTGGTGGCGATGGTAAACTCCGACGCGCGCGCGCCGCACAGGCAGAAGTGCAGGAAATCCGGCGTGAGCAGGAGCGTATCCGCGGCGGCGAGCAGTTCGGGGCTGGTTTTCTGCAGCGCAATCAACTGGAACAGCGTGTTGAGTTCCATGAACTGCAGCCCGGTGGCGGCGAAGATTTCCTCGCGCGGGACTTTGGCGAAGGCCCTGGCGAAGATGCCCCGCGTGCGGGCGTCGCGGTAGTGCACAGGCAACCCGAGCAATTCGCCGCTCTTCGAGATCAAGGCGAAATCCACGCCCCAGGTGTCCACGCCGACGGACACGATGGCGCTGCCGAATCGCTTTGCGGCGATGGACAGGCCCGCGAGGATTTCCGCCCAGAGGCCGAGCGTGTTCCATCGCAGGGCTTCGTTCATCCACACGCCGCCGTTGGGGAACCGGTGCAATTCCTCGAGTTGCACGCGTTTGCCGTCCCAGTGGCCGGCCATGACGCGCCCGCTTTCGGCGCCGATGTCGATACCGAGATAGACCTGCTGGCTCATTGAGTGGAACCGTGCCCGACTACTTCATCTTCACCTGCTCGAACCGCGGCGCGAGCAAGTGATGGATGGCGAACGTCACCAGGTAGGCAAAGGCGCAGATGCCGAACAGGATGGCGTACCCGCCGGTGACGTTGTTGGCGGCGCTGAACTTGTCGAGGATCTTTCCGCAATAGATGGGGAACATGATGCCGCAGAACGCGCCGGCGAGACCGCCGATGCCGGTGACGGAAGCGACGGCCCGCTTCGGGAACATGTCCGAGACGGTTGTAAAGAGATTGGCCGACCATGCCTGGTGGGCGGAACCGGCGAGTGCGATCAGGAGCACCGCCATCCAATCGCCAACGTGAGTGACGCCGAGAATCGGCAGAACGCAGCAGGCGAAGATGAACATGCCGGTCTTGCGCGCCCGGGTGACCGACCAGCCGAACTTCGTCAGGTATCCTGTCACCCAGCCGCCGGCGATGCTCAACACCGTGATAATGGTATAGATCGTGACCAGATGAATCCAACTCTGCTTGATGTCGAGTCCGCGCGTCTGTTTGAAGTAGTCCGGCAACCAGATCAGGAAGAACCACCAGATCGGGTCGGTCATGAACTTGGCGACAATGAACGACCACGTCTCGCGATGCCCGAGCAGTCCGGGATCCGTCTCCTCCGGGCCGTACGCGTTGGGTCCGGGTTTGCCCGGGACGAATCCCGCCACAGCGAACCCGGCCAGGGCCAGAACAACAGGCCATAATGAAACCAGCTTGAGCCAGTCACCGCCCCACTCGAGGCCCCGCGCCCCAGCCAGGGATCGCAGGCCGGCTGCAATGACAATGGCGATTGCCAGTGGCACGGCAATCATAGCCGTGGACTTGCCAAGATCGTGAAAGCGCCGCGCCTGCAATGAGAGCAACGCCAGCGTCGCCACGGTCGCCCATACCACCCCGATGATCTGGCTGACGACCGTTCCCGTGCGGCCAAGCACGGTAAACAGGTCCATCAAAACGAACGCGAAAACGAAGCTCAATCCCACCAGAGCCAGGCCAACACCCCACAGGGAAGCGCGCGGACAGCGGCCTTGAAACGTGAACATGGCCGCAACAAGTCCCCTGGACCGCTCGCCCGCGGCGTCGGCCGCCGCCTCGTCGAGATCACTGCGAATATGGTCCAGTTCCGCCTTCGACAGGCGTTTGACCTTGTCGGGGACGTTGTAGAAGGGGATCCAGAGGAACAACCAGAGGAGGCCGGCGATGCCGGCTGCGATAAAAGCCGCCCTCCATCCGAATTGATAGGCAATCCAGGGTACGATCGCCGGGGCCAGGATGGCGCCGACGTTGGTGCCCGCGTTGAAAATACTCGTGGCGAAGGCGCGTTCCTTTTTCGGAAACCAAAGCGCAGTGGCCTTGATGGCGGACGGGAAGTTGCCGCCTTCACCCAACCCAAGCGCCAGGCGCGCTGTGAAGAAACCGGCGGCAGAGCCGACGGCGGCGTGTCCGATGGCCGCAAGGCTCCACGCCGCAATGGATACCGCGTAGCCGATCTTCGTCCCGAAGCGGTCGATGAACCAGCCGAAGAGCAGCAGGCCGATCCCGTAAGCCCCCTGGAAAGCGCCGTTGACACGGCCGAAATCCGCGTTTGACCAGCCCAATTCCTCGTCGAGGATCTCCTTGATCAGCGAAAGGATTTGGCGATCCACATAATTGATCGTCGTGGCAAAGAAGAGGAGCGCGCAGATTACCCATCGATAATTGCCAATCGCAGCAGCGACGGACGACGAGGCCGGTGGTTGAGCAGTCGGCTTTTGCATGCTCGTGTTGGTGTATCAATCCGCATCGATGGAAACAAGCCGTGATCGCGCAATGCATTCACTGTTTTGTGCACCGGGCAGACGATGGCTTTTGGATCACTTGCTTCAGAATTGAAACAGCGATTGGGTTGGTTCACTCCAGTTCCACGGTTTCGTGCGGCGCAAGGCGCATCCCGTTGAATGGGGGTTCCGGGATCCGGCGGCTTGTCGAATGAACGTCAGAACCGGAGTTGAATCGTCGGCTACAGAAGACGAAACCCTGAAGAGAAGACCGGCCTAGCATACGAGTCGATACGGCACAATGTTTTAGCTTAGAATGAGCCAGTATGACCCTTTTTTGGCTTTGCGACATTGTGTCGCTGTGTGTGTAATAAACGGTATATCAACCACTTACGATATTGTTATCCTGTGGCATCTAGTCTGCAATTGAAGATTGTAGCGCGGCAGACCCATTCGGGTGAATGGGAGTTGGATGTTGCGCGCACACTCAACCGGCACTGAGTGCAGACCCGGTGGGCGTGCTGAGTTGAACCAGTCTGCAAAGAGAAAGGTTTGATGCGTATGAGTTCGTTGATTCGCTGGAATCCCTTCCGTGAGATGGAAGAGCTGCAACGGCGGATGTCCTCGTTGTTTGACTGGAGCCCCTTCCGTCACAGCCCACTGATCTCGGATGACGAGACGTTCTCGGTACCTCAATGGGCGCCGCTGGTGGACATTGTTGAGGACGAGAAGGAGTACACCATCAAGGTGGAGCTGCCGGAAGTGAACAAGGACGATGTGAACGTGACGGTCGAGAACGGCACGTTGAGCATCTCCGGCGAGCGCAAAAGCGAGAAGGAGTCCAAAGGTCGCAGGTTCCATCGCATGGAACGCTACTATGGCCGGTTTGAACGCAGCTTCTCGATCCCGGACGATGCGGACCCGGACAAGGTCAAGGCGGAGTTCAAGGATGGGGTGTTGCGGGTGCACCTGGCCAAGAGCGAAAAGACGCGTCCTCGCCAGATCGAAGTCAAGGCGAGCTGATCGCGCAAGGGAGGTTCTGCCTGAGGGAGTTGGGTAGAGAAACAAGCCGGCCGTTGCAGGCCGGCTTGTTTTATTTTTGAACAGTCAACACCCAGGGGATTTGCGATTGACGATTGACGATTGACGATTGACGCGGGGGTTGGGCCAGCGTGCGGGCCAGGACCGTGGAGAGTCGCACAGGCATCCCGGGGCGCGACCTTCAGGTCGCATCGCGTGCGAATGCAAGTGCACAGGGGGATTTCACTCGGATGAACGCATGCAGGCGCACGCTCAAGCGGCATGAATGCCGCGCCCGCCGGTAACGGAGCGTGAGACGCCGAGTTCCACGCGCGCGAACGGAACATCCGGATTCCAACGGGATTCCAATGTTTCCCGCGTGGTTTGCCACAAAGGAGAGAAAAAGATGGAGGTCGCCGCGAGGTTTGTTAAAAACCTGTGACTAAGTTTGAATAACTCGGGTTTGAACACGTTTTGAAACTCCTGTGTTGTTGCTCGCATGATTGATTCCGTCTCTGCAGAAGCCGCGAGCGCTCCCGATCTGAAACGGGCGCGTCGCCGCAAACCGGCCGCGGAACCGGCCTCCGTGGATCGGTTGCCGCCGCATTCGCCCGAAGCCGAGCGGGGCGTGCTCGGTTGTATTCTGCTTTCGCCCAACGATTGCATGGGCCTCGCGATCGAGAAACTGAAGGGCGGCGCCGACGTCTTCTATGATCTTCGCCACCGTACGATTTTCACGACACTGGTCGAGATGTATGACAAGCGCGAGGCCATCGACATCATCACGCTGCAGCAGCGTCTGAAGGACAAGCAGTTGCTCGAACAGGTCGGCGGCCTGGCCGCGATCGCCTCGTTGCCGGACGCGGTGCCGTCGGCGGCCAACATCAGCTATTACCTCGACATCGTTCACGAGAAGTTTCTGCTGCGGAAGATGATCGCCACCTGCACCGATGTGGTGGCGCGCGTGTATGATTACGAAGGCGAGGTGGACGCGCTGATGGACGAGGTGGAGCGCGACATTCTGCGCATCAGCGAATCGCGGGTGCAATCGCAGACGGTCACGATGAAGGAGCTGGTGAAGCGGGCGATCAACACGATCGAGGATTTCCACCAGCGGCAGGGGATGTTGACGGGGCTGGCGACGGGGTTCCCGGACCTGGACAAGATGACGAGCGGGCTGCATCCGGGGGAAATGATCGTGATTGCGGCGCGGCCGAGCATGGGCAAGACGTCGCTGGCGATGAACATTGCGGAGCATGTGGCGGTGGACCTGAAGCTGCCCGTGGGGGTGTTCAGCCTGGAAATGACGTCCGAATCGCTGGTGCTGCGCATGTTGTGTTCGAGGTCGCGGGTGAACCTGCGCAGTGTGCGGGAGGGGTTTCTTGCCGAGCGCGATTTTCCGAAGCTGACGGGCGCGGCGGGCAAGCTGGCGAGCGCGCCGTTGTTCATCGACGACTCGTCGGGGCTGTCGATTCTGCAGTTGCGGGCGAAAGCGCGCCGGATGGCGCAGCAGCACAAGATCAAGCTTTTCGTGATTGACTACCTGCAATTGCTCCATTCTACTGCGCGCCGTGCCGAGAACCGGCAGCAGGAGATCGCCGATATCTCCAACGGCATCAAAGCGCTGGCCAAGGAACTGAACGTCCCGGTCATTGTCCTCAGCCAGCTCAACCGCGAGCTGGAGAAGGACCGGAATCGCAAGCCACGGATGTCCGACCTGCGGGAATCCGGCGCGATTGAACAGGATGCCGACCTGATTGGTCTGCTCTACAAACCTCTTGGCGGCGAGGACGACGAGGGTGGATCGGAGGAAGGCGACGCGGTGCCGGTGAATCTGTTGATTGCCAAGCAGCGCAACGGGCCGACCGGCGACGTGCCCCTGACGTTTTTGAAGTCCTTTACACGATTTGAGAGCGCGGCAAGAGTGAGCGACGACGGCGTGCCCAACTGACCTGAATGAAATACGTGTTTCGCTGTTGCGGACTGCTCCTGCTGCTTGCCTGCTTTTCCGCCTGGGCTCAAAACCAGAGCCGATCCGCGCCGAAGGTGTTGCGGGTGGACATCAGGCACATCGGCCCGCCCGCCACGAGCGATGAACTGATCCGGGCCAACATCCGCGTCAAGCCCGGGGATTCCTATCAGGCATGGGCGGTGGATGACGACGTCCGCAACCTGTACCGGACCGGGCAGTTCTACAACATTCAGGTGACGGCGGATCCCATGCCGGAGGGAGTGGTCCTCACCTACGTCGTCCAGGGGCGTCCCCGGCTGATCGGCATCGAGTTCGAGGGCAACACGAAGTACCGGGATTCGGCCCTGCGCAAGAAGCTGACGTCGAAGGTGGGGGAACCGCTGGACGAGCAGAAGCTGTTCGTGGACGCGCGCGAGATCGAGAAGCGCTACGAACAGGCGGGCTACGCGGGCACGCAGGTGAAGTACGTGCTGTCGCTGGACCAGGACGCGGGGCGCGGCACCGCCACGTTTGTCATCGAGGAAAAACCGCGGATCCGGATCGCGCGGGTCGAGTTCGTGGGCGCGACCGCGTTCAGCCAGCGGGAGTTGCGCAGAGCGATCAAGACCCGCCGGCACTGGCTGCTGTCATGGATCACCCGCGGCGGCGTTTTCAGGGAGGAGGACTTTGAGGACGACAAGGAGCGCCTGGCCGAATTCTACCGGTCGAAGGGCTACATCGATTTTGAGCTGCGGGATGTCCGGATCGAGCCGGTGTCGCCCGGGAAGGTCGTTGTTCGCCTCTTTGTTCATGAGGGGCAGCAGTACCGGGTGGGGTCCATCCAGTTTACCGGGAACGAGATCTTCAGCGACGAGGAGATCGCGGAGGGGTTGCGCCGCATGCAGCCGCGGGGCGTGCTGATCAAGCCGGAAGAGCTCGGGCCTAACGGCTTGAAGATGGACGTCGGCGACGTCTTCACGCCGCAGGGCTACCTGGCCGACATCCAGCAGATCGAAGACTTCTACGGCGCGCAGGGCTACATCGACGTGGCGCGCAACCTGAACGTGGCGCGCATTCCAAACACGGAACGCGGCACGATGGACCTGGAATTCCGGATTCAGGAGGGGCAGCGGTCGTTCATCGAGAAGATCCGGATTCGCGGCAACACGAAGACGAAGGACCGGGTGATCCGGCGCGAGCTGGCGGTGGCGCCGGGCGAGCCGTTCGACATGGTGCGCATCCGCCGCAGCCGGCACCGCCTGGAGGGGTTGCAGTATTTTGTGGAAGGATCGGTGGAAGCGCGCCCGGAGCCCACGGACACGCCGTATCGGCCGGACCTGGTGATCAGCGTGCAGGAGAAGAACACGGGCAACCTGATGGCGGGCGCGGGCTTCAGCTCGATCGACGCGCTGGTGGGCTTTGCCGAGATCACGCAGGGCAACTTTGACCTGTTCAATCCGCCGCGGTTCACCGGCGGCGGGCAGAAGTTCCGGCTGCGCATGCAACTGGGCACCCAGCGGCAGGATTACCTGCTCACGTTCATCGAGCCCTGGTTCCTCGGCCGGCACCTCCAACTGGCGCTGGACCTCTATCACCAGGAACGCCACTTCCTCAGCGTCGAGGACCTTTACGACGAGACCCGGACCGGCGGCCGGATCGGGATCACCCGCGCGCTCGGCAGCGAATTCCTCATCGGCAGCTTCGGGTATCGCATCGAGAATGTGGGCATCGACTTCAACGGGTTCGCGAGAAAGGAGCAGGGACTGCCGGATTTCCGCTCGATTCCGGAACGGCTGCTGATCGAGGAAGGGGATGCGCTGTTGTCGAAGATCGACCTGTCGCTGGCCGTGGACACGCGCAACAGCCCGACGCTGCCGGACAAGGGGCAGCGCACGGAGTTCTCGATCGAACTGGCCGGTCCGTTTGGCGGTGAGAAGGACTACTACAAGGCGGAGGTGCGGACGCATTGGTACTTCCGCGGCCTGTTCAGCGGGCATGTGCTGGAAGTGCTGGGAGGGACGGGCGTGGCGGATGCGTTCGGCAGGACGGACGTGGTTCCCTTCTACGACCGTTACTATCTGGGCGGGTTGTATTCGATGCGCGGCTACCGGTTCCGCAGCGTGAGTCCGCGCGAGGAAGGATCGAGAGAGCCGATCGGCGGCGACACCTATTGGTTCGGATCGGTGGAATACAGCCTGCCGCTGATCGAACGATTGCGGTTTGCAGTGTTCTATGATGTTGGGAACGTGATGGAGAGTCCGTACACGTACGATTTTGATAATTTCAACGACAACTGGGGCATCGGGCTTCGGCTCAACCTGCCGATCGGGCCGTTGCGCCTCGATTATGGCTTCCCGATCCACCATGACCGGTTCAACAGCGGCTCGGGCCGGTTCCAGTTTGGCGTCGGTTTCGAGCGTCCTTTCTAGCATGACTTCATTTGTGAGAAATCTGTCGGTTGCGCTTGGCGCATGTGTTCTTGCGGCGGGAAGTGTCTTTGGCGTCGGTCTCACCCGGCCGCTCTACTTCGAGCGCAACCTCGGCCAGGCCGATGAGGCGCACCCATACATCGCGCGCGGCGGGAACTGCGCGGTGCTGCTGGCGGCCGATTCCGTCACGCTGTTCCTGGACGCCGCGGATTCCAAACGCGGCGCGAGCAGGCGAACCATTCGCATCGTGTTCGAGAACGCCAACGCGTCGGCCCCGATGCACGGAGTGGAGCCTGTTCCCGGCAAGGCGAATTACCTGTTGGGCGCGCCGTCGGAATGGCGGACCGGCATCCCGTTGTATGGCCGCGTGCAGGTCGAGAACATTTATCCCGGGATCCACCTCGTTTACTACGCCGATGCGGCAGGACGGCTCGAATACGATTTCCACGTGCAGCCCGGAGCGGATCCCGGGCAGATCCGGTTGCGCGTGGAAGGCGCGGACCGGTTGAAGATCACGGACTCGGGCGACCTGGTGTTGCAGGTGGGCGGCGCGCAGATCCGGCAGCATCGGCCCGTGGTGTATCAGGAGGGCGAAGAGAGGAAACAGATCGAAGGCCGGTATCGGCGGATTGGCCACAACCGCGTGGCGTTCGAGCTGGCCAACTATGACCGATCGCGCGCGCTGGTGATCGATCCGGTCCTGACGTTCTCAACCTACCTGGGCGGGGCGAAGGCGGACTACGCTCACGCGGTGGCCGTGGATCCGGCCGGGAACATTTACGTGGCGGGCGAGACATTGTCGAAAGACCTGCCCGGCGTATCGGGGTTTCAGACCCGGTATGGCGGCGGGATCGGGCCGTTCGGGGACGCGTTTGTGGCGAAGTACGACGCGGTCTCGAATCAGTTGGTGTACCTCACGTATTTCGGCGGGCGGACCGATGACGGCGCCATGGCGATTGCGGTGGATGCGACAGGCGTGGCCTACATCACCGGGTTCACGGATTCGAGAGATTTTCCCCTGGTTCCGACGAACAATCCGATCAGTCCGAAGCTCAGTGATTTTGGCCGCAACAACAACGCGTTTCGGGTGCACCCGGTGAATGCCTTCGTGACGGCGTTGACGCCGGATGGCGCCGGCCTGGTGTATTCGCTGATCCTCGGCGGCAACCGGCGGGACGGCGGGTTCGGCATTGCGGTCTCCGGACCCGATGTTTACGTGGCGGGGCTGACGGAATCCACCAACTTCATTCCGCGACCGGTGGACTTCGGCGGTTTCCAGACGAATATCGGCGGGAGGACGGACGCGTTCGTGGTGAGATTGACGCACGGCACGAACTGCGTGTTTTCGACATACCTGGGCGGCGAGCAGATGGACTATGCGCAATCCCTGGCCCTGGGTCCGTCGGGGAACGTTCTTGTGACGGGCGTCACGTCCTCCACCAACTTTCCCATCCTGAATCCGCTCACCTTTGTCCAGGGCACGAATCTGGTGACGGCTGATCGGTTGAACGGCACGGGCAGACGGTCGCCGCGCACGGATGCCTTCGTGACCGAACTGACCGCGGATGGATCGGCGCTGGTCTATTCGACCTATCTGGGCGGAATCAGCGATGACGTGGGGATGGACATTGCCGTGGACGGCGACGGTAACGCTTCCGTCACCGGTTACACACTGTCGTCGGGTTTTCCGGTGGTCAATTCGGCTCTGCCAGCGGTCTCGAACTTTTTCCAGCATCCATTTGTGGCACGGATCGGGCCGGGCGGCGGGAGCAACCTGCTGTTCTCGACGCATTTTGGGAGCTTTCGTCCGGCGCAGGGGCTCGGCGTGGCGGTGGACGCGGCGGGGAACACCTACGTCGCGGGCGTGGGCAACGTGCGAGACTTCTTCCCCGAGAACAGCTTTACCGATCTGCGCTCTACGAATGCGGTATCCAGGAGCGGGCGCAATGCAAACGACGTGTTTGTAGCGGTGTGGGATGCGAGCGGCGCGCTGACGACGAATTCGTTTCTGCTGGGCGGTTCGCGTAACGACCAGCCGAACGACATTGCGGTCGATGGCTCCGCGATCTACGTGGTGGGACAGACCACGTCGTCCGACCTGCCGCTGGCCGGGGATCCGCCCCAGACCCTGCTGGGGAACCGGAAAAAGAGCCGGATGAGCGACGCGTTCATTCAGAAAATCATTCCTTGAACAGAGAGAACCGACTGAACATGTTGGAGTCCGCGCCGGTATCCGGCTGAACGCGCAGAGGCGAGAGTTCCATCAATATGAAAAAGACGCTGACAGGATTGTTTTCGGTGGTATTGCTGCTGGCCATGGCCGTGCCGGCGATGGCGCAAACCGCGAATGACGGACAACAGATACGGATCGGCACTGTGGATTTGAGCCGGGTGTTTACCAACTATTGGAAGTTCAAGCAGGCCAGCGCGCACCTGGAGGAGGAGAAAGCCGATCTGGAGAAGACGGACAAGGAGATGCTCGGCAACCGGCAGAAGCTCGTCGAGGAGTACAACCGGCTGAAGGAGGAATCCAACAATCAGGCGCTGTCGTCCTCCGAACGGGAGAACCGCCGGAAGGCCGCCGAGGACAAGCTGCGCCAGTTGAGCGATCTGGAGAACAACATCAAGGAATTCCGCCAGAAGGCGAACAACCGGCTCACGGAGCAGACACTGCGCATGCGGGAGAACCTGCTGATCGAGATTCGGGACGCGGTGCGCTCAAGAGCCAAGGCGGGAGGCTTCACGCTCGTATTTGATTCCGCCGCGCAGAGCGCCGACCGCACGCCGGTGATTCTGTACGGCACCGCGATCGACCTGACCGACGCGGTGCTGTCGCAACTGAACGCCGCGGCGCCGGCGGGCGCGAAGTAAAGCAGCCTGCTGCGCGGGCGGGAGGGGTCAGCTCCGGCTCAGCCGTTCGACCGGCTTCTCATAGTAGAGGCGGTGCGCCTCTTCGAGAATGCCCGGAATCTCCTTTGCAAACGGGCTGCGCCGCAGCGCCTCCGAGAGGTCCAGTTCGGAGACTTTGGAAGCGTTCTCGCCCGGGAACCAATGGTCGGCCTGGCCGAGCAGGTTGTAGCGCATCTTCGCCCATGCATCCAGGCCCAGCGGCTTCGCATAGGTCCACAACCGCAGGATCTCGGTGACATTGATTTCGCCCGGCACGTCCACGTAGTGGGGCAATCCCTCGGGCCAGCGCCGGCACCAATCCTCGCCCAGCACCTTCACCATCTCCGTGCGCAACCGCTGCTCGATCGGCCGGACCGTCTCTTCCATCCGATCGTAATAATCCAGCGCGCGGACGTGCTCGTCGAAGTCGTCCGGCCGATTGGCGCCGCAACTGAGCGTGTGCACCTGCGGGCGCGACAGGCAGTACAGCGCGTTGAACTGCATCGGTGTCAGCGGTGCGCACAGCTCCCGCATCTTGTCCGACGGCTCATAGAGCTTGCCGCCTTTGTCGTTGGGACTGATGATGAACACGCCCATATCCCGCGCCGCGGCGGCCTCGACCGCCGGCCAGTTCAGGTCGTTCACGAAATACCAGTGCAGGTTCACGTAATCGAACTCGTCCGACGCGATCGTTTCCAGAATGATGTCGGTGGTGGCGTGGGTGGAGAATCCGAGGAACCGGACGCGGCCTTCTCTCTGGAGCCGCCGCGCGGCGGCCACGCAGCCGTTCTTGCGCAGCGCCCAGTGCATCAACTGGCGGTTATTGATGCCGTGCAACGCCAGCAGATCCACGTGCTCGAGCCCAAGGTAGCGCATTGACGTGTCGAACGTCTTCAGGAAGTCGTCCGCGTTTTCCCTGGGACTGACCTTTGTCTGAACGATGATCCGGTCGCGGGGCAACGTGGGCAGAATGCGCCCGAGCTGCATTTCGGAGGTGCCGTAGCCGCGGGCGGTTTCGATGTGGTTGATCCCGAGTTCAAGAGCCCTGCGCACGGTGGCTTCGAGATTGGCCTGGTTGTCCGGAGGAATCTCCTTCGGATCGACATCCTGCCACTTGTACTGGTAGCGCATGCCGCCGCAGGAGATCACCGGCATCTGAAGATTGGTGCGCCCGAAACGACGATATTTCATGCCGGGCGAAAGGGTACGGGAAAACGCCCGCGTGCCGCCACAGGATTCATGCAGGCTCAGTTGCCTGCGATGGCGGCGCCCCTCAGTTGTCGTTGCTGATCCACTGAACCCGCGGGGTCTTGATCTTGCCCGACATCAGGAGGAAACCGTCCCCGGTGTAACCGTAGCCGAGGCCGTTGAGCATCATGGTGCTCCGGTAGAGGCGATCGCCGAACGTGTTGGCCGTGCTCCGGTTGTTCTGCTCCTGCGTCGTGCCTTCAAACAAAAAACTCAACTGGCTGACCACCGGATCGTAGAACTCGATGGTGAACCGGTAGAAATACTTGTACTTCCACCACCCGAGCAGCTCGCTTTCCTTGCCGTGAAAGAGATAATCACCGTCCGCGAACGTGTCGCTGTACGCCAGGACATCGGAGGTGTCGGCAATCACGACGTTCCCGTTGGCGTCCTGCACCTGGAAATGGGAGTAATCGACCAGGTACAGCCACGAGCCGAACGGAAAGTTCGTCTGGTAGGCGTTCTCCAGGAGGTCGAGCAGGTCCAGCGTGGTCAGGCGCACCTTGAAGACCTTGTCGGTGTAAACGCCCTTGCGCAGGACACTGAAATCCTGCAGTTGGAGAGTGAACTGCGCGAAGACAGGCATCTCCTGGGCGGTTGCGCGCGAAGGCGCGAGGCCCGTGAAAGCGAGTGCAAGACAGGGGATCAGATATCGCAGGGGTTTCATAAAGCTGTTCTTCCGTGCCGGTGTTGCGCGCCCGCGGCGCACCGGGTTCTTGGACGTGTCGGTTGTGCTTTTATTCATGGCGTATTGGGAGCGTTGCGGGCTGCAGGCCTCGGCCGAACGAGGCCGGCTCGCGGCACATTTGTCCGGGCTGACGGAGGAAGCGCCCCCCGTTGCGCCAGGTACTCGGTCCACGATGGCAGTTCGATGTAGTTGATGGCCTCGAGGATCTCCGCTTTTTCCGTGGTGTCCTCGGTGGCGGCCTCGATCTCGCGCAAGCGGGGAATCATCGAGCGGTCGCCCAGTTGAATGATGCCATCCAGCGCAGCGCGACGAACGGTCGGATCGGGATTCGTCAGCTCGGCCAGGAGCGCTTCCCGTGCAGACGCGTCCCGGCGCATGACCATCCGATACACATCGGCCACGCGCGGATTCTCCGTGTCCACAGCTTCGGTTTCGGTGCCGGCCGGGTCGGCGGCTTGTTCGACAACGGGCTCTTTGGCAACGGCAGGCGGTGCCGCAGGTTCAGGTTCGGGACTGATAGTACCGGGTTGCGGTGTGAATTCGGCGGCCTGCCGGGCGGGTTGCGCCGCAGGGCGCGTCGCATACAGGATCGCCGCCACACAGAGGGCGACTGCGACGAACAACAATGCCAGGGCTCGCGTCCTCATCGTTCTGAACTCACGGGTCGCATATTAGCGTCGCCGGCGTGCGCGGCCAACAACGGATTGGATGCCCGGCCGGGACTGCTTATTCAGTCATCGGAGTAACGGCGGACATCCTGCCTGCCCGGAGCGCAACTGTCTCCCGCAGAGCGGGACCAGCGGAGCGGCTGAACGAAGCCGGCGACTCCGGGTTCGGCGAACGCACCCGCACACTACCATCAACCCTGCTGAAGGTCCGCGCACCGGGAAACGCGATTGCCTTGGGATCCCTGACTGTTTTGAGCCCTCGGTCATTGCTGCGACTCGCAGAGTCGCGCTCCCGACCGCGGTTCTGCGACGTCTGCGACCCGCAGCAGCGTACGCAGGCATGCGTGCAAACTTTTGTTGTATATGCAACAAAAGGTTGCATTTCCTTGATAGTCAAGTGTTTGCGGGAGCACTGAGGGGCGACGAACTTTTGTTGCATATGCAACAAAAGGTTGCAAACCCTTGAAGTGCTTTGGGCTGCGACTCACAGAGTCGCGGTCCGGAGCGCGGGTCTGCGACGTCTGCGACCCGCAGTAGCGTACGGCAGCATGCAGGCGCAGGACGACTGCGGATCCAGGTGCGACGCTACCCGGCGGCCGGGCATTCCGCCATTCTGCCTTCAACTTTGTCGAACGCTTTGTCGGCCTTTGCCGTCACCCATTTTCCCTCAAGACCGACATTGCGATCGGCGGAGCATCAGGTCAGGACGCCTTCGAGTTTTCCGGTGGAATCGCCGTGCTGCTCGATATCCGGCGCGCCCATGCGGTCGGCAATGCTCAGGAAGAGGTTCGTCAACGGAGTGGACTTGACCTTCACGTAGCGTCCCGGCCGGAGAGCGCTGCCGCCTCTTCCGGCCAGCAGGATCGGCAGATTCGTATGCGTGTGGCGATTGCCATCCGCATTGCCCGAGCCATAGACGATCAGCGAATTGTCCAGAAGCGACCGGCCGTCCACGTCCCTGGTGTTTTCCATCTTTTCGAGGAACCGCGCGAACTGCTGCACGTACCAGCGGTCGATCTGCTCGACTTGGCGGATCATTTCCGGGTTGTTCTTGTGATGCGTGAGGTCGTGGTGTCCCGAGGAAATGCCGATGTGCGGGAAGGGGCGGTTGCTGCCTTCGCCGGCGAGCAGCATGGTGGCGATGCGCGTGGAATCGGTCTGGAACGCCAGCAACAGCATGTCGAACATCAGCGCGATGTGCTCCTCGTAGCTGGGTGGAATGCCGGGGGGCGCAGCCATGTCCGGGTTCGGCACGGGCATGCGTTCGGCGCGCTCGATGCGTTGCTCGATGTCGCGCACGCTCGTCAGGTAATGGTCGAGCTTGTCGCGGTCGCGGCCCTCGAGGTTGCGGCGGAGACTTCGCGCGTCTTCGAGGACGAAGTCGAGGATGGAGCGCTGCTCCTGCCGGCGGCGTTCGAGATTGGCGCGGCGTTCGTCGCGCGACCCGGATCCGAACAGC
This sequence comes from Verrucomicrobia subdivision 3 bacterium UBA3939, assembly GCA_002385705.1. GTDB lineage: Bacteria > Verrucomicrobiota > Verrucomicrobiia > Limisphaerales > UBA3939 > UBA3939. The sequence continues at coordinate 40,738 of DGDZ01000017.1, forward strand.
CGTTCGAACACGAGGCGCGGATTGGATTCCGGCGTGAGCGGCTGGGTGGGCGAGCGCCAGGACAGGTTGTATTCGTAGGCGCAGGAATAGCCGGAATCGCAGTTGCCGGACTTGCGCACCGCGTCGCAGGTGAGTTCCAGCGACGGGAACCGGGTCAGGTGGCCGATGCGTTGCGCGAGGACCTGGTCGATGGAAACGCCGGCATAGATGTCCGAGCCCGCGGTCTTCCGGATGCGAACGCCCGTGAGGAACGTGCCGCCCGCGCGCGCGTGATCTCCGGCGCCATCGGGTCCGGGGTTGGCGCTGAGGTTGTCCAATCCGGAGATGAGCTGCAACTGGTGGCGGACTGACTCGAGCGGTTCCAGGGTTTTCGGCAGCGCGAAGTCGCGGCCGCCGTTGCCCGAGGGCCACCACGAGGACGGTATGGTTCCGTTAGGCACGTAGAAGACGGCCATTCGCACGGGCGCCACCGGCGCCGGCGCGGCCAGGACGCTCAGGGGTCTCAGCGATTCAAAGGCGGGCAGCGCGAGACAGGCGCCGATGCCGCGGAGGAAACGGCGGCGATTCACTTCGATCTGGAACGGTCCGTTGCGATGGGGTTGCGCGGAGGTTTTCATGGTGAACTTCTTTCTGCGATCTGAACCGGGTTTCGGTCGGGTGTTTCCATCCTGGCGGCCTGCTCGGAGGCTGGCGCCGCCTGCGCGCGGCGTTTCTGGAAGGCCGCGGACTCGACAATGCCGAACAGGAGCGGCTGGAATCGGCCGTCGTCCGCTTCGAGCTGCCGGACGATCCGGTCCACGGTTTCGGTGTCGTAATACTCCAGCCCGCGGCCGAGCGCATAGGTGAGCAGCTTTTCCGTGAGGCAACGATAGAGATCGCGCCGGTGTTCGTCGGCCAACAGCCGTTTCAACTCGCGCACGCCGCTGAAGGATTCGCCGGTGATCAAGCGGCCCGTGGCATCGATCGGCTGATTGCGCTCCTGCTCGCGCCACATGCCCAGCGCATTGAAGTTCTCGAACGCCAGCCCGAGCGGATCCATCCGCCGATGGCACGACGCGCACATGGGGTCGGCGCGATGGGCCTCGAGCGATTCGCGCAAGGTGGGGAGGCGGTCCTTGAACTCCGTTTCCGCCGCCTCGAGCGCGGGCACGTTGGCCGGCGGAGGCGGGGCGGGCGTGCCGAGGATGTTGTCCAGGATGAACAGGCCGCGCTTGACGGGCGACGTGCGGTCCGGGTTGGAGGTGACCACGAGCACGCTGGCGTGCGTGAGGACGCCGCCGCGCGGGCTGTCCTCGGGCAATTGAACCTTGCGCATCTCCGCGCCGCTGACGCCGGGAATGCCGTAGAGCGAAGCGAGCTTTTCGTTCAGGAATGTATAATCGGCGTCCAGCAATTCGATCACGCTGCGGTTTTCGCGCATGACCGTGGTGAATACCAGCTCGGTTTCGCGCCGCATCGCCAGCCGCAGCTCGCCGTCCAGCTCGATCCGCGGCCCGTCCAGTCGTCCGCGATTTCGGCGCAACTCCCGTTCGCGCCCGGCGTCACGCGCCAGGACTACGGGGCCGTTAATGGAGATGCCGTCGAGGTCGCGGAGACGCAGCCATTGGCCGGTGAAATTCTCCACCAGCGCATCCGCTCGGGGATCGGCCAGCATGCGGGCGACCTGGGCGCGCAGGTTTTTCCGCAGCACGCCCCGGGACGCCAGCCGGAAGAGTTCGTCGTCCGGCATCGTGGACCAGAGAAAGTATGACAACCGCGAGGCCAGCGCGTATTCATCGACGGGCGCATACGGTCCCTCGGTGCCGGGCGCGCTTTCCTCGAAGCGGAAGAGGAAGCGCGGCGACGAGAGCGCCGCGGCCATGGCGTGGGCGATTCCGGCTTCAAATGTCTTTTCCGGTTGGGTGTAAACGGATTCGGCGAGCGACACCAGCCTGTCCACGGTGTCGCGGTCCGCAGGCCGGCGAAAGGCCCGTGTTGCGAACTTCTCCAGAAGCTCGCCCGCCAGCGCGCGGCGTTGGGCATGGTCTGACGGGATGTTGGGAGGGAAGAAGCGATCGTAATTGGCGGGTTTGGTCCAATGGCGTTCCTCGACGGGGCCGCGGACGGCAACGGAGACGAGCCGGAGTTCGAGCGCGTGGACCTGTGTGGTAAGGGATCCGGACGGTTGCCAGTCCAGGCGCAGCGCGCGTTCGCCGATCGTCCATTGCTGGGGGATTTCGATGCGGAACGTTTCGTTCTCGTGCCAGCCAAACTCCTGCCGCCACTGTTCCTTGCCGTCCACTTTGAGCGAGAGCGCGGATTGCGCATCGATCTGTTCGCCGGTGCCGCGCACAGCCAGGTTCAGCACGATCCGGTAGGTGCCTGCGTGGCGCGCGGGGACGGAGGTTTCGACGCTGGCGGGTGTTCCGAAGGGCAACGGCAGCATCTGGCTGGTCCGGTTGTAGCCGGCCTGGCGTGCGTTGGCCCTGTCACCGCCGGTCGAACGGAAACGATTGCCCGGAATCACGCGCTCCGGCATGACGCGCGAAACCGTGGGTACGGCCCGGTTCACGATCTCGTTGGCGGCGCTGATGTATTTCTCGAGCAACATGGGTGAGACCGTCAGCACGTCGCCGATCGTGTCGAACCCATAACCCGTGTCGTCCGCCGGCAGTTCTTCCTCCGCGTTGAAGTCGATTCCCATGAGATCCCGGATGGTGTTGCGGTACTCAACGCGGTTCAGGCGGCGCAAGGTGACGCGGCCGGGATCGATGTTTTCCGGATCGATGCGGAAGACGTCGCGTTTGATCCAATGCTCGAGGACCTGCAGATGCTCCGCGGAGAGGCGGGGTTTGTCGGCGGGCGGCATCAGGCCGGCGCGCACGTTCTTGAGCACGCGGGTCCATAACGAATGATCGAGCAGGGCGTTTGGCGCCAGGTCATCGAACGCCACGTCGCCCTTGTTCATCCCGTCGCCATGGCAGTCGTAACAGTGCTGAATGAGAATCGGTTCGACGTTCTTTTTGAAAGCGGCGACGGCCGGGTCTTCGACGGCACAGAGCGGACGGCATTGGAGGAGAGCGAGAAGAACGAAACCGAGCCGTGCGATTTCCAAGGCACGTCGCTGCTGGCGATAACGCAACCGGCTTCTCATGCGGGAAGTGGGCTCAGAATAAACCCGCCTCTCGCGCTATGCAACGCCGGGTTTTCGCGAATATCGTTTGCGAAAACTGCCGGGCAGCCGCCGGTCAGGTAACCGGGCGGGTCTGCGTCCCCGGGGGATTTGCCGGAAGTCCTGGTCAGCCACCGTGAGTTGACGGGCAACATTCCGGGACTACTGTTTGGGCATGATCTCCCTGCTCAGGCTGCTCCCGGCCGCTTGTTTTGTCGCATACGGCGCGTTTGCGGCGCCCGGATACCATCTGGTGCGCATCGCCCCGGTCTTGAACCAGCCCACCTTTGTGACGCAGGCCCCGGGCGATCCGCCGAACATCCTGCATTATTCAACGCGCATCAGCACCGCGCTGTCCGGGTTCAGTGCGCAAAACACGATGGGCAAGATCTGGCGTTACGACGTGAACACGCGGGAGTCGACGATCGTGCTGGATTTTTCGGAGCGAACCGTTGTCAACGACGACGGGCTGCAGTGTTTTGCGTTTCCTCCGGATTTCAGGAACACCGAGTCTCCGCTGTTTGGAAAGATTTATGTCTCCAGTTCGCAATACGTCGGCGGCCCGGCGCTGAATCTTGTCGAGGAGTTCACGATCCTGAATCCGGACGGCACGCCGATCAGCCCTGAGACCGCGATCAACACAGGAAGAGTCATCCTGCGCTACGTCAACAATTCCGAGAACAACCACACTGTGGACTGGATCGGGTTTGATCCGACGGCGACCGGCGAGGCGAGGAACTATCTGTACATCTCGACGGGAGACGGGGCCTTCGGGAGGGCATACAACGGGGGTTCGGGCACGACCGGGCGGCCGTCTCAGAATCCGATGGACCTGAAAGGCAAGTTCCTGAGGGTGGACGTCTCCGGCATGGACGCCTACCCGTCGGATCCGGACCGGAATTATGCGATTCCGGCTTCGAATCCGATCCCGGCGTACAACGCGCTGGATCCGGATACGCCAATCAACGGGTTGGGCGAAGTGTATGTGACCGGAGTTCGCAATGGATATCGCGCTTCATTCGATCGCGTCACCGGGGATCTGTACTGGGGCGACGTGGGGGAGAACGCGTATGAAGAGGTGAATTTCCTGAAAGCCGGCACGGCGCCGGACGGGCCTCCTGCGGATTTCGGGTGGCCGCAATGGGAAGGAGTTCATCCCAGCACGGTGTCCGGCGCGCCGCACACGAGCACGAATCCGTTCACGGGCGTGATTTCATTCGGTCCGATCCGCGAGTATCCGTCAACGGTGGGCGATGCGGCGATTGGCGGTTATGTGCACCGCGGCCCGGTTTTGGAACTGGAGGGGCGCTACTGTTATGCCGATTTCGTGGAGGGCAGGATGTGGCTGCTGGATTTCGATCGCGACACGCCGCCGGCGTCCTTCAATGGGACCAACGGGACCCTCGCGGACGTGACGGCGCTCTGGAACTCGCTGATCGTGGATCCGCTGGTGCCGACATACAAGGGAGACACGTCTCTCGGGACATTGAACGGCCTCGATCATATCGTTTCGTTCGGGGAGGACAACGCCGGCAATCTGTATATCGTGGACTTCGGCTTCGGAACCGGATTCAGCGGCCAGTACACGGCGAACGCGGGAGAACTGTTCCAGGTCGTTCCCGGGATAAGGCTTTATTGGACGAATAGCGTCGACGGAATTCAGTTCTGGTGGCCGGGCGGATTCCAGTTCAGGTTGCAGGCGCAGACCAACAGCCTGAGTTCCGGGATGACCGGCGAATGGCATGATTACCCGGGTGGGTTCTTCTCACCCCTGACCGTTCCGCTCCCGGCGGCGGAGGAAACGGTTTTCTTCAGAGTCATCGGCTTGTGACGCAATCGGTTGCGTGCGGGAGTCCCCGTGGTTCGCGCGCTCGAGTCGAGCATGTACCCCATGGCCAAACTCGGCCGTCGCCCTTGATCCCGGGGATGCGGCGGGCCATGGGTACGCTGTAAGGAGAAAGGAGATTTATGCTGATGCGAAGACAACGACCCAACGACTGGACGCCGCTGGCCCGGTTGCGTGACCAGATTGATCGCATGTTCGACCAGCCGATGTTCGGCCTGGACATGTTCGGCGGATGGAACCCGGCGGTGGATGTGCTGGAGGACAAGGATAAGCTGGTTGTGAAGGCGGAGCTCCCGGGGTTCAAGCGAGAGGACCTCAATGTCACCCTGCAGGGCGATCATTTGGTCCTGAGCGGCGAACGCAAATTTGAGGAGGAAAAGCAGGAAGCCGAGTTCTATCGGTCCGAACGTTTCTACGGCCGGTTTCATCGCGCGATTCCACTGCCGTTCAGTGTCGAGCAGGAAAACATCCAGGCGCGCTACAAGGACGGCGTTCTCACGGTGACGCTGCCGAAGAGCGAGAAATCGCGGGGCCGGCAGATTGAAGTGGCGGTGGAATGACGTCCGTTTGAGGCGGGTGCGGCGCCGGGTGCCTTACAGGAAGAACAATCGTGCGAGGCCGACGACGGCGCCGCCGGGCACGAGCCAGAGAGAGTTTGTCCGGTGGCGGAGCAGCAGCCAGAGGGCTGTCGCGCCGACGAGAAGGGTCACCCAGTCGATGAGCGCGCTGCGGACCAGGTGAAAGGTGACCACGGCCATCAACGCGAGGGACGCAGCGACCACTCCGTCGAGAAACGCTCCGGCAAGGGCTGATTTCCGAAGCCACGGCACCAGGGGGCCGCTTGCCGCCACGAAGACAAACGCCGGCAGAAAGATTCCGGCTGTCGCCACCAGCGCGGCCGGGGTGCCGCCGAGCACGTATCCGATAAACGTGGCGGTGGTGAACACCGGTCCCGGGGTGAACTGCCCGACCGCCACGGCATCGAGCAATTGTTCTTCAGTGAGCCAGCCGAATCGCTCGACGATACCACTTCGCAGGAACGCCAGCAGGACATAGCCGCTGCCATAGAGCACGGATCCCACCTTCACGAAGAACCAGAACAGCGGCCAGAGTCCAAAGGCGGCCCCCGCGGCCGATGTGGTGGATGCCGGAGCTGCGGCTGCGACCAGCGCCTTCAGCATCGGCGGAGGCGTTGCCACTGCCGGCGCATCGGCGGATCGTCCGGCCCGCGCCAGGAGAGCGATGACGCCCGCGCCGAAGAGCAGCGCCAGCTCGTTCGCGCCGGAGAAATTCAGAGTCGCCGCCGCCACCGCGATGATTGCCAGCAGTCTGGTTTTCAGCGCGCTCCTGCCCAGGTTCCACAATGCCTGTCCGACGATGGCGATGATGACGGGTTTGATGCCATAGAGAATCGCTTCCACCGAAGGCAGTTCGCCGTAGCGGCGATAGACCCAGCCGCACGCCATGACGATGAGCGTGGCGGGAACAATGAAACAGACGCCTGCCACGACCAGCCCTGCAAACCCGGCGCGGCGATACCCGATGTGAATCGCCATTTCGGTTGAGTTCGGGCCCGGGATCAGATTGGTGGCGCCCATGAGGTCCAGGAATTCTTCATGGGTCAGCCATTTTCGTCGTTGAACCACTTCCTGCTCCATCAGGGCGAGGTGAGCTGCAGGACCGCCGAAACCGATTGTTCCCAGTTTCAGAAAGAGCAGCGCAAGAGCTTTCAGCTCCGCCGTTCGCGTCGCCGGTTGAGTGTTCACGGCTGAAACGGATGGCTCGCGACGTGAAGCACCGCGAGGCAGACGCGCGCGCGCTCCGGATCGTTCAGGCACAGCGCTCCTTCGCGAATGCGGGGCGACGGCTCGCCTTCCATCCTGAGCGGATAACGGTTTCGCAATGCGCAAGCGTAATCCGGGAAGCCCTCGAATCCCTCCGTCCGCACGGTTGAAAGGCCCAGCAACCGGAACCAGCCATAACTGCCGGGGCACGCGCGGCGCATCAGTTCGAGTGTCAATCGGCCCATCGTGTACCGCGGATTGATTTCAACGATCGGTTTCAGCCGGGCCGTTCCGTCCAGGTCGCGATAGACGAAGGCGTCAATTCCCAGCGGGCCGACATAACCGGTCCTGTGCAATTCTCCTTCCAGTGCGTTGAAGAGGTCGGAGTAAAACAGCCGCAGGCGCCGTTTCAGATCCAACACAAGCGGTCGGGCCGTTTCGTCGGGCGCGCTGGTGCGGGAGTCGAGCGCCGCCAGCACCTGCGTGGGGATGCGCTTTTCATACCCGGGTTCGGTCGTGTTGCCCCGGAAGCGTCCCCTGCGATCGTTGATCAGGCCCGTGTAACCGCACAGTTTCAAACCGTCCGCCGTCATCTCCATCTGAATGGAGAAATCCACCAGGCGATCCATCCATGGCTCGACGACGACGCCGTGGCCGCCCTGGAATGCCCGCGAGGTCCAGGAACGATGCGATTCCAGGGAGTCGTTGGCTGAGAGACGGAGCGCGTTGTTGCCTGCGACACCGAAGGCATGCTTCAGCACGATCTCGCAGTAGCCGCGCTCGCGAAGGGTTGAAATGGCCAGAGCCGCTTCGTCCGGCGTTCGCGCGGCAATGCCGGCTGTCCCGGGCGAACAGAGCCAGGGTTCAGCGGCATGCGCCTCGAGTTGCTGGCGAAGAAGGCGCGCACTCCATGCTTTCGAGTAAAGCTCCGCGACGCGCGGATTGAAGCACTGCTCGGCCGTGCGCGCTCTGCCCGTCCACTTCGCAAACAGCGGTTGCAACAGTTCCACGCTGTCCGGCCCCCACGCCCACGGTTTCAACTGGCCGATCTTCCGATGCTCCAGCGCTTCCGCGATGCGGATAGAGAGCGAACGGCGGTCTGTGGCGAGGCCGACGGGCGCGTTCAGTTCGACAAATTCCGGGAGATCGAACCCCGCCCGCTTGATGCCGCTCAGGAACTCCACGGACGGACGGCGTTCCACGAGGACGATGTCGTCCTGCCGGGAGAGGAACTGCGGCAGGTTCTCGAGGTCGCGCGCGAGTTCGGCCTGCGAGCGGCGCGGCGTGAACGCGGGCCCCTGGGCCATCCATCCCTCGGCAAACGGGTTGAAGAGAAAGATGCCCGGGGTGCGGCCACGCGATTGCGAATACACCTCGAGCTCCGCAATGAACCGCTCATCGAAGCCCGCCGCGCGCCGGCCCTCGACATTCAAAGTGAATCCCTTGGCACGCTGCGGCGACAGGGGAAACTTCAGTTGCCGGCAGAACGCATCCCAATCGCTTTCGTTTGGGTTTTTCCAGCGGCGGAACCACTTCAATCCGTAGGCGACGTGGCCGATCTCGTCGCGGTAGATGCCGTCCAGCAAACGGGCGGTGGCGTTGTCTCCCGCTTCTTCAAACGCGCGCCCATAATGACGCGCGAAATCGAGGTTCGCCTGCTCGAATGTCAGGCAAAGCCCGGCGACGTAGTCGATCGGGTTTTCCATGGGCGCGACGGCGCGCCAGAAGTAACCGCTGACGGGCAGTTCGCCGAAGTGAATGCCGCACTCCCGCATCCGCGAGAGATAGAGTCGCGTGTGTTCCTGTTCGTCCTGCAAGGTTTGCAGGACACCCATTCGGAAAGCGGCGGGCGCGTTGGGAAATCGCAGGAGCACCAGGGCCATCAGCTCCGTTGCCAGCAGTTCGTGATTGGCGAAGAAGTGGAGCAGCCGGCCGCGGTCCTCCGGATTGCCGATGCGTTCGATGCCGGGAAACGCGTTGCGCCCGGTGCCGCCCGGTTTGAAGCGCAGTTCGGCCGGGCGCCCCGGCCCCGACGGAGTCTCGATCGGCGCGCCCGGCTTTTCGTCGGTAATGGGGCCCGGGGGCTCGAGTTTCTCCTCCAGCGAGGTGGCGAACAACACGCGCTCGGCGAATTCGCGGAGTTCCATGGTGTGGACTTGGTACCCCCACCCCGAATTGAACGGGGATCCGCGGTTTAGGAAACCGCTGCTCTATCCATTTGAGCTATGGGGGCGCATCGGCCGCCACAACTTACCCGGCGTGTCAATCCTGTAAAACATAGAATGCGCCCGCGAGCTCAAAAACGTTGAGACGCCGCCAAAAAGCTTTCCGCAGCTCGACGAAGAGCTTCTGAATGCGGGGCGCCCGGCGCGTTACGCCACCGTGCGACAGGGTCGGGCCGCAACGCCGCGCAGCAACGCCTTCACCCGGGCGACCAGGTCAGAAGGCGAGATCGGTTTCGAAACAAAGTCCGTCGCGCCGGAGTCGAACCCTGTACAGCGAGGCAGTTCTCCCGGCATGCCCGAAACCATCAGCACAGGAACACGCGCGGTGGATTCGTCGCGTCGGAGCAGCTCGCAAACAGCAAACCCGTTCACGTCGGGCAGCATGACGTCCAGAAGGACCAGGTCGGGCTGCAGCGATCGGGTCTTTCTGACCGCCTCCTGGCCGTTCGCGGCCGTGGCGATGGCGAACCCATGTTCCTTGAACTCCAATCGCAGCAGTTCCAATTGGTCCGGATCGTCGTCCACCAGCAGGATCTTTTTCTTCCTGAAGAAGCTTGTTTCCTTCATTGCATGCGGTTGTGTTCGTCCTGGACCGCCGGCACTGAGCAAAACGAATGCCGCTCAGGAAGGCGCGGAGGTTCGCTTTTTCGCTTTAAGTCATTAATCCTGAGGGCTGTGCACAAAGGCGGGTTGCGTGGCCTGCACCGGAAGACATCTGAATATGGTTTCGCGAATTTGAGTCTGATGGATATAGAAGGCGCAGTAAACCGGCGTATCTTCTATTGCGACAATGAAAACACAAAGTTACCGGAAGTGGGTGTGGGCGGCGGCGATCGCCGCGCTGCCGTTGATGGGTTGCACCCAAAGGACGGCCTATTCCGCCTCTGCTGAGTTTGCCCTCAGCAACCAACCCGCTCCGCTGACCCCTGCGCCGGTGGAGGTCCCGACCGAACTTGTGGAACCCGCCATCGATCCGGCTCCCGAGGAGTTGGCCACGAACAATCTCGAAACAGCGTCCGGTCGGGTCGTGTCCACCCCTGAGACAGCCATCCGGTCCACGCTGTCCTATCCGGCCCGTGAAGTTGTCAAACTCGCGCAGGCCGGCGTCGATGAAGGAGTCATGCTCGCCTTCGTCACCAACTCCACGCTCGTCTTTGGTCTGACATCGGATGACATCATCTATCTGAACGATCTCGGAGTGCCTGAATCGGTCGTGACGGCGATGTTGCAGCGCGACCAGGTGGCCCGGTCGGATTCGGCTGTGGCGAGCGCGCCGCCGGTTTACACGAATCAGGCGGACACCGGTGCCGTCGGTGCAGCGCCCATTCCGTACGCCGCGGAGGACACGAGCGTTTATCCGGAGCAAACAGTGACAGCCGGGGCGCAGTACGTGGAGCAACCCGCGGGCAACGTTGCCTACACGTATTTCTACGATGCGCTCGCGCCGTACGGAACATGGATTGAAGTGGATGGCTACGGCCTGTGCTGGCAGCCGACGGTGGTCGTGGTGAATCGCGACTGGCATCCCTACTTCCATCGGGGCCGGTGGCTCTACACGGATTACGGCTGGTATTGGGCATCGGATTACTCCTGGGGTTGGGCGCCCTTCCACTATGGTCGCTGGTTCCGGCATTATCGCTGGGGCTGGTGCTGGGCGCCGGATACGGTGTGGGGGCCGGCGTGGGTGAGCTGGAGATATACGACCGATTATTGCGGCTGGGCGCCCTTGCCGCCCACAGCGTGCTACCGGCCCGGATTCGGGTTCACATGGTATGGCCGCTCGGTCGGGTTCAGTTTCACATTCGGCCTGTCGGCTCATCACTTCGTCTTCATTCCGACGCACCGCTTCACCGATCGGCATTTCCATCGGCATCGCCTGCATCATCAGGACGTGGATCGCGTTTTCCACAGGACCCAGGTGGCCAACCGGTTCGATCATGACCGGGACCGCCGGGTGATCAATCGCGGGGTGCCGGTTGAGCAGATCGCGCGAGCGACACGATCGGAAATCCGCCCGGTCCGCTTGCGTGAAGTGGATCGCCCGACCAATGCGCGACTGGAGCAGGGCAGGACGCCCGGCGAGCGAACCCTGGCCGTGTTCCGTCCCAAACTGCCTGAGCCCGACACGGATCGGCCGATCACGCGGGTCGGCGAAGGCGTGCGCCCGGCTCCGCGGCAGATCGCCGCCCGCAACGACTCCCGGACGCGGACCGAATCGTCGCTGGTGCCGCAAGTGCCGCGGCGGCAGCCGCAGGAAGCCGCTGCGGTTCGTGAAGCGCGGCGGCCCAACCTCCGCGAGACGGCGCCCGTCCAGCGGCCGTCTGGAGACAACGATCGCACCACAACCGTCCGGTCCGAGCGCAATGGATCTCTGATCCTGCGCGGGCCGGGACGCTCGCCTGCCGGTGAGAACCCGGCGCCGGAACGGCCTGCAACGCCCAATCAGCAGGATCGTCCACTGGCGAACGGTCGTGAGGCGACTCCGCCCGCGGCGCAGATCCGGCCGCGGAACAACATCCTCGTTCCGCAGCGGCCGAATCGGGTCGAGCCGGCACCGCAAGCACCGGTCGTGACTCCGCCGGCGCAGCAGCCCAACCGGCAGATTGAACGGACTGTGCCTCAACGACCGCAGCAGAATCAGCGCGTGTTTCCGCAGACACCGCAACCGCGCGCGATCACGCCGCCGACGATCAATCAGGCTCCGAGGCAGCAGCCGCCGGTGCAGGTGCCGCGGCCCGAACCCAGAGTGCAGCAGCCGCGCCTCAATCCGCCTCAGCAGCGGGTGGCGCCGGCGCCCGCGCCCGCGCCGCGCATCGAAGTGCCACGAGTGGCACCGCGCGTGGAAGCGCCGCGGGTTGCGCCGCGGATTGAGAGCCGCCCGGCGCCTCGCATCGAGGCGCCGCGTCCGGCACCCGGGGTGGAACGGTCGGCGCCCGCGCGAAGCCAGGGCGGAGGAATTCAACGCGGCGGCGGCCGCAATCGCTGAAGCGGCCATGCGAATGTTCCGGGGCAGCCTCATTTTGAAATCGTTGTCGCAGCGTGAATTGTTTTCTCCTTTTTCCTCGCGCCAGCCGCTGGCACTATCCGCGCGATGGGCATCACGCCGCAGCAATTCAAGAGACTCGAAGAGCGCCTCGCCCGCCGCGCGCGCTCTGTCTCCCCGGTGCCCGAATCCGCCCTCCGACTCCCCGCCGGCGGACACCAGGTCATTCTTGGAATCGACCCTTCCCTGCGAGGAACCGGTTACGGTGTGATCCGGTGCGGGCGTCCGCATCCTGTCGCGCTGGCCTACGGAACCATCACGTGCCCTCCCTCCTGGGAGCATTCGCGCTGTCTCTTGCGAATCGTGCAGGTGTTGCGCGATGTGTTGAAGCAGCACCGGCCCACCGTCTGTGCCGTCGAAGGTATTTTCTTCGCGCAGAACCTCAAGACGGCCATTGTCATGGGCGAGGCGCGCGGCGCGGCGTTGTGCGCCGTCGCCGAGGCGGGACTCGAGATCTACGAAATTGCGCCCCGCAAGGTGAAGCAGGCCATTGCGGGCTACGGCGCGGCCCACAAGCCTGCGGTGGCGAGAATGGTTCAGCATATTCTGCGTTTGGCGCAGCCGCCCGAATTCGACGCCGCCGACGCGCTGGCGCTGGCGCTGGCGCACGCGCAGGAGAACGGGCGTTATTTTCTCACGGCTCCTCGAAAGGTGTGATCACGTTTCTCAATGGAAAACTGGTTGAGGCGCTTCCCACCCAGGTCACGGTGGACGTGAATGGCGTCGGGTACGAGGTGCTCATTCCGCTCTCCTCCTTCGACAAGCTCCCGAAGCCGGGTGCGAACGTGCATCTGTTGACGCAACTGGTCGTCCGCGAGGACGCGCACACGCTGTACGGCTTCATGACCCCGGCCGAGCGCGACCTGTTCCGCCTGCTGATCAACACGGTCAGCGGCGTCGGCCCCCGAATCGCGCTGAACGTACTCAGCGGCATCAGCGTGACCGCCTTCCGCGGCGCCGTCGCCAACGGAGATGTCAAGGCGCTCTCGCAGATCTCCGGCGTCGGAAAGAAGACGGCCGAACGGATCGTGGTCGAGTTGAAGGATAAGATCGGCCCCGCCGGCGCCTGGGAGGCGTCCAGTGAACAGCGCGGGCTCTCGCCCGCCGACCAGAAGATCAACGACGCGGTCCTGGCTCTGGTGGCCCTCGGTTTCAAACAGATCGAAGCGCATGAAGCCGTGCGGGCCGCGCAGGCCGTTCTTGGCGACGAGGCCACGGTCGAAGACCTCGTCCGCGCCTGCCTCAAGAAGGGCGCATGACGGCTGCGGACACACAGAATTCCGGGACCCGAAATCCGGCGGGACGGAAGCGCAGATCCGGGGTGGTGATTCCGCATCGTCCGACGTTTGGGCAGAAGCTGGCGGCGTGGATTGTCTTTGCGGCGTTGCGGATGGTTGCCTTGACACTGCGGTATCGGTGGAGGGATCCCAACAACCTAGTGGAGAATCCGCTGCCGACGCCGGCGATTTTCGCGATCTGGCACAACCGGCTGGCGCTCTGCATGCACGCGTACCGGCTGTATAACCGGCGGCGCAAAGGGGCCGGCATGGCCGCGATGGTCAGCGCCAGCCGGGACGGCGGTTTTCTGTCGGGCGTTCTCGAGTGGTTCAAGGTGCAGCCGGTTCGCGGTTCGTCCAGCCGGCGCGGTCCGCAGGCGTTGCTGGAGCTCACCACCTGGGCGGAGCGCGGTTACGACCTCGCCATCACACCTGATGGCCCGCGCGGTCCCCGTTACGTGGTCCAGGACGGCGTCATGTCGCTGGCGCAGCTCACCGGCCTGCCGATCGTTCCGTTCTCCTACAACCTGCAATGGAAGATCCGGATGAAGAGCTGGGATGGATTCCTGATTCCGTTGCCGTTTTCGCGTTGCGAGATGGTGGTGGGCCAGCCGTTCCATGTGCCGCGCGAGGCCGGTGATGCCGAGCGCGAGGCGCTCAGGGTGCGACTGGAAAACACGCTCAAGGAGATGACACGGGACTGACCGCTACTCGAAGCCGAACCGCGCCCGGAACCGGTAAAGGGAGTGGCGGCGCAGCACCGTGTTCACATACGCGCGGGTGCCGGGGAAGCCGATCTGTTCGATAAAGGCGGCGCTGTTGGTCGCCGCCCTTCCATTGTTCCATTTGATGACGTTGCCGCGTCCGGCATTGTAATCGGCCAGCGCATACGGCAGCGGATCGTCGGTGTGCTGGTAACGCTTGATCAGCAGACTGAGATAATACGTCCCCGCCAGGGTGTTGGTCGCGGGATCCAGGCAATGACTGTGTTTGAAGGACGTGATCCGTTCGGCGTCGGCCCATTCCTGCGCGGCGATCTCCTGGATCTGCATCAGGCCCAGCTCGCCGGCGCGGCCGCGCACGGATGGGTCGAAACCGCTCTCGCGCCACACGATGGCCTTGACGAGCAGCGGGTCCACGCCGTACCGCCGCGCTGCGGCGCGGATCTCGGCGTCGAACTGCCGTTCGCGCTCGTCCTCCTGCCGCAGATACAGCAACGCGACGACCACAAGGGCCGCAACGACGGAAACCACGATGCCCGCGCGCTTCACGCGCGGCAATCTAATGAGAGGCGAGAGACCCGCGCAAGCATGCGGCGCTTGACACCCGCAGGTTGACCTTCGACTCTCGATTCGCATGATCGCCCGCGTCACACTCGAGATCGCCCTCCGAAAGGAGTTCGATTATCTCATCCCGGACGGGCTCGTGGGCCAGATCGATGTGGGCAGCCGTGTGCAGGTTCCGTTCGGCGCCCGCAAAGTGCTGGGTTGTGTGACCGGTCTGGCGCAGACCTCCGAGCATTCCCGGCTCAAACCCATCCTCAAAGTCATCGGCGCGCAGACCCTTGTCACTCCGAAGGTGCTGAAGCTGGCGCGGTGGATCGCGGATTATTATTGCTGCCCGCCGGAGATTGCCTTGAAGAGCGTCCTGCCGGAGGTCGTCCGGAAGGAGCAGGCCGGGTGGCGCGAACGACTGTATGTGCGCGCCCTGCCGTTTGCGGGCGAGTTGCCGAAACTGCCGAAACGCCAGCAGGAAGTCTGGAACATTGTCGAGGAGCGGCGGGAACTGCCCTTGCGGGAGCTCCTCGAGCTTGCACAGACCACCGCCGCAACGGTGCGAAGGTTGGAGGATCGGGGGCTGGTGGCGATTTCCGCGGAGATTTCGGAACGCGATCCGTACGCACGCGAACACATCGTGCCCACCTCGCCGCTTCCTCTGAATCCCGCCCAGGCCGCGGCGCTGGCAAAGATTCATTCGGCGCTCGAACAGTCTTCCCGGAACGGGGACGCGCGCGCCGGAACCCATTCCTCCGTGTTCCTGCTGCATGGAGTGACGGGCAGCGGCAAGACGGAAGTATATTTGCAGGCCATTTCCCGCGCGCTCGAGCTCGGCAAGGGCGCCATCGTTCTCGTTCCCGAAATCTCGCTGACGCCGCAGACCGTGGAGCGTTTCAAGGCGCGCTTCAGCTCGGGCCCGCTTCGGACATTGGTCGCCGTTCTGCACAGCCACCTTTCCGCCGGGGAACGCCACGACGAATGGCACAAGATCCGGCAGGGCCGCGCCCGGATCGTGATCGGCGCGCGCTCCGCCATCTTTGCGCCGGTGGATCCGCTGGGGCTGATCATTGTGGACGAGGAGCATGAGCACACCTACAAGCAGGAGGAAACCCCGCGCTACCACGCGCGCGACGTGGCTATCATGCGCGGCCGGATGGAGAACGCCACCGTTGTGCTGGGTTCGGCCACGCCGTCGCTCGAGAGCTACTACAATTGCCGCAAGGGGAAGTACACCCTGCTCGAACTGCCGGATCGCATTGACGACCGGAAAATGCCGTACGTGCGGGTGGTGGACATGCGCCAATGCGTACGCGGCAGTCATGGCGTGCCGATCTTTTCTCCCCGGCTCAAGGAAGCGATCACCCAGCGGCTGGAACGCGGCGAGCAGACGATTCTGTTTCTGAATCGGCGGGGTTACTCGAGTTCACTGCAATGCCCTCTCTGCGGGTTCGTCGCGGAGTGCCCCAACTGCAGCCTTTCGCTCACCTACCATCGACCGGATCAGAAGTTGCGCTGCCACATCTGCGGTCATCAGGAACCCGTTCCCGCGGTGTGCCCCAACGAGAAATGCCGCAACCCGGCGATTCGCTACGCGGGACTCGGCACACAGAAGGTCGAGGAGACCCTCGGCAAACTCTTTCCGGATGCGCGCATCACGCGCATGGACGCCGATACCATGAAGCGGAAGGAGGACTATCGCCGCATCCTGAGCGACTTCCGCGCAGGCAAGATCGACATCCTGGTGGGCACGCAGATGATTGCCAAGGGACTGCATTTCCCCAACGTGACACTGGTGGGGATCATTTATGCCGACATGGCGCTGCACCAGCCGGATTTCCGCGCGGCCGAGCGCACGTTCCAACTGCTCACCCAGGTGGCGGGCCGCGCAGGACGCGGGGACGTGGAAGGAGAAGTGTTCGTTCAGTCGTTCACGCCGTATCACCCCGCCATCCAATACGCGCGCCGGCATGACTACCCAGGGTTTTACGAGCAGGAATCCGAGTTCCGCCGGCAGTTGAACTATCCTCCCTATGCGCGCGTGGCCCTGTTGACGCTCCGCGGGCGGAACGAGGACAAGGTGAAGTTTTCGGCCGATCACGTCCGGGCGGCGCTCGAGAAGGTCGAAAAGGAGTTGCGCGGGAAGACGGAGCTGATCATTGCGGGACCGGCGGCGGCGCCGCTGTTGCGCGCCGAGACCTACTATCGCTACCAGATCATGCTGCGGACACCGCGCATGAGCGTGTTGAGCCGCCGTCTCGCGGAACTGACGGAGACGATAGCCCTGCCGGAGGACGTGCTGCTGTCGGTGGACATCGATCCCGCGGACCTGGGATGAGTCGCCGGCGCGCGGGCGAGATCTTGCTTTGACCCCCTTCTGTCGCTGTGCTATTCCGGGCCCGTTCTTTAAGCCTATGAGACTCTTTCTTCCCCCGTGCGTTGCGCTGCTGGTGGCGAGTCTGCCGTTTTCGGCACATTCCCTCGAACTCTCCACTCAGGTGGAATGCGAGAAGTCCGCGCTGTTCCTGGCGCCGGTGGATTCCCCCGGTTTCAGGAAATACGCGCCGGACCGGGAGGTGGACATTCTGCACCTGATCATCGATGTCACGCCGGACTTCACCAACCGCACCGTGTCCGGCACCACGACGATCCGGTTCAAACCCATCGCCAAACCGATCGAGAAGTTGAGCCTGGACGCGGTGCATCTCACGGTGGGTTCCATCGAGAGCACGGAACCCCTGCTCGATCACCAGGTCACGGACGACAAGATCATCATCGAGTTCGCGCAACCGGTTCCCGCCGACAAGGAGGTTACGGTCGCGATTCAGCACAGCGCGGAGCCGGCTCAGGGCATGTATTTCCGCACGCCGGACATGGGTTACAAAGAGGGCGACACACACCTGTTCACGCAGGGCGAAACCATCGACTCCCGGCATTGGTTCCCCTGTTTCGATTCGCCCAATGAGAAGTTCACTTCGGAAACCATCTGCCACGTGCCCGAAGGCATGATCGTGCTGTCCAACGGGCGGCTGGTGTCGCAGGACAAAGATCCCGCCACGGGCCTGGTCGCCTTCCGCTGGCTCCAGGACAAGCCGCACGTGAATTACCTGATCACCCTCGTGGCCGGTTACTTCAAGAGCATCGAGGACAAGTACAAGGACATCCCGCTCGCGTTCTACGCACTGCCTTCGGACATCGACCAGGCGGCGAACTCGTTCAAAGACACGAAAGACATGATGGCGTTCTTTGAAGAGGAAATCGGCGTGCCGTATCCGTGGGCCAAGTACTACCAGGTGACGGTGAATGATTTTGTCGCCGGCGGCATGGAGAATACCAGCATGACCGTTCTGGCCGATCGCACGCTGTTTACCGATGCCACCGAGAACATCCGATCGAGCCAGGGCCTCGTCGCGCATGAACTGGCGCATCAATGGTTCGGTGACCTCGTCACGTGCAAGGATTGGAGCCATATCTGGCTGAACGAGGGTTTTGCCACCTACTACGCCGCGCTGTATGAGGGGCACAGGAACGGGCGCGACGCCATGCTGTACCAGCTCTACAACCAGGCCCGGCGCGTCCTGGCATCCACCAACACCCGCCCCATCGTGGACCGGACCTACGACAGCCCGGGCCAGATGTTCGGCCTGCTGGCCTACCAGAAAGGGAGCGCGGTGCTGCACATGCTGCGCGCCGAACTCGGCGAGGAACTCTACCGCCGGTGCATCAAGACGTACCTCGAGCGGCATGAGTTCGACACCGTCGTGACCGAAGACCTCAACTCGGTCATTGAAGAACTCTCGGGACGTTCATACGACCGTTTCTTCGACCAGTGGGTGTATCATGGCGGCGTTCCCGAGCTGGAGATCTCCTACAACTGGGACGCCCGCAGCAGGCTGGCCCGCCTGACCGTCCGGCAGACACAGCGTGTGACCGAACAGGTCCCGCTGTTCCAGTTTCCTGTCGCGGTGCGCTTCAAAGGCCGGAACTGGAGCGTGGACAGGCAGATCGTCGTCAGAAACAGGACCGAGGATTTCTATTTCAGCCTGTCGGAAGCCCCGACCATCGTGCGCTTCGACCCCGATTGCGTCCTGCTGGCGAGGGTCAACTTTTCCCTGCCCACCTCGATGCTGCATGCGCAGTTGCAGGACAGTTCCGACGCGATGGGACGCGTGCTTGCGATCGAGGCACTGTCGCGCAGGAAGGATCGTGAAACGGTCGAGCAGTTGCGGCGCGTGCTGAACAACGACGCCTTCTACGGTGCGCGCATCGAAGCAGCCCGGGCGCTGGGCGACATGCAGACGGACCAGGCGCTGGAAGCCCTCGTCCGGTCCACGCGCCAGTCGGATGCGCGCGTGCGCCAGCAGGTGTACAGCGCCATCGCAAGCTACTACGACACGCGCGCCATGGAAGCACAGCGGGCGATGCTGAAATCCGAAAAGAATCCCGATATCCAGGCGATTGCGATTCGCGAGTTGGGAGTCTATCCCGCATCCGATTCGCGCGAACTGTTGCTGGCGCAGCTCAACTCCCGTTCCTACCGCAATCAACTGGCCGACGCCGCCATCGCGGCCATTCGCGCGCAGAACGATCCGTGGTGGATCGGGCCGCTGCTGGAGAACCTCGGTAAACGCGAAGCCGACTATACCCGCGCCGGTTACGGGCAGGCGCTCCGGACGCTGGCGCAACTGGCACGCGAACAGGAGGACAAGTCGCAGGTCCGCGAGTTTCTGCTCGCCCGTTTGAATCACCCAGGCGCCATCGTGCAACGCGCCGCCATCGGCGCGCTGGGTGTTCTGGGCGACCCGGCTGCGCTTGGACCGCTCGAGAAGATTGCGGCTGGAAGGCGCGACTCGCCCGAGCGGGCCGCCGCCGACGGTGCCATCCGGGCGATCGAAAGCGCCCGCCCGTCGAACGACGTCGTGGGCCGTCTCCGCGAAGAGCTCCTTGCGCTCCGGCGTGAAAACCAGGAGCTGCGCCGTGAGTTCGAGGCCCTCCAGAAGAAGGTCGAAGCCCTCACGCCCGCGATGGAGAACCGGAGATTCGTGCCCGTCCGATCGCCCAAGGAGGCGTCGCGGTAGGATCTGCGGGCTGCCGCTCGCGAAGTCGCTTCATCGCGAAACGCGCTTCGCGTGCGCGAACGCGGAGCAACGCGCGCCGCGCGCGAGAGGGGCTACTTCATTTCGGCCGCTTTCTGGATTTCAGCCAGCAGTTGTTCCGGTGTCCACTGGTTGCCGGGGATGATGGCCTGCACACGCCCTTTCGGATCGATGACCACTGTCCGCAGGTTGTGATTGAAACCGCCCGCGGCGGCGTCGCGCCAGAACACCAGCCCGAAGTGCTCGCCGATGGCCGTGATGTCAATCAGCGCGCCTGTCGCAAACGTCCAGCGTTCCGGATCGTACTGGTATCGCTCGGCGTAAGCCTTCAGCACCGCGGGAGTGTCGAACTCCGGATCGAACGAGATCGTCAGGAAATGCCAGTTGGTCGGCGCATTGGTCATCGACAACAGGCGTTGCTGTGTCTGCATGAAGTACCGCGCGGTTTGCGGGCAGTAGGTCGGGAAGGGGCACCGCGTGAACAGGAAGTTGATGGCCAGGACGCGGCCCCGGAAGTCGCTCGTGCTGAATGTGCGGCCGAACTGATTGGTGAACGTGTAGTCCGGCAGCACATCGCCCACGTTCAAAGGCTCCACGTCCCGGACCAGCCGGAACGGGCCCGTCGTCGGCGGATCGTTCCGCTTCGGTCCGGTCTTCCTGATCTGATCGATCCACCCATACGTGTCCGTCACCGTCATGCGAAACGTCACCGGATCGCCGGGCTCGAGCCCCGCCAGTTCGTTGGTGTCGAGCACGTCGAAGTTCATGGTCATCGCCTTCATATAACCGGGGATCTCCTCGTGCTTGATGCGGACGGATTTCTCCTCGGGCGCGACTTCCACAACGACACCGTTGACCTGGAACACCTGGTTGGAGGCGGCGATTTCAGCCGCGGCAACGCAAAGTGCCGAACAAACAAGCGTTAGAATCAGAATCGAACCGGATCGCAACATGGCGCCAAGTTGCGCGCAAGTTCGCTGTTTTGCAAGCGGCCGCCGGGCGCAAACATCGCTTGGCGCAGGCGATCCGCCTGCGCGTTCTGGCGGCGTCCTCGCCGCCAGACGACGTTTGTTTGAAAACCAGTTTCAGTGGTCTTGCGATCTGTGCAAAAGCGTGTTTAATCGCTGGCGCAATGCCGAAGTCGTCGCCGAGCCAGAGTGCCGAGGATTACCTCGAGCGGATTCATGAATTGATCGAGCGAAAGGGTTACGCCCGCACCGTGGACATTGCCACGTCGCTGCGGGTCCGACAGGCGTCTGTAACCGCAATGGTGCAGAAGCTGGGCGACGCCGGTTACCTGAACTACACGAAGTACCGCGGACTGGTTCTCACCGAAAAGGGACTGGAAGTGGCGCTGAAAATCCAGAACCGGCATGCCACGCTTTCGCGGTTCTTCTCCTTGTTCGGGCTCGACCCGGAGACGCAGCATCAGGACATCGAGGGCATTGAACATCATTTGAGCCCCGAAACGGTGCAGGTGCTGTCGGACTTGACGGAGTTTTTCGAGAAGAATCCCGAAACCCTCAAGGCTTTCCGCCAATCGCGCCGGCGGTCGCGCAAATGAGCCGGGACCCGTTCCTTCAGGCGGCCATCGAGGAGGCCCGGCAGGGCCTTGCCGAAGGCGGCATCCCGATCGGTTCGGTTCTCGTTTGCGAGGGAAAGATCGTCGCCCGCGGGCGCAACCGGCGGCTGCAACAGGGCAGCGCCATTCATCACGCCGAAATGAATTGCCTCGAGAATGCCGGTCGCCTCTCCGCGGCCGTGTACCGCAAATGCGTGCTGTATTCGACCCTGTCTCCCTGTCCAATGTGCAGCGGCGCCGCACTGCTGTACCGGATCCCGAGGATTGTGATCGGTGAAAACGTCACCTTCCGCGGGCCGGAGGATTACGTTCGATCTCAAGGAGTGGAACTGGACATCCGGCAGGATCCGGAATGCATCGAATTGATGCGGACCTTTGTCGCGGCGCACCCGGAACTGTGGAACGAGGATATCGGCGAGTGAACCGCGGAAGCGCCGTCCTGGCCTGAGGGCGCGGGTTGGGCCGATGCGTTCGGAGAATGTCCCGGGGGGAGCGGCTTCGCTACGCGGCTGCCTTGTCGGCTTTGCGCCGGATGATCGGTTTGCCTTCGCCGCGCACCACCTGGCGCGTGATCTTGATGTGCAGGATGTCGTCGCTGCTGGGCACGTCGAACATCACGTCGAGCATCAGTTTCTCGAGCAGGCTGCGCAGCGCGCGGGCGCCTGTGCCCTTCGTGATCGCCATGCCCGCCAGCTCGTGCAGCGCGTCCCGGGTGAACTCGAGTTCCACCCCCTCCATCGCCATCAGCTTCGCATACTGCTTGGTCAGGGCGTTCTTCGTGTCGGTAAGGATGGATACAAGCTGGTCTTCCGTCAGCTCGCCCAGCACCGTCACCATCGGCAACCGCCCGACGAACTCGGGAATGAATCCGAAGCTGAGCAGGTCCTCAGGCTCGACGTATTGAAGGATTTCCTGGCGGTTGATTGTCGCCGTGCGGTAGCCCTCCTCGACCGCGCGGAAGCCCATGACGTTCTTGCCGAGCCGCCTTTGGATGATCCGCTCCAGTCCAACGAACGCGCCCCCGCAGATGAACAGGATATCGGAGGTGTTGACGCGAATGTATTCCTGCTGCGGATGTTTGCGGCCGCCCTGCGGCGGAACATTGCAGACCGTGCCTTCGAGAATCTTCAGCAGCGCCTGCTGCACCCCTTCGCCCGAAACGTCGCGCGTGATGGAAACGTTGTCGGTCTTCCGCGCGATCTTGTCGATTTCGTCGATGTAAACGATCCCGCGCTGCGCCCGTTTCACATCGTAATCCGCATTCTGGAGCAGGCGCAGAATGATGTTCTCGACATCCTCGCCGACGTAACCGGCTTCGGTGAGCGTGGTGGCGTCGGCAATGGCGAACGGCACGTCCAGGATCTTCGCCAGGGTCCGCGCGAGCAGCGTCTTGCCCGAGCCCGTGGGCCCGATCATGAGGATGTTGCTCTTCTCGATCTCGATGTCCGCGTGCGGGTCCGGTTGCGGGGCCGGCATGGCATTGGGCGGAGCGTCCTTCGGCGTCTCCTCGGACGGCGCCGGCGGCTCCTGGAGGATGCGCTTGTAATGATTATGAACGGCGACCGAAAGCGTCTTTTTCGCGTGTTCCTGACCGATGCAATGCTTGTCGAGCTGGCGCTTGATCTCGGCCGGCTTCGGGACGTTGATGCGCGACTTCTGCTTCTTCGACTGCGCTGCGAATTCCTTGTCGAGAACGTTCTTGCACAGGACGACGCAGTTGTCGCAGATGTAAACGCCGGGCCCGGCGATGAGCTTCTTCACTTCCGCGTGGGATTTCCCGCAGAAGCTGCACAATGTGATGTTGGTGGGCCGCGCCAAACCGTTTATTCCTTCTTGTCGATCAGGCTTGTAGCGCGCTCGGCCAGTCCGGGGATTTCCTTCCGGGACTGCACCACTTCGTCCACGAGCCCGTAGTTCTTGGCCTCTTCAGCGCTCATGAAGTTGTCGCGGTCGCAGTCTTTCTCGACCTGTTCCACCGTGCGCCCGGTGTGTTTCGAGATGATCGTGTTCAGGCGCTGCTTGAGCCGGAGCATGTACTTCACCCGGATCTCCACGTCGCTGGCGGGTCCTTCGGCGCCGCCCAGCACCTGGTGAATCATGATGTTCGAGTTCGGCAGGGCGAAACGCTTGCCCTTGGTGCCGCCGCACAGGAGCACGGCACCCATGCTGGCCGCCTGGCCGATGCAATACGTGTTCACGTCGCACGTCAGAAACTGCATCGTGTCGTAGATCGCCAGCCCCGCCGTCACGCTGCCGCCCGGCGAATTGATATACAGATGAATGTCCTTCTTCGGGTCCGTCATCTGCAGGAACAGCAATTGGGCGATGATCACGTTCGCCACCATGTCGTCCACCGGCGTGCCGAGGAACACAATGCGATCAACAAGCAGTCGCGAGTAGATGTCGTATCCGCGCTCGCCGCGGCCCGTCTGCTCAACGACCATGGGTATCAGGAAATTTTGCATAGACTTAATCTCTGGTGCGCAACGTAACGGAGCCCCCACGAGAGGTCAAGCGTGCCGCTGCGGCCCCCGGCCTTGCCTTTCCTCGAACTTCCGCTAGAACGTGCGCATGACGTTCTCGATCGAGCATCTGGGGCTGCCCGCCCGCGATCCCGCCGCCCTCAAGGAATGGTACGTCCGAGCGCTGGATGCCCGGGTCGCCTTCGACAACCGGCAGGTCCCGCCCATGTTCCTGCTGCGCGTCCCCGGCGGCGTGATGATCGAGATTTACGCCGGCGACACCGCGTTGAAGGAAACCTCCAACAACAAGCTGAACGGCTGGCGGCACGTCGCCCTGCGCGTGGATTCCATCGAGGCGGCCCGGGCGGAGCTGGAAAAGCGCGGCGTGGTGTTCACCGAGGAAATCAAGCCTGCGGGCGGGGGCGGGCGTGTCCTGTTCTTCCAGGACCCCGAAGGCAACCTCCTGCACCTGGTCGAACGTTCGCCCGATTCACCGGTGCGCTGAACCCCATTCCCTCAGATGACAGCACGCGCGCTCGCCTGGCTCGTTTGCGCTGCAGCCGTCCTGTCCGACGCGGCAGCGGTCGATTTCACCGGCGTCAACCTGGCCGAGGTGGATTGCTTCCAGGGGAAAGGAATGAACATTATCCGGTTGCCGTTCCGCTGGGAACGATTGCAACAATCCGCCAATGCGGAGTTCAACACGGCGGAATTGAATCGGCTGAACACGTTCGTCTCGCAAACGACCGCCAGGGGAGTGTTCGTCATCCTCGATCCGCACAATTACGCGCGGTATTACGGCGATGTCATCAGCAGCGCCCAGGTGCCGGTGACCGCATTCAGCAACTTCTGGAGCCGTCTGGCATCGATTTACCGCACCAACGACCACGTCATCTTCGGGCTGATGAATGAATCCAATTCCATGATGACGTCGACCAACGGCAGCCGCTTCTTCCGCGTCCGCGCCGCGCGGAATCAGTGAGCTGAAACTCTTCAGTGAGCTACCCGAGTCACCTGCGCGTGCGGGACAATTCTGCGCGCATATGCGACAGAAATTGTCCCGCTGGTTTCATGGATTCGCGGCGGGACCGGAGGATTTGAGGTCGAGGATCAGTTGCATCTTGAAGTCGTGCAGGCCGAGTTCGAGGCCGGCGGGATAGCGGTGCGGGTTGTCGAAACGCCTGATTCCCGGATGCAACATGGACAACTGCAACTGCGCCCGTTCGCGAATCGCTTCCAATGATGGCGAGGCGTACACCCGTTCGCCCTTCCGAAACACAGGCACCAGAAGGTCCTCCCACTCGAGGTTCTCCGCGAGTTCCTTGCGCCGCGTCACATCGGTCGGGTCCACGATTGTAATCGGATCCGGCAGGGGGCGGGTCTGGTCGTAGATGGCGTCCCCGACAAACTTGCCGTCGGATCGGAAGCGGCGGACCTGCAACAGGCCCGGGTTCGTGATCTTGGCGACCTGTTCCGACAGCTTGATGGTGTGTCGCCATGCGCCGTCGGGAGCGCAGATGGCCGAAAGCTTGTAAACGCCGCCCAGGGCCGGTTGATCGTAGGCAGTGACCAGCCGCGTGCCGACTCCCCAGACGTTGATGCGCGCGCCCTGCTGCTTGAGACTCGCGATGAGGCGCTCGTCCAGATCGTTGCTCGCGACAATTGCGGTCTTGTCGAAGCCCGCCTCGTCCAGAATTCTTCGAGCCTCGATACTGAGGTAGGCCAGGTCCCCGGAGTCCAGACGGATGCCGGCGAGGTCGTATCCCCGCTCACGCAACCGCCTGCCGACCGTCACGGAATGCCGCACGCCGTCGAGCGTGTTGTAGGTGTCCACAAGAAAAATGGGATTGTTCGGCAAGGCATCCGCATAGGTATTGAACGCGGCGAGTTCGTTTTCGAAGGACATGACCCAGCTATGGGCGTGGGTGCCCTTGACGGGGATGCCGAAGATCTTTCCCGCGAGCGCGTTTGAAGTGCCGGCGCAGCCGCCGATGAACGCGGCCCGGCTGGCGGTGATGGCGCCGTCCACGCCTTGCGCGCGGCGCAGGCCGAACTCGATCACGGGATCGCCCTGCGCGGCCTCGCAGATGCGGGAGGCGCGGGTGGCGATGAGGGATTGAAAATTGAGAATATTGAGCAGCGCCGTTTCGACGAGCTGCCCCTGAAGGATGGAACCCTGCACGCGCACGAGCGGTTCGTGCGGAAACACGACGGTGCCCTCCGGGATGGCGTCCACGTCGCACTCGAAGCGCAGAGCGCGGAGATAGTCCAGGAAGCCCGGCTCGAACAGCGGTTTGCCGTCGATGCCGGTGAGCCCGCGCAGGTACTCGATGTCGGAGTCGTCGAAGCGGAAGTGTTCGAGGAAAGCGATGGCATCGGCGAGGCCGGCGGCGATGGTGTAGCCGCCGTCAAAAGGGTTTTCGCGGAAGAACAGGTGGAACACGGCCTGTTCGTTTGTCTTGCCGGCCTTCCAGTAGCCGCAGGCCATCGTGAGCTGGTAGAGGTCGGTCAGCAGCGCGCCGGCAATCCGGTTGGGAGTTGTAACTGGCCCTTGCATGGGTCAAGTGTAAGCTGAACGGGCAGGAGATCGAGAGCCAGATGCAGATTGACGGCTTCGATTGCCGCCATTGGAACGATGAACACGAAGGATTTCATCCGATTGGGAGTGCCGCCGGGTGAAGCGACGCGGCGGGCTGCGGATTTTGTTGCGCGATACGTTCTCGCCGGCGGCGACAAGTCCCGGCTGGAGGAGGAGATTCGGGCGATTGTGGCGGACCCCGCGCGGTTTGCGGACGATCCGTTGCGGCGGGAATTCGCCACAGCGGTGTCGAGCGCGCCTCCGCAGCGCGCGGAGCCGGCGAGATTCCGGCAGTGGGGCGAGGATCTCGATGTGGAAGCGGTGAAGCAGATGGAGAAGGCGTGCCAGCTTCCGGTGTCGGTGCAGGGCGCGCTGATGCCGGATGCGCACGTGGGTTACGGACTGCCCATCGGCGGCGTGCTGGCGACAGAGAACGCGGTGATTCCCTACGGGGTCGGGGTGGATATTGCGTGCCGGATGAAGATGACGGTGCTGGACATTCCAATCCGGGATCTGGAGCAGAAGCAGGATCGGCTGCGGCGCGCCATCGAGGCGGAAACGCGCTTTGGCGTAGGCGCGACGTTCAAGCAGCGGCGCGAGCATGAAGTGATGGATGAAGACTGGTCGGTGAGCGTCGTGACGCGGCAGAACAAGGACCGCGCCTGGGCGCAATTGGGCACGAGCGGCAGCGGCAATCATTTCGTCGAATTCGGCCTGTTCACGGCGCACTCGAAGATTGGGGGTCTCGAGCCCGGGACGTATGTGGCGTTGCTGTCGCACAGCGGCAGCCGCGGGACGGGCGCGGCGGTGTGCGATTATTACAGCAAGCTGGCGTCGCAGCGTTGCCGTTCGTTTCTGCCGGCCGAACTGCTGCGGCTGGCGTGGCTGCCGCTCGATTCCGAGGAAGGCCAGGAATACTGGAATGCGATGGAACTGATGGGCCGCTACGCCGCGGCGAATCACGCATGCATTCATCGGCACATCGCGCGACACCTCGGCGCGCAGGTGTTGCTCGACCTGGAGAATCACCACAACTTTGCCTGGAAGGAGAAGCACGTGATCGATGGGGTGGAACGCGAAGTGGTGGTGCATCGCAAGGGCGCCACACCCGCCGGCCGCGGGACGCTCGGCATCATACCCGGTTCGATGGCGTCGCCGGGCTTCATCGTGAGCGGCAAGGGACATCCCGAGTCGCTGGATTCGGCGTCGCACGGCGCCGGACGTGCGATGAGCCGCAAGGCGGCGAGCGCAAAGTTCAACTGGAAGGATGTGAACCGGTATCTGAAGCAGCAGGGCGTGACGTTGATCAGCGCGGGACTGGACGAGGTGCCGATGGCGTACAAAAACATTCGCGAGGTGATGGCGGCGCAGAAGGACCTCGTCACGGTGCTCGGCGAGTTTCAGCCGAAGCTGGTGAAGATGGCGCTGGGCGGCGAGCGGCCGGAGGATTGACGGTCGCAGCGCTGCGCATTCTGCAATCGCACCGCAGGAATTCCCGGCATTCGCAATCGGGAAGCGAGCGTGCGCGTTTCGAGCACCCACTAGAATGAACGCGCAAGGCGCGCCGTTCCTGCACGTTCTGCTCGCAAATTCGAGAGATACCCGCACCGGGCATGTGGTCTGCTCGGAGGAGTTGTCTGACGTTATCCACCCGGTTGCAGACAGTGCGTGACACAACGCCGGAGTGGCGCAGCGGCATGTGCGTAGGCTGGGGGAAATGCCTCAAATTCTTCTAAAGCCCCGGCCATTCCTGACCGATATGGTCATGGCGAAATTTGAGCGCAAATCGGCGTTGACGTTGCCCAGCCGTGTGGTGCTGCTGGTGGCGCTGTATTTCCTCGGCGGTTTGCTCGGAAAACAGGGCTCGTTCATGTCGGGCAGCGTGGCGCTGGTGTGGCCGCCTTCGGGCATCGCGCTTGCCGCGATTCTGCTGTTCGGTTACCGCTTCTGGCCGGGTGTCGCGTTAGGCGCCGTCCTCTTCTCTTTCTCGAACGGAATGCCGATCGGGTTCTTCACCTTCGGAACGGCTGTCGGCAACACCGTCGGCGCGGTGGTCTGCGCGTTCCTGATTCACGGTTTCCTGCGGTCGGAAATGTCGCTCGAGCGCACGCGCGACGTCACGGCCTATATCGTCCTCGCGTGTCTGCTCGGCACCACCGTCAATGCG
This sequence comes from Verrucomicrobia subdivision 3 bacterium UBA3939, assembly GCA_002385705.1. Lineage (GTDB taxonomy): Bacteria > Verrucomicrobiota > Verrucomicrobiia > Limisphaerales > UBA3939 > UBA3939. Next base: position 69,223 of record DGDZ01000017.1, read on the forward strand.
GCCTTCAATGTCGTCGGGCTTGCCTACTCAGGGGGCGTGTCGTGGGACAGTCTGTTCCTGACCGTGCTCGAATGGTGGGTGCCCAATGCTTTGGCCGGTCTGGTCGTGACTCCGTTGATCATCGCGTGGGCACGTCCGTCGTCCGTCCAGTGGGACGGACGGCTGATTGCCGAAGCTCTGCTTTGCGGGTGCGGTCTGATTGCGGGAACACTGATCTCCTTTCATTCGTGGTTTGTGTATGGGATTGGCAATTACCCGCTGGGGTACCTGCCGTTCCCGTTCCTGGTCTGGGGTTCTTTGCGGTTCGGACAACGCAGCGCCACGATGGGCACCTTTGTCGTATCGGCTTTGTCCGTCCACTCGCTGGTGCACGGCCGCGGGCCGTTTGTCACTCAGACCGAGCGTGACAGCCTCATGCTGATCGGCAGTTACATCGGCATCCTGGCTGTGACGAACCTGTTTCTGGCGGCGGCGGCGGCGGAACGCCGGCGCGCCGAGCGCGACATGGCCAGGAGCGAGAAGCGGTTCCGCGCGGTGGTCGAGGACCAGACGGACCTGATCTGCCGCTTCAAGCCGGACGGAACGCTCACCTTTGTCAACGCCGCCTTCTGCCGCTTCCACGGGCGGACGCGGGATGACCTGCTGGGGACGCACTTCATGCAATCGTTGTCTCAGGACGACGCCGCGATTCCGCTGGGCAGCTTCCAGTTCCTGACGGCGGAACAGCCTGTGGTCTCCTTCGATTTCCGTGTGAAAGGAGCAAACGGTTCCACGCTCTGGCATCAATACACAATCCGCCGGCTCTCGGCGGATAACGGGGAAGCGACCGAATACCAGGCGGTGATCCAGGACATCACGGCGCGCAAACAGTCCGAAGAAGCGCTGCGTGCCAGCGAGAACAAATATCGATCCCTTGTCGCGCACATTCCCGATGTCGTCTGGACGCGGAACGCGAACGGCGATTTCACGTACATCAGCGACCGGGTGTCGGACGTGCTGAACTATCGGCCGGACGAACTGATCGGCGCCGGCAACTCGTATTGGATGAGCATGGTGCATCCGGACGACGCGGCGCATGTGAGGCTGAGCTATCATCTCCTGTTCACGCTGAACAGGAAATTGGACATCGAGTATCGGGTCCGGCGCAAAGGCGGCGACTGGGTGTGGATTCATGAGCGGGCTCCCGAAACACGGAGCGACGCGGGTGTGGTGTGTGCGGACGGATTGTTCTCGGACATTTCGAAGCGCAAGCGCAGCGAGGAGATTCTGCAACAGGCCAAGGAGGAGGCCGAAGCCGCCAATCGGGCGAAGAGCCAGTTCCTGGCGAACATGAGCCATGAGCTGCGCACGCCATTGACCGCCATCATCGGCTTTTCGGAAATGCTGGTGATGAAAATGTTTGGCGATCTGAACGAACGCCAGATCAGTTATGCCACGAACATCTACAACAGCGGCCGGCATCTGCTCCAGTTGATCAATGACATTCTCGACCTGTCGAAGGTGGAAGCGGGGCGGCTGGAACTGGTGCCCGCGCCGTTCATAGTTTCGCAGGCGATCCGGGACGTGGAAGCCCTGGTGAAGACGCTGGCGAACAAAAAGAGCATCGCTGTTCGCTTCGACGTTCCCGACGACCTGCCTCCACTGGTGGCGGACCAGGCGCGTTTCAAGCAGATCATGTTCAACCTGCTCAGCAATGCCATCAAGTTCACGCGCGAAGGCGGAAGTGTCACCGTGTCGATCTCTGCCCAACAACAGCCTCCGCCGCAATTGCAGGCGGGGCTCCCCGCGGGCCGGCGCTGGCTGCAGGTCAGCGTGGCCGACACGGGAATCGGCATTCACCCGAAGGATCATGAGCGGATCTTCGGCGAGTTCGAGCAGGTGGATTCGTCCTATGGCCGCCAGCAACAGGGCACCGGCCTTGGGCTGGCGCTGACGCGGCGGCTGGTGGAGATGCACGGCGGACGCATCTGCGTGGAGAGCGAAGGAGTGGAGAACAAGGGAAGCGTGTTCACCTTTGTCATTCCGCTGGGCGAAGTGCCGGGCGAATCCCCTTCGCTGGAACGCGAGAGCGACAGCCGGAAAGCGTCCGCCTCGCCGGTTTCGGCGCCCGAACTGCCCGCGTCCGACCGCCGGCCGCACGTGCTGGTGGTGGAGGACAACCCGTTGAACCTCCAACTGGCGACGGACCTGCTCGAAGCGAATGGATTCCTCGTTTCAAAAGCCGAAACCGCGCGCGACGGACTTCGCCTCGCGCGCACCGCGTCGCCGGACATCGTGCTCATCGACCTGCGCCTCCCGGACATGGACGGCCTGTCGGCCGCGCGGCGGCTGAAGAGCGACCCGTCCACGCGGCACCTTCCGCTGATCGCGCTGACGGCGCACGCGATGAAGGGCGACGAGGAGCAGGCGCTGGAGGCGGGATGCGACGGCTACCTGACCAAGCCGATCGACCGCGAGGCATTCGTGCGAACGGTGACCGATCACCTGACGCGCAGGAAAAACGGACAGACACTCATTTATGCAGACCCAGGAAGTTGAAATCAAAACGACACCGACGCCGCCGCACCCGAGCAGCGGGTTTGTTCTCGTGGTGGACGACGAAGAGCACAATCGCATCCTGCTGCGGGATCCGCTGGAGGCCCGCGGCTACGAGGTGTGCGAAGCGGAGAACGGCGAACGCGCGCTCGAACTGATGTCGCAGCGCATCCCGGATGTGGTGCTGCTGGACGTGATGATGCCGCGGATCGACGGTTTCGAGGTGTGCCGCCGGATCCGAAGCGCGCCGGAGACGGCGCCGGTGCCGGTGCTGATGCTGACCGCGTTGTCGGAGCGGCACGAGCGGCTGATGGGCATCAAGGCCGGCGCGAACGATTTTCTGACCAAGCCCCTGGACATTCAGGACGTGCTCCTGCGCGTCGCGAATGCGGTTCGTCTCAGGCAGTTGTACGACCAGCTTCAGGCCGAGCAAAAGCGTTCGGAAAGCCTGTTGTTGAACGTGCTTCCCGGACCGATCGCCGCTCGCATGAAACAGGGGGAACTCAATATCGTGGACAATTTCGCGGAGGCGACGGTGCTGCTGGCGGACCTGGTGGGCTTTACCACGCTGTGCGCGCACATCCAGGCTGAGGAGGTCGTCTGGCTGCTGAACGAACTCTTCAGCAAGTTCGATCAACTCGCCGAAGGACATGGGCTGGAGAAGATCAAAACCATGGGCGACGCCTACATGGTCGTCGGCGGAGTGCCCGTGGCGCGTGCGGACCATGCCGAAGCGGTCGCCGACCTCGCCATTGCCATGCGCATCGCGGTGGACGAGTTCAATCGCTACTACAACACCGCGTTTCAGTTCCGATTCAGCCTGGCCACCGGTCCCGTGATTGCCGGTGTCATCGGGCGGAAGAAATTCAGCTACGACGTCTGGGGCGACACCGTAAATCTCGCCAATCGGTTCATTGAATTCGCCGATCCGGGTGACATTCAGGTGTCGGAAGCGACGTTTGAAAAGCTGGAGCAGAAGTATGCCTTCGGGCGCAGGCAGCAGATCGAGATGAAGAGCGGCAATGTGGTGGTGATGCACACCCTGTGCGGGAAGGCCTGAGCATCCGGATCTGTGCAGACAATCGGGGCGGGAGCGCGGCGTTCACGTCGCTCGCCCGCAAACCGGGCGCGCATGAACAGCCCGCACACCGCCGCAATCCGGATTGGTCAGCCAACCGGGCGAAACCGCGTTGCGGTTTATATGTTCCCGCCGCAGAGAAAACGTGATCCGCGCCGGCCTGCCGCGCCAACCGGGCAAGAGAGCGCATTCGCGAGTGGTTATCGAACGAGGACGGATTGTCCTTGTGAAATGGCGTGTGCCCGTCTTCGGCCGGAGCGGCAGACCTGTGACGCTTTCGAAGAGTGCGGAGTGCCGGCGTAGTTCAGGGAGAATCCGTTCCGGAGGGGCAGCTTCGCCCACTTGCGCAACGGCAAGGCGGATCGGGGTAAGGTTTCGGCGCCCGGGATGCGTTGGTGCCCGAAGGCAGGCTCAGAACACAGTTCGAGTACGTTGTGCCGCCTTTTTCCCGAAGCGAAAGAGCCGGTGGCTGATTGCGCCGTCGTCGTCAGTCGTTCGGCGCAGACAACGCTGGCGGATCATTTGGAAATTCTGTACGCTTGCGCGGCGTCTGTCGCGAACCCCTGAAGCGCCCCGATGACATCGCAAATGAAAACGCGTCTTCCGATACTTGTTTGCCTCGCAACCGTGATCGCCTGTTGCGGAACCGCGTCAGGCTCCGACCTTGCCCGCAATCGCGAGCGTTCCTTCAATGCCGACTGGCGTTTCCTGCGGGCGGATGCGCCCGGGGCGGAAGCGGTCGCGTTCGACGACAGCCATTGGCGGATTGTGGACGTGCCTCACGACTGGAGCATTGAGGATCTTCCCTCCACCGACGGCGCCCCGCCCAGTCCGTTCAACGCGACACTGAGCGCCGAAGGGGCCGCCACGGGTTTCGTGGTGGGCGGAACAGGCTGGTATCGCAAGCATTTTACTCTGGACCCGTCCGATGCGGGAAAGAGCGTCACGATCCTTTTCGACGGCGTCTATATGAACGCTGATTTCTGGATCAACGGCCACCATCTGGGAAACCATCCTTACGGGTACACCGCATTCAGCTACGATCTGACGCCGCACCTGAAACCTGCGGGCCAGACGAACGTCCTCTCCGTCCGCGTTCGCAACGAAGGCCGGAACAGCCGCTGGTACAGCGGCTCGGGGATTTATCGAAACGTGTCGCTCATCGTGACCGATCCCATTCACATTCCGGTCTGGGGCGTGCATGTCATCGCAACGAACATCTCCAGGTCCGACGCCCCGGTCCATGTCGCCACCACGATCACCAACGGCAGCGGCGCAGACGCCACCATCCGTGTGCGAACACGGCTGGTTCAGCCCAACGGCAGGGCGCTACGCGCGCAGGAGGACGAGATCCACATTCCCGCCGGAACGCAACGAGAGCTCACACAAACCCTGCTTGTGAATCGTCCGGTGCTTTGGTCACTCGAAACACCGGCACTGTATCGCGCTGAGGTCGAACTGCTTCACGGCGAACGAACCCTCGACCGAAGCACCGCGACATTCGGAATCCGGCATCTGCGGTTCACAGCGGCGAACGGATTCGAATTGAACGGAAAGATGGTTGAACTTAAAGGCGGGTGCCTGCACCACGACAACGGACCGCTCGGATCCGCCGCGATTGATCGCGCCGAGGAACGCCGCGTCGAGTTGTTGAAGGCATACGGTTACAACGCCATTCGCACCGCGCATAACCCGCCTTCGGCTGCGTTTCTCGACGCTTGCGACCGCATCGGCATGCTGGTGATCGATGAAGCGTTCGACATGTGGGAGCGGCCGAAGAATCCGGACGACTACCACCTCTACTTCAAGGACTGGTGGCAACGCGATCTCGCATCGATGATCCTGCGCGATCGCAACCACCCCAGCGTGATCATGTGGAGCATCGGAAATGAAATCCCGGAACGCGCCGCGCCGTCCGGTGTTGCCATCGCCGAGAAGATGGTCGCCCTGATCCGGCCGCTGGACGCCACCCGGCCTGTGACCGCGGGCATTTGCGACTTCTGGGACGACCGCAGCAAGACCTGGGCGGATATCCATCCGGCTTTCGCTCATCTCGATGTCGGTGGCTACAACTACCAGTGGCGCCGGTCTGTAACCGATCACGCGACGTTCCCCGATCGGATCATCTACGGCAGCGAGTCCTATCCGCGGCAGGCTTTCGAGAGCTGGCGAACGGTCGTCTCCAACTCCTGGGTCATCGGCGACTTTGTCTGGACCGCGTGGGATTACATCGGTGAAACCGGCCTTGGCAACGCGGTTCTCGATGGCGAGCGGGCCAATCGCCTTCCATGGTTCAATGCGTTCTGTGGCGACATCGATCTCTGCGGTTTCAAAAAAGCGCCGTTCTACTATCGCGAAGTCATTTGGGGCGGTGCGAAAATGAATCTCGCTGTCCACGCGCCCATCCCGGAGGGACGCCGGGAGAAGGTGAGCCAGTGGGGCTGGCCCGATGAACGCCAGAGCTGGACATGGCCCGGCTCCGAGGGCGACCCGCTGGATGTGACGGTTTATTCCAGTTGCGAAAGTGTTCGCCTCGAATTGAACGGGAAGGAAATCGCCACGCAACCCGTGGACTCGCGGATGATCGCGCGCTTCAAAGTGCCTTACCAGCCGGGCGAACTGCGCGCCGTCGGACTGTCCGGGGGCAGGCGCGTCGCCACGGCCACACTTCGCACCGCAGGCGAACCTCACGCGATTCGGCTCACGGCGGATCGATCGCGCATCCGCGCCGATCGCAGCGATCTCTCGTACGTCACCGTGGAGATTGTCGATCGCCATGGCACCATCGTTCCCAACGCCGCAATGCCCGTGCACTTCAATGTGTCCGGCGCAGGCGAACTGGCTGCAACCGGCAGCGGCGCGCCGAACGACGCGTCGAGCTTTCGACTTCCCGTGCGCAAGGTTTGGCATGGACGCGCCCTGGCGATCCTGCGCCCCAAAGGAGAGTCCGGCAGAATCACGCTCAAGGCCGAGGCCGACGGACTGAAGCCCGCGACGGTCGTGGTTCGGACGCGGTAAAGCCCACGGATTGAGTGGGGGGATTGACGATCATTTCCTCTTTTTGTCTGTATCGAAGCAAAAAGCTGGACTAATGCTTCTCTGTTCTTAGCATTCGCGTAAGAAGCGATCGCTGCATCGCGAAAAAGTTTCCGCCCCGCACGCGGATTAACCGAACAAACGCTGGAACACACCGCTTTGTATGCTTGGAATTCAAGATCCCTGGGTGGCGCTTGCGATCATCCTGTGCCTCGCCAGCACCCTCCTGTGCGTCGTCTATGCCTGGCTCAATTGGAATCGTGGCGACGAAGAATTGCGGACGGAAGATGTTCGTTGGGCGGCCGAGGAAGACAAGGTGGAGGAAACGCTTTGAATTGTTTCGTCCGCCATCCGCATGTTTGACCCGCCCTTTCGACGCATATGCCGTCCGACGTGAACCTGCTCGATATCGTCCTCGTCCTTCTCTACGTCTTTGCCACGGCCTTCCTGGGGTATCTCGGCTATCGCGGGACGCGGACCGCGACGGACTATCTGGTCGCCGGGCGCAAGGCGCATCCGTTCGTCATGTCGCTCAGCTACGGAGCGACCTTTATTTCCACGAGCGCGATTGTGGGATTTGGCGGTGTGGCGGGCATGTTCGGGCTGAGTCTTCTCTGGCTGACGTTCTGCAACATCTTCATCGGCGTCTTCATCGCCTTCATTTTTCTGGGCGAACCGACGCGGCGGCTGGGGCATCGGCTGGACGCGCACACGTTTCCCGAGCTGCTGGGCCGGCGCTTCGAGAGCCGGTTCGTTCAAGTGTTCGCCGGACTCATCATCGCGCTGTTGGTGCCCCTTTACGGCGCGGCTGTGCTGATCGGCGGAACGGAGTTCCTGTCCACAGCCCTGGGCATGCCTTACAACACAGCGCTGCTGGTCCTCGCCGTCCTGGTCGCCGCCTATGTTTTTTTCGGCGGACTCAAGGGTGTCATGTACACCGATGCGCTGCAGGGTGTCGTCATGTTCGTCGGGATGGCGATTCTCGTCATCTTCACCTACTCGAGCACCGGCGGCATTTCGGAAGGGCACCGCCAACTGGGCGAATTGAAAGACCTCGCGCCGGCGTCGCTGACGAGTATCGGGCACCGGGGCTGGACGGCCATGCCGGAATTCGGCTTTGGCGACACGCGCTACAATCTCTGGTGGATCATCGTCTCGACCGTGGTGATGGGCGTGGGCATTGGCGTGCTGGCACAGCCGCAACTGGCCGTGCGCTTCATGACCGTGAGGAGCAAGCGCGAGCTGAACCGCGCGGTGGGAATCGGCGGCGTGTTCATTCTCGCCGTGATCGGCGTGGCCTACGTCACCGGCGCGCTCTCCAACGTCTTCTTCACCACACATGGACCCCCGTTCCAGGGGCGCATCATTCAGACCGTCGATGCTGACAAAGGCCACGTTCTCCTGCAGGTCATGAAACAGGATCAGGACGGCGCGTGGATGGACGTCGTCAAAGAAACGAACCGCGACGGGAAAGCTTTGCCGGACACCACACAGCCTGTGCGCCTGGATGATCAGGGCAAATGGCTGCCCGTGATGAAGGGCACCAACGCGAACGGAACTGTGCGCGAAGGCGTCATCATCCCTGCCGTGCTGGACCGCGACAACCCGTTCGTCTTCACCGAGGCAACCGGCAACCGTGTGGCGCAAGGGCGCAGCCTCTCGATCGTCTACGCGAAAGGCGCGTCGGATCAGATCATGCCCACTTACATCAGCATGGCGATGCCAAAATGGTTCGAACTGGTGTTTCTGTTGACACTGCTGTCGGCGGCCATGAGCACGCTCTCGAGCCAGTTCCACACACTGGGCACGGCGGCGGGACGGGACCTGTTCGAATCGCTCTCAGGCTTCGGCTCCGGCCAAAGATCCAGACGCACTATTTACATCGTGCGCAGCGCGATCTTCGTGGGGCTGATCGTGGCGGTGGCTCTGGGTTACTACGCCAGGAAAGAGCAGGCGTTCGTCAGCTTCATCATGCGGGCCACGGCGATCTTCTTCGGCGTCTGCGCAGCCACCTTCCTTCCGGCTTTCATCGGCGGGATCTGCACGCGCGCCATGACCCGCGCCGCAGCCATTGCTTCCATGATCGCCGGGTTCCTCGTCTCGGCCGCATGGCTCCTGCTGGTCAAAGTGCCTGAATGCACCGTGATCGGCCTGGTGCAGGACAGCCTGCTGGCGCACAAGCCGAACTGGCCGGTCGTGGATCCCCTGTTCATCGCCCTGCCCGTCTCGACCCTGACCGCCGTGCTGGTCAGCGCGTTCACCCGCAAGTCCAGCCGCGCTCATCTTGAACGCTGCTTCGGCACACCGCCTCACGCAGCGCCCCGGCGAGAACCCATCCCCGAACTGGTTCAACCCTGACACATGAACAGCTCCACTCTGATCGTCGCAGCGCTTGCAGTCATCTCGGTCCTGAACGCCCGGGGCCAGGACGCTGCTTCGACGTCCACCACGCCTGTGCAGGGCGTCTCCTGGAACGAGCGGATGCAGCAGTGGCGTCACCCGGTGGATTGGCTCACATGGGGGGGCGACCTGCGCCTGCGAAACGAGTATTTCGACAACGCCCTTTCGCTCGGCGACGCCTCTCCGCTGCATGAACAGGATTACTTCAGGTATCGCGCCCGCATCTGGGCCTCTCTCCAGCCATGGACCAACCTGTCGATCAACGCGCGCGCTTCAGCCGAACCGCGCACATGGATGAAGCCCAGCTACTCCTCCGCGTTCGGCAACGGCAGTGGCACCGAATGGCGCTACGGAATCGTGGACAATCTTAACGTCCAATGGGCCAACGCGCTCGATCTGCCCCTGACCGTGACCGTCGGCAGGCAGGACATTCAGTTTGGCGAAACGCTCAACTGGTGGCTCGTGGCCGACGGCACGCCAGGCGACGGATCCTGGACGTTCTTCCTCGACAGCGCCCGCATGACTTACCACGCCACAAACATCAACACCCGGTTCGACCTGGTTTACATCCATCAAATGGCGCATCCGGACGAATGGCTGCCCACGCTCGACAATCCGAGTTCTCGCGGGACGGATTACGGATTGACCGAGCAGAACGAGCAGGGAGTCATCGCATACATCGCCAACCAGTCGTTGAAGGGCGCGAATGTCGATGCCTACTACATCTACAAACGCAATGACCGGGAGAGCTTCCGCCGGAATGGCGTCGCCGCGTTGACGGGCGACAATGCGGACATCCATACGCTGGGCGCCCGCGTTCACGGCCGGTTCAAAGAACACTGGCTCTACTCGGTTGAAGGTGCTTACCAGTTTGGCAACCGCGAAGATCTCGTCAGCGGAGTTTTCACCGAGCGCGACCTTCGTGCCTACGGCGCCAATGCGAAGCTCACGTATCGATTCAAGGACAGGTTCGACAGCCAGGCGTGCCTCGTCGGCGAGTTCCTGTCCGGCGACGATCCCGACACTGCGGGGACGGACGAGATGTTCGACGTGCTCTGGGGCCGCTGGCCCCGATGGAGCGAGCTCTATATCTACTCTTACGTGAATGAAAGCCGGAAGATCGCGCAACTCAACAACATCGCCCGGCTCGGCGCAACCTGGAGTCTGCATCCCATCCCCGACATGACCGTGTCGGCGGCGTATAACGCCTGGTTCGCTCCGGAATCCGTGCCCACCCGCGCAGCCAGCAACGCGTTGTTCACCGGGGACGGTCACTTTCGAGGGCATTACTTGCAGGCCATTGTGAAACACCAGTTCCACAAACAGGTGAGCGCGCATCTCTGGACCGAGTTCATCTGGCAGGGCGATTACTACGCGCAACGGGATCTCATGACCTTTCTCAGGATGGAGATCCAGCTTGCCTTCTGACGGAGTGTGAAAGTCATGTACTGGCAGGAAGAAATCGAAACACTGAATCGGGCGCAGCTTGAAGCATTGCAGTTGAAACGCCTGCAAGAGACAGTCGCGCGCGTCGCGGCCTGCGTCCCGCATTATCAACAGGAGTTCGCCAGGCGATCCTTCCGGCCCGACGCCCTCCGGTCGCTCAGCGACGTGCGGCGCCTGCCGTTCACCACGAGCGCCGATCTGCGCGCCGCCTACCCGGCCGGACTGCTCGCAGTGCCGCTCGACAACACGCTCCGGCTCCACACCTCCAGCGGCACCACCGGTAAACCCAAGGCCATTTTCTTCTCACGCCAGGACATCGAGAACGCAGCCGAGTTGTGCGCCCGATCCTTCGTTATGACCGGGGTCACCAGACAGGATGTCTTCCAAAACATGATGACCTACGGTCTGTTCACAGGGGCGCTCATGACGCACTACGGCGCCGAGAAGGTCGGTTGCCTTGTCATCCCTGCCGGGCCCGGCAACTCCGAGCGGCAGCTCATGTTGATGAAGGACTTCCGAACCACCGTCGTTCACGTCACTCCCAGCTACGCTCTGTACTTCGCCGATTTTCTTGAAAAGAAAGGCATCGAACCCCGCCGCGATCTTGCGCTGCGCCGTGCTTTCGTCGGCGCCGAGCCTTACACCGAGGAAACGCGCCTCAAGATCGAGGAAGGCCTGCAACTGTCGGTTTTCAACTCCTACGGCCTCTCCGAAATGAACGGCCCCGGCATTGCCTTCGAATGCGAACAGCGCCAGGGCATGCATGTCTGGGAAGACCATTTTCTGATCGAAATCATCGATCCCGCAACGGGCGAGCCGTTGCCCGACGGCGAAACAGGCGAACTGGTAATGACCACCCTCTGCCGCGAGGCAATGCCGCTGCTCCGCTATCGAACCCGCGACATCACCTCCGTCATCCCCGAACCCTGCGCCTGCGGGCGCACCCACCGCCGGCTCAACCGCATCAAGGGCCGTTCCGACGACATGTTGATCGTGCGCGGCGTGAATATCTATCCGCAGCAGATTGAGCGCGTCCTCATGTCCATCCGCGGCATCGGGCGCAATTACCTGATCCGGCTCGACGGCCTGGACGAAATGACCGTCCAGGTCGAACTCGCGGCTGGCGGCTTCAACGGCGAGTTCGAGCAATTGATGTCTCTCCAAACGAGAATCGCCGAGCGTCTCCGGGCCGAAATCCTCATCAAACCCCGGGTCGAACTCGTCCAACCCGCAACACTCCCGGTCGCCGAAGGCAAAGCCAAACGCGTCGTTGACAATCGCCGCCTCTGATCCTCTGGCGACAGAAGACAGGGGCAACATCTATCCAACACGGACCGTCCAGGACGAATCGATGCAAGTCTTTGCTGGGGCCAATACCTGCTCCGCCTGTTCTGCTTCACTTCAGTCCAGGGCGACCTTCCAGTATCCTGCAATTGCTCTTAATTCATCGGTGGTGAGGTAAGTGACGGCGCCGTGCTTCGGGCGGTTGAAGTTCCTGCCTTTCATCACGCCTTCGTTGAAACGGCCAATGTCTTTGAAGGTGACGAAGTCGCTGGTTTCACTGAACCCCATGTTGTTGGGACGGGCGCCGTAAACATCGTACATCAGCACCCACCGATCCGTGCCGAGTCGCTTGAAGAGATTCGGCGCTTCGGTGGGCACGGTGTTTGGATCAATGCGCCGTTCCTCGGCCTGGTATCCTTCGTTGATTTTGTCAGAGACGGCGTGCCGAATTTTAGCGTCGGCGACGTAGAAAAGATGGAACTTGTCTCCCACTCGGGTGATGTCGCCGTCAATGCCGTTGATATTCGGGATTTTTTTGGGCGTCGTTTCGAGCCGGGTGAAAGCGTCGTCGGTGTAAGACCAGTAAAGGTTCGCCGTCCTGTTGTTATAGCGGATCGTGAAATAAACCATCATGCGACCCGCCTGTTCGTCGTACACAGTCTCCGGCGCCCACGCGCAATCGATGTCTCCCAGCTCGGGAAACGCCTTGTCCACTCGAATATTCGCGTGGGTCCAGTGGATCAGATCAAAGGATTTCATGAGCACAATCGCGCGGTTGTTTCCCCAGCCGTAGCGTTCCTCCGGCCGCTCCCATCGGTTCGTCCGGAATCCGGCCCGTTGACCGGCGATGTGCAAATCCGTCATCGCGAGATAAAAACCACCGTCGGGTCCGCGCGTAATATGCGGATCGCGAACGCCCTTCTGCTCGGCAAGAAGTTTGCCGTCGAAAATCGGCTTGCCGCCGTTGAGGTCGATAAAATTGTAGCCGTCCTTGCTGACCGCGAAGTACGCACAATGCGTCTCGTCTTTGAAATAGACCATCAGGTAGCCGCCGAAATCCTTTTCCTCGAGGCGACGGGCGGTTTTTGGCTTTTCGAGCGTAGGGACGATTTGAATTCCTGGCGGAGGGGAATCAGCGGAGTCGAGCGATTCGGCAGCCCGCCCGGGTTGCGGATTGCAGAGAGACGTCAGCAGGACTCCAAAGCAGACTGGAAGATGGTGAAGAGATTTGATTCTGCTCATGCCAGATAGAACGATGCAAAGACTGTAAACACGACGCAAATCTTTTGTCCGGCAGATGTTGATGGGTATCACGTGACCACCCGGGGAAACGAACGCGAACGCATTTGCCGGGATGACTGTGATCGGAAGTGTTTCCTTGATCTGATCCAGGTGTTGTGCTTTCGGGTGCTTCAAGGCGCGTCGTGCTGAAGACTCACGAGAATCCTGGCGCGCCTGATTTGTCGGACGATGAAGCGGCGTGAACGCCGCGCTCCCGCTCGAGGCGCGACCTTCAGGTCGCTTCAACTCACGAACGCAAACAACCCTCGAAACAGTCGGCGAGCTTGCCTGCGATCGTCCAGCGTTGACGAACCGGGCGCAGCTCGTCACAGTGCGCGCGTGATAACTCCGCTGTTCCTTTGCAGGTCCTTTTCCGTGGTCGTTTTGCTTGGCGTTGTCGCAATGCCTTCCGCGTTGCGGGCGGAGTGGGAGCGGGACGCCCACTCGATCACATGGCGGTCCGGGACGAACATTGTGTGGAGATTCTGTTATGACACGAACCGGGCCAAACCGTTCTTTCATCCGCTCGCGGGAGCGGATGGAGTCGCGCTGACGGAAGCGCAGCCTGCGGATCACCCGTGGCATCACGGGTTGTGGTTCTCGTGGAAGTACGTGAACCGTGCGAATTACTGGGAGGAAGACCGCAACACCGGCCGGGCGCAGGGCCGGACCGTCTGGAGCACGCCGGAAATTGAATCGCAACCCGACGGGCGCGCGATCATTCGAATGGACCTCAGCTATATCCATCCTTCGGGCCGCGTGGATCTGACCGAGCGGCGCGAGTTGACGATCTCGAGTCCGGACCGGAGCGGCGGGTTCACGATCGATTGGACGGCGCGCTTCACTGCGGGGAAGGAGGGGGCGGTGTTGGATCGCACGCCGATGCCGGGTGAGCCGAACGGGCAGGTGAACGGCGGCTATGCGGGGCTGGGATTGCGGCTGTCGTCGCTTCCCTTTCAGATCTCGATTGTGTGCAGCACGGGCGCGGTCACACGATTCGAGAGTGACCGCGCGCGTCCGTTCGCGCCGGCGCTGGCGTGCAATCTGTCCGACGGCTCGAGAGCGCTGGGCGGCATTGCCATCTTCAGTGATCCGTCCAACGCGGGATTGGATGCTCCGTGGTACGTCGCGAATTCGCCGAAGATGCGCTTCCTTTGCGCGGCGATTCTCGCTCCGCGGATTCGAGAGCTGCCGCCGGGCGGGACAATGGATTTGCGTTATCGGATTGGCGTGCGCCCGGAAGCCTGGACAGTGGACGCGTTAAGGGCGGCACAGGACGAGTGGCTTCACTGAACGCCGCGCGCAACCGGCGGATCACTCCGCGTCCAGGTAGAGCCGGGCGACGGGCAATTCGGGCGCGGAAACGATCACCTGAATTTTCCCTGCGCGCTTCGAACTCTGGACCAGGGCCAGTGCCCGGCCGTGGTTGAGTTTGCGGGAAGAACTGCGCAGAGGCGTCATGTCCCTTTGATCGCCGTTATCGACGCCCAGCAGGCGGCCCTCGCCGACGACGCGCACGGAGCATTCCACGTTGCCGTCCGGCACGAGAACGCCGTTTGCATCGACAAGCTGCACTTCGATGTGAGCCACGTCGCGGCCGTCCGCGGCGATGCTGGTGCGATCGGGGATCAGTTCGATGCGCGCGGGAGCTCCGGCGGTGATGAGCGAGCGTGTGATGGACTGCTGCCGGCGGGTGGCGACGGCCTTGAGTTCGCCGGGTTCGAAGGGAACGGTCCAGTGGAACGTGGAATTGGTGGCTTCCTGGAACGTCTTTCTGCCAAGCGATCGCCCGTTGAGGAACAGCTCGACTGTGTCGCAGTTCGAATAGACTTCCACCGGCAGGTTGGTGCGCGTGTCATTCTGCCAGTTCCAGTGGTTTTCCAGGGGGGCAAACCGGCCGCCGCCGCCGCGCCGACCGCCGCCGGGGCCGCGAACGGCGATGCGCACCGCCGGTTTTTCGGACCAGAGCGCTTCGCGGATGTAGGCGCGGGGCTTGAGAAAGCCGCACGTGTCAAACACGCCGGACGTGGAACCGCGGGCGGGCCATGCGGAACCTTCGCCGAGGAAATCCCAGCCGACCCACAGGAACTGTCCGGCGACGCGGGGGTGCTGGCTGATTTCGTAGGCGTTCAGTGCCTGGCTGGTTTCGCTGCCGAGGAACTTGCGTTGCGGGTAGGTCGCAAAATCCCTTTCGTAGTCGGCGACCTGGTAGTTGTAGCCGACCACGTCGAGGAGATCCGCGAGGCCGGTGGCGTTCGAGGCGCGGATATTCGCGAGCGCCGCGGTGATCGGCCGCGAATCGTCGCACTCGCGCACCACCTGAATCAGGCGCGCCGCCACTTTCGGAAGGATCTCGGCCGACGGCCGTTTGGGATCGTAGTCGGAACCGTCCTCGGGGTGGCTGAAGGGGTCGTTCCGGTAATCAATCTCGTTGCCGATGCTCCAGAGGACGATGCTGGGGTGATTGCGATCGCGGAGGATCATTTCGCGCAGATCGGCTTCGCCCCACATTTCGAAGTATTCGGCGGGTCCGTGCAGCGCGGGTGTACCCTGGTTCCACCCGGCAATCCACTTGCGCTTGGGCAATGTCCACTCGTCGAACGCCTCGTCCATTACCATCAGTCCGATGCGGTCGCAGAGGTCGTAGAATTCGGGAGCCATGGGATTGTGCGCGGTGCGGATGGCGTTGCATCCCATTTCTTTGGCAATGCGCAGGCGGCGCTCGAGGACTTTGTCGGGCACCGCGGCGCCGACGATGCCGCCATCGTGGTGCATGCAAAGGCCTTTGAACTTCACGGGCAATTCGTTCAGGAAGAAGCCGGCCTGTCCGTGGAACCGAATGGATCGAATGCCGAACGTGGTTTCCAGTTCGTCATTCATGCGCCCGGCGCGGACGGTGGTGACCGCGCGATACAGGGCGGGATTGTCGGGTGACCACAGGCTGGGGTTGACGATTTCCACTTTCTGGGTGAACACCATCGTTGCACCGGCGAGGATCCGCTCGGTGCTGCCGGCCTGGCCGACCCGGCGGCCGTCCGGTCCGATCAACTCGGTGTTCAGGCGCACGCGCTCCCGCTCCGGCGTGGCGTTCAGGATGCTTGTGCGGATTTCAACGACGGCCTTCTTCAGAGACACTTCCGGCGTGAGGATCTGGATGCCGTGGCGCGGGACGTGGATGGGATCGGTGGCGACGAGCCAGACGTGGCGGTAAATGCCCGAGCCGACGTACCACCGCGAGTCGGCGATCTGCGAATGATCGACGCGGACGGCGAGGACGTTGGTGCCGCCGATGCGGAGGTGCCGCGTGAGATCGTATGCGAAGCTGGCGTATGGGGACGGGCGTTTGCCGAGGTACTGGCCGTTGATCCACACCTCGCTGTTCATGGAAACGCCGTCGAACTCGATGCTGACTCGCTTGCCCTTCCATGCCGCCGGAATGACAAAGGCCTTGCGGTACCACGCGATGCCGCCGGGCAGGTAACCGGTGCCGCTGGCGTTCGTACGCGAGAACTCGCCTTCGGCGCTGAAGTCGTGCGGCAGATCCAGCCGGCGCCAGCGGATATCCAGGAAGTCGGGCGACGAGGCGCCCGGCGCGTCGCCGAGATGGAAGCGCCAGTCGAAGTCGAACGATTCGCGCACGCGCGACTCGGCGGAATGAGCGATCGCGACGGCGACGAGGACAATGAGGGATGCAAGCAGACGTTTCATCGGTTGGCTGAATTGTTGACCGGGCTCAGGCGGAGGAATGCCGCGCCGCGCCACGCGAGGGGTTGCTGATAACGGCCCTCGAATGTGCCGAGGTCGCGCCGCTCCCAGAGGTCGCGGACGCGGACGGCTCCCGTGAACCCAAGTTCCTTGAACTCGATCGACGCCATCCGGTCGGTGTCGGAGGGCATTGAATTCTCGCGATAGACTTCAAACCGGACCGAGCTGCGGCCGCGCGCGCCCGGGCCGAGGGCGCCCGTGGCTTCGAACGAGGTGTAACCGGGCGGTAATTCGTATTCGATGACGGAGGTGGAGTGCGTGCCGATTCCCGAAGCGGCCTGGCCGTCGATCGTGAGCGGGCGATTATCGACCGTCCGATCGACGCGCACTTCGCGATAGCCTGCGGTGGCGGATTTCCATTTCAATTCAGTCAGCTTCAATTCGCCCGATGGTCCGACCAGTTTCGGCTCGATCCATGCCGCGTGATCGAAGGAGTTTCCGTCCCCGGCGTCGTCCACCACCAGATACAAGGTTTTCGCGCCGTCGATGGGCGCCCTGATGGAAACGGTTTGCGGGCCGCCGTAGGCGCGCAACACCGGGCTCGTGAACAGCGCTTTGGCCGGGTCGAACGGAACTTCGCGTTCCGGAACGTTGAAGAAGGCCACGAAGCGGTCGGGCGACCCGGGCGCTTCGGCCGTCCAGACAACGAGGTCGTTGGTGCGGGCCAACTGCCGGTTGCCCGTGCTGTTCTGGTTGACCGCGAGCACCTCGTCGTTGGTGATGAGCGACAGCGTCCAGTCGTCGTTCCACGGCAGGTGGCCACCGAACATGAGCGGCGCGCGCGAGATGCACCACAAGGTCATCAGCATCCGTTGTTCATCGCGGGAGAAACGCGTCCAGTTGCGCTCCATCTTCGGACCCACCCGGATGGCGCCGAGCGGCAGCATGTCGGGATCGGGCCAGTGTCCGGGGCCGCGGTAGCGCGTCCACCGGTGACACATGTCGAATGCCGCGCGCAGGTGCCGCCATTCATCCCAGAAGTCGTCCGTCAGTCGCCAGAGGTTTGCGTGTTCGATCACGTGCGGTCCTTCGGACAGCGGCGTGGGCCCGGGCGACAGGCTCAGGACCATTGGCCGTCCGGAGCGGTCAATGGCTTTGCGAATGGCTTCGATCTCGGGCCTGTGATCGGAATACGGACGGGCGATGTCATCGACTTTCACGTAATCGACACCCCAGGAGGCGAGCAATTGGAATACGGAATCGTAGTATTCCTGCGCGCCGGGCTTCGACATGTCTACGCCGTACATGTCCGGGTTCCACGAGCAGGTGCTGTTGGTATCGGCGATCTGGGCGGCGGTGCGGTCGGAGCCGAGGATCCGGGTGTTGCGGCGGACGGCTTCGCGCGGGATGCCGCGCATGAGGTGGACGCCGAACTTGAGTCCTTTCGAATGCACGTAGTCGGCGAGCGGTTTGAAGCCGCGGCCCTCTGTGGACGAAGGGAACTTGGCGGGCACCGGCCAGAGCCGTCCGTATTCGTCCAGCACCGGCTTCGGGTTTGGGCTGTAATTCCATCCGGTGGATTGGGGTTCGTACCACTGGATATCGACGACGATGTATTCCCAGCCGTGCCGCGCCAGTTTCTCGGCCATGTAATCGGCGTTGGCCCTGGTCAGATCCTCGGTAACGGTGCAGCCGAAGCAATCCCAACTGTTCCAGCCCATGGGCGGGCGTGCGGCCCATTCGAGGAAGGTTTTTGAGGGAGCGATAATGTTATCGGCGGCGTGCCCGGAGGACAGTCCGACGGCCGCGGCCACGAGGAGAAGCCATCGTTTCACGTGTTCCATATGTGCGCCGGGCATCGTAAACCTGTCCTGATAAATGGCAACGCCGTTCGGCGATGCCGCGTGTTCAGGTTCTTCAGTGGCATTCAGCAAGACCCGCGCCGGGCCGCCGGGTTCGGTTGCGCCCTGAAGGCTTTTGCGGACGGACGTTTTCCACACCCGGCGCGCCACTTGGTTGCCCTGCAACATCACCCGCAACCGGCCTTCGTCGGCTTCGCTGATGCCTAAACGTGGAGCGGGATATTCTGCTGGTGAGCCAACGGGCGTTCAGAAATCGCCGCCCCCCAACCACATGAATGGGTGGGTGAGAGATCGATTCGGGTGATCATGGTAATCGGACGACGGCTCGCGAGGACGCTCGCCCCACCGTGCGTCACCCGATGGCGGAGCATCCCCGGAATTTGCGATGCGGCTGCGGGGCGTTTGCTGTTGCTGCTGCAGGGCGCTTCTCCTAGCATCCCAGCGCTGTTGCGGTTTGGCGGCGCGCGGACGGTTTGGGCCGGTCGTCGCCTCTTCAGGTCATGAGAAGAAGACTATCTTCATCGGCGATCGAACGCGCCTATCGGCATGCTTCGGAACGCTACGCGGCGCTTGGCGTTGACACTGACAAAGCCCTTGAAACGCTTTCCAGGATTTCCATCTCGATTCATTGCTGGCAGGGCGACGACGTGGGCGGCTTCGAGAACGCCGGCGGCGAGATCGGCGGCGGGCTGGCCGTTACCGGCAATTATCCGGGCAGAGCGCGCACGCCCGATGAACTGCGCGCGGACTTTGAAAAAGCGGTTGCGCTCGTGCCGGGCAACCATCGCCTGAGCCTTCACGCTTCCTATGCGGAGATGAACGGGAAGAAGGTGGAGCGCGACCAGTTGTCGATCGAGCAGTTCCGGAACTGGGTGAGCTGGGCGAAATCGCGTCGGATCGGGCTGGATTTCAACCAGACGTACTTCGGTCACCCGAAGGCCGCCGACGGGTTCACATTGGCGCATCCGGACAAGGGGATTCGCCGGTTCTGGATCGAGCATGGCATTCGTTGCCGCGAGATCGGCGCCGAGTTTGGCAAGGCGCTGGGGAAAACGTGCCTGACGAATCTGTGGATCCCGGACGGCATGAAGGACACGCCGGCGGATCGGCGGACGTTTCGCGAGCGGCTGGTGGAATCGCTCGATGCGGTCTTCGCCAGGCGCATCGATCCGAAGCTCAACCTCGATTCGGTGGAACCGAAGCTGTTCGGGATTGGTTCCGAGAGTTACGTGGTGGGTTCGCACGAATTCTATCTGGGCTATGCGATCACGCGGAAGAAGCTGCTGACGCTGGACGCGGGGCATTACCATCCGACGGAAGGCATAGCGGACAAGATTTCGTCGGTGCTGCAGTATTTGCCGGAGATGGCGTTGCACGTGAGCCGCGGTGTGCGGTGGGACAGCGATCATGTGGTGACGTTGACGGACGATTTGCAGGCGATTGCGCAGGAGATCGTTTGGGGTGGTTATCTGGGCCGGGTGCGGATCGGACTGGATTATTTCGATGCGAGCATCAACCGGGTGGCGGCGTGGGTGATTGGGGCGCGGAACATGTGCCGGGCGCTGTTGCTGGCGCTGGTGGCGCCGGTGGACCGGTTGAAGGCGGCGGAGCAGGCGGGGGATTACACGGCGCGTCTGGCGTTGATGGAAGAGGCGAAGACGCTGCCGGCGGGGGCCGTGTGGGATTACCACTGTCTGCGGGAGGACGTGCCGGTGGGTGAAAGCTGGCTTGAGGAAGTGAAGCGGTACGAGCGGGAAGTGTTGTTGAAACGCTAACAGGATTTGCTTTGATACTGGACCGGAAATCGATTTCCCTTTTGGCCGATTCGGACTACCAACTCCTGACGGAAGGAACCCTATGCCAGACGATCAGCATGAGCCGGTAAATGAGTTCGAGCGCCAGCCGGTGCCGGAGAAGGCGCAGCTTGGATTCAAGAGCTTCCTTGGACAGTACGCGGGCGAGCACACCGCCGGAACGGAACTGATGATCGGTCCGCTGTTTGTTGCGTCGGGGGTGAGCGCGGCCAATCTCGTTCTGGGCCTGTTGCTGGGCAATCTGCTGGCGGTGCTCAGTTGGCGATTCTTCACGGCGCCCATCGCCACGCGCGCGAGACTGACGCTCTACTATCAACTGGAAAGAATCTGCGGGCGCCACCTGGTCATGCTCTACAATCTCGCCAATGGGGTGATGTTTTGTTTCCTGGCGGGGGCGATGGTGACCGTCTCGGCTACCGCGGCAGGGGTCTGGTTCAAGTTTCCGATGCCGGCCCTGGACGATCTGTATCCGAACAGCGTGGGGTGGGTGATCGCCGTTCTGGCGATCGGCGCGTTGATCGCCGTGGTCGCCGCCTATGGCTACAATCTCGTCGCGCGAATCGCCAATTATGCGGCGCCGTGGATGGTGCTGGTGTTCATCGCATTCGGTCTCGTGGGTTTGAAGGAGTTCCTGTCGGCCACAAACACGCAGGCCAATTCGCTGGGTGACATCTGGGAACTGTGCAAGACGGCCATCTGGAAAGGCGGGGATCCGCTGCCGGGCCAGGTGAAGTTCACGTTCTGGCATGTGATGTTTTTCGCGTGGTTCTGCAACATGGCGATGCACATCGGCATGTCGGATCTCTCCGTGTTCCGTTACGCCAGGAAGTCGTGGTACGCGATTGCTTCGGGCGCCGGCATGTATCTCGGCCACTTCCTCGCGTGGATCGCCGCGTCGATTCTGTATGCGTTGCAGTTGCACCAGGACCCGAGCAACACATCGGTCTTGCCGGGGCCGCTCGCCTACAGCGCGTGCGGCGTTGCAGGATTAATCTGTGTGATCATCGCGGGCTGGACGACCGCCAACCCGACGATTTATCGCGCAGGGCTGGCATTCCAGGCCGTCTTCCCCAAGTCATCGCGCTACAAGGTGACGCTCATCACGGGCATGCTCGCCGCGGTAGCGGGACTGTTTCCCGCGATCGCCATGCGCCTGCTCGATTTCGTTGCTTTGTATGGGATGATCCTCATGCCCATGGGCGCGGTGATCTTTGTGGATTTCTGGGTGGCGAAAAAGTTTGGGTTCCGCCCGTATTATGCGGAGGCCAGCGGAATCCGCTTCAACTGGGCGGCGGGGATGGCCTGGCTGCTGACGATCGGGTTCTGCCTCTGGTTGATTGGCATCTTTGGGCGTTCGGCGATGTGGTTTGTCAGTCTGCCGGGCTGGTTCTTTGCCGCAGCCGTCTATGTGGTTGCGAGCATCGTGGTCCAGCGCGGTCTGCACGAGTTGCCGGCATTTCGGCTGGGCGCCCAGGTGGTTTCGTGGGTGTCCCTTGGTGCGGTGATCATTCCGGCGGTGTTGTATCTCTCGGGAACAGTCGGCCTGGCACAGGTCAAGCACGTCATGATCGCCGCCACGGTGCTCTGGTTTGCGGCTGTGCCGCTTTGGATGGGGCGCCGAAAAAAGGCGTAAGTGGCCATGACCCGATACGCATTCAAAATGAAGCTCAAGCCGGGGAACGTGGAGGAGTACCAGCGCCGCCACGACGAGATCTGGCCTGAGCTGGCCAAAGAACTCAAGGACGCCGGGATATCCGACTACTCCATCTTTCTCGATGAAGAAACGCTGACGCTGTTTGCCGTGCAGAAGCTTTCGGATGCGAACCGCGCGGCGGATCTGCCGTCTTCGCCCATTGTCCGCAAGTGGTGGCATTACATGGCGCCGCTGATGGAAGTGAATCCCGACGAATCTCCCGTCTGCACGGATTTGCGGGAAGTGTTTCATCTGGACTAGGTGGTGGGGCTTTTACCCCATGTCGATGCCGTGCGACAAATGGACACCCTGCCGGGTATCTGACGGCTGATGAGCGTTGCGAAACAGAAGTCCCGAAGCCGGCGAACCGGCCCGCAGGTTCGTGATGGTGACGATGACGTGCGCCGGCTTTGTGACGCATTGCCCGTTCTGATTGCGCATGTGGACGGGGAGGAGCGCTACTGTTTCAACAACCAGGCGTATGAAAGCTGGTTCGGACTGCGTCCTCGCGAGCTGCATGGCAAGACCATGCGCGAAGTGTTGGGCGAAGAGGCCTACGTGGAGATGCGTCCGCGAATCCGCGCCGCGTTGAACGGCGAGAAGCAGGTGTTTGAGGGAACCATTCGCCAGGCCGACGGAACCGAGCGCCTGGCGCAGATCCACTACATCCCCAGGTTGAGTGCGCGGGGCCGGGTTGACGGGATATACATCCTCCTTCAGGACATCACCGAACAACGGAGAACGCAGGAGCAATTTCGTCGGCTCAACGCGGAACTGGAACACCGCGTCCAGGAGCGGACGGGCCAGCTCGAGGCGGCCAATCGTGAACTGGAGGCATTCTGTTATTCGGTCTCACACGACCTGCGGGCGCCACTGCGTGCGGTGCGCGGGTTCACAGACGTTCTCATCGAGCAATACGCCTCGCGCCTGGACGCGCGCGGGCAGGATTTCCTGCGCCGGGTGAGCGACGCGAGCGTGCAGATGGACTGTCTCGTGGACGACCTGCTGCGATTGTCGAGGGTTTCCAGGACCGAGATTCAGCTCCAACGGATCGACCTGAGCGCGCTTGCGGCGCAGATCCTGTCGGAACTGAAGAAGGGGGATCCGAATCGCGAGCTGCTGACGGCGGTTGAGCCCGGGCTCGAGGCGGAGGGGGACGAGCGCCTGGTCCGGCTGGTGATGGACAACCTGTTGCGGAACGCGTGGAAGTTTACGGGCAGGAGCCGTCCGGGCCGGATTGAGTTTGGTCAGGAGCCGGACAACGGGGCTTTTTATGTGAGGGACAACGGGGTGGGGTTTGACATGGCGTATGCGCACCGGCTGTTCGGAGTTTTTCAGAGACTGCATTCGGCGGCGGACTATCCGGGGTCGGGGGTCGGGCTGGCGATTGCGCAAAGGGTGATCAACCGCCATGGCGGCCGGATCTGGGCGGAGGGGCGGGTGAACGGCGGGGCGACGTTCTATTTTACCTTGCCACCCCAAAATGAAACCCGGGATAATCCGGGCGCTCCCGCGTTGACGAAGGCGCCGTGTCCGGGGCCGGCGGGGATTGTGGCAGACACAGGGCCGGGCCGGCCTCTCGAGTTGTATGAACAAGAAAACCATCCTCCTGGTGGAAGACAACGCCAACGACGAGTTCCTGACCATGCGCGCCCTGAAGAAGTACAACGTGGCCAACGACGTCGTGGTGGCGCGTGACGGGGTGGAGGCCCTGGATTATCTGTTTGGCACGGGGTTGCACGCAGGGCGGAACGCCGCCGACCTGCCGGTAGTGATGCTGCTGGATCTGAAGCTGCCGAAGGTGGATGGCCTGGAGGTGCTGCGCCGCGTTCGCGCGGACGAACGCACGCGCTATATTCCCGTAGTCATTCTGACGTCGTCGAATGAGGAGAGGGACGTCATCAACAGCTACAAGCTGGGCACGAACAGTTATGTGCAGAAGCCCGTGGACTTCACGGCGTTTGTGGACGCGGTGGGGCAACTGGGCCTTTATTGGTTGATGTTGAACGAGCCGGCGCCGCCGACAACATGACCACCGGAAACAGGCGATTGCGAGTGCTGCTCGTGGAGGATTCCGAGAACGACGCGGCTCTGCTGCAAATTGCCCTGGAGCGCGCGGGTTTCGCGCTGGAGTGCGAGCGCGTGGACACCGCGCAGGCGCTGGAAGCCGCGCTGGACCGCCAGGAGTGGGACGTTGTCATCGCGGATTACGTCATGCCGGGCTTCGACGGGTTGAGCGCGCTGGCGCTGGTGAAGCAACGCGGCCTGGACATTCCGTTCATCATCGTTTCGGGGCACATCACGGACGACACGGCGGTGGCCGCGATGAAGGCGGGGGCGCACGACTACGTGATGAAGGACAACCTGGCCCGGCTGGGGCCCGCGGTGGAGCGCGAGTTGCGCGAGATCGAGGTCCGGAATGCGCGCCGCCAGGCGGAAAAGAAGCTCTGGGAAGAGCACAGCTTCCGGCAGGCGATCGAGCATTCCGTTCCTTCGGGCATCACCGTTGTCAACCTCGAAGGCCGCCAGAGCTATGTGAACCCGGCCTTCTGCGAAATGGTCGGCTGGAGCGAGGAAGACCTGATCGGCGCCCGTCCTCCCTTTGTTTACTGGCCGCCGGAGGAGGTGGAGGTCATCGCCGCGGCCATGGCCGAAGCCGTGAAGTCCTCGTCGCCCGGCGAAGGGTTCGAACTGCGCTTCTGCAAGCGCACGGGCGAGCGATTTGACGTGCTGGTGCAGGTGACGCCGTTGCGCGACACGTTCCAGAACATCAGCGGCTGGCTGAGTTCGATCACCGACATCACCCGGCGCAAACAGGCCGAGGCTGCGTTGCGGCGGTCGCACGAGGAACTGGAAGCGCGCGTGCGCGAGCGCACGGCCGATCTCTCCGCGGCCAACGCGCAATTGCAGTCCGCGATGGCCGAGCGACGCCGCCTCGAACACGAGCTGCTGGAGATTACCGAAAGGGAACGCCGCCGGATCGGTCTCGACCTCCATGATGACCTGGGCCAGAAACTGTCGGGCGTTGCGCTGATGGCCAAGGGGCTTTATTTGAAGCTGGCGAAGCGGCGATCTCCCGACGCCAAGGAGGCCGCGAAGATTCACAAGCTGATCCAGCAGGCGATGGACCATGCGAGCGATGTGGCGCACGACCTCGCCACGCTGGACCTGCGCGACGCCGACCTCGAAGTGGCGCTGAAACAACTGGCCGGGCACGCGAAAAAAACCTTTGGCATTGTCTGCCGGTTCCAGGCGGAAACGGCAGCGCCGCGGCTGGAGCCGAACGTGGTTCGGCAGCTTTACAAGATCACGCAGGAGGCGCTCACCAATGCGATCAAGCACGGCAAGACCCGGCGCGTGAACATCACTCTCTCGGGCACGCGGGAGGAACTGGTGTTGACCGTGCGAAACTCCGGCGTTCCCTTTCCGTCGGTGGTCAGCCGGAACGCTGGCATGGGGCTGCGGATCATGAATTACAGGGCGAGCCTCATCAACGTGTCGCTCGACATCAAACCGGGCAAGCCGGACGGGACGGTGATCCGCTGCGTGCTGCCTTTGAAGAGCGGGAACGATCCCACCCCGCAAGGAGGCGCCTGAACGCAGCGGACGGACGGGCCGGACTCAGCGGCGGCAGCAAAAGCGCGCTCCCACCCAGAGACCGGCGACGAACGTGATGGCAAGCGAAGTGTAGAGGTTGCGCCGCAACAGCCGGTCTGTGGCGCGTGCCCCGGTTGCGGCCTGCTTGCGAAACCGCTGGAACGCGTCCTTGAGCCGGGTGACGCGCGTCTCCAGTTCGGCCCGCTGCGGCTCGGGGAGACTCGCTCCCACGGCCCGGGCGTAGTCGTCGGCGCCCTGCACCACCAGCGCGAGGTCATCCACGAGTTGCTCGAGCGACGATTCCCGCGAAATCAGATCTCGAAAATACACTTCCATAGACTCACTGGCATCGGTTCAGCCGGCTGAACCAGCATGGTTCTGCGCAGACCGGATGGGCGTGGGCCATCACCTTACGGCCCGTGTTTTCCGGCGCCTGCCGCGCGATTCAGCGCACCGAACATTCATTCAAAGCCGCCCAATATCCCGAGATCGTCTTCGCCACCTCCACCAGCGCGTCGAAGCCGACAGGCTTGACGAGGTACGAATTGGCTCCCAGATCGTAGGCCCGCTTGATGTCCGATTCGTGATTCGACGACGTCAGCACGATCACCGGCAGAGATTTGAACGCATCGTTCTCCCGCAGCCAAGCAAGAACTTCAAACCCGCTCAACCGCGGCATCTTCAGATCCAGCAAGATCAATTGCGGAAACGGATGCTTCTGCCGGTCCGCGTAACCTTGAGTTCCCTGCAAATACGCGATCGCCTCGTCGCCGTCCGTCACGGAGCGCAAAGCGAACCTCACGCCGGCCCGGGCGCACGCATGCTGAAACAGCAGCGCGTCATTCGGGTCATCCTCGACGTGGAGAATGTTGATATACGAAGCGGATGCCGTCATGACAGGTTCTGCCCACAAGGTATGTCCTGAGCGTCCGTTTGCAACCCGCAAGACAGGAAGTCGCGCTCCGCGCCGCGACGTTGAACGCCCGCCGGACTGTTCTCCGAACGCGGTCCTTCTTCAGGCGCGGGGCAGTTCGACCCAGAACCGCGCTCCCCGGCTCGGTTCGGAATCGACTCCGACTCGCCCGTTCATGCGTTCCATGGCCTTGTGGACGATGGCCAGACCGATCCCCGTGCCCTCGAACTCCGCGGTGTTGTGGAGCCGTTCAAAGATTCGAAAAATGCGCTGCTGATGTTCGGTGCGAATGCCGATGCCGTTATCCTCGATCCAGAGGCGGACGACGGTTCCGGCTTCGGCCCGGACATGGATAGAGGGCCTGGTTCCGGCAGGGACGAACTTCAGGGAGTTCTGAAGGAGATTCAGGATGACCTGGCCGAGAATTTTTCCGTTGGCCATGACCCGGGGAAGCGGGTGTTGCAGGCGCACCTCCGCCGAACGGGCAGCGATTTCCCCTGACAACAAGGCGAGCGCTTCCCTGAGAAGCGATTCGAGGTCCACGGGCTCGAGCGTGACCGGCGTGTGAGCAATATGGCCATAGGCCAGGAGATCGTGAACGAGCTCGTCCATGTGCCGCGCGGAGGCCGCGATGCGCCGGGCGTAATCCCGTCCGCGCGCGTCCAGGACCGCGCCGTATTCATCGAGGAGGATGCCGGTGAAGCTTGCCATGGCCCGCAACGGCGCGCGCAGGTCGTGGGCGACGTGATAGAGCACGCCTTCGAGGGATTCGAGGCTCTGGCGGAGATGGGCGGTGCGTTCGGTCACGCGCTTCTCCAGTTCCGTCGTGTAGCTCCGCAGCCGTTCCTGCGCCTCTCTCAATTCCTGTTCGACGCGCGAGCGTTCGCTGATGTCCACGCCCAGGCCGGTGAAGCACGGCACGCCGTTCAGCAGCACGCGCCGGCCGGAAAAGAGATAGGGCAGCAGCCGGCCGTCCTTTGTCACCAGCCTGGCTTCGACGGTTCCCTGGCCGGTTTCCAGGACCGTGTTCATCAGGTGGGCGACGCGCCCGCGATCCGGTTCGATGAAGAAGTCCAGAGGTCTGCGGGCAAGGATTTCCGCCCGGGTGTATCCGGTGATGGTTTCGAGATTCTCGTTCCACCGCAGCCAGCGGCCGGTGCGGTCGAACAGGTAGAAGATTCCCGGCAGGCTGTTGATGGCGGTGTCGGAGAAGGATTTCTCCCGTTGCAGGTTCTCCATCGCGTGCAACCGTTCGGTCACGTCGCGGGCGATCTTGATGAAACCGATCGGCGTGCCGGCGGGATTGTTGATGGGCCGCACGACTCCGCTCACGAAGAGGCGTGAACCGTCCTTGCGCTGGTGCCAGCGGTCGTCCCGGGAGAGCCCGGTTTCGAGGGCGTGCTTCAACTCGGCCTCGGGCGCGCCACGCTTCCGGTCTTCCCGCGTGAAGATGACGGCCCCGCTCTGCCCGAGGATCTCGGATTCTTCAAACCCGAAAAGACGCTGCGCTCCGGTGTTCCAACTGATGATGTTCCCGCGCAGGTCGGTTGAGAAAATGGCGTAGTCGCGGGCATTTTCCAGCATCAACCGCAGATAGGTCTCGCTCTCGCGCAGCGCGCGCTCCGACTCCCGCAGACGCACCGCCGTGTCCTCGGCGGTGCGCCGCGCGCGGGCTTCGGCCAGCGTGTAATAGGACAGCACCACGGTCAGCACCGTTCCCGTCAGAAACAACCCGGTCACCATCCACCACGCCTGATCGCGCCGGTACGTTCCGATGAAGTTCAGCGTCCATTGCCGTCCCCCGACGTCTATCGGGACCAGCCGCTCGTACGTGATGGGCATCCAGTGCGCCCGTCTTCTGTCCGGTGGGTGCTCGGTTCGAAACAACCGGTGCTCCTCATCCAGTGTGCGGCCGTCGAAAATCTCCAGACGAATGTCCGGCGAAGGGTGTGTGAGAATGCTGCCGAGGAGATCGTCCATGCGAAGAGGGCAATAGGCGAAGCCTTTGAGATTCGCGCGGCGTTCCTCCGTCGTCGCGGGGATGGCGCCGCCGCTGTAAACCGGTGAGTAGATGAGGAATCCCGCCTGTTTGCGGCCCGCGATTTCCTGGACAAGGGTCACCTTGCCGCTGGCCGCGCGCCGTCCCGTGTCCCGCGCTCGCTCCATGGCCTGCCGGCGGACCGGATCGGTAAACATGTCGAACCCCAGGGCGACCTGATTGCGAGCGTCCTGGGGTTCCAGAAACACAATGGGGTGATACTCCGGCCTCGGAGAATCCGGCCAGATCCGAAACCCGGTTACCCCTTGAGTGTTCATCCAGGTGGCCAACCCCTCGCGTTGTCCCGGGTTGAGACGCACCGAGAACCCAATGCCCTGCAATCCCGGATAGTTCGTCGTTATCCTCAGGTGCCCCGTGTAGCGGCGGAACTCGGAAAGGCTGATGTCGGGGTTGACGGCGAAGAGCGCAGCGACGCCGCGCAGGAGAGTCGCGTAGGTTTCCATCCTGCTCAGGAGCCCTTCCTCCGTGTACTGAACAGCAGTGTCGAAATGCCTGGCAGTCGCCAGGTGAACGCTCCGCGCCGCGTAATAGGTGGCGAACACCGTCAAGCCCAGACCCGCCGCGAGAACGAGGCAGGAGAACGCCAGCGGAGGTATTCGCAGTTGGTTGCGCCTCATCTGCACTGGATCTCCCGGCAGTGAGCGAGGGCAACAGTCGCCGCCCTGAAACCCAGGAGCCTAACCTAGATGCCGCCGGGGCCGGGCGAACATCGGGTGAACTCCTACCTCGACGCAGACGACAAAGAAGCGGAGCACGAGAATTCCCTACTGCCCTCTCGCGCTCCGCTGCAAAGCGAGACGAGAGCTTCGTCCCGCACATTCGCGGATCCTAACGTCCGATCCCCGAAGAACCCGAACCCGATCTGGGCTCGGAGTCGCTGCCGGAGGAGCCGGAGCCGCTGCCGGAGGGCGATTCCGCGCCGCCGGTGGACGAGCTCGATACGCCGAAGTGCCGATTGACCTGATCGCGCCAACTGGCCTGGGAGATCTGTGACCAGGTGCCCTGGCTCAGTTTCGGGGCCTGGTCCAGTTTGCTTTCGCTGACCTGGAGCGTGAAGCTCGGTTGCGATTCACCGCCAAGGCCCGTTGCCGACATGCTGCCCGATGAGGGCTGCAACAACGACCACGGCACCGGGATCAACTGGCCGCTGGATGAACTGGAGCTCATCGAGCCCATCGATCCGCTGGAGCCTGCTCCCGAGCTTTGGGAACCGCTGGATCCCGCTCCGGAACCGGTGCCCGAAGAAGAACCGCTTGCGCCCGTGCTGCTGCTGCCGCTGCGCGAGATGACGGCGAAATCGATCTTTCCTGAGGTTTGGTTGAGGATCAGATCCTCGATTTCGCCGATCTGGGAGCCGGAGGTGCCTTTGACGTCGGCGCCAATGACTTGGCTGGCGCGGAAGGCCTGCTGGCTGGAGCGTCCGGTTGCGCCCAGAGACTGGCTGCTGCTGCCGGAAATGCCGCTGGAACGGTCCTGCTGTGAGGAACTGCCGGGGCGCTGGTCCTGCGAAGAGCTGCCCGGGGATTGACTGGAAGAGCCGGACTGTGCCGGCGCCGACGTGAGCATGAGGCTCACCGAACAAAGGAGTCCGAGACTGAACAATACTTTCTTCATACCTGCCTTTCTTGTTTGGTTCGGTTTTCAAGAGCGCGAACACGACACAGTGCCCGCGAAACCGCTTGGGCGAACCCTACGTGGCAGGGGATGTTTTCAAAATGGGGAGGTAACCCCGATTTTCCGGCAGGTTCTGCTCACTCCTTCAGCCGCCGAAGCGCGCCCAGGTATTCTTCGAAGTCTTTGGGAAGCGGCGCGGTGAAATGAAAATACCGGCCCGTTCGCGGATGGGTGAAAGCAAGCTCGCGCGCATGCAGCATCACGCGCGGCGCGGCGAACCCCAGGCGGCCCTCCAATCGGCGATTCTGCCTCGGACCGTACGTCAGGTCTCCCGCAAGCGGATAGCCGAGGTGCTGGAAATGCACTCGAATCTGGTGGGTCCGGCCGGTGTGCAATACCGCCCGCACAACGGTGGCGCAATCGAAGCGTTCCAGCACTTCGTAGGTCGTCAGCGCTTCCCGGCCGCGATCGTCGCTCACGGCCATCCGTTTGCGATGGGACGGATGGCGGGCGATGGCGGCGCGAATCTCGCCGTGGTCCCGCGCCATCTCGCCGCAGACGATCGCGAAATACACCTTCTGCACGGTGCGCCCGGCAAACTGCGCGGACAGCGCCAGATGCGCGTCGTCGTTCTTCGCCGCCACCAGACAACCGCTCGTTTCCTTGTCCAGCCGGTGCACGATGCCCGGCCGCGCCACTCCGCCGACGCCGCTGAGCTGTCCGGCGCAATGATGCAGCAGCGCATTCACCAGCGTGTGTTCCTCGTGTCCCGCGGCCGGATGCACCACGAGGCCGGCCGGCTTGTTGATCACGATGAGCGTTTCGTCCTCGAACAGCACGTCCAACGGCATCGCCTCCGGTTGTACCTCGCTCGGGCGCGCATCGGGCCAGTGCACGCGCACCTCGTCGCCCGCATGCGGCGTGTGTGTCGGTTTTACCGTGCGGCCGTTGACCTGGATATGACCTTCTTCGATGAGGCGCTGGATGGCGCCGCGCGACATGGCGGGGTAGCGCGCCCGGAGGAAGGTGTCGAGCCGCTCGGACGGAAGAGTTTTTTCGATGGTGAAAACTTCAGAACGCCCAGGCATGAGCCGAGTGAGTGCGACCGTCAGGTGCCGGTTCCCGACGGCCGGGTCCCGTGCGCCTCGGCGGCGTGCTGTTGCCGCGCGATGCGTTCCTGCCGCCATGCGCCAAGGAGAACCAGCGCCACCCCGGTGCAGATGGCACTGTCGGCCACGTTGAAAGCCGGGAAACCCACGGATTCGCCGTCCTGCTTCATGATGTAGAAATACAGGAAGTCGATGACATGGCCGACGCGGATGCGGTCGATCAGGTTGCCGATAATGCCACCGATGATGAGGCCGAAGGCGATGTTGCCCATGGGGGTGCCGGAGTCGAAGTGGCGCCGGCTGAAGAACAGGACGGCGAGAGCGACGAGCGCGACGATGGCGAGGAGGCCGTTGTTGCCGCGGAACAGGCTCCACGCGGCGCCGGTATTGCCCCAATGCACGAGCTTGAAGAAGCCGTCGATGACGATCCTTTCCTGCTCGAACCCGAGGAACCGCAGGACGAGGGCTTTTGTGAACTGGTCCATGCCGAGCACCAGGCAGGCCACCATCGCGACGCGCCGGTTGGGTGTGCTCCAGAGTGAACTGCCTGGGTTCGACATGATCAGCCCGTCATTTAACTGCATGCGAGGCAAAAAACAAATTCTTTTGCTGGCTCAGGGTGCCTGAGTGACGCCCTCAGCGGCGGATGGACGTGTGGGTGAAAGAGGCGGATGTCTTGAGAGGCAATGGGAAAAGGGCACTCCTTGCGTCGTGCGCCACAAAGAAAAAGGACAGAATTGTGGTGCCTGCGGGTTGCATCCGGGCAGTTATGTGGGAAAATGCGGCGTTGACACCCCAGAGGGTTTCTGGTTGTATCACCGCCCCTTTGACCGGGACGATTTATGTACGCCGTATTAGAGACAGGTAGTAAACAGTATCGCGTCGCCGCCGGCGATACGCTCCAGGTGGAACGCCTTGATGTCGAGGCGGGCAAGCCCGTTGTGTTTGACCGCGTTCTGCTGGTGAACAAGGACGGCAAGCTGACCGTGGGTTCGCCCACCGTGTCCGGTGCCACGGTCGCCGCCGACGTCATCGAGCACATCCGGGGCGAGAAAACGCTCACGTTCAAAATGAAGCGGCGCAAAGGCTATCACAAGACCATCGGGCATCGCCAGGAACTCACGGTGGTCAAAATCAAAGAAATCAAAGTCTAAGTCTTATGGCACACAAGAAAGGTCAAGGCAGCGTTCGGAACGGACGCGACAGCGTCAGCAAACGCCTCGGCGTCAAGCGATTTGGCGGGCAGTTCGTTTCCGCGGGCAGCATCCTGGTGCGGCAGCGCGGCAGCCGGTTCATTCCCGGCCAGAATGTCGGCGTCGGGCGCGACTGGACCCTGTTCGCGCTGGTGGACGGCACGGTGGCGTTCGACAAGAACGGCCGCCGGGTCAATGTCGTGGCACAAGCCGCGCAGAACTGAGCGTCGTTGCGTGCGGCCGTTTACGGCCGCAGGAGAATCTTTTCACGGCGAGGTGTGCAGCCTCGCCGTTTTCGTTTCCATGCCCTTGCGCGGATTGCATTCCGCACGGCGCCGGGAAAGAATGAGTCCGGCTGAATCCTGAGTATGTTCGTCGATCAAATTCGAGTTTACGCGCGAGCCGGTCGCGGCGGCAAAGGTTGCGTCGCCTTCCGTCGCGAGAAGTTCCGTCCAAAAGGCGGTCCGGACGGCGGGAATGGCGGACGCGGCGGCGACGTGGTGCTCCAGGCGGACCATGATTTGAACAACCTCATTGCCCAGTATTACCAGCCGCGGTTGATTGCGGAGGACGGCGAGAACGGGATGGGCAAGGGAATGGACGGGGCGGCGGGGAAGGATTTGATTGTGCGGGTGCCGTGCGGGACGCTCGTCTGGCGGTTGCCGGCAGGCAGTGAGGCGGCCGGAGCGGAGGCGTCTGAACCCGAGGACGAGCGTCCGAGGCTGAGGCCCGGCACCGCCGGCAGGCCGCTCTTGCGCAGCGCCGCAGGTGTGTCCGCCGTTGAAGTGGATCTGTCCCGGGAACGGGAAGACGGGAACCGGGGTGAAGTCTCAAAGGGAGAACTGGTTGCCGATCTCACCACGCACGGTCAGCGTTTCGTCCTTTGCAGGGGAGGACGCGGCGGGCTGGGGAACCGGAATTTTGCGACGTCAACCCGCCAGGCGCCGCGGTTTGCGCAACCCGGCGAGCCGGGCGAGGAAGGCGAGTACCTGCTTGAACTGCGCATCATGGCCGAGGTGGGACTTGTGGGATATCCCAACGCCGGGAAGTCCACTTTGCTGAGCGCCATTTCGCGCGCGCGGCCGAAGATCGCGCCCTACCCGTTCACCACGCTGCACCCGCAGATCGGGATTGTGGAGTATTCGGACTATCGCCGGCTGACCGTTTGCGATGTGCCGGGTCTGATTGAAGGGGCGCACCGGAACGTCGGGCTTGGGCATGCGTTCCTGCGTCACATTCAGCGCTGCCGGGCTCTGGTGATTCTGCTCGACATGGCCGGCACGGACGGGCGCGCGCCGTGGGATGATTACCGCAACCTGTTAAAGGAACTGGAGCTTTACGATCCCGCTCTGCTTGCCAGACCGCGCCTGGTCGTCGCCAACAAGATGGATGAACCGGTGGCCGAGCAGAATCTGAAGCAGTTCAAGAAGAAGATCCGGAAAACGCCGGTGCTCCCCATTTCCGCCGCGTTCGACCAGGGGACTGAAAAGTTCAAAGAACGGATCCGCGAGTCGGTCGAGGGCGAATGATCACGAAAGGATCATTTCCTGATCAACATGGCTTCCACTGGAAAGTGATCCGAGACTCCCGCTTCAATCACCGGGTCGCGGCGCAATCGAACTCGGGGAATAGAAGATGTGATCCATCTGGCGGGACAGCGTGATGCCGCTCGTTTTCCAGCGCCATGTGGGAGCGTTCGCATCCGCCTCCATGAGCGCATTGCGCAGCCCCTGCGCTTCGAGCCATTCGGCCACGAGGCTGCCGGGGCTGTCGTTGAAATCGCCCATCAAGGATGGGCGCTTGAGGTTCGCGCGCGTTGAAAAAGCGCCGCATTTCCGCCACACGGTCATCCCTGGTTGAGAAGTATCCGCTGACCCAGCTTCCCCGGTCGCTGATCGGCGGACGCAGTGAACGTTCCATATCTGGATGGGCTGCGGACGTTCGAAGTGGAGCATCCTGCCAGAAACAGCACGCACAGGACTGTTGGTTGTCAGGCAAAGTGCAGATTTCATGGAGGTCTGTCTTCCGGCGGTCCGGAAGGCGAGGGGAAAATGCTTTGACCGCGCGGACTGAAGCCTTACCTTCCGCGCATGAAGCATGCCGGGAAAGCCAGGAAAGCGGCGTTCAAGATGATCCTTGCAACGCTGATCCTGGTGCTGCTGGTGCCGGTGATCGGGTTCATCGGCACGTTGATCAGCGCAGCCATGATGGCGGTCTTTTTCGTCCTGATCGTCGTGTGGCTGGTGTTCGCCCTTTTCACGCTCTACTTCTTCCGCGATCCCACACCCCGGGTGCCCGTCGGTGCGAACCTGGTGGTCTCTCCCGCGCACGCCAAAGTGGATGTGATTGACACGATCGAGGAACCCGGGTTCATGGGCGGTTCGTGCCAGCGCATCTCGATGTTTCTGTCGGTCTTGAATGTGCATGTCCAGAACGCGCCTGTCGGCGGCAGGGTCGCCTTCCTCAAATACACGGAAGGCGAGTTCATGAACGCCATGAAGACCGAGTGCGCCGAGTGCAATGAAAATGTCCTGATCGGATTCGAGGCGGCCGAGCCCGCGGGCGTGAAGATCGGCGTGCGGCTGATCGCAGGTGTGCTTGCCCGGCGCATTGTTCCGTGGGTCCAGGTGGGCGATGAAGTGGCGCGCGGCGATCGGATCAGCCTGATCCAGTTCGGATCGCGATGCGACGTCTATTTGCCGATGTCGGCGAAGATCCGGGTTCGCGTCGGGGAGCGGGTGGTCGGGGGTGAAACGGTGCTGGCCGTGCTGGAATAGAGTCAATGAGCGGCATGAGCCAGTCCGGCAACGACGCGCCTGAGCGCAAGCTGAAGATCTATTTCCTGCCGAACCTGCTGACCGCCGGGAACCTGTTCTGCGGGTTCGTGGCGCTCACGAAGATTGTCGAGGCCAACATCGCCTCGGGCGATTACTCGCAGATCAAGGTGGCTTTGGGGTTCATCCTGTTGGCGTGCATTTTCGACCTGTTTGACGGGCGGGTGGCGCGCATGGGCGGCGTGGAAAGCCCGTTTGGGCGCGAGTTTGATTCGCTGGCGGACCTGGTGTCGTTCGGCGTGGCACCGGCGTTCCTGGTGCATCGGGTGGTCCTGCGGGATGTGTTCGAGTCGCACCCCGAGATCGGCTGGTTCATTGCGTCGGTTTACCTGTTGTGTGGCGCGTTTCGCCTGGCGCGGTTCAATTGCCTTGCCATTGTTCCCGGCGCGGGCGGGGGCAAGGAGTTTCTTGGATTTCCCATTCCGTCCGCCGCGGGGCTGGTCGCCTCGCTGACGTTGTTGATCATCAATTTGAACGAGCACGAGAAGTCGCTGGGGCGGTGGAAGTATGTGCCGTTGATCGTTCTGATTTTCCTGTCGGCCATGATGGTGAGCACGGTGCGGTATCCGAGTTTCAAATCGCTCGGTCTGCGCTCGACGAGCACGTTTGCCAAGGCCATTGCCGCCGCGTTGGTCGTTGGAGGGATTCTCGTCATCGCCGGCCAGCGGTCGGTGTTGCGGACCGCCGGGTACGTGCTGCCCGTCGTGTTTACCGCCTATCTGGTCTATGGATTCATCCGGCCCCGCATCTCCCGCCGCATACGGGAGGAAATTGAGGAGGAGGACGAAGAGGAGCTGGAGGCCGGCGGTGCCGGCGGCGGCGAGTAGGGGGACGATGCGGGAACTGCATCCTATTGCACTGGCGGTGCTCACCGGTTTTGTCAGCGCGCTGGTGCTCTGTATTCCGATCGGGCCGGTCAACCTCACCGTGATGAACGAGGGCGCCCGTCGCGGCTTCCGGTGGGCGCTCCTCATCAGCCTCGGGGCCACCTGCGCCGAAGTGCTCTATTGCTTCATTGCGTTCACCGGGTTCGCATCGTTTTTCACCGGCGCCTTTGTGAAGGCCGGAATGGAGCTGTTCAGTTTCGTATTCATGCTGTTTCTCGGTCTGCGTTTCCTCACAGCTAAATCCGTCGAAGCTCCCGTGCAGCTCGGAGCCGCCGCCGAAAGGATCGAAGAACGCATCGAGGAGAGGCTCAACCCGCATTCGGCCTTCATGACCGGTTTCGTGCGTGTCCTGGCCAACCTCGGCGTACTGGTGTTCTGGATCATTCTTGCGGCCAGTTTCATCGTGCGGGAATGGGTGACGCCGGATTGGAAGGGGAAACTGGCTTGTGTGGGCGGGGTGGCTCTGGGAACGGCACTGTGGTTCCTGATCCTCAGTTTCGGGGTATCGCGCGGCTACGGGCGTTTGAGCGAGAAGACTCTCCTGCGCATGGAACATCTCTCGGGAGTAGGATTGCTGGTGTTGGCGTTCATTCATGCCGCCAGGATCATCTGGGGGCTGGCGCACGACAAAATGTGAGCCGGTGGTTCCCACACCGCAACAGCGCGAGCACCAACCCGGCCGGGACGCTCGCTCGGCCCGGGATTTGGCTGGATTCCCCTTTGTCGGGAGGTATAGTCGCCCCGCGGCCGGCTCCCTGCCGGTCGCATTAACGACAACACAACGAGAACCTATCCCAATCCATGAAACGAAACGGTTTGTTCGGCATCATCGCGCTGTGGGCCGCGTGCGTCATGGCTGCCGATTCCAATCCCAGGGACGAAGTGCTTGCGGCTGCAAAGAAGCTCTCCGGCGAAAGCAATTACGCCTGGAAGAGTTCCACCAGTTGGGGCGGCTTCGACGGCTCGGCCGAGGGCAAGGTGGAGAAAGGCGGCGCCATGTTCCTGACGAGCACCTTTGGCGATTCCGCAACCGAAGTTGCGTTCAAGGACAAGAAGATTGCCATCAAACCGCCCGACGGTGAGTGGCAGACCGTGGATGAACTCGAAGCGGGCGATGAATGGCTCGGGCGATTCCTCGGCCGCTGGGTCCGGAATTTCAAAGCGCCAGCTGCTGAAATCGAAGATCTCGTTTCCAAGGCAAAGGAGCTGAAGAAGGAAG
>DGDZ01000017.1:106887-107336 GCA_002385705.1 Verrucomicrobia subdivision 3 bacterium UBA3939
AGGCAAAGGAGCTGAAGAAGGAAGCGGACGTTTGTTCGGCGGAGCTGACGTCGGAGGGCGCGGCGGAGCTGCTGGCCGGCGGCCGGGGCCCGGATGTGCCTCCCGTGAAGAACGCCAAAGGTTCGGTCAGGTTCTGGCTGAAGGACGGCGCTGTGCAAAAGTATGAGTTGCGCCTGCAGGGAACCATGAACTGGGGCGGGGAGGAGCGCGACACAGACCGGACCACGACCACGGAAGTGAAGGACGTGGGCACGACGAAAGTCACGCTGCCGGAGGCCGCGCAGAAGAAGTTGTCCTGAGTTGTTGCTTGTCTGGATTGGCGGGGGGGGACCGGGGGGGGCGCCCCCCCTTCTTTTTTTTGGGGGGGGGGAGCGGGGGGGGGGGGGGCGGGGGGGGGGCGGGGGGGGGCGCCGTTTTTTGGGGGGGGGGGTGTGGGGGTGTGTTTTTTT
>DGDZ01000033.1:0-12533 GCA_002385705.1 Verrucomicrobia subdivision 3 bacterium UBA3939
TCGGGCTGAACATCGGCGAGGGCAGCGTCCGGATCCGGCACATGCGACCGCGCGATTGGGCCGAATCCTGGAAAGCACACTTCAAACCCATTGCGATCGGCACGCGGCTGTTGATCAAGCCGACATGGGATCCGCGCAAGCCGGTGCACGGGCAGACCCTGGTGTTGCTGGATCCCGGCCTGAGCTTTGGCACGGGACAACATCCGACCACTCGCTTCTGCCTCGAACAAATTGCTGTGCCGGGAAAACGTCCGGCCTCGTTCCTGGATATCGGCACCGGCTCCGGCATCCTCGCCATCGCAGCGGCGAAACTGGGTTACACGCCTGTCCATGCGATCGACAATGATCCGGACGCCGTGCGGATTGCGCGCCAGAACGCGCGTCTCAACAAGGTGCACCGCAAGGTCGCCATTCAACACGCCGACCTGTTGAACCTTCGGTCTCGCAGCGCGCGCCGGTACGATCTGGTTTGCGCGAACCTGATTTCGACGCTCCTGGTCTCTCAGCGCGAAAAAATCCTGTCACGTCTGAAACCCGGTGGCACCCTCGTCCTGGCCGGCATCCTGAAAACGGAATTCAGAGAGGTTCAGCGCGCCTATGAGAACGCCGGTCTGAAGCTCGTTGCCAGCCGCACTCGCGGCGAGTGGCGCTCCGGCGCTTTTTCACGAAGTTGCTGAAGCTCCGACCGCGGACGACCGATTACTCGGTTGTCCACTCCGGGGCGCGGCATTTATGCCGCTTGAGCGTGCGCCTGCATGCAAACGTCCGAATTCCAATTCCACCATCGCCGTGCCATCGCACGCCGAGCAGCCTGAAGGTCGCGCCCCGATGCAGGTCTCCCAACATCTCAACACCCAACGCCGTCGCCGTTCGTTGGATGTTGGATGTTGAATGCTTGCCGTCCGTCAGGCAGGCGAGCAACCGCAGGCGGTCGGCGTTTCAGCCGCCCCCGTTTCCGTCGGCTTGATCTTCGTGATCTTCACCCGCACTTCCGTCGGTTCCTTGAGCAGGTGTTCCCAGGTGAAGGTTCCCGGCCACTCCGCGGCAAACTGATAGTACAACGGCACCGGATCGTGGTCGTTCACAAGGATGAAGTGTTGGCCCACCGGCATCTCGCGCCAGGCTTGTATGATCAACCCGTGCTTCACAGAACACGGAATCTCTCGAACGTCCATGATCCGATCGGGTCCGATGAGGTTTGGTATGGATTGTGTCTTCATGCGTTTTAAAAATTCGTCACACCCAGCGCCTGCCGGGCACGTTCGGTCATCATCGACGGGTTCCACGGCGGGTCCCAGACCAGTTGCACGTCCACGTCGTTCACCTGCTCCAGCCCCAGCAACACATGGCGCGCGCCCTCGCAGATGCTGTCGTGCATCGGACAGCCCGGCGTCGTCAGCGTCATCAGCACCTTCACGAAACCGTTGTCGATCCTGACGTCGTAAACCAGGCCGAGATCGACAATGTTGAATCCGATTTCCGGATCGATCACCTGCCGGAGCGTGTCGAGGACCAGTTCTTCGGTCAGCGGAGGAGTGTTCATGTGACAGCCTTTTGAACGGTTTTTGGGGCAGCCAACGGCGCGAGTTGCGGACGGAAGTAATGCCGCAGGATCAAGCCCACGTTGACAGCGAACAGGAACACGCTGCACAGAACCAGCGCGCCGCCCGCCCGAATCATCGCGTTGCTCGCCCAGAAGGTCGCCAGCGATGTGACCAGCAATCCGGAAAGAAACGTCCAGTAACTCCACACCTGGAGCCGGGGTGAATACATGTCCGCCAGCGCCGGCACGCGCGCCCGTCCGATGTGCCGGCTGTAGGTGCCGAACCACACCAGGAACGGAATGATCTTGTAAAGCATCCCGATAATCGCCAGCGACACGAAGCCCACAATGCCGAGGTATCCGTAAACGTTCTCCAACTGGCCGGTGCGCTGCGTCAGCGGCAGCCCCGGCCAGGCAAGAATCACTCCCAGGACGGACGTCGGAATCAGCATGGCCAGCGCCGTCAGAAAGTGCCGCAGCCCCCAGTCCAGCGCCCGCCGCTTGCGCGCGCGCAGGATGGCCCGGATCTCCCAACCGAAAACCGCCAGGGCCGCCACCAGCACTCCCCCGAAGGCGATCCGCCACGGGCTGTTCTTCAGAATCGTCCCCGCCGCCCCCGCCAGTCCGAGGTTCAACAGCACGATGGACAGCGCCGCACGCCGGCGGCTTTGCACCTCGCTGAGCGTGAACATCGGAACCAGCTTGTACGACACCCCGACAATCAGCATCGTGAAGAAACCCACAACCCCCAGGTGCGCGTGCGCGTGCATCGTGCTGATGGCGCCGAAATGCGACAGGGTATTCGCCGCGGCCCGGAGTCTTTGCATGAACGCGACAACCGCCGAATGCGACGTTGTTTCCGTCTCCAGGCCGGTCTTCAGTGTCGCCATGAGCAATCCGAGAACAACCGTCAGACCGATCCAGGCAAGCGCCGCCGAAACCGCGCCGGCGACGACCGTCCATCTGGGAACACGCAGCAGCGTGCGAACGATGTTGTAGATGAACAGCAGCACGCCAAACGCAAGAACGGATCCGAAATGGCCCACCTGCTTCATGTTCCATTCGCGGAACATCCAGACCATCCCGGCAAAGCCGATGACGTGCAGGACGAACTGCCACTTCGCCAGGCGCTCGCTGTAGAGCTTCGTCTCCAGCGCCACAGGCACGAGCTGATACATGGCCCCCATCACCACGGTGGTGATCCAGCCCAGAACAAACAGGTGCGTCACCGCAATCACATTCTGGTGATAGTGATACAGCGACAAGACCGTCGGTTGCACCGTCAGCCAGATCACACCGGCCATCAGCGCCAGGAGCCCGGTCATCATGAAGCGCAACGGCAGCGACACCGAGGCCGCCGGCGTTGCAAGGCTCGCCGGAGCCGCCGCCGGACGCGCCACCGTCCGCTCAGCTCCGGCTGATATGGGTAACGAAGCTTCCATCGCTCTGTTCCTCTGTGCGACCAACAAAACCGCGCGCCTCCAATTCAGCGTAGAGATGCATCGGCCGCCGGTCCGTCCGCGCCAACAGCACCGCTCGTTCGGGCAATGTCGCAAGGGCTTCCAGAATGGTGACCAGAGGTTGCGGCGGTTCCAGTCCCCGGGCATCCACTTCTACCGTCGTTACGTCGCCACTTCCATTGCCCTCGATGCCCTGAACCGCCGGCGCGTTCCGCGCAGCCGCCGGACCGGCAGGCTCGCTCGGCCCCGGCTTGCCGCCTCCCGGCTTGCAGATCGCAACTCGCCATTCGCCGGGCCCCGCCTCATTGGCACGGTAGGTGAATCCTCGCCGCGCCAGCACGGCAAACAGCGGCACCGGTTCGAACGGCGCGATCAACATCAACTCCTGGTCGCTGCCCAGCCCGTCCAACGCGGCCATGATCTTCGAAAAAGGCTCGCGACCCTGCCGGATGTCGTCTCGAACGTCCAATTCGACCGTGTTCATACTCCTTCAGGCGGTTTGTCCCGCGGCGTGCGCAGCGTCGGCGGCCGGCGCGGGCTTTGACAATGTCAGCAGCATGGAGAATTGCGTGAGAGCCCGCACCGCGTGACGCAGGTTCGGCGGCATATACACCAGGTCCCCGGCGCGCAGAACGTGCGGCTTGCCGTCCAACGAAAACTCACACTCACCCGAAAGGATCTGCACAATGGCCTGTTGCGTGGACGTGTGCTCGGTCAATTCCTGCCCCTCGGCAAAACCAAAGAGCACCACGCGCATCGTTTCCGTGCGCAACAGGGTCCGGCTGACAATCCCGTTGGCCGCAAAACGCGTTTCCTTTTCAAGCGATAAAACGCTGCCCTTTTCGGCGTCGATCACTGGCTTTTCCATAACGCCTCCAATGTGTCACCTGGCCGGGTCGGGCAACTTGACCCAAATCAAAAAGATATGAAATCGAGCAAATCACGGGTTTTCAGGGCCGGCAACGCCTCGTCGCCGCAATTCGTCCGCATACGAGTCATAGGAGCAATCGAGAGCGCGACTGCGGTCCGTTCAACTCCAATGAGAGCCCGCGAGGTACGAAGCTGCCCCGCCTGCGGCGATCGGTGTTGGCTTGTTGCAGAATTCGCCGTCCCCGCCCCTCTGCCTTACTCACCGAGATTCTTCCGGAGCAAGGCATTCAGGCGAGCCGGCGAGAGCACCGTCACAGTCCTGCCTTTCACCGAGATCAGCCTTTGCTCCCGAAACTTGGCCAGTGTTCGGGAAAACGTCTCGCTGATGGTTCCCAGCTCGGCGGCCAGAACCCGCTTCGTCATCGTGAGGTGAATGGTCACCGGCTGTTCCGACCTCGGATCCGGGCAACGCTTGATCAGCCAGTTGGCCAGGCGCGTTTCGACATCCTTCAGCGTCAGGTCCTCCAGTTGCCCGACAAGCACGCGCAGATGGCTGCTCATGGAGCCCAGCATGCGCAGGGCCAGCTCAGGGCGGCGTTTGAGCAGGTCGAGAATGCCCGCCTTCTGGATCAGCAGCACCTGGCTCGGCTCGATGGCACGCGCATCCGCAGGGTAGCCGGTGTCGGACGCCAGGGCGATTTCTGCGAACGAATCCCCGGCGCGAAACACGTGAATGACCTGCTCCTTCCCGGCCGCATTCACCCGATGCACGTTGATCGCGCCCCGTTGGACCACGTAAAAGCCGTGCGCCACATCCCCTTCGTGAAACAGGTAATCGCCCTTTTCGAGCGACTTCACCACCGTCACGGCGGCAATGCTTTCCAGGTCCGCCTGAGGCAGACCGGTAAACAACTGGCAACTGCGCAGCGTGTTGACGAGGGCGATCTGTTTCAGTTCTGCAAGTCCGGAGGGCATGCCTGCATTTCAATCAAGGTCACGCCAAAAGTAAACCACCCAATCGCTCCCGCGGCCCCGCTCCACTTTGGACGCGAATCCCTCGGAACCGAGTTTCTCGATGAGCGGCGAAGGCAGGAATGGCGCGATAATGATGATACCGCTGCCGGCTGACAGTTGATCCACCCTGCGCCGGATCTCGGGAAAAGGTTCGATCCCGCGGCTGATCAATTGTCGCACGTCAAACTTTTCAAACCGATCCAGCGGCGGCATTGGCGAAGGCATGCGCAATAAATCGCATTTTTGCGCCGAAGCCCAAGCAGAAAATCAGAGACATCCCGCCAAACGCCTCGAAACGAAACGCGCCA
Source organism: Verrucomicrobia subdivision 3 bacterium UBA3939 (assembly GCA_002385705.1). Taxonomy (GTDB): domain Bacteria; phylum Verrucomicrobiota; class Verrucomicrobiia; order Limisphaerales; family UBA3939; genus UBA3939. The sequence continues at coordinate 5,196 of DGDZ01000033.1, forward strand.
AACCGGCGCAGGCCCCGGGTATGAGTGACGCGCATGATCACGAATGAATTTTTGAATAAACCGCCATCGCCGTGGTCGTAATAAGTAAGCGCTTGAACCAAAGCATGCCAGGCCGGAATCCGGCCGGGCCCTCCAGGGAAAGCCCGGTTGGCATTGTTCACGCTGGCAATGCTTGAGAAAGGAAAAGTTGATATGAGCAAGACGCTGGATGTGATCAACGACGCGGTGAGAAACCCGAAACATCCCTTCCGAAAACCCTATAACCATCCCAAAAAAGCGATCAAACACCGCTACGAGCGCCGCAAAGTTCGCGAGTATCTGCACCTGGGCGATTGGCTCGCGGACGAGCCGGCCTGAAAAACAACAGGTCAGTAACAGCAGCCTGGGCAAAAAACGCCACGCTCAATCTGTGACGTTTTCGCCCCGCGAATCTGATCCCTGACATTCAGGGCAGATTCCAAAAAATTCGAGCCGGTGCGTCACGGCTTTGAAGCCGTTCGCCTCCGCAACCTGCCGATCCACATCCGACATCAGGCATCCTTCGATCTCCACCACATCGGCGCACCGGCGGCAGACCAGGTGATGATGGTGCCCGTCGTCACCCTCCTCCAGCAGTTCGAATCGAGCCTGGCCGTCGCCAAAGTCGTATCGCTTGACCATCCCCATCGTCTCCAGCAGGTGCATGGACCGGTAAACGGTCGCCAGGTCGCACCGCCCCTCCAGGGCTCGGAAAATCTCGCGCGGGGTCACAGGCCCGCCCCGTTCGCGTAGCGCCACAAGAATCGCCCGGCGCGGCCCGGTCAGCTTGCGCGCCTTCTTCCGAAACCGCTCCGCTATCCTCGGCAGATCCAGACGCGCGCGACGATGTTTCCGCGGCTTCATCTCGTTACTCCAACAGAACTGCGGCCACTCCCAGCGCTGTCCCGAGCACAATCGCCAGCACCTTCCCGATTCGAATCCGGTGCACGTCACCGCTCTCGAACAGGATCGTGGTCGCAATGTGCATGAAAATGCCAATGACAACGGCCATGAGCTCGCGCGAATGCTCCATCAGAAACGGCACCGAACTGCTCAGGAACATCCCCAAAGGCGCCATCGCGGCAAACAACCCCAGCACACCGATCGCCTTCCCCCGCGTCATGCCCCAGTGCAGCAGCATGCCCAGCAGCGCAATCGATACCGGGTAATTGTGCACCACAATGCTCAGCAGCAGCAGGTGGCGCGACGCGGGGTCGTGCGTCGAATCCCCGTCGCCAAGGGCCATGGCCTCGACAAAGGCATGCACGCACAGCCCGGCAACCACCCCGTAGGGCGCATGCCCGTGCAGATGATGGGCATGGCCGTGCTCGATGCCCATGGAAATGAAGTCGAGCGCGAGCTGGACGAAAAACCCGCCGAGCATCAGCGCCCCGAGAAGCATCGCGTAATGCTCCCCGGATCCCTCCGGCAGGTGGAACAGCTCGGGCAACAGATGCAGGAGCGTCAGCGACAGGAGGAACGCTCCCGTGAACGCGTTGAACAGCTTGACGTGCTGCGGCTCGTGCAGCTTGAAGGCGAATACCGTGACAACCCCCAGCAGAATGCTCGACAGCAGAATCAGGTAATCCATACGACATCCAACCGGGCGCTTGTCCGCGCTCGAAAGCAGGTTTCCGCTCCAATTGCAAACGATTTGCAATTGGCGCACCGAAAAAAGCCCCGCCCGCACCGGCGCGCGGGGCCGGACCTATTTCATCAGCAACATCTGCCGCGCCCGCTTGATCGCGCGGTTCAACCGCCGCTGGTAGTGCGCCGGCAGACCGGTGTACTTCCGCGGCAGGATGCGGCCCTGGTCCGTCACAAACTGGCGGAGCAGGTTCACGTTCTTGTAGTCCAGAGCGTCCACCGTGAAGTCGATCTTCGGCTTCGGACGGGGAGTTCGCAGTTCCGACAGCGAACGGCCTCGGCCGCCGCGTCGCTCGGGTTTGTCAGTGCGGGTTTTCCGGGGCATAAGACGTTACTTGATCTCCCGATGCACGGTGTGCCGGCGCAGGAACGGGTTGTACTTCTTGAGCTCCAGCTTCTCCGGATGAAGCTTCTTGTTCTTCGTAGTCGTATAGCGGGAAGGCGGCTTGCCCTCCTTCCGCGCTTCCGTGCATTCCAGGGTGATAATTTCGCGTGGCATAAAACTAATCCTTGTCTTTCACCTTGTCGTCCGGCTCGTCATCGTCGGCTTCCACCTCGGCCACGCCGACGGAATCGATGGTGCCGAGCTGGCCGAGGCGCCGCTGGCGCAACGCGCCTTCGCGTTCGAGTTGAGCCTGGGCCTGGACCGTGAACCGTGTCCACGGAATCGCCTCGAGACGCGCCTTCGGAATGGGTTTACCCGTCAGTTCGCAGATGCCGTAGGTATTGCGCTCAATTCGCTTGAGCGCCTCCTCGATTTCGTAGATCGCGTCCTGGTCCGACGACAACAGGCTGAGCGCGAAATCGCGGTCAAAGTTGTCGGTGCCGGAATCGGCCATGTGCAGGCTGTAACCGCTGATTTCCTGAGCCGATTCCTTGGCCAGGCCGTCCATCTGACGCAGCAACTGCTCGCGAAGCTCCAACAAACGATCGTAATACTTCCGCCACTCCGGCTTGATCTTCACATCGCCGTTCTTCTTGCCGCTCTGCGCGAGCGGACGGCCGAGAATCGCGGCTGCAGTGGCGAGGCCGGCGGTCTTCGACCTCGCTGCCGGCTTTTCGTTCTTCTTTTTCGTTGTCACAACTTCACTGACTGGTTTGATGCGTTGAACTCGTTTCTTTCTCGTCGGAATGCCACTCATCCCGCCGAGGGTGCGCGAATGTAGCAAAGGAAAACAAATATTCCACTAAAATCCGAAAATATTTAGCCGCTCCGGCCGCCCGGCGCAACCGGCCCCGGCGCCTCCCACCCCTTCTGGATGCAGGCGTAGGCGTTGTGATTGTGAATGCTCTCGAAATTCTCCGCCTCCACCCGGTATGCGCTCACCCGCGGGTGCGCGTTCAACCGCAACGCCACGTTCCGAACCAGGTCCTCCACAAACACCGGATTCTCATACGCCCGCTCCGTCACGTGCTTCTCGTCCTGCCGCTTCAACAGCGCATACAGCTCGGAACTCGCCGACGCTTCAATGATCTCAATCAATTCCTCGATCCAGACGTTCTTCGACGACCGGATCGCCACCGTCACCAGCCCGCGCTGGTTGTGCGCCCCGTACCTCGCAATCGCCTTCGAGCACGGACACAGCGTCGTCACCCGCGCCTTCACCGTCAGCACAAAATCGATCTCCCGCCCGCACGCCGCCGCGTCAAACCGCGCCACGTAGTCCATCAGGCTTTTCTTGCGCGACACCGGCGACGTTTTCGACATGAAATACGGAAATTCAATCTCCAGATGGGACGTCGCCGAGTTCAGCTTCTGCTGCATCGCATGCAGAATGTCCGAAATATTCTCCACATGAATGAGGTCCCCGTGCGCGTTGAGCACTTCAATGAACCGGCTCATGTGCGTCCCCTTGAACTCCTTCGGCAGATCCACAAACATCCCGATCGTCGCCACCGTGTTCTGAAATACATGCGCCCGGTCGCGCACCCGAATCGGAAACCGCAACCCGCGAACGCCCACCTTGTCGATCCTTAACTCGCGATGATCCCGCTCGTTCTGCTTGTCGTGCATCACCGCAGCGCCGTTCTCCTGTTCCGGATGACGACGGCGGCCTGCCGTTGAGTGGAGAGCTTTTGGCATGGCCTGAAACTAGCAGCGGATGTCCGCTTTGCAAAAACTATCTCCGCGGTCAGTTGGATTTTGACTTGGCCCGCCCCGCCCGCTATTACCGCTGCCATGCATCCGCTTCTGCACGGTTGCCTGGTTTTCCTCATCCTGCTGGCCTCCTCGGCCGCGCCCGGCGCCCAGACCTTTCGCGTCGCCACCTACAACGTCGAAAACTACCTCGACAGACCCACCGAAACCCGTCGGGTCACCAAGTCCCCCGAGGCAAAAGCCAGGGTTCGCGAAAGCATTCGCACTCTCAAACCCGATATCATCGCGCTCCAGGAAATCGGCAGCGTCAGCGCGCTCCTCGAACTGCGGGACTCCCTCAAGGCCGAGGGCCTCGACCTCCCCCACTGGGAACTCGCAGGCGGATTCGACACGAACATCCATGTCGCCATTCTCAGCCGGTTCCCGTTTGTCGCGCGCCGCCCGCACACGAACGCGACCTTCCTCCTCAGCGGCCGCCGGTTCCGCACCAGCCGCGGCTTCGCGGAGGTCGATGTGCGGATCAACCCGAACTACACGCTCACCGTGATCACCGCGCACCTGAAATCCCAACGGCCCATCCCGGAAGCGGACGAAGCGGAAATGCGCCTCGAAGAAGCGAAGATCCTGCGCGGCATCGTGGATAAGCGCCTGGCGGCCAACCCGAATGCGAACATCATCGTGCTCGGCGATTTCAACAGCACAAAGGATACGCCCCCGATCCGCACGTTGTTGGGGCGCGGCAGCACGCGCCTCATCGACACGCGCCCCGCCGAGAAGAACGGCGACAACGCGCCGCCCCCCAACCCGAACTGGGATCCGCGCAATATCACCTGGACCCACCATTACGGCGTGGAAGACACCTACAGCCGCATCGACTACATCCTGATCAGCCCGGGACTGGCGCGCGAATGGGTGAAGGAGGAAACCTACGTGCTGGCCATCCCGAACTGGGGCGTCGCCTCCGACCATCGCCCCCTGGTGGCGACGTTCCACGCCGCGGACCGGTAAATCAGACGTAGAGCGCCGCGCGCAATTCCCGCGCCATCACGCTCATGAACGGATACCGCCGGGCCGGGTCCGTCTCGATGCATCTCAAAATCACCTTCTCCATCGCGATGGGAATGTCCGGATTGTGTTCGCGCGGTTTCCGGAAGTCGCTCCGGTCCAGTTGGCGCTTGAGGATTTCAGCCGGGGTGTCGCCGGGAAACGGCTTCTGACTGGTCAACAGTTCGTAAGCGGCCACCCCGTAGGCAAAGATGTCCACCTGATGCGTGATGGGTTCGCCCTGTAACTGCTCGGGAGCCATGTAGGCCGGCGTTCCCGAATTTTTCTTCAGCTTGATCGGCCTGCTCGAGATCGGTTGCGCCAGATCGAAATCCACCAGGCGAACCCCTGCGTTGCGGGTGACCAGGACGTTCTCCGGCTTGAAATCCAGGTGCATGTAGCCGTTCTCGTGCATGTGCTCCAGCCCGGTCGCCATGTCGATCAGGATCTGCGCCACGTTCTCTGTCAGCACCGGGTCGCTCCGGGCATACAACTCCTTCAAGTTGTCCGCCTCCACGTACTCCATGAGCAGGTAGGGCTGCCCCTTGATCTTCCCGTGCTCGACGTAACCGATAATCTGCTCGTGGTCCGGGATGGTGGCGAGAATCTCACAGCCACGCAGGAAACGGCGTTTGGCGAAGAAATCGAATCGGTAACGTTCATGCATCCGGCGCAACGCATAGGGCTTGTTGCGGGAATCGGTGACCAGCCAGATGTCCGCCATGCCGCCGCTGTTGATCAGTTCCTGAAGGTAAAAACGGCCGAACTGCCCCGCTTCAGGCAGCGCGCTCGATCGTTCTTCGGCGTTCAGCACGCGCTCTATTTAGCACGAGCCCGGGCGGCTTTCTACTGGATAAATCGCTTCGCATGGCGTCACGCATCCTGCTTGACGAGCCGACGCTTTCAGCCCGGCGACCTCCTCACACCTGCCACTGCCGTTCACTCGTTATGCGGAATCCGGATCGTGCTGCCTCCGATGAATTCCCGGATCACTGCGTCACCCGGAATCAGGTCGTACCCCGCGACCTCCTCCCGGGTCAATCCATGCAGGCTCTCGAGCAGCGTCTTCACCCGCTCATACCGGATCAGCGCGTCCAGGAACCCGCCGTACGGTTCAAACGCCTCCGGCGGCGGCAGCAACCCCTCCGGCCCGCTGAAGAACGGATGCAACGCCGGCAAATCAAACGGAAATCCCCCGTTCAACACATGATCCGCAAGGCCGCTCAGCGGAATGATGCTGAACAACTCCCCCGCCCTCACGTAATGCCAGTGCAGGATCGTCCGTAACGGGGTGTGATTCCGATGACGCGCGTCCCGCAGCATCCGGCGCATCAACCGCAGATCCGTGAACCGCGTCAGGCGCCCGCTGCTCCCGTCTCCTTCGTAAAGCATGTTCTGCGCTTCGATATACACGCGGAATTGCGCGGAGGCATCGATGCCTTCCGTGATCGGCGGATATAGCCCGTGCAAACAGTCCAGCAACAGAATCTGCCCGCGCTCCAGCCGGATGGGCCTCGAACCAATGCGCCGGCCCTCCTTGAAACTGTAAAACGGTTTCTCCACGGTGCGGCCCTCCAGCAGTCCCCGCAGATGCCCGTTCAACAACTGAATGTCCAGCGCCTCCGGCGTCTCGTAATTCCGATCGTTGATCCAGTCCGTCGGATGCTCCACCAGCGGCCAGAAGTAATCGTCCAGGTTCAACATCAGAAACCGCAACCCCTCCTTCTCCAGCCGCTCCGTCAGCTTCACCGTCGTGGTGGTTTTTCCCGACGAACTCGGGCCCGTCACCCACATCATCCGAACCGCATCCCCGGCGTTCAGCCGCGCGATCAGCTTCGCCGCCGCGTCATCCAGCGACTTCTCGTACTCAGCCAGCGACGCCTCCACCAGCTCCCGCGTGCGCCCGCTGCGCACTATCTCGTTCAACCCCGCCACCGTGTCGCATCCGTGCGCCCGGTTCCACGTCAGCGACCGCTCCATTTCCGACCGGAGAAACCCGTTGCCGACAAACTGCTCCCGCGTGATGGCGCCTTCCCGCAACCAGTGCCGGCCCCAGCGATAACACGCATACGCATCGGCCGTGTTCTGAAAACCGTAACTCCGCAACGCGTGCAAGACCTCGTCCTGGATCGTTTCGATCGTCGGCGGGAAGTTCGAAATCAGATGATGCGGATCCGAGTTCAGACAGATGACCACCGTGTCCGCGAGAAACTCCGCAATCCGCTCGTCCGTGCCGTATGCGTCGAAAATCCGGTCGTTCGTTCCCGGCAGATAATCCTCGCGAAAGCCGCCTATGGATTGCGCCGCGCGCAGAATGGCGCGATAGATCCGCTCCGCGTCGAACCGCACCAGCGCGCGGTTCCGCTTCTGCACCTTCACGATCCGATTCTGAACAGGCACAGCCGCGACTATCGCAAAAGCGAGCAATGGTGACAATGCACCTCAAAATGCAAATCCCAGGTTCCAGGTTCCAGGCAGTCGCTCGGCAGGGCGAGCGCCGAAGCTCAGCGAAGGCAGGCTTGCCGCGCCGA
>DGDZ01000033.1:12694-83232 GCA_002385705.1 Verrucomicrobia subdivision 3 bacterium UBA3939
GCCGCGCCGAAGCTTGGCGAAGGCGGGAGCCGTCGTCGGTCCCCCCCGCCACCGCGCACCGGGACAATTCCTGTCGCATATGCGCGCAGAATTGTCCCGTGATCAGAAAGGCTCGCCTTCGCAAGCTTCAGGCGCGACGGTATTTGGCAAATTTCGCAGGACAATTCCTGTCGCATATGCGCGCGGAATTGTCCCGGTCGGATTGTTCACGGGCAACCGGCGAATCACCCGCACGCGCGTCAATCGTAAAGCGTCATTCGTAAATCCCCCCTGGGCGTTGAATGCTCGCCGTTCCCCGGATGTTGTTTTCCAGGAAGCGTCAGTGGAACCGCGCGATCAGCTCTTGAACCAGCTCCGCCTCGCGTTCGTCCTTGAACTGGATCATCACGTAAACGCCCTTCGTCCCGATCGCTTCGAGCAACGGTTCCACCTCGTTCAACTCCACGTTCACCACCTGCACGCTTTTCCCCGCGCCCAGAATGCGCCGATAGAGGTCGTACCACCGCCTGTTCCCGCCCGTTTCAATCCCCGCCTGCGGTGTCCATTCGATCGCATCCAGCGACTCGATCGCCAGCAAGGCATCCAGATGCTTCATCGCCTGCGTGCCGTCCAGATGGTAGAGCGAGTAATCCAGCCAGTCGCATTGCTCCGTCAACGCTGGAACCACAAACCGCTTGAACATCGCCGGCGAAAACATCGCCGACGAATCACACTGCAGCTTGGCCGTTTTCCCGGGACCCCAAAGGAAGAACGCCCCGAACGCCGCGCCCCCGTCCTCCAGCCGGATGATGTCGTAAATCCGCTGATACGCCTCGAACCAGACCTGGTTGATCTCCCGGACTTTCTGCTCCACCCAGCCCGGGCGCTCGATCATGTCGAGGCAGAGGGTTTGCGCGCCGCGCAACGACGACAGCACGTCCACGTTCTCGATGAGGTCGGGACAGCCGACGAGGTACTTGCCGCGCGCCAGCTCCGCGCAACGCCGCACAATCTCCTCGGTCCGCTTCCACCACGGGTTCCCGGGATCAAAGCGCAAGGGCGGAAGCTTCTCCGGCTCGGCTTCGTGTTCCATGCACGGGTGAAACCAGACGGTGTCCTCCGCAAAGTCCGGGCGTGAACCGAGAAAGAGCGCCAATGAACCGGGCCCAAGATCCGTGTTCGCCATGGGCAGCACATCCAGAGGAAACACAGAACGCGACAGCCGATAGTGGTTCTCTGCCGCGCGATACGCGGCGTCGCAGTAGCGTTCCTCAATCGTTGCGGGGACCGCCGGCGGCTCCGCCACCTCATGCACGGGCCGGCCCGTCTCCGGCGCGCCCCACATTCCGACCACCAATCCCTCGCGGTTCCACCACCGGACAAAGCGCTGCTTCGTTTCCTCCCAGTTCGCCTTCCACATAACTCAGAAGCTGTCCAACGCGCCGCCGTCCACGGGCAGAATGACACCGGTTACGAACTTCGCCGCGGGACTGCACAGATAGACCGCCGCCCAACCAATGTCTTCCGGCTCGCCGAACCGCGCCAGCGGCGTGCGCCCGAGGATCTTCGCTTTCCTCTCCGGATCCCCGCTGAGCGCCTTATCGAGCATTTCCGACGCAATCCATCCCGGAGCGATGGCGTTCACGCGAACGCCATGCGGTCCCCATTCCGTCGCGAGCGTGCGCACCACGCCGAGATACGAGGACTTGGCCGCCGAATACGCAACAATCTGCGGCAGACCCATGAACGACGCCATCGATGCCGTGAACAGAACGCAGCCGGAACGCCGCTCGATCATGCGGCTGCCCGCCTCGCGCGTGAGCGCAAACGCGCCGAACAAATGCGTCTGCAACACGTTCGCGAACTCCGCGTCACTCGTGTCCACCGCCGGTTTCTTCAGATGCACCCCGGCGTTGTTCACGAGAATGGTAATCGGTCCAGCCAGCCGCTCGGCCTCGTCCACCAGCGACCGCGCCTTCTCGAGCTGCGTCACGTCGCCAACCAACGCAACCGCCTGTTCACCCAGCGCGTCGCAGGCTTTCTTCAACTCCGCCTGGCGCCGCCCCACCAGGACCACCCGCGCGCCGGCGGCGACGAAACAGCGCGCCATTCCAAATCCGAGGCCCGTGCCGCCGCCCGTGATCAGGGCCGATTGTCCTTCAAGACGGAATACCTGTTCCATGTTGTCTTTCATGCCCGGCAACCGGCTTCCAGAGCCGGCGTGTTCTGATGTTTATACATGATGAAATACTCGCGGTGATTCAGCCGCTCGGGTTTGCTCGGTTCCCCGGCCGCAACACGGGCCACCAGCCCGGCCAGTTCGCGCCCCGCCTGCGCCATCGTGAGCTCGCCCGTCAACACCCGCCCCGCGTCGAAATCCATGTCTTCCTCCATCGCCCGATACGTGGCGCTGTTGCCCGTCACCTTGATCAACGGCGCAATCGGACTGCCGATCACACTCCCGCGACCGGTAACGAACAGCACGATCTGCGAACCCGCGCTGATCAAATCCATGATCCCCTCCGTGTCGTTCGGATTCGTATAGCCGAACTGCATGAAATGCTCGTCCGGCACGCTGTCCAAAACCCACAACCCCGGGCCGCGCGGCGCCTCCGCAACGCGAATCACACCCTGAATCGCACGGCTCCCGCTCTTCGCAAACGCCCCAAGGCTTTTTTCTTCAATCGTCGTCAGGCCGCCCGCGAAGTTGCCCGGCGACACCGACCATTGCCGAACGGACTTGCAATAGCGTTCCGCTTTGTCGTACGCGTCGGCGAGCTGTTGCCTCGCCTCGGCTGAAGCCGCGCGCGCCAACAGATGCTCGCGCAGGCCGATCATTTCCACCGTCTCCTCGAAGATGGCCCGCCCGCCCGCGTCCACAAGGAGATCGAAGAACGCGCCAACGCTCGGGTTGCCCGCGAGCCCCGACGTGCCGTCCGAACCGCCGCATTCACAGCCGACCGTGAGGTCCGCAAGGGTCATCGGAACGCGCGTCGTCTCCGCCCGGATCTGTTCCCGCATGCGCGCGACGAGCTGTTTGCCCAGATTCACCGAGCGCGTGGTCCCGCCCTGTTGCTGGATGAAGAACCATTCAGCAGATCTTCCGGAAGCGCGCACCACGTCCGCAATCTTCTCCGGCTGGATGTATTCGCAGCCGAGCCCCACGGCGAGTACCGCGCCGACATTCGGGTGCCGCGCCAGCGCCAGCATCAACCGAATCGCATAGGCATTGTCGTAACAGCCCGGGAACCCGATCACGTGCGTGTCCTCCTCGTCTGTCGCAATCGCGTGCGCCACGTGTTGCGCACATTCCACCGTGTAGATCACAAGCACGAGATTGCGGACGCCTTTTCGCCCATCCGCACGGAGATAACCTGTCCACGACGTTTGCAGGTCAGACATAGGCCGAAGACGTGTCCGTCGGCGCGCCGGAACGCAGGTCCAGCGATCCGGAGCGCGCGTCATAATCGCTGGCCAGATTATGCAGATGCACCCAGGCGCCGCGTGGGATCAGTTCAAGCGCGTGCCCGATGCGCACGCCGAACTTGATCACAGGCTCGCCAGCGCCAATCTCCCGGAGTGCCACCTTGTGCCCCCGCGGCATGGCATTTGACAGACGGATCTCGCCGGACCCGGCGCCCACTACCTGAACGACGCTCGACTCCGCGCCATCCTCGAGCAGCGTCGCGACATTATCGGCCGCATGGATCTGAAAGGCAGTCGCCACGCCGCTATTTAACCGCAAAACAGGAATGGCACAGAGGAAATTCTGAAAAGCAAACACGAACAACCGCTCTTTGTGGTCAACGAAGACGTTTCCGTTCGCATGGATGTATCGCCCTTTCAGGGCTTGGGATACTCCTGACTCTCACCCAGGGCGTTGCCCTGGGCTGTCATGTTATGGGCTTTCAGCCCTGCGTCTCCTTCGCCCCTTCGCGTCTTCGCGTCTTTGCGTGAGACCAAGCCTTTCTTTTCGTGTCCTTTCGTGCCTTTCGTGGTCCAGACCTTTGCCCTAAGCCGCCCCTGGCGCCTTGGCGTTGAAAAGAAGCCGCTCGATCCACCTCGCTCCCGACATCCTCAAATCAAAGCGGCCGAAGCCGGAGAAACAATCATTTGCGTCAGCCGACGCCACGCCTCATCCCACTTTCGTGATCTTGTGCTCCACACACGTGTTGTCGATGGCATCCCAGTCGAGCTCCACACCGATGCCCGGCTTCTGCGGCACATGGGCGATCCCTTGGGCATCGATCGGGTAAGGGTCCTTCATCGGGAAGCGGAACGGTTCCTCGGGCACGAGCAGCTCGAAGTATTCGCAATTCCGGATCGCGCAGCTCACGTGCAGGTTCGCCATGTCCATGAACCCCATCGTCGTGCAATGAATCTCGCACCGCAGCCCGTGCGCCTCCGCCAGATGTGCGATCTTCAACGCGCCCGTCACGCCGGGCTTCCACGACACATCCGCCCGCACGATATCCACGGCATTGAACGCGATCGCCTGCGCCACGCCGTACGGCCCGCCGCGCGTCGTCTCCGTCCCCGCTATCGGAATGTCCAGCGCCGCGCAGAGCTTCGCATACTTCGCCAGCTCGAAATCCCGGAACGGTTCCTCGAACCAATGATAGTTCAGCCGCTCGAGATCCCGCCCCACGCGAATGGCCTCCTCGAGCGAATACTCCGCCACCGGATCGCTCATCAGGACGTAATCGTCCCCCGCCGCCTCACGCACCGCGCGCTGGATCTCAATGTCCTTCCGCCACGGCCCCGGCGGGTGCACTTTGTACGCCGGAAACCCGCGTTGTTTATACGCGCGCATTTCGTTCACGTAATCCTCCGTATTCGGCATGAACAAACTGCTCGCGTACGTCGGCAGGCTGGTTCGGCACTCGCCGATGTATTGATACAACGGCAGCCCGGCCGCCTGGGCGGCGATGTCCCACAGCGCAACGTCCACCGGCCCCGGCAGGTAAACCGGGAAAAACGTGATGTGCCGGTCAATCGTCCACAGCTCGTGATAAATCGCTTCGCGCTCGCTCACCCGGCGCCCGAGCACCACCGGCGCGATCGTCTCCTGCAGGAAGGCCTGCGTGACCACACTCGAACGCGCGGCAATCGCCGTCGCGTGACCGGTTAATCCGGCGTCCGTGTGCAACCGCAGAACAACCACGTCCCAGTTCATCGGGCTGCGGCCCGTGCGGGCCGAATCGAAGAGGCTCTCGTGCCGCCGGCACCGCCACGTTTCAAATGCTGTGATGGTTGGATTCATAGAATGCCGTATTTTCTGAACGCTTCCGTGCTGCTCATGCCCCCTTCGATCGCTTTGCGCACCACTTTCTCTCCCCGCGCCTTGGCCAGCGCGCGCTCGACCACTTCCACCTCGACCTTGCGCGGCACCACCACAACGCCGTCCAGGTCGCCGAACACCAGGTCGCCGGGCTCAACCCGCACCTGACCCACTTCAATCGGGCAGCGATAATCCACCACCTGCGTGCGCACAGCGGAGTCCTGCGCAAACCGGCCGCGGCTGAACACCGGCCAGTCCTGCTCGAGCACACGCGGGGTGTCTCGATGAAAGCCGTTGATCACCGCGCCGACCGCGCCGCGTTTCTTCGCCGTGGCCGTGAGGATTTCACCCCAGTAGGCGCAGCGCATTTCGCCTCCGCTCGCCAGATACACTTCGCCCGGCTGCAACTGATCGAGCGCTTCCGTCAGTCTTCCGAAAGGCTGCCGCTGCGGCCCGTACACATCGATCATCAGGACCGGCATCGCGCGCCCGGCCACCTTCATGTCCTCGCGCATCGGCTGGATCGGCTGCGGCAGAAACTGATGCGCAAAACCCAGCGCATCCAGGATGTCGCCCACGACGGGCGTGTACAATTCGCGCCGGATCAGATCGAACAACTCCGCATCGGATTTCCATTCAGACATAAGTCATATTTTGGAGCGCGGCTGTCCTCAGCCGCAGCACGTGAACGAAGCCAGCGACTCCGGGTTCCGCACACGCGTCTCCCAAACCATCCGGATTTACGATCCAGGATCGCGGCACTCAAAACTCGAGCCCTGTGATCGCCAGCGCCACGGCGTATTTGCTCGGCGGTTCCGCCGGAAGCTGCACCACCAGTCCCTCCGCCGTTTGCTCGAACTTCAACGAGCCGCGCCTGCCCAACAGCCGAACCCGCTTCACCCGCCCGTTCACATGCTCGGATCCGCTCGCCAGCGATCTCACCACCAGCCGCCGGTCCTCCGGCCACGCCAGCGCAATTGCATACAGCGTGTCGCCCTTCGTCGTGAACCGGAAATCTTCACTCGTGAACGGCGGCCGGCGCGTGTCCGAGAACGACCCCGCCACCACCGACGTCGGACCCTCGCCATAAATCCGCCATGGCCGCGTTCCGTAGATCGCTTCCCCGTTTACCTTCAACCACGCGCCCAGTTCCCGCAGCATCTCCTGCTCGTGTTCCGGAATCGTACCGTCCGGCTTCGGGCCGATGTTCAACAGCAGCGCCCCGTTCTTGCTGACGATGTCGATGAAGTCATCGAGGATGTGATCGACGCTCTTGTACTGATGATCGGTGATGTAACCCCAGGAATTGCGCGACACGGAATTGCAGGTTTGCCACAGGCGCGGCTGGATGTCGCCCAGTCGCCCGCGTTCAACGTCAAACACGCCCGCGCCTTCCGGAAACGACTCACCCTCCCAGCGTTTGAAGTTGATGGCAACGCCCTTCTTCCATTCGATGCCGCGGTTGTAGTAATAGGCGGCGAACCGCTTGAGGTACGGTTGAAACGCCGGCTGCGCGATCCACCAGTCGAAATACACCACCTGCGGCTGATACTTGTCCACGATCTCGCAGCATCGCAACAGCCAGTCGTCCAGGAACTCCTTGTCCGGGGGCGCCGACTGATTCTCCGCGAGGCGCTGGCTGCTCGCCGGACCGTAAAGGCCCGCGTAGTTCGTGTCGCGCACGTCCGAATCAAACAGCATGCCCTGGTCGAAATACCACCAATGCTCGGCGCGGTGCGTCGAAGCGCCGACCACCAGTCCCTCGCGGCGGAACGCGCGCGCCAGTTCGCCCAGCACGTCCCGCTTCGGTCCCATCTTCGCCGCGGACCACTCCGTGTAATCGCTGTCATACATTGGAAACCCGTCATGATGCTCCGCCACGGGCACGACGTACTTCGCGCCGGCTTCCCTGAACAAACGCGCCCACTCGCGCGCGTTGAATTTCTCAGCTGTGAATTGCGGGATGAAATCCTTGTATCCGAACTGCGATTGCGGCCCATACGTGTCCACGTGATGCCGGAACGCGCGGTCTGCGCGGCGATACATGTTGCGCGGATACCATTCGTTCCCGAACGCGGGCACCGAATACACGCCCCAGTGGATGAAGATGCCCAGCTTCCCGTCCTGGTACCATTGCGGCGCCTGGAACTGCTTGAGCGATTCCCAGTTCGGCAGGAACGGGCCTCGCGTCGCCACCGTGTCGATCTGCTTCAAACGCCTTTCCATCTCTTCCTTCGACAACGGCGTCACCAGCGGCAGGCGCGCGTTCGTCGCCGGCTCGGCGCTGAATCGCAGCAACCGGTCCAGGTCCCGCCTTGTCGCCTGAAATGCCGTTCCATGTTTCAAGCCCGGCGGAAATGTCATCTGCGCCGTGACGTTGGTAAACGTCTTGAAGTCGCGCGTCTTCACAGCGCCATACGCGCGCGTTCCATACGAATCGAAGTAGATCAGCCAGTCCTCGCCAATCTTCAGCGCCGTCGGTCCTTCAGTAAGCTTGTCGGTGAACGGCTCGGAGATATTCCTCCACGGCCCCAGCGGCGAGTCGCTGAACGCCACCCGGAGATTCCGCTGCGGACGGCTGTTGTCCTTCAACAACAGCACATAACCGTCGTCCGCATCGAGAATCCGGCAATCAATCACACTGAAGCCCGGATCCAGAAAGAGCTCCGTCGCCGTGAACGTCTCGAAGTCCCGCGTTGTGGTGAAATACATCCGATGATTGTTCGTCGGCGTCTCGAGGTAGTCGGGAAAGCGCCCCGGAATCGTCGATGCCCAGCAGATGATGAACTGCTTCTCACGCCGATCGTAGAACAGCTCCGGCGCCCACACGTTCACCGTGGCGGGCTCGTGCGCCATCACCGGAATGAACTTCTGTTCCGACCAATGCACCAGGTCCTTCGATTGCGCATACCCGAATCCCTTGTCCCCGCGCCACGCCGTCGTCCAAACCAGGTGAAACGTGCCGTCCGGCCCCTGAACGATGCTCGGGTCGCGCATGATCCCGCCGCCGACGCGCGCTTTCAGGAACAGCCCCGGGACGTTGGTCCAGTGATAACCGTCGAAGCTGTAGGCGAAGCGCAGTCCGTCCTGTTCCGGTTCCTTGAACGTGCTGAACAGGTAAACCGTGGAATCCGGCTGGGCGGCCTCGATCGGGGCGCCCTGGCACGAAACGAAGGCGAGGCACAGCGCCACCGCCCGCGTGATCCTGTTGCTCATCCGCGCCAGTGTGGGAAAAAGGCCGGAATGAATCACGCCAGAAATTCCCGCCGGCAACCCTGCCGCTTCTGAACGACGTGAACTCCTTTCACCTGCAGTGGATGCTTCGAACGCCGACACCAGGCATGACGAATTCAACTCGTCTGGAGGTTGCTGATTGTCCAGAGGCTGCCGGCGACAAACAGAAACAGGCAGGACCAGACGTTGGCGCGAAGAACAGCCAGAAACACCGCCCGGTGCCGCTTGTCCGTCCAACAATGGATCAGCACCCACCATTCAACGAGGAGCGATATCAGAAAACAGGGAACGAAAAGCAGAAGCGCGGTGGTCAGCGCGGGTACTCCCGATAAAGGCAGATAATCCGGAATCCAGGTCAGACCCAATGCGATGCTGCCCAGCATGCGGATCGGAGAATCCCTGTCCGTGGTGCCTCCGCTCGTAGCCACAAGTCCAAGAGCGAACGTCAGCACCCAGAAAAGCGGAATGCCGACAATCGTCGTGACGAAATTAGCAAGCCCGACATCCACCAACGCCTTCCGAAACCGAATGGCCATCGGCTTCCAAACGATCGCGGACTCGATCAACACCACAGGAACCAGCGCAATTCCCATCACGGTCATCTGCGGGAACAGCGTCGGAATCGCGGCGTTGGCAAGAACAGCCGACATGGCCTTCAACAGCACGAGCGGGTAAAGGCCCTTCCAACGCCCAGTGCCAGAACGTGAAATCGGTCCAGAGAAAGCGAGGCGTTCATGATCCGTAACTCTTCATCATCGGAAAGCGATCCCTGGTTTTCCTCAGCACGCGCCCACCTTACGGCCTCGGATCACAAGCGTCAATCACGGGGGCGGGAACACAACTCACCGAGGTTACGCCCGTTCGAACCAAGAGAACCACGCGGATCGCGTCCTGCATTCAAATGCCTTTGACGTAGCAGCCGCACTCCAGATCGCCAGCCGATCGCTCCTCGCCGCCCAATGACACGGCGCCCGCGTCAATCGTCAATCGTCAATCGTCAATCGCAAATCGTAAATCGTACGCCCCCCTTTCTCACTCGCGCGTCGTGCGCCGGCTGGCGCGCTCGCGGGCTTTGCGCATCGCATCCAGACTCGACTCGGCCGCAGGTTCCGGCGCCGCCACCGCCGGCGCTGGTTTCTTCGCCTCCGCGCTCGGCCTGGAAGCCGTGGCTGCTCCGGTTGGCTTCGGAGCCGCCATCCGGCGTTTCCACTTGAATCTCGCCCAGAACGGTGCCGCGGCGGGCGCGGGCGAGATTTCCTCTTCAACAGCCTGCGCCGCAGGCTGCCGGCGCACCCAGCGCGAAATAAATCCGGTTCGACGCTCAAAAACTTCCGCAAGAAACAGAATCACCGCGGTCACCAGCAACCACGGGCTGATGTTCACAAACCGCGGACGCGCCTGCAGATCGGCCCAGATCTGCGGGATTTCGAGCCGTTCCTTCCCGCCGGTCGCCGCCGCGAGTTGTTCGAGCGCGGCGATTCCCCTGCCCGGCTGGTCCGGCGCGAACTCGGGCGAATACGGCAGGCACACCGGCGGCAGCGTCACCGGCTCCTGCCCGTCGATCTCCACTGTGTTCAACAACGTTTCTTTCCCCGAAATCGGGATCGTGGCCTCCAGCAAGTCGGCGCTCTTCCATTGAAGCTCAATATTCTGCCGTCCCGGGATCGCGCCGGGCAGACCGTGCAGCACCTTCACGCGCGGCAAGGCGGCAAACGGATCCATCTGCCGGTCCGGATCCAGGTGCAATTGCACCAGACAGACGCCATCCCGCACTTCCTGCGTCAGCAACAGATCGTCCGGCAGCGGCTGGCGCCTGCCAGCCGTCCAGCGCGCCAGCGTCGCATAGAATTCCCCAATCTGCGCCCATTGCACGAATTCGCCGCTGAACTTGCCGTCCGCCTCGCCCATAAAGCACAGGACCCGTCCGTTCCCGGCGTTCCAGGACGCCACAAAGGGCGCCGCATACTCGTCCAACGTGCGGGCGGCAAGGTTGGCCTCGGGTTTGAGGTAGGTCAGGTTGTAGCCCGCCGGTGCCGGCGGCGACTCTGCCGGCGGAGAGCCTAACAGAGAAAAGCCCGCCGTCAGCTCGATCGGCGTGGGCTCATCGATGAACGTGCTCCGCGCCACGGCAAATGTGTCCTGGGCAAACAATCTCGGAATTTCCTCCGGGCTGTCGGTGAAGTACCAGTTGCCCCCGCCCCGCTCGGCAATATCCTTCAGCAGGTTCGCATCGACGTCCGCTTCGGTTCCAAGCCCGATCACACTGACCGTAACGCCCGCCTCGCGGCATTTCTCGAGCAACTGCACGTATGCGCCCGGCTCCTCCGAATCCGCCGCATCGGCGAACAGGATGATGTGCCGCGTCTGGGCTTTGGCTTTCAGCAACATGCTTGCAGCCGCCGACAGCGCTTCATACACGAAAATGCCGCCGCCCCTCGAATCGATCGACAGGATCCTGCCGCGTTGCCCCGCGTTCCGTTCCACCGTGTCGAGATCGACGATCACATGCGGCGAGCTGTCCACGGCGATCACGCCGATCTCATCCATGGGCGACAGGAGATCGAGCACCTGGACGGTGCCGAGATTGGCGAGATCCATCTTCACGCGGCCCCCGCTGACGGGCATTTGCATGCTGCCGGACCGGTCCAGCGCCACCGCGATGGCGAGCAACATCTTGCGGTGTTCCTGCCGCATCTCCATCGAGACGGGCATGATGCGATCGAGCGGCGATTTGAAATAACCGCCGGGCCCGTAGGATTTCTGTCCGCCGGTCAGCATCAGGCCGCCGGCGGAATCCTCGACCCAGGACGCGAGCGTTTCCATGCCGGTGGGCCCGATGGCGTTGGCAGGAACGTTCTCAATGAGAACGGAGGAGTAACGCGCCAGCTCTTCCAGGGTCCACTGACATTGCTGCGGCATGCGCGCCTCGATCTCCAGGCCGCCGCGGCGCAGCAGTTGCACGAGGCCGGATTGCCCGCCCGCAGCGGAAATCGCCAGCATGGGACGGGCGCCTTCCACCGACACCAGCAGGCGGGCCTCGTTGTTCTCCGGCACCGGGTCGTCCTCCGGCCCGCGGATCAACAGCGAATACTCATGCACCGTTGCATCGGCAGCGCGGTCGCGGAACATGATCCGGTTCACACCCGCCACCAGCGGCCTGGTGCCGGATGCAATGATGGTGGAACCGCGGCGCAATTCGTAGCCCACCTCCTGGTCGGACGGCGCGCGAATCCAGCAGCCCAGCACGTACGCCTCGCCCGGTTGCACTGCGTCAGGCCCCTGAAATGACTGGATCGCCACATCGCTCACCTGAGGCCGCGCGAGCACGCGATAATCAATGGCCACTCCACGACCCGCCGCGCGGGCCGCGGCGGCAAGGGGATCGCGCCCCGTCCACTTCCCGTCCGAAACGACCAGGATGCGCCCGCCCGCATCCGGCGGGATCAGCGCCAGCGCGGCCTCGATAGCGCCGTTCAGATCCGAATGCTCCGAACCGGGTTGAGCGGTGAATCCGCCGAAAGCGCCGCGTTGCGGAGATCGTTCCACAACGGCGTGACGCCCGAAGGAAACCACGCCGAGCAGATCGTTCGCCCGCATCGATTTCTGGAGCAGATCCACGATCTCCTTCTGGGCAGCGGCAGCCTGGCGCGGCATCGATTCGCTGCGATCCGCGACAACCACGACGGTGCCGGCGCGTTCGGGGAGCCGCACGGCAAATTGAGCGAGCGCCAGGACAATCAGGACGAAGACGAAGGCGCGCACGATGCGCAGGCCGCGGCTCGGCAGCGGCCAGATCAGCCATACCACCGCCAGCGGGATCAGCAGCAGCAGCCAGATCGGTTGGAAGAAGTGAATCATCTCTGTTTCAACCGCCCGCGCGTCCTCTGGCAACCAGGCAGAGATGCGCGGTCAGGATCCCGAGCGCCGCCAGCCCGAACAACCAGGCCAACGGCGATTGCTCGTATTGCCCTTCGGCCCCCGCTTTCCAATCGCCCCATTGCCCGCCGCTCGCGTGTTGAAGGTTCGATTCTCCCGGCGCCAGCGCATTCACCGCGAAGCGGTTGGTCATTGAACCCATCGTCACGGTGTAAACCCCGGGCAAGGGCGCTTCGATCGCCAGCGGCGCATTGGCGCCCTGGAGCAGTTTCACCGTGCCGTCCGGCCAGCGGACCGTCACCGGCTCGCCCGTGCTTTGCAGGACAATCTCGCTCCCAGGCCGCGCGTTGCTCTCGCGCAATCCCGGCAATTGCGAGGCCCGCCAGTCGAGCAGGTTGTACCAAAATACCGGCCAGTCCGGCGTCCGTGTCCACGTCGAAAGTTGCGGGTCCAGGTTCAACCTCACAAATTGCCGGCCCAACATGTCCTCGCGAACCGAAAGCAACGGAACGTTCCCCGCCAGCACCACCGGCATGAACTCGGCGTCGTTCGTCAGCGAAGCGCCGCCGGCCCAGACGGCGCCGTTCAGCGCGAGCCCTTGGGCCAGCGGATGAGACGTATCGATCACAAACGGCCCGACATAGGCGGTCGCCTCGGCCGGAGATTGAACATTGAGACTCCACGCGTTGCTGCCGGCGAAATCGGAATGATGAATCACCAGGTCCGGGTTGGCCGACAGGGCCGCGCGCAGGCCGGTGGCATCGAGCGCGCGATTGACCAGATCGGCAAAGTCCGGGTTCGTCAGGGCCACCTGAACGCGAACGCGCCTCCGGATCGGAGACAGCAGTTGAACGCGGTTGTCCTCCGCGAGCGCGTCCGCCAGCCCGCTTTCCGAAGCCGCTTCAAGCCGAACCTCCAGCGACGGCGCGGTCCCGGGAATGTTGAAGACCACGCGCTGGACTTCCTGCGGCGCCATGGCCAATCGCGTCTCCTGGACTCTGTCGGGAACAGCGTTCGAACCGGCGAACACCCGCAGCACGGCGTCCCTCGGCGAGCGGGAGTAGTTGGCGATTTCAACCAGGCAACGGTCCTGGTCGTCACTGACGCTTCTCGCGGCGTTGATGATCGCGACGTTGCTGGAAGGAACGCCGAATGCCCGCCATTGCAACCGATCGTTGGCGATACGTTCATCCGGCGGCGGCTGATCGGTCAGCACCAGGATATTGGCCTGTTGTTTCCCGATCTCGCCCGCCAGGGTCAGCGCCGATTCAATCGCGGCTCCGGGCGCCCAGCACTGCCACTGTTCCAGCGCCTCTTCAACCTCGGACCACGTGCGCGCATTCGCCCCGATCAACCGCGCGTCCCTCCCCGCCAGGATCAGTCGGGTCGAAGGCGGCGCCTGGAAACGGAACAGCCGCTGCAACGCTTCACGCGCCCGGTCCCGGGCGGAGACGCCGTCGGTCGCGGCGCGCATGGACAGCGAATCGTCGAGCACGACGATGAGCGGCCGCGTTGCCTGCGGCAATTTCCAATGCGGCCCCGTGGCGGCGATGACGAGCAGCGCCAGGGCAAGCAATTCCAGAAAGAACAGCAGCGGGAGTTGCAGGCGATTGACGCGCGAACCGCCTTCGCGCGATTGAACGTGAAACCGCCACAGCATCAGGCTCGAAACCTGGCGCCGCCGAAAGCGATTCCGCAGAAGGTAAATCGCCGCCAGCGCCGGCAGCGAAGCGAGCGCAATCAACGCAAGCGGATAGGTCAGGAACGGAAACATGCTCAGGCCGGCGAAAGGAGTTCAATCGCTTCCAGTTCCCTCAGGGAACTCTCGAGGTCCTCCGCGATGACAGTCGTCAGTCGCGCGCCGCATTGCCGGCAGGCGTCGTCCCACGCCTGCTGCCATTGCGCCAGGTTCTCCAGATACTGCTTCTTGACCGTCGAATCGACGAACAATTCCGTCTGTTCGCCGGTTTCACTGTCCACCAGCCGGATGCTGCCATGGTCCGGCGGATTGGCGTCGTCGCGCCCCAGCAACTGAACGACAAACAGCGCCGCCGCGCCCTCCCGCAGGCGGCGCAGGGTCTGGACCGGGTTGCCGGGCCACAGCAGGTCACTGATCAACACGCGCACGCCCAACCGCCGCAGTTTGGGCGGGAGAATCTCGCAGGACTGATCGAGCGTCCGCGCGCTCTCGAACTGCAAACCGTTCCAGGACGGCGGCGGGTGGGTGTCGTTCGCAACACGGTTGAAGCCTTCGCCCGACAGCCAGACCGCGCGCGAACACTGCGCGTTGGCGGCGGCCACCGCCAGCAGCGCGGCCAGCTCGCCCGCGGCGCGCGCCTTGGACGAACCTTCCAGGTTCATCGACCGCGAACCATCCAGAACAATGTCGAGATGCGGCGTCACCTCTTCCCTGAAGAGCTTGATGCTCAGCCGATCCGTGCGCGCGTAAATGCCCCAGTCGATGAAACGGAGGTCGTCACCCGGCTGGTATTCGCGGTAATCCTGGAAATCAATGGAACTGCCGGCGCGCCGGCCGAGGCGGGATCCAACAAGTCCCGACGCGGCGACCTGCGGTATCTGCAGGGCATACCGCAAGCCGAGCTGCTCGCCCTGGTGAAGCGCCTGGCGCAATTCCTCATTCATGACGGAAAACCGATGGGCGCACCCGGAGGATTTCACCCTCGAACCGCCCGCAGCCGGTGCTCTCGCAGTTGGAGCGTTGCATGCCGAAGCTCATCGATTCATTCGGCAGCGACCGTCGGGAGTGGCGGCGGCGGCGCGGGCGCGGGCGGAGGCTGGGCAGCGGGCGCGCCGGCCTCGACCGGTTGAAAATGATTCAACTGCCTGAGGAACCACCTGGCGTTCAGCACGAGCATGAGCAGCAGCCAGGCCGCGCCGCAATTCAGGTGCAGCAGAACACTATCGAATCCCCTGGCCAACCAGACATTGAAGATGCTGCCGGGTTGCAGCGTGTCGAACGAATGAGTGGTAAGACGGCCCAGGAAGAACAGCACCATGTTCGGCAGCAACGCCCACGCGCCCGCCAAAAACACCATCAGAATCCCCGCCAGTTTCGCCGGACGGCGGCTGAAGAATTTTCGGTGGATCAGCAACGCCGTGAGGGCGTACGCAAACAGATACAGAACGGTGGCGGCGCCAGCCGCCAGCTCCCGCCATCCGGACGGGCGCGAGTCCAGAACAACCATGGTCACCATCGCCGTGAGACTCAAGAGCAACGCCACCCACACCAGCCCGCCCGCGGCGCCGTTGTAAAACAGAAACGCCAGGATCCGGAGAAACGCCCGGGAAGGAATTCTGCGCCGGACGCGAACGCTCAATTCGTCGTTGTTGCTGATCACCACAACCAGCGCCCCGCTCAGGAGGAAAAAGGTCGTTATCGCCCATGGCAGGATCAGTTCGCTGTTACTGGATATGGACACCCGATACAGAGAGAGGATCCCGCTCAGCAGCCATACCACGGTGATATAAACGCGCAACGCAAACGCCCGGTTGGCCGACGGCGGCGATATCAGCGCGACCGACATGTAATAGAGCAGCACGACGACGGCCAGGATCACCCCTGCCGCCGTCGCGAACCCGGTCCAGAAGGTGCTGCTGGCATGAACGCCGGCCACCCCGCCGCTCATGCTGACGATCCCCGACTGCATCAGGGTATAGAATATCGCGTTCAACATCCCCGAAACCATGTTCAGCACTATGAAGCCGCCAAGGCCAAGCAGAATCTTGAACAGCTTGCTGACGGGCAGGCAGGCGATGAAGATGGCGCACTGCACGGCGGCGCATACCACGAGGAACAGGCACACCAGGATAAACCCGACCGTCGGCAGGTCGATGCCCCGCAGCAGGTTGGTGAATGCCATGAACGGCATGCACGCGCTGAAGAACAACACCGCCATGTAGGCGCCGCAAAAGAACTTGCCCCGGATGATCCGGTGCGGCGTGAGCGTCGTGATGTACAGCAGGTCCAGGTTGTTCTCCTGCCGCTCGGCAGCCAGCCGCGTCCCGACGTACAGCGGAATGAACACCAGGCTGGAGAACGTCAGGATCACGATGAACGCCTGAAACACATTCGCCCCGAGGCGCTGGTTGGCGTGCACGTCGAGCGCGTGGCCCAGGATCATCACGAGCCCGGTGCAGAACAACACGCTCAGAAACAACAGCAGCATGCCCGTCACCGACCAGCTCCGCACCGCCTGCCGCAGCTCCTTCACCACGATGGGATTCAGCTCCCACTCGCGCCAGTTCCGCAGCCGTTGAACCATGCCATCAATCAATCCCCTTGAGCGTTGAATGTTGAGCGTTGAATCTTGAATGTTCATTGGACCCCTCCCTTCGTCACGCTCATGAAGATGTCCTCCAGGTCCGCCCGGGTCTGCCGGAACTCCAGAATCCGGAACCGCCGGGCCACCAGCTGGCCGAGAAGGTCGCACGCCTCCGGTTCGCTGCCCGCGAACTCGAAGTGAACCTCACTCCCGACCGGGCGCGCGTTCTCCACCAGCGGTGTCAGGAGCAATTCCTTCAGCAACTCGGAGGATTGCGCTGGATCCAGCAGCCGGATCGCCACGGTCCGCCGCGGCGCGCTCTTCTTCAACACCTCGTCGATCGTTCCCGTCTCGAGCAGCCGCCCCTTCTCGATGATCACCACGCCATTGCAGATCTCCGTGAGCTCCGTGAGGATATGCGAGCTGATCAGGATCGCCTTCTTGCGCTCGGCCAGCAGGGCCAGCAGTTCGCGCAACTCCACCCGCGCGCGCGGATCCAGCCCCGCCGCCGGCTCGTCCAGAATCAGCACGTCCGGGTCGTGCACCAGCGCGCGGCCCAGGCTCACGCGCTGCTTCATGCCTTTCGACAACGCCTTCAAATGCTTGTCGCGAATGCCGGTCACATTGGTGAACTCTTCAATCGCGCTGACCGCCTCCGTCCGCTTCCTCCCGCGCAGCCCGTACGCCCGCGCGTAGAAATCCAGATACTCGTGCACCGTGATGTCCGCGTGCGCGGGGAGCGAGTCCGGCACGTAACCGACCGCGCGCCGCGCCAGCTCCGGGTGTTCCCGCAACGAAATGCCGTTCAACAACACGTCCCCGTCCGTCGGTTCCTCAATCGTGGCAATGATCCGCATGGTCGTGGTCTTGCCCGCTCCGTTCGGCCCCACAAAACCAAACACATGCCCGGAGTCGAACGAGAACGTAATGCCGTCCACGGCCACCGTCTTGCCGAACTCCTTTCGCAGATTCCTGACCTGGACCTTCATGGCGCCCCCGCGGGTTCGAGCAATCCGTAAACGGTTGACTTGATACGCGACCGGCTGGTGATGGACCGCGCGCCGAGCGCGTTTTCCACAAAGGGGTTCCCTTCCAGCTCGGCAATGTAGGAGCCCGGCGTCAGCAGCGAAAGGACGTCCCCCGCCGCCTTTTCCCAGGGGGAATACCCCAGCGCCGTGGACGCCAGCGCCCGCAATGGCACCTCTTTCGAAGTTGAAACCGCAGCCGACGAAGGAAGCAGGACCGTTCGCTGCCCGGCGGCAACATTGGTCGCCGTGTAGATCCGCCCGTCATGGTCCGAAAGCCAAAGCGACTGAATCGGTGCTCCGAGGCCGTTCACGGCAATCAGCTTTCCGCCCTCCATCTCGAGCTGAATGCGCTCGCGCCGCGTCTCAGCCTTGCGCAACCAGAAATGCGCCGGAACGCGGGCCGTCACCCATCCGCGCCGGAAATGCTGCCCGCGCGTCCAGTCCACCTCGCGCGAAGAATCCGACTGATGATTCCACCCCTGCACCAGGGCCGTCGCCTCCGTTTCCGCGGAGAAGAACAACCCGCCGCTCGGCGTTAACGGACAGTAGAACGCAGTGATCCCGACCGACGCGGCGCGACGCGTCGATTGGTCAAGGAACGTCAGCGCCTCCATGCGCACATCCGGCGTTATGCCTTCCCGCAGTGTCGTGTAGGCAAACACCATCACCGTGGCGAGAACCGAAATCGCAGGAATCGTCCACAACAACCATGTCCGCCGGCCTGTCCACGAAAGATAAATCAGGTTCGCCGGACCGATCACGATCACAAACACCAGCATGATGAACACCATGCCCCGAACCGGGATTTGCGCATTCTCGACGACCGGGTAAAAGGAGTTGGCTGTGTTCTCGTCGGGCAACGACCGCCACATCGCAGCCGCGTCGTCCAACGCGGCCATCATGGCCTTCGCAGTGGCCGCCCCAATGCCGCCCGGCTGCTCGGCGTCGAGGAGGAAGCACTTGCCGAATCCCGCGGTGAGCAGGCGTCCGTTGGATAGCGGCGCCTCTCCCGCACGTCTCCACGATGCGGGCGCTTCGCCGGGGCCAAGGACGAACAGAACGCCCCCGCATTCCACATAGTGCCAGAGCGCATTCAGCACCGCCGGCCGCGCGCTTCGCAGCTCCGACGCCGACACGGCAATGGCGTCGTAGGCACTGTAGGACAGCCAGTACTCGCTCCATTCGGAAATCGGGAGCTCGGAACGCAGCAGCGAGCGCAAGGGAGCCCCGCCGGGGAGTCGCGTCATCGTCCCCGAGCCGCTGATGCTCCAGGCCCACGCCTCGCTGCTCGCGCGGGCTTTCGATGCCCACACCGCCGTGCCGCTCCCGGCGTCAACCAGTTGCACGGCGTCCACGCTGATCGATCCCGCATAGCGCATCCCGAAATCCAGCCGCACCGTCTTCACGGGCTCGGCCGTCCGCGGAAAACTCAACTCACAGTCGTAAGGCGAACCCGACCCTCCCGAGAGCGAGGAAAACGACTGGTCCAACAGGTTCGTGCCGGACACGCCCGTCAACACCAGGCGCACGTCGAGCCCGATCAGGGTGGACGTGGCGCGGATGCGAACCTGGTCCGCCTGAATCGGAGGATCGTAATCCAGTTCGATCCAGTGCGGACCGCCCGCCGAAGTGTCGGGTGTCCATGCATTCGGCGTGATGCCGCGGCGGGATCCCGCATCGGGCGGCCCGGCGGCGGACTGCGCCGACATGCCCATCGCACCGGACATCAGCAGGCGCCCCAAACCATCGTAGTCCAGAGCGCGGCTCACAAGCACTGTCGCCGGACTCGCAGCGCCCCCGAAATGCCCGCCGATGCTCGCGACATGAGGCGCCGGGTCAACTGAAATGGTTTCGGGAGCCTCGCCGGCTATCAGCACACGGACCAACCCGTTGTTGTATACGGGCAGCGGCGGTTGCCACAGGGGCACCACCATCCGCGAACCCGGGCTCAGCGAAACCGTGCGCGAAATCTGTCTGATCTGGGCACCGCTCCCCCACGAATAGAAGCGATCGGGAAACACCAGTGTCACCTCGTGCGTGCGCCGCGTGGAATGGTTCTCAAGGAAGAACAGCAACTCGCGGTAGCCGTGGTGCGTCTCTCCCGCGCCATGCGCCACCGGCCGCACCGTCACGTCGCCGAACCGGTCGGCAAAACCCGCCGTCGTGCCAAACGCCAAAGCCGCCAGAACGGCCAGGGCGCATCGGGCGTTGAACACACGCTCTCGCGTCATGCCGGTTGAAGCTCGACGTCCTTCGGCAGTTTCATCCCCGTCTCATCCAGCCGCCCGACCAACTCCTGCACCAGCTTCGACGGAGTCATCCGGTCGAAGCGCGCCTGGTAGTTCAGCAGCAGCCGATGATTCAAAACCGGTTCGGCGACCACCTTCACGTCCTCGAAACCCACCGTCGGCCGCCCCGAGATCAGCGCCTGCGCGCGCGCCGCCTCGGCGATCGCAATGGCCGCGCGGGGCGAGGCGCCATACGACACATAGCGCGTCACGCTCTCCGGCGCTTCGCTCGCGCCCGGGTGCGTGGCGGACACCAGGCGCGCAATGTAACGCGACACCGGCCGCGGCAGATAGATGCGCCCCATGATCTCGAACAACCGGTCCAGCTCCTCACGCTCCATCTGCCACGTGGGCTCGGGCAGTTCGCCCCGCCGCCGTTCGGAAATGATCTGATCCAGCACCTGCGTGTCCACGTTGTCGAACAGCAGCCGGAACAGGAACCGGTCCAGTTGCGCCTCGGGCAACGGATAGGTGCCCTCCAGCTCAATCGGGTTCTGGCTCGCCAGCACAAAGAACGGCTGCGGCAGCATCCGCGTATGGCCCAGCAGCGTCACCGAGTTCTCCTGCATCGTCTCCAGCAACGCCGACTGCGTCTTGGGCGATGCGCGGTTGATTTCGTCCGCCAGCAAAATGTTCGTGAACACCGGGCCCGGCTGGAACACCATCTCGCGCTTTCCTGAATCGGTCTGTTGGAGAATGTGCGTTCCCAGGATGTCGCCCGGCATGAGGTCGGGCGTGAATTGAATGCGCTTGAATTCCAGCTTCAGAATCCGGCCGATGGTGCGCACCAGCGCCGTCTTGCCCAGACCCGGCAGCCCCTCAAACAACACATGGCCGCGGCTCAGAATCCCGATGAGCACCAGCCGGTGCAGTTCCTTCCGCCCCAGCAGAATTCGATCGAGTTGCTCCAGAACTTTCTTCGTCAGTTCAGCCGCAGGCTGCAACTCCTCCACCTTAAGGATGGTGCCTGGTTCAGTCATGTGATTACCGAGAACGTCACTCGTCGCGCTTGAAAAAGCGCTGAACGGTTTGCTTGTGCCGCGGCAGAACCACCCGGCTGTGCGCCGCGCCGCCGCCCGCCGACGCCGACGCCAGCGCGCCGTGTCCCGCCGCAACCTCCTCGTTGCTCAACTGCGGCGCCGCGCGCGTCACGCCCACCAGTTGCGCGTCCGACAGCACCACCGAAGGCGGCAGCGCCTCCTCTTTGAACTTCACCCCCTGCTCCGCCGTCTCGTCCTTCCACGTCATCGGCGCGTCGCCCCGCCCGCGGGTGAGGCCGCCACGGCAATAGGACATGGCCAGGCCCGCGAAATCGCACGCGTTGGTGGAATTGCAGAGAAACGCGGCCAGGGCGTCCGGGTTCGGGCACGTGCCGACGTTCTGGCATTGCCCGAGCATCTTCGGATCGATCAGCTTGAGGTTTGCCAGGTTCGTCAGCGTCCGGCTCAGGTCGGCCTTATTGAATTGAATGGCGCTCAACAGGCGTTCCAGGTCCTCGCGGTTCAAAGCCTCGAGTTGCGCAAGCAGCTCCGGCGAAATCGACGCGTCGAGCAATCCTTCCTCGAGCTTCGCCGCAGTCAGCATGGACGCCAGGTCTTTCGCCGCGGCAGTCGCCGTGTCCTTGCCCAGGCCGAGTTCGAGCGCCGACTGCAACGCACTGGCCAGCGTCTCCGCTTCGGTCAGGTTGGCCGTCTTTTTCACCGCTTCCTCGGCGGCCTGCTTCGCCACGTCGGTGTTGGCCTCCTTGATGTGATCCAGCGCTTCCCAGGTCTTGTTCGGATCCATTGCAAGAGCGTTCTTGCGGATGCGATCCAGCTGCTTCTGAAGTTCATCGGCCCGCTCCGGTTCGAGAATCCTCTCCTCTTTCAGAACCTCCACCTCCGCTTCGAGTTCCTCGACCAGTTTGCCGATCTCCAGCGGCCTCTGGCCCGCATGCGTCAGGCGCTCCGGCAGAATCAGCGTCACAACCACAAACAGCGTCGATGCGGCAAAGAGCCCGACCGCTTTCCCTCCGCGCCAGCGCAGGGCCGGCATCGCGGGTTTCGGCAGGACGGATTTCCAGGCCGACATATCCTGTTCCTCCTCGGCCATGACCACCCCGCCGCAGTGATTGAATCCGTCGTACGCCGCCCGGATCTGGCTGAACTTCACCCGGCGGCGGTACTCGCAAACGCCGGCAATGACGGCAAGCGGGATCGCGCCGAGCAACCCATACAACAACTGATCCGGCGTTGCGAGGCGGGAGTATCGCGCTGCCAGAACGACGACGCCCCAGAAAAAGAACCAGCCGGTCGCCCAAAAAACCGCCCGGCGCAGGATGAGGAGCGCCGTGAGCCGGCCATGGAACGCCTTGAGCGCCTCGGCGTGGGATTTCATATGCTCATCCTCGGTTGGGTGCGCATGAATCTGATGAGAATGGACAGACACCGGCACCTCTCGTCACGTTCACAATGCCATGGCGTTGACACTTTATTCACTCCCGTCGACAGCCGTATGTTCGGCGAATCAGGAATTTGTGCAAGCAGGAAGTGTATTGTCACCGGGAAAGACCGGGGAGATCGCCCCCTGTGAAAGGGTTTGGACGTAGAACTTCCGGCCAGTCCAATCGCGCTCATCGGCTATCAACCATGCTCCACGCTCCGTTCCATTCGCATTCCTGCGCGTTTATTTCTATAACGTTTCACTGAACGTTGAATGTTGAAGTGAAGGTTCCATTCCCCCTTCCGTCCACGCGCGTGCAGAACTCGCAAACTCACGCTCCGCTCACCTGCTGCGCCTGAGGACAGGCGCGCTCCAACCACCGCCGAATCCCACCACACCCGCGTCAATCGTCAATCGTCAAGCGCAAACCCGATGCTCACGCCGCCAGCTCGCGCTCGGTGCGAAGCCGCAATTGCCCACAGGCAGCGTCGATGTCATGCCCCTTTTCGCGGCGCAGCGTCACCGGGATCTTTTGCTTCTCCAACGCGCTGCGGAACCGCTCCTGCGCAACGTCGTCCGGACGCGTCCATTCCAATCCTTCCACGATGTTGTACGGGATCAGGTTGATCTTGGCGTGCAGGCGCCGGGCCAGTTGCGCCAGCGGTTTCACCTGATCCAGCCCGTCGTTCACGCCGGCAATCAGGATGTATTCGAAGGTCAGCATGCGCCCCTTCTTCTGCCGGTAATACTCGCAGGCGTCGACGAGTTCCTTGAGCGGATACTTGCGGTTGACCGGCATGATGCGGTTGCGCACTTCGTCGGTCGCGCCGTGCAGCGAGATGGCCAGGCGGAACTGGAGCGGTTCATCGGCCAGCTTTCGGATCTGCGGCGCCAATCCGCTGGTGGAGACGGTGATCTTGCGCGCGCCGATTCCTCCGCCCCACGGCGCGTTGAGAATCCGCAGCGCCTTCATCAGATTGTCATAATTCGCCAGTGGTTCACCCATCCCCATGATCACCAGGTTGTCGATCAGCCGCGCGCCGGACTTCGACTCGCCGGATTCCGCCTTCCACCATCGCTCCACCGCGAGCACCTGTTCCACAATCTCGTCGGGACGCAGATTGCGCTTCCAGCCCTCGAGTCCGCTCGCGCAGAACCGGCATCCGTAGGCGCAACCCACCTGCGTCGAAACGCACAGCGTGCGGCGGTCGCTTGCTTCGCCATACAGCGCCGGATTCGCCGGAATCAGCACGCTCTCGATCAGCGAATGGTCCTCAAGGCGCCAGAGGAATTTTTGCGTCGTGTCGCGGGAACCCTGCAGGCGAACCAGATCCAGCCCGCGCAACGAGAACTGTTCCGACAGCCGGGCACGGAGCGGTTTGGGCAGATTGCTCATGGCGTCCCAGGACGTCGCCCCGCGCCGGTACAACCAATCGAGCAATTGCGTGACGCGATACGCCGGTTCCTTCCAGTCGGCGAATCGCGCCTCGATTTCCTCGCGCATCAACGACTTGATGTCAGGTAGCGTGGCCACTGTGTGCGCCACACTCTACTGTGTGCCGGCGGAATCCGAAACCTGCATTTGGAAGGCTCTGAAACCCATCACCGCGGGAAGCATCCCGCCACCGGACGAAAGAGACCGATCGTCGAAACCTGGGTGTTGGGAACCGTTGCACCGCGTGGAACGGACGGGCAATGCATTCAAGCGTTGGAGCTCAGGCGTTGTCGCTCCTCCTGCACGCCCCCCGCGTCCATCGTCAATCGCAAATCCCCCGGGCGTTGGATGTTCCATGTTGGATGTTCTCCTCCCCTACTTCGTCAAATAATACCTCTCCGTGTACTCCCGCACCATGCGCTGCGTCGTGAACTGCGGCACCAGCGTCACCATCGCGCGGCGAATCCGCTGGATCCATTGGCGCGGCAACCCCTGCGCGTCCCGCGTGTAGAACAACGGAATCACTTCCTCCGTCAGCGTCCGATACAGGTTCTCGCTGTCCACGCGATCCTGTTCCTCGACCGAATCCGGATGGGAATCCTCGCCGATCGCGAACCCGTTCGTGCCGTCATAGCCCTCGCGCCACCAGCCGTCGAGAATGCTCAGGTTCAGGCAGCCATGGCACCCGGCTTTCATGCCGCTGGTCCCGGACGCCTCCAGCGGCCGGCGCGGGTTGTTCAGCCACACGTCGCATCCGGACACCATCTGCCGCGCGACATGAATGTCGTAGTTCTCAATGAACACCAGGCTGCCCTTCAAATCGCTGTGCTTGCTCAGGTGAATGATGTGCTGAATGTAGCGCTTGCCGTCGTCGTCCCGCGGATGCGCCTTCCCCGCGAAGATGAACTGCACCGGCCGGGTCCGGTCGCGCGTCAGCCGCACGATGTTGTCCAGTTGCTGGAAGATCAACGGCGCGCGCTTGTAGGTCGCAAAACGCCGGGCAAACCCGATCGTCAGCGCGTCCGGGTTCAGCAGCGAATCGAACGTGATGTAATCCCCGTGCGTCAGGCGCTGGCCCTGGATCAGCAACCGCCGCCGGGCAAACTCGATCAGCTCGCGCCGCAGCCGGTAGCGCAACGCCCAGATCTCCTCGTCCGAAATGAAGTCGGGATCCGCCATCTGTTTCCAGAACTCGGGCGAATTGAGCGCTCCGGCCCAGTCCTTCCGATAACCCTTCTGCCAGAACCGCGTGGTGTCGCCCCCGGGACCGCCGTCCGCGCCGGCGCCCGTCAGCTTGCTGCGCCAGAACCGGCGCACCGGCCCTTTCATCCAGCCCAGCAGATGAATGCCGTTCGTGATATGCCCGATCGGCACCTGCTCGACCGGCCGGTCCGGATACAACGAGTGCCACATGTGCCGGCTGACGCGGCCGTGCAGTTCACTGACGCCGTTGGCCGCGCGCGACAGTTTCAACGCGAGCACCGTCATGCAGAACGGCTCGTGCTCGTTCTTCGGTTGCACGCGGCCGAGCCCCATGATCTCCGGGAACGGCACCGGAAAATGCGCGCAGTACCGCTGCAACGCGTAATTCATCAGGTCGTAGCTGAACCGGTCATGCCCCGCCTCCACCGGCGTGTGAGTCGTGAACAGGCACTCGGCCCGGGTCTCGTTCATCGCCTCATGAAAGCTCTTGCCCAGAATGATCTTCTCCCGGATCAGCTCCAGCGTGAGAAAGGCCGCGTGGCCTTCGTTCATGTGGAAGACGGACGGGTTGATTTTCAGCGCGCGCAGCAACCGCACGCCGCCGATGCCCAGCAGCACCTCCTGCATGATGCGCGTGGTGCTGTCGCCGCCGTACACGCGCAGCGTGAGATCCCGGAAATGCTGCTCATTCTGCGGCAGGTTCGTGTCCAGCAGAAACACCGGCACGCGCCCCACGTTCACCCGCCACGCGCGGAAATCGACCTTGTTCATCCCGATTTCCACGTCGCAGATCACCGGCTCTCCCTTCTCATTGAGAACCGGTTCCAGCGGCAGGTTCGCCGGGTTCAACAGCGTGTAATACTCGGTCTGCCAGTTGTTCGCGTCGATCGCCTGCTGAAAATAGCCTTCGCGATAAAACAGGCTGATGCCGACAAAGCCCAGGCCTAGGTCGCTCGCGGACTTCGCATGGTCACCCGCCAGCACGCCCAGGCCGCCCGCCGCGATCGGCAGCGTCTCGTGGAAACCGAACTCGGCCGAGAAATAGGCCACCGGCCGCTCACGAAACTGCGGCGCATGCTCGTTTCCCCACGTGTCCGTTTCCTCCATGTATTCCCGGAACGCTTCCAGCACGCTGCGAACCCGGTTCGCAAAATCCGCGTCCTGCAACCGCACCCGCAGCTCGTAATCCGAGACTTCATGCAGCACCGCGACGGCGTTGTGGTACAGGTTCGTCCAGCAGCGCGGCGACAGCTCCTGAAAAAGCTCCTGCGCCTCCTGCGTCCACGTCCACCACAGATTCCGCGCCATCCGGTGCAAACCCGCGGTCAACCGGTCCAGTTCCTCGCTCGTCAACGGTGTCTTCGCCATAACTCGATCGCCTACGGTACGGATCCGTCTCGCCCATCGCAAATGATTTCCCAACCGCGCGCAGGCAGGATATGTTCCGCCCGCCCCGGCACCTCGCGCCCGCGCGGTTTCTGCGCATATTCCGCCCGGCGCCCCGGCCGGATCAGTGCACGATGAGAAAATATCGACACGTCATCAACGTCGGCATCCAGAACAACCTGACGTACCGGTTCAATTTTCTCGCGCGCACCCTGTTCGGGTTCATCCCGCTGATCGCCATGCTCTACGTGTGGCGCGCCATCTACGAGTCCAACTCCGGGGCCAGCGTCGCCACCTACACCTTCGCCCAGATGGTCTCCTACTACCTGCTTTCCACCGTCGTGGACGCGCTCACGGCGGTCAACGAGGACGACTGGCAGATCGCCGCCGACATCAAGGACGGCAACATCAGTCAGTTCCTGCTGAAACCCATCGACTACCTCTGGTACCGGCTCTGCCTCTTCGTGTCCGGGCGCGTGACCTACATGATGGTGGCCGCCGTGCCGCTGGTGATCTTCATTCTCGCGTTGCGCCGCTATTTCGTGCTGCCGGCGGACTGGCCGACCTTCGGACTCTTCCTCGTGTCCGTCGTGATGACCGCGCTGCTCCAGTTCTTCACGTCGTACGCCATGGCCATGCTCGCGTTCTGGGTGCTTGAGGTGTCCACCTTCATCTTCATTCTCTTCGCATTCGAATACCTCGCGAGCGGGCATTTGTTCCCGCTGGACATTCTGCCGGCGCCGATCGAACAGGCGCTCTACTTCACGCCGTTCCCGTACCAGCTCTACTTCCCCGTCAGCGTCTATCTCGGCAAAGTCACCGGCGCCGAGCTGGCCAAAGGACTGATCATCCAGGCGCTCTGGGTCCTCGCAGCGTACGCGCTCGCGCGATTTGCATGGAACCGCGGCATCCGCCGCTACGCCGCCGTGGGAGGTTGACATGAGCGCGCTGGAACCCCGCACCTCCGCCTCGAACCCCGGTCCGGTGGACAACGCGGCGGCGCCCGCGCGACGCTCGCTCCGGGCGGTTGCGGCGCGTTACCTCGCCATCTACATCGAGCTCTGGAGGAACTCGCTCACGCGCGAGATGATGTTCAAGGGCAACTTCCTCCTCTGGATCGTGGTGGAGATGCTATGGTTCGCCCTGCAACTCGTGTTCATCAACGTGTTGTACCTCCACACCGAGTCCATCGGCACCTGGACGAAATGGCAGGTCGTCCTGCTGATCGGCGCCAGCCATTTCATCCAGCAGACGTTCCAGGCATTCTTCCTGATCAATTGCACGAACCTCTCCGAGCTCGTGCGCACGGGCAAACTCGACTTCCTCCTGCTGCTGCCCGTGAACACGCGCTTCGTCGTCTCACTGCGCCAGATCGACCTCGGCGCGTTCGTCAACGCCGCCTCCGCCGTGGCAGTCATGGTGTACGCGCTGCACCGGCTGGAGTTCGTCCCCAGCCTCGCGCAGGTCGCCGGGTTCGCGGGACTCTGCGTCGCGGGCATCCTCATCCATTACTCGCTGATGTTCCTCCTGGCGACGATCAGTTTCTGGACCGTACGCGCCCAGGGAATCGTGTGGGGTTACTACAACCTGTTCAACATCGCGCGCATGCCGGACGAGGCGTTTCGCGGCCTGTTCAAAGCCGTGTTCACCTTCGCGGTCCCGATGCTGCTGGTGTCGAACGTGCCGACCCGGCTGCTGGCGAAGGGATTCGATTCGCCGTGGCCGATCGTTCTGTTGCTGGGAATGAGCGCGGTCTGTTTCGCCCTGTCCGAGCTCGGGTGGCGCGCCTCCATCCGCCGCTACACCAGCGCCAGCTCGTAGGAATTCCCGCCGGGCCCACAAGCAATTCCCTGGCTTTCCGTTGCGCTTCGTGTTCATATATCGCCCGCGACTTCCGATATGGAACAGCAACAGCCGTTGGATGCATTGATCGAACAGCGCAAGGCCAAACTGGCCGCCTTGCGCGCCCGAGGCATTGATCCCTTCAAAAACAAATTCACCCCGAGCGAATCCTGCGCCGCCGCCCGCGCCCACTACGTCGAAGGACGCGAGGTCGCCGTCGCCGGGCGCATCACCGCCCACCGCGACATGGGCCGAAGCATGTTCATCGATGTGCGCGACCAGAGCGGCCGCATCCAGGTGTATGCGCAGAAAAACGTGCTCGGCGACGAGCAGTTCGAAATTTTCTCGCAACTCGACCTCGGTGACATCATCGGCGTGCGGGGCACCTTGTTCACGACGAAGACCGGCGAGATCTCGATCAAGCTGGCCGGTTTCACCGTTCTCGCCAAGGCGCTGC
This sequence comes from Verrucomicrobia subdivision 3 bacterium UBA3939, assembly GCA_002385705.1. Taxonomy (GTDB): domain Bacteria; phylum Verrucomicrobiota; class Verrucomicrobiia; order Limisphaerales; family UBA3939; genus UBA3939. The sequence goes on from DGDZ01000033.1 coordinate 41,408, forward strand.
GCCCGCCCCCTGCGAAGTGGCACGGGCTCGAGGACACCGAAATCCGCTACCGCCAGCGTTACCTCGACCTCATGGCCAATCCGGATATCAGGGACGTTTTCCTTCTGCGCAGCGAGATCATCCGCGAGATCCGGAACTTCCTGAATCGACGCGGGTTTGTCGAGGTGGAGACGCCGATGATGCAGGCGATCCCCGGTGGCGCGGCCGCGCAACCCTTCGTCACCCACCACAACGCGCTGGGCTGCAACTTCTATCTCCGCATCGCGCTCGAACTGTACCTCAAACGCCTCCTCGTCGGCGGTTTCGAAAAGGTTTACGAGATCGGACGCAACTTCCGCAACGAAGGCCTCTCGCGCAAACACAACCCCGAGTTCACCATGCTCGAAGCCTACGAGGCCTACGGCGACTACGAAAGCATGATGGAACTGGTGCAGGGCCTGATCTGCCACGTCGCCGAATCCGTGCTCGACACGCTCGTCATCGAACACAAGAACGCCGAGGGCAAGGTGGTGCGGACGATCGACCTGAACCCGCCGTGGCGGCGCGTGAAATACAAGGACCTCGTGCGGGAGGTTGCCGGTGCGGACTGGTTCGACGTGACGCCCGCGGAACGCCGCCGGCGCGCCATCGAGGACCTCAAGCTGGGCGGCGACATCGCGGCGGGTTACGAGGATTTCGAAGTGACGGGCGCGGTGTTCGAGAAACTGGTGGAACCGACGCTGATTCAGCCGACGTTCGTGACGCATCTGCCGAAGGAACTGGTGCCGCTGGCCAAGGTGTCGGAGGAGGATCCCTCGACGGTCGAGGTGTTCGAATGCTGCATCAACGGGCAGGAGATCGCGCCGGCCTACACGGAGCAGAACGATCCGATCGAACAGCGGGAACGGCTCGAGCACCAGGCGGGCGGCGAGCAACAGAAGCTGGACGAAGATTTCCTTGTGGCGCTCGAGCACGGCATGCCTCCGGCAGGCGGCATGGGAATGGGCATCGACCGTCTGTGCATGATGCTGCTGGGCCAGGAAAGCATCCGCGACGTGATCCTCTTCCCGCAGATGCGCCCGAAGCAATAAAGCATTCGGCGCCCTCCCAATGCATTCTGCCTCGGTGGGGCGAGCGTCCTCGCGGGCCGTCACACAACGTCACTGATCATCCGGTTCCACTGCCAACACCCGACCTCCAACCCTCTCAGCACATTGACTATCAGCCTGAGCGTTGGAGGTTCGATGTTGGATGGCCGAGTTCCCTCTCTCGGTGGGGCGAGCGTCCTCGCGAGCCGTCGCACAACGTCACTGATCATCCGGTTCCACCGCCAACACCCGACCTCCAACCCTCTCAGCATATTGACCATCAGCCTGAACGTTGGAGGTTCGATGTTGGATGTTGGATGCTTGCTTGACCATTCTGCCGCGGCAGCAGGAACAGCGCGAACATCGAAATAAACAACCCCACCAGCGTGGTCCATGTCGCCGCCGCCTCCCCGCCTTCCACCTTCAGGAACGACGCCGCCGCCAGAGCGACGATCGTGAGGTTGGGACTCAGCAGAAGATAAGTCTGCTCGCCGCCGCCGGTGTCGAGCCAGCGCCGATGAATCACGCCGCGCACTCCCAGCACCAGCAACGCCCCGCAGACGCCCATAATGGCCGTGTACGAAAGCAGCATCTCGCGATTCACCAGAATCCCGAGTGAAACGAAGAACAGCGGGATCAGAAACCGGCGGCTGATCGGAGCAATGTGTTCGGCGATGCCGGCGTCCTGAAACTCCGCGCGGCTCATAAACAGCCCCAGAAAGAACGCCGTCTTCGCCGCCGGCAGATTCAGCCGGTCTCCAAGCGCGCAGATCGCCAGCACGAGCAGCACCAGAAAGTGCACCCGCCAGTGGGTCGCCCGCTCGATGATGTACTGGGACAGCCGGCTCACGTGCGTGGCAAAGCGGCTGATGAGAAAAATCGTCATCGCAATGCCGCCGAGCTTGGCCAATATCAGCCAGTCGAACCCGTGGCTGAGAACCGGTTCTCCGACGGACAGCAACACGATGCCCAGGACTTCGAGCGCCACCATCACCTGCAGCACAAAGTCGCGCGGCGCGCCGGACAGCGACGAATTCTTCCACGCCGTGAATGTCATGCTCAAGGAGCAGCTCGTAATCGCCGCGGTGGCGATCAGCGCTTCGGCAAGGTTCAACCCGGCCAGGCTGCTCAGGCCGAACACGACCGGGAACTGAACGATGATCCATGCAAGGGCAAATCCCAGGGGACGGATGAACCGGCTCAACCGCGGCAGGTCGATTTCCAGCCCGACTTCAAACAACACCAGCAGGAAGCCCACGTGCCCGGCCTGCACGAGCATGACCTCCACCTCCGAATCGACCAGCGGATTCAGGAGAATGCCGAAGATCACGTAGAAGGCGTTGGCCAGCGCGGGACGGCCAAGTTTGCGGCAAATATCCGGAACGGCCATCAACAGCAGAATCAGGCCGATCACCGTCTCGATACTGTTCAGTTCCAGTCGCATCAGCGAGGCGGCATGTTTGCCTGCCGGTTGGACATTGGCCAAGCGCTTTGTTAGCCTGCCAGCCGTTTCTATGAGCGCCGAAAGAGCAGTATCGGAACCAGCCGCCGCGCCCTCGAACTTTATTCGCGAAATCGTTGCGAAACACGTTGCCGAGGGAAAATACGAGCGGATTCACACGCGCTTCCCGCCCGAACCGAACGGCTACCTGCACATCGGCCACGCAAAGAGCATCTGTCTCAATTTTGGCATCGCGCGCGAGTTCGGCGGCATCTGCAACCTGCGCATGGACGATACGAACCCCACCAAAGAAGAGGCCGAGTACGTGGAATCCATCGTCGAGGACGTGCTGTGGCTCATTCGCGGCTGGGCGGACGACCGGCTCGGCCTGAAACCAAAAGGCTCCGCGCCGCAAAGCACCGTCGCGAACGACAAACAGGATTTTCATCTCGAGCCGGTCTGCGCCCACCCGGGCGACACCGGGCTTCTCGACCGGCTCGAACCGTTTTACGCTTCCGATTACTTCGACCAACTGTACGTCTTCGCCGAGCGTCTCATCACCAAGGGGAAGGCTTACGTGTGCGACCTGTCGCCCGAGGAAACGGACCGCTATCGCGGAGCGCCGGACCGCCCCGGAGTGGACTCGCCCTACCGGAACCGGTCCATCGAGGAGAACCTGGACCTGTTTCGCCGGATGAAAGCGGGCGAATTCGCGGACGGCGCGCGTACGCTGCGGGCGAAGATCGACATGGCGTCGCCGAACATCTGGATGCGCGACCCGGTGCTCTACCGCATTCGCCACGCGGAGCATCATCACACCGGAGGAAAGTGGTGCATCTACCCGATGTACGACTTCGCGCATTGCCTGAGCGACTACATTGAGGGCATCACGCATTCGATCTGCACCCTCGAATTCGAGGTGCATCGGCCGTTATACGACTGGATCCTGGAGAACCTCGATCTGCCGCGCCCCCTGCCCCGCCAGTACGAGTTCGCGAAACTCATCCCGAGCTACATGATCGTTTCCAAACGGAAACTCATCCAGCTCGTCAACGAAGGCATCGTCGCCGGCTGGGACGACCCCCGCATGCCCACCATCAGCGGCATCCGCAGGCGCGGCGTCACCGCCGAAGCCCTCCGGCAGTTCGCCATCGGCGTCGGCGTCACCAAGTACGTCAGCCTCACGGACATCGCCGTGTTCGAGCACGCCATCCGCGACGACCTCAACAAGCGCGCACTGCGGCGGCTGGCAGTGCTGCGCCCGCTCAAGGTGGTCGTCACCAACTATCCCGAGGGCAAAGCCGAGGAGGTCGTCGCCGTCAACAACCCGGAGGATCCCGCCGCCGGAACCCGAACAGTCCCCTTCAGCCGCGAGCTGTTCATCGAGCAGGACGATTTCATGGAGTCGCCCCCGCCGAAGTATTTCCGGCTCAGACCCGGGGGCGAAGTGCGGCTCAAGTACGCCTACATCATCAGATGCGACGAGGTCATCAAGGACGCGTCGGGACAGGTCGTCGAACTGCGCTGCACCGCCGACCTCGAAAGCAAAACAGGCGGGGCGACGGCCAACCGAAAGGTGAAGGGAACCATCCACTGGGTGAGCGCGCCGCACGCCATCGACGCGGAGTGCCGGCTTTATGACCGGCTGTTCACTCATCCCGAGCCCGACGAAACCGGCGACTTCATGCAGCACATCAATCCGCGAAGCCTCGAAACGGTGATCGCCAAATGCGAACCGTCGCTGAGGGACGCCCGGCCGGAAGAACGCTATCAGTTCGAGCGGCTCGCGTATTTCGCATTGGACAAGGACTCGCCGTCCGGGACCGGCCGGCCGATCTTCAATCGAACCATCACCCTGAAGGACACCTGGGCCAAGGAAGCGCGGAAGGGATAACCGTCTCGGAACCGCCGGCGCCGCCATGCAGCCTCGCTATCGCCGCGGCGGCGGAGACCGGTGAATTTCCAGAGGCGGACGGCTGATGTGAACCCGCGGATGCACGTGCAGAGGGCGCACGTGATGATAATGGAAATAGATCGGCGGCGAGTAAGGATAATACGGGTAATAGTAAACCGGCGGCGTTACCGGGGTGACATACGCAGGCGGCGGCTGGTCCATGTCGAAGTAGATCTGCCTTGGAATCACGTCTTCCGGAGTGAACCACCTTCCCGTCCGGAACACCCGCGTTTGCGTGAACTGGTTCGTGTTCAACGGCAACGCCTGAACCACGTACACATACGATCCGAAATCGTGGAACGTGCCGTCCTTGTCACCCCAGATCCGAAGCGTCAACGGCGTGGTGCCCACCTCCTCCCCGTTGACCAGAATGGTCACACCGGGTTCGGAGGATTCCACGATGACGTCATACGCGATCGTGCCGTGCGGACCGCGCTCGACTCCCGGCGGAACCGTTTCGCACCCCGCCACCAGCACGGCGACAAGGCTCAGAAACACTGCTGCTTTCATAGCTCTTCAACAGGCTCACCGTCGTTCGAGAGTCACCCTTTTTCAAATGGACGGCAAAACACGGGAGGAAATTCGGCGTGGAAAAGAAGAAAGGCCGGACTTGCGTCCGGCCTCCGTCCGAGAACAAAAGCGCTTTTTGTATGCAGCCGCGCCGACTGCCTTTTCATCATCCGATGCGGCGCTGCATACTTACGCCAACTTCACACACGGAACACTGCATTTCTGCATCGCAATGACGCTCGCACCTTACCCGATCACCGGAATCCAGCCAGTCCCCATTTATGGGGACAAGGCGGATCCCGTTGTCTTTCAGCGAGTTAAGGCCAATTTCGACCGCTGAATGGCCGGTCTGGTCCTCCGCATCTTCAATTGCCGGCCCCGCCATTGCCTCAGGGAATGCGTCCCGAGGCTCTGCAGAAACAGGTCCCGGTTGATCGCCTGGGCAGCCGTGGCACCCTGCCCGGCCGCTATGATCATCTGGCAGTTGGCCGGCGTGACACAGCCCGCGGCATACACACCCGGCACGCTCGTCCTCATGTCCTGATCAACCACGATCTCGCCATCCGCATTGGTCTCCGCATCCAGATCCCGCGCAAGCTGATTCAGATAAACATCCCCGCGCGTGGTGAACAGCGCCGTTATCAGCAACCGCCTGCCGTCCGCAAACGCCAGCCCCTCCAGGCGTCGCCCCTTCCGGATCACCCCCGTCACTTTCCCGGAGTAAACCGGAATGTGATACTCCCGGATCCAATCCCCATGCCGGTCATCCCACTGCACCCTGTGCCCGTCCGTCACAATCGTGACGCAAGGCGAATACAGCAGCATGCCAAGGGCGTAATCGACAGTCTCGTTCCTCCACCCGTACACGGCGATGTCTTTGCCCTGAACGCGGTAACCGTCGCAGTCCTTGCAGAAATAAAGCCCGTGACCAAGACACGGCCGGATGCCGGGAATGTCCGGCGGAATGTGAAAGATACCAGTGGCAATCAGCAATCGCTGACACGCGTACCCATGTCGCCGGCCTCTCAACTCGAAGCGCCCGTCCTTCGCGCGCGCGGAAAGAATCTCGTCTGATCTGACGGCAACATGGTATCGCCCGGCCTGTTTGCGCGCGCGAGCCAGGAGTGTCTCGCCGGAAATGCCCTCCGGGAAACCCAGGTAGTTCTGCACTTCCGGTTCCCATCGCGCCATCGATTTCCCGGAGTCGATCACCAGCACCTGCCGCTGAGCGCTCCCGAGATAAACGGCGGCGGACAGACCGGCCAGGCCCGCTCCGACAATCAACACTTCAATGTCAACCCGGCCCGCCATTCCGTTCATGCTCTCGCGACAACAAAGGCGCCCGCTTTTGCGGGCGCCTTCTTCGCACAGTTCCGGAGTTCACTGATTGAGCGGCGCGGTCTGCGTGCTCGTTCCCACCTGAAGCTGATTCTCGACGCTGGAAACACCGGGCACGCGCTGAACGGCCGACTCAATCGCCTCCTTCTGCTGCTCGCTGCGAACCGATCCGCGCAGCGTCACGTTGCCATCCTCGAGCTCGATCTGAATACCGGACAACGAACCCCCAAGTGTCGTGTCAGCCCGCAGAGCCTGGGTCAACTGCCGCGACAGGTTCTGATCCGACGCGCTGTTGCCCTGCACCCTCACGTTGATGCCGCCCTCGCCGGAACCGCCGGTCGGCGACAACCCCTGCGCCGCGTTGGTGGACGACGAGCTTCCGGTCGCCGCAAGCTCCCCGGGGGCGTTTGTGGACATCGAACCGCCGGCCGCTGTGCCCTGATAAACGTTTGTGGACGCCGAAGCGGTCGGCTCGAGCATCTGCCCTTCCAATGTTTGGGCTTCGTTGGTGGCGCTTTGGCTGAGATCGGATTGGCTCTGGCCGGACCACTGATTGGTGCGCGACGTGGGCTGCAACTGGTCCGAGCTCCGGAGTTGACCGGTTTCGGAAGCGATCCGGAGCTGATTGTCCACGCGCGTCACCCCGGGTGTTTGCATCACAACATTCTCGATCTGCTCCTTCTGTTCCTCGCTCTCGACCGAGCCCTGGAGGGTAACACTGCCGCCTTCGGAGCTGATCTGAAGATTTGGGGCGACGGGCGCCAGGTCAGCGTCGCGGATGAGCGCCTGTCGCACTTCGGTCACCAGCACGCCGGTTTGAGAACCGCCCGGCTGGATGTCTGCACCCGGGGAAGCCTGGCTTGAAGAGCCGCTCCCGCCCGAGGCGAAGTAGGCGCCTGCGGGATAAGACGAATACGCGGGAAGGTGATCGTAACGGGCGTACTCCCGCTCCCGCGCGCAACCGGCGGCGATCAACAACGAACAGGTGATCAATAGCGGCGTGTGCAATTTCATATCCTTCTCCTCCGTTTTGGTGCTGGGTGAGCATCGTTTCGCGCAACGGCGCCTTCCATAGGGTGATGTGCCCAAACCGCCGCGGCCGCGCGTTCACGTGCATCCGCGCAGCAGAAACAGGAGGAGAAGAACCGGGATCGGAATCCCGAGCAGCCACAGGAGGATCCAGCCTACTTTGCCTTCGTGCGCGCCGTGGCGGCCCGGCGTCTTGCGCTTTGTCTTCATAGACGTCCTTGCTCTCTTGAAAAAACGAAACGGCGCAGAACCCGTCTGCGCCGCGATAAGAGCGATCGTGAGACCGCCGTGATCCCGGGCTGGCTAGTTCACCTGATCCTGAAGCGCTTCGCCCGCGTTTTCCATGTCTTCGCCAAAACCTTCGGCCGTCTGGCACCCGGTGAACAGCGCGGCGCCTGCCACGAGCAGGCACAGGCAGAGAACGGTATTCTTCAATGTTTTCATTTGTCCTTTCTGTTTCTTGATCCGTTGGCTTCCCGTCAGATTCGGCCCAGCAGGGCGAGAATGATGACAATCACCAGCAGCACCCCCACGATGCCGCCGGGACCATACCCCCACCCGCTGCTGTAACCCCACGTTGGCAATACACCTATCAACGCAAGTATCAGCAGGATGACCAGTATCGTTCCAAGGCTCATATTTTCCTTTCCTGAATCGTTGATCGCTTTCGCATTTGATTCTGCTTCGAGCGTAGATCACAGGCCGTAGTTTGCCATAGGGTCTGTTGCCCAACCTGTAAGGCTTTTCACTCCAGTGCCGCGCGCGCCATTCCACCCTCTCTTGAGGCCTAACATCTTGACTCCTCTGCACGGGAGCTCCATCACGATTCATCCGGGTGCAGGCGAGCCATTCCCGGTCCCGCGCGCGTCGCGCGCTTCGTCCACGCGCTGCGCCTGAGGACCGGCGCGCTCCGCGGACCGCGGGTCTGCCACCCGCAGCAGCGCACAACAGCAGGGAGCGGATCACCTGCAGATTGCCCGAGCGCGCAAAACTGCCGGCCGTTGCTCCGACTCGCAGCGTCGCGTTGCAATGTTGAATGTTCCATTCCCCGCCGTTCCCTTGGGCGTTGGATGTTGGATGTTCGATGTTCTCCCTTCCGGTGGGTCCTTCCATCCGACCCCGTTGAGGTTTTCACCCACTTACTCGCCTTGTGATGCACATCATAGTCTGGCAATGCCTTATGGGAACCCGTGTAAACCGTCAGATCAGGGCCTTCGAGCCAACGAACAGGCTGCAAGCCAGGCGCGCCGGGCCGTCCGGCCACACGCATCCGGCCCTGAGCCGAACTGCTGTCGAACCGCCCGGTCCGCACCCCGTCCTGCACGGGATCACGCACCCGACCAACACAGATTGAAGCCCGCCGAACCGATCATGCCATGCCACCTTCTGGGGTTAACATGACGCCGTCTGCCGGTTCGCCGGCGGTTGATCCGGCAGCGAACGCGTTTACCGGAACGCCCGACGAACTGGCCGCGCGATGCCCTCTGTCATTCGCGCAGCAGGGCCTTTGGATTGTTGACCAGCTCGAACCCGGCCGCGCCGTTTACAGTATCCCCCAGGCGTGGCGCCTCGAAGGCTCCCTCGATATCCCCGCGTTTCAACAGGCGCTCAACCGCGTCGTCGCCCGCCACGAAACGCTCCGCACCACCTTTGGATCGATCAAAGGACGCCCCGTCCAACTGGTGTCCGAATTCCAGCCGCGCCACTTCCCTGTCATCGACCTGTCCGGCGCGGTGGACCCGGAAGCGGCGGCGCGGCAGATCATGGATGACGAAGCGCAATCCCCGTTCGACCTCCGGCGCGGACCGCTCTTTCGCGCGCACATTCTCCGGCTGTCCGCAAACGAACACCTCGCGTTGTTCAACCTGCATCACATCGTTTCCGACGCCCAGTCGTTCGAGCTGCTGAGACGGGAGATTTCGGAATGCTACGAAGCCGTCCGCGCAGGGCGCAAAGCAGCGCTGCCCTTCCTGCCGGTGCAATACCTGGATTACGCGTTGTGGCAGCGCGAGCGGTTCCAGTCCGGCCTCCTGGAGCGCGAACTGGCTTACTGGAAGCAGCATCTCGCCGGCGCCGCCGCCAGCCAGGAGTTCCCCTGCGACTTCAGCCGCGACGGAGATGCGTTCAAGGGCGCCTCGGAACGCTTCGCCCTTCCGATGGCGACCGTCCAGGCGCTGAAGGAAATGAGCCGCCGCGAAGGGGCAACCCTGTTCATGGCAGTGCTCGCCGCCCTGGGCGCGCTGCTGCATCGCTGGATCGGATCCAACGACGTCGTCGTGGGCGCGCCCTTCTCGGGCCGGGGCCGGGCGGAAACCGAGAATCTGATCGGGCTGTTCGTGAACACTCTGCCGCTGCGCCTGCGCGTGAACCGGGAGATGGCGTTCTCCGAGCTGCTGGTCCACGTGCGAGAGACGGTGCTGGGCGTGTTTGCGCACCAGGAAACGCCCTTTGAAGAAATCGTCCGCGCGCTCGCGCCGGAACGCAACCTTCGCCGGAACCCGTTCTTCCAGGTCGTCCTCGCCCTGCAAAAGGGCACGCCCGCCTCCTGGGCCTTCGGCGGCTTGCACGCCTGTCTCGTCGAAATGGACACGCACACGGCCAAGTTTGATCTGACACTTTTGCTGGAGGAAACCGATTGCGGGATCAAGGGCCGCCTCGAATACAACACCGACCTGTTCGAGGCAAACACAATTCGTTGTTTTCTCCAGCAATTCATCTCCCTGATCGAGTCGGTTGCTGAAATGCCCGCCTGCCCCGTGCGCCGGTTGCCGGCACCATCCATGGTTTGCACCGAGCCGGCCCGGCCGGAAGCGTCCGCGCCTGACTTTGAATCCGAATATCAGGAAACAATTCATCGCGCCTTTGAAACGCAGGCAGCGCAGACTCCCGATGCCGTCGCGGTGAGCTTCCAGGGCCGGACACTGACGTACGCTGAACTGAACGCGCGGGCGAACCGGCTGGCGCGCCGCCTCCATGCATTGGGAGTCCGCCCCGGTGTCCGCACCGGAGTCTGCCTCGAACGATCGCCCGAGCTGATCCTCTCCCTGCTCGCGATCCTCAAGGCGGGCAGCGCTTACGTGCCGCTCGATCCAGCCTGTCCCTCGAAGCGCCTCGCTTTCCTCGCGCAGGACGCAGCTCTGCCCGTCGTAATCGCCAGCGAATCCTTCGACACGTCGGTGTTCGCCGGGACGGGAACGGCGGTTCTCGCCGTCAACGATGCTGCGATCAACACACAGGAAGCCGGGAACCTCGACGCCCACGCCGCGTCCGAAGACCCCGCCTATGTGTTGTACACCTCCGGTTCCACGGGCGCGCCCAAAGGCGTGATCGTTCCACATCGCGCGGTGCTCCGCCTCGTCCGCGGAGCGGATTACGCTCGCTTCGCGCCGGACGAAGTCTTTCTCCAGTTCGCCCCGATCTCGTTCGACGCCTCCACGTTTGAAATCTGGGGCGCGCTGCTGAACGGCGCGAGGCTGGAGATATTCCCGCCGCACATGCCGTCACTGGCAGAATTGGGGCGCGTCATCCATGAGCGCGCGGTGACCACGCTGTGGCTGACGGCGGGGCTGTTCCACCAGATGGTGGACGAGCAACTGGAAGACCTGCGCGGCGTCCGCCAGTTGCTGGCGGGAGGCGACGTTCTCTCTGTGCCGCACGTGGCAAAGCTGATCCGCAACGTTCCGGAATGCCGGTTGATCAACGGCTACGGTCCGACGGAGAACACCACGTTCACCTGTTGCTTTCCCGTGCCCTCCTTCTGGCGCCCGCGCCGCTCGGTGCCGATCGGCAGGCCGATTCGCGGCACTCAGGTCTTCGTCCTCGACGAACAACTGGAACCGGTTCCAACCGGAGTTCCGGGCGAGCTCTGCATTGCCGGCGAGGGCCTCGCACTCGGCTATCTGAATCAGCCTGAACTCACCGCCGAGCGCTTCGTGAGCAATCCTTTCGGACCACCCGGCTCCCGGATGTATCGCAGCGGCGACCGCGTTCGGCTGCTGCCGGACGGCAATCTCGAGTTCCTCGGCCGCATGGATCAGCAGGTGAAAATCCGCGGCTTCCGCGTCGAACCAGGCGAAATCGAAACCGCCTTGCGCCGTCACCCGGGCGTGCACGACGCCGCCGTCACCGCTCGTGAAACTCATACCGGCAGGGAACTCGTGGCGTATGTGGTGGCGGCCGGACAAAAGCCCGCCCCGGAAACGCTTGAGCGTTTCCTTCGAACCAAACTGCCCCCGTACATGATGCCCGCCTCCTTCGTCTTTCTCGACGCGCTCCCGCTCACCGCGAACGGCAAAGTGGATTACCGCGCCCTGCCGGCACCCGCCGCATCCCGCGGCGACAATGCGCCGGCGCCGCCCGTCTCCGAAACGGAAGCGATCCTGTTGTCCATCTGGAAGGAAGTCCTCGGCCGCAACGCCATCGGCGTCCGCGACAACTTCTTCCACTTGGGCGGGCATTCGCTCATCGCAACACAGCTCGTTTCACGAATTGCAAGAGCCTTCGGTCGGGATGTCCCCGTCAGCGCGGTGTTCGAGTCCCCGACGGTCGCGTCGCTGGCGGCGCGGCTGCACGAAGCCGATGGCATCCCCGGCTCGTCGCCGCCCGTCATTGCCAGGCGCATGCCGCGCTCACAGGCGCGCAGCCTGCTCACGCGCATCCATCAGCTTTCCGACACAGAAGTCGAGTCGCTCCTCGCCGGTGCCGCCGAGGATCAGGTCGCATCATGAACCTTCTCAGCCATCCCAACGTGAACAACGGAACCGGGGAACGGCGCGCGCTCCTCGAGGAACGGCTTCGCCGAACCGCGGAGGCGCCCGATGTCATACCGCTGTCGTTCGCCCAACAGCGCCTCTGGGTGCTGGACCAGCTCGAGCCGGACAGCCCGCTCTACAATGTCCCCAGTGTGGTCGCCATGAAGGGTGCGCTGAACATCGACGCGCTCCAACAGGCGCTGAGCTCGCTCGTCCGGCGGCACGAAACCCTCCGCACCCGCTTCGTCTGCCAGGACGAGGATCCCGTGCAGATCGTGGACGAGGAATGCGACGTGCCCATCGCGCTCCACGATATCTCAACGTTGCCCGAACCGGAGCGCCGGCCCGCGGCGCGCGCGGCGGTGGAGACCGAAGTCAGGAAACCTTTCGATCTCAGCGCAGGCCGCCTGATACGGGCGGCCCTGGTGCGCCTCCAGCCGGACGAGCATTGGTTCCTCCTGACGCTGCACCACATCATCTCGGACGAATGGTCGCTGAGGAATTGTTTCCGCGAGCTCACGGTGTTGTACGAGGCGTCCTGCGCAAATCAGACGCCCGCGTTGCCCGAGCTGCCGATCCAATACGGCGATTACGCCTTGTGGCAGCGCGCATGGATCCAGAACGGCGTTCTCGAGAAGCAACTGGCGTACTGGCGAGAACGGTTGCGCGGCAACCCGCCCGTGCTGGAACTCCCCGGCGACCGGCCCCGCCCCGCCGTGCCGACGTTCCGCGGCGGCATCGTTACAAGAGAAGTCCCGATCGAACTCTGCTCGCCGCTGAAGCAACTCGCCGCGCTGCACGGAGCCAGCCTGTTCATGGTGCTGCTGGCCGGGCTCAAGCTCCTCCTGCACCGCTACACCCGGCATACCGACCTTGTCGTGGGTTCGCCGATCGCGGGGCGCAACCGCCTCGAGACCGAGCCGCTCATTGGTTTCTTCGTCAACACGCTGCTCCTGCGCACGGACCTGAGCGGCAACCCGACCTTCGAGGAACTGCTCCGCCGCGTTCGCGAAACCACCCTCGGCGCCTGGGCGCATCAGGAATTGCCCTTCGAACGATTGGTCGAAGAACTGCGCCCCGAGCGCACCCTCGATCACATGCCGTTCACCCGCGTCATGTTCGCGATGCAGAACAACGCGCTCGAAGAACTGCAATGGCCCGGGCTGAAACTGGAATTCCTCGATCCCCCCGGCGGCACCGCCAAATTCGACCTCACGTTCATCGTCCGGGAAACCTCCCGCGGCCTGGTGCTGTTCGCAGAGTTCAACAGCGACCTGTTTGATTCAGCCGGCATTGCCCGCCTGCTCCAGCACTACGAAGTGATCCTGCGGGGAATTGTCGAGAACCCGAAACAACGCCTGTCCGAAATGCCCGTCCTCAACCCTGCGGAGCGCCACCAGATTCTCCTGGAATGGAACTCCACCACGACCGATTACCCGCGGGACGACAGCATCCCCGGGCTGTTCGAAACACAGGCCGCTGTCGCGCCCGACGACGTGGCAGTCGCATACGGAAACCAATCGCTCACCTGGCGCGAGCTGGACACGCGCTCGAATCAGCTCGCCGCGCACCTGCGGAAGTTCGGCGTCAAGGCCGAAGTGCCGACCGGACTCTGCGTCGAGCGCTCGCCCGAAATGGTCGTCGCCATGCTCGCCATCCTGAAGGCAGGGGGCGCGTATGTGCCGCTGGATCCCGGTTATCCCAGGGCCCGGCTCGAGTTCATGCTCGAGGATTGCCGCGCCCCCGTTCTGTTGACCCAGCAAAAGCTCCTGAGCGAGCTCCCGCGCAGCAACGCGCGCGTGATCTGCCTGGACTCGGACTGGGAATTGATCTCGCGCGAAAGCCCCGCTCCCGTTTCCACCGCCGTTCATCCCGGACACCTCGCCTATATCATCTACACGTCCGGATCCACCGGCGAACCCAAGGGCGTGGCCGTCTCGCACCGCGCAGTCATCCGCCTTGTCCGAAACACGAACTACGTCGAAGTGAACCGCGCCGACCGCATCGCGCAGGCTTCAAACGCGTCGTTCGACGCCGCCACGTTCGAAATCTGGGGTGCGCTGTTGAATGGCGCCACCGTGATCGGCGTTTCAAAGGACGTCGCGCTGTCGCCGGTCGATCTCGCGGACGAAATCCGCCGGCAACAGATCAGCATTCTTTTTCTCACCACGGCGCTCTTCAACCAGGTCGCCGCCGAGGCACCCGACGCGTTCGCCACCCTACGCGTGCTCCTGTTCGGCGGCGAAGCCGTGGACCCGAAGTGGGTTCGGACCGTTCTCCAGCATCCGCCGCGGCAACTGCTTCACGTGTACGGGCCCACGGAGAACACCACCTTCTCGACCTGGCACGAGGTTCTCAATGTCTCTGAAGATGCCCGCACCATCCCCATCGGAAAGCCGGTCTCGAACTCGCAATGCTACATCCTCGACGAGCATCTGAACCCGGTGCCCATCGGCGTTCCAGGCGAACTGTATCTTGTCGGCGACGGCCTTGCGCGCGGCTACTGGAACCAGCCCGGGTTGACCGCGCAGAAGTTCGTTCCCAACCCGTTCCAGAGCGGCGCCGGCTCGCGCCTGTACAGGACCGGCGACCTCGCCCGATGGCTGCCCGACGGCGCCATCGAGTTCATCGGGCGCCTGGATCAACAGGTGAAAATCCGCGGGTTCCGCATCGAACCGGGCGAGATCGAATCCACCCTGGCGCGCCATCCCGGCGTGCGCGACTGCACGGTGAGGGCATACACACGCGGCGCCGATGACCGGAAGCTGGCGGCCTACTATGTGCCTGGCGGCAAACCCGCCCCGACCGGGCCGGAGCTGCGCCGCTTCCTGAAGGAACGCCTGCCGGATTACATGATCCCTGCCGCGTTCATCCGGCTCGACGCGCTCCCGCTCACGCCCAACGGCAAGGTGGACCGCGAAGCGCTGCCGGCGCCCGAATGCACCCGACCCGAACTCGAAAAACGCTACGCCGGCCCGCAGGACGCCGTTGAAGCCGAACTCACCCGCATCTGGGAGAGCGTTCTCGGCATCCACCCGATCGGCATCGAAGACAAATTCTTCGAACTGGGCGGGCATTCGCTGCTCGCGGTTCGCGTCATCGGCCAGATCGAGAAGGCGTTCGGCCGCCGGCTGCGGCTGGCCACCATCTTCCAGGCGCAAACCATCGAGCAACTCGCGGCCATCCTGCGAAAGGAAATCCATGAGGACTCCGCCCTGGACGGCACGTCGCTGGTCGAAATCCAGCCTAGGGGCCGGAAGCCGCCGATCTTCTTCGTCCACGGCGCCGGGGGCGGGATGTTCTGGGGTTACGTGAACCTGGCGCGGCACCTCGGCCAGGACCAGCCGGTGTACGGCCTGCGCTGCCGCGACGGCGAAAACGCCGACGCCCCCGCCACCATCGAGGAGATGGCGACGCTCTACATCAAGGACCTTCGCGCCCGGCAGCCGCGCGGCCCGTATCACATCGGCGGCTACTGCTTCGGCGGCAATGTGGCCTTCGAAATGGCCCGCCAGTTGCGCGAGCAGGGCGAGGAAATCGCCACCCTGGCGCTGTTCAATTGCGCACCGGCCAATTCGCGTTACGCGCGCATCAGCGCCAGCCCGCGCTGGATCTTCCGGTTCCTCGTCAACCTCGGGTATTGGGGGAGGTACTTCTGGAACTGGACGCGGTCCCAGCGGCGCGAATTCTTCCGCTGGAAAACCGAGATGCTCAAGCGGCGCGCCAGCCGGCTGTTTGGCCCGTCGCCGCGTTCGAACGCCACCGTGGACGCCGGCGAACTGGTGGACCTGTCGTCCTACTCGGCCGAGCAGCGCAGGATCTGGGAGAACCACATCCGCGCGCTCCTCCAGTATCACCCGAAACCCTACGACGGACGCGTGCACCTGTTCCGCAGCCCCGGGCATCCCCTGCTCTGCTCCTTCGACGCCGACTACGGCTGGGGCGATTTCGCACGCGACGGCGTCCAGATCTCCATCGTGCCCGGCGTTCACGAGAAAATCCTTGAAGAACCTTGCGTTGAAACGCTCGCCCGCCAGTTGAAGGACGTGTTGGAACGCAGCATGAACCCGACGCACAATCAATCCGTCTCAACGGTCAGCCTCCAACACAATGGCGCGCCGCACTCCGAAGAACCCATCGCCGACGACCCGGATCTCAAGCGGTTGCTGGAATGGAACCACACGCGGGTGGATTTCCATCCGAAACGCAACTACGCGCAGCATTTCGAAGAGCAGGCCGCGCGCACGCCGGACGCCACGGCCCTGCGCTTCCAGGGAATCGAGCTGACCTACGCCCGGTTGAACGAGCGGGCCAATCGCCTCGCCCACCATCTTCAATCCCTCGGCGTCGGACCCGACGTCCTCGTCGCCGTTTGCCTGGATCGCTCGCTCGAGTTGCCCCTGTCACTGCTGGCCATTCTCAAAGCGGGCGGCGCCTATCTGCCGCTCGATCGCTCATATCCGCGCGAACGCCTGGCCTATATGCTGTCGGATTCAAAAGCGCGTGTGCTCCTCACCCATTCGCGCGCCGCGGCCGACCTCGAAGTCCACGGCCTGCATGTGATCCGGCTCGACGATCCGGCCCGGGACGAGCTCATCCGGAATGGTTCATCAGCCAATCCTCATTGCGCCGCCGGCCTCGATGACCTCGCCTACGTCATCTACACCTCCGGTTCCACCGGGAACCCCAAGGGCGTCGCAATCACCCACGGCGGCTTGCTCAACCATAACTTCGCAATGATCCGCGCGTACGGCCTGTCGCCGCGGGATCGCGTCCTCCAGTTCAGCCCGTTCAGCTTCGACATTTCCGTTGAAGAAATCTTTCCGACGTGGCTTGCCGGCGCGGCGCTGGTGGTGCGCCCGGACGATCTCATCTTTTCGGCAGCGCGTTTCACTCAATTCGCAGCCGACGAACAGATCACTGTGTTGAACCTGCCGACGGCCTACTGGCACGAGCTGGTGGAGCACCTCCAAAGCAGTCCTTTGCCTCCGTCCGTGCGCCTTGTGGCCATCGGCGGAGAGAAGGCATCGGACGAGGCCTGGCGCCGGTGGGACCAGTGCCTGGGCGAGCGCGTGACACTGATCAACACCTACGGGCCGACCGAGGCCACCGTCAGCACGACGGTGCATGTCTGCCGCACGGGCGAACAGGCGCTCCCCATCGGATGCCCGATCCCCAATGTGCAGACGTTCATCCTGGATTCACACCTGCGGCCTGTTCGAATCGGGGAGGTGGGGGAACTGTTCATCGGCGGCGCCGGACTCGCGCGCGGCTACCTGCATCGGCCGGAGTTGACAGCAGAAAAGTTTGTGCCCAACCCGCTGCCGGGCGCGTCCTCGCCGCGCCTCTACCGAACGGGCGACCTCGCGCGATTCCGGCCGGATGGCGAGATCGAGTTCGTCGGCCGCTCGGACGAGCAGGTCAAGATCCGCGGCTACCGCATCGAACTCGGCGAGATCGAAGCGGCGCTGCGGCAGCATCCGGCCCTGAAAGAAGCCGTGGTGGCGGCGCGCGACGACGGCCATGGAAAGCGCCTGGTGGCGTACTTCGTCCCGCGCGACGGCGCTTCTCCCGGCGTCAGCGAATTGCGCCAGTTCCTGAAGGGCATGCTGCCGCATTACATGGTTCCGGCGTTCTTCGTTCCGCTCGAGAAAGTGCCGCTGACACCCGCCGGCAAAGTGGACCGGCGCTCTCTCCCCGCGCCCTCCGACGCGCGGCCCGAGCTGGACCATCCCATGGTTCCTCCGCGAACTCCCGTTGAGGAAGTCATCGCCGGGATCTGGTGCGAGGTGCTCGGCCTGAACCGCGTGGGCGTTCACGACAACTTCTTCGACCTGGGCGGGCATTCGCTCGTCGCAACCCAGGTGATTGCCCGCGTGCGCGAGCGGTTGCAGGTGGAATTGCCACTGGCCAGCCTGTTCTCGTTCCCGACAATCGCCGACCTGGCCGAGCGCCTTGCCGACGCCAGCCCGCAGGCACAGCCCGTTTTGCCCGCTTCCGCCATGTCGCAGGGCAAACGCCTCCCCCTCACTCCGGCACAGCAACGCATCTGGTTCCTCGACCAGTTCGAACCCCAGAAATCCTCCTACAACATTCCAACCGCGCTCCGGCTCGACGGCGCACTCGATGTCGGCGCGCTCGAACGCAGCCTCACCGAACTGGCCGCCCGTCACGAAGCGCTCCGGGCCGTGTTCCCGGCTGAGGATGGCGAACCCGTCCACGTCATCTGCGAACCCCGGCCCGTCACGCTGCCGGTCATGGATCTGTCCGGCCTGCCCGAAGAACAGCGCCAGACGCGCTTGCGCGAGCTCCTCGCCCACGAAGGAAGCAAGTCCTACGTGATGTCCAGCCCCATGCTGCGCGCCATGCTCTTCCGCCTCGATCCCGAGCGCCATGTGCTGCTCTTCATGACCCACTCGATCGCATGCGACACGGCATCCGTGCGCATCCTGCTGGAAGAACTCTTTTTCATCTATGAATCGGTCGCGACCGGCCAGCCGATTTCCCTGCCGCCTCTGCCGGTTTCCCCTCAACCGGCCCCCCAGGATCGCGGCGGCTTCGCCGAGAACGAATACGAACAACTGCGCTACTGGAAACGGCAACTGGCAGGCGCGCCGCCGTTGCTGGAATTGCCCACAGACCGCCCGCGCCCCGCCCACCAGAGCGACGCGGGCGGGCGGGTCACGTTTGTCCTGCCGGAGGCGCTTACTCAGGCCTTGAAACACGCCGGCTGCAAAGAGCACTGCACGGTTCCCGTGTTTCTGCTGGCCGCCTTTCAGACGTTGCTCGCCCGATACAGCGGCGCTTCCGATATTCTCGTCGGCACGCCGGTCTCCGTCAGAAAATCGTCAAACGCGTCGCTCGTCGGCCTCTACGAAAACCTCGTGGTCCTGAGAACGGATTTCTCGGACGATCCGCCCTTCCTGGCACTGTTGGGCCGCGTCCATGAAACCTTCGTCAAGGCCCAACACAGCAGCGCGTTGCCGTTCGAGCGGTTGATCGATGAACTGCGGCCACCGCGCAACGCCGGCTACACGCCGCTGGTCCAGGTTCTGTTCGACTGCCAGAACGCGCCGGTTCCTGAAGGCGCCGCGGCAGGCGTGCGATTCGCCCCGTTCCCGTTTCATAACCAGACCGCCAGGCTGGACCTGCACCTGCACCTCGAAGAAACACCCGGGAGCATCTCGGGCTGGATCGAGTACAACAGCGCGCTGTTCGATCAGACCCGCATCGAACGCATGGCCGGGCACTTCCAGACACTGCTGGAAGCCGCGCTCGAATGCCCCGCCCGGCGAGTGTCGTTACTTCCTCTCATGCCCGAATCGGAAAAGCAAAAGGTCCTCGTCGAGTGGAACGACACACAGCGGGATCACCCGTCGGGCGACACACTGATCAGCCTGTTCGAAGAACAGGTTCGGCGCGCACCCGACCGCCTCGCCCTCATCTCCGGCACCGACCGGCTCACATACGAAGAACTCAACGCTCGCGCCAATCGCCTCGCGCACCATCTCCGCGCGCTCGGCATCGGACCCGAAAGCCTCGTCGCCATTTGCCACGAGCGCTCATGGAAACTCATGGTTGCCATTCTCGGCGCGCTCAAGGCCGGCGGCGCCTACGTTCCCCTGGACCCGGCCTATCCTCGCGATCGCCTCGCCTTTATCCTTCGCGACACGAACGCGCCGGTGGTCATCACCCAGGAATCCCTGCGCGGACTGACTCCGCCCGGGAACCCGCGCGTCCTGTGCCTGGACTCGGACTGGGGACAGATCCGCCATCACAGCCGCGACAACCCCGCCGAATCTCCTCTGGAATCCAACCTCGCCTACATCATCTACACATCCGGCTCCACCGGCCAGCCCAAGGGCGTCGCCATCGAGCATCGCCACGCAGTCGCTCTCCTGCGATGGGCCGATGAAGTGTTCAGCCCGGAGGAAACCGCAGGCGTGCTGGCGTCCACGTCCATTTGCTTCGACCTGTCCGTGTTCGAGATGTTCGTTCCTCTCGCCCGCGGCGGAACCGTCATCATGGCCGAGAACGCTCTCGCGCTGCCCCGGACTCCCGCCGCCCCGGAAGTCACGCTGATCAACACCGTGCCCTCGGCCATGCGCGAATTGCTCCGCATACGCGGCGTGCCCCCGAATGTCCGCGTCATCAATCTCGCGGGCGAGCCCCTGAGCACCGAACTCGTCAACCAGATCCACGCCGAAACGCAGGTCCGCAAGGTCTACGACCTTTACGGCCCGACCGAAACCACCACCTACTCGACCGGCGCGCTGCGCCAGCCCGGTCAACCGGCCACCATCGGTCGTCCCCTCGCCAACGAGCGCGTTTACCTGCTCGACAGACACGGTCAGCCGGTCCCGATCGGCGTTCCTGGAGAAATCCATATCGGCGGAGCAAAGGTGGCCCGCGGCTACTGGAAGCGGCCCGACCTTACCGCGGAACGATTCGTGCCGGACCCCTTCCGGCCCGGCGCGCGACTCTATCGCACTGGCGACCTCGCCCGCTGGCGCGAAGACGGCACCCTTGAATACCTCGGCCGGGCCGATCACCAGATCAAGATCCGCGGCTTCCGCGTCGAACCGGGTGAAATCGAAGCCGTGTTGAAGAAGCATCCGGCTGTGCGCGACGCGGTGGTGATCGCCTGGAACGAGGGCGACTCCAAACACCTCGCGGCCTATGCCGTGCCCGCCCTGGGACAGGAGCTTCGGCCTTCAACCCTGAAGCGGTTCGCGCGCGAACACCTCCCCGACTACATGGTTCCCTCGGCCGTCCTGCTCCTGGAAGCGCTTCCGCTGACGCCTAACGGTAAAGTCAATCGCAAAGCCCTCCCTCGCCCGGAACACGCCCGCCGCGACGGAAACACCGAATACGTGGCGCCTCGCTCGCCCGTCGAGGAACAGCTCGCCGCCCTCTGGCGCGAAATCCTCCGCGTCCAGCGCGTCGGCATCAAAGACAACTTCTTCGAGCTGGGCGGGCACTCGCTTCTGGCAATCCAGGTCGTCTCAAAGGTTCGCGAAGTGTTCAAGGTTGAACTGCCGCTCTTCAGTCTGTTCGACGCGCCCACGATCGAAGCGCTGGCCAACGGCCTCGCCTCGGGACAATGGACCGGGAACCAGTTGCCCATCCTGCCGCTGCAGCCGATCCCCCGCGGCGAAGGCCGCCTGCCGGCGTCCTTTGTGCAGGAACGGCTCTGGTTCCTTGATCAGCTCGACCCCGGAACGCACGCGTACAACGTCCCCATCGCTCTCCGCCTGCGCGGCCCCCTGAACCTGAACGCCCTCCAGCGCGCGCTGAACGAGATCGCCCGGCGCCACGAATCCCTCCGCACCCGATTCGCCTACGACGACGGAGTCCTGTCACAGATCATCGCCGAGCCCGGACCGCTCAGGCTGGACCGCTTCAGCCTCGAGTGTTTCCCGGAAGCGGAACGCGAAGCCCGGCTTCTGGCCATGTTCAATGAGCGCGCGCAGCAGCCGTTCGATCTCGCCGCCGGCCCGCTCCTTCGCCTGCACCTCGCGCGGCTCTCGGAACACGACCACGCCCTGCTCCTCGTCATGCATCACATCATCTCCGATGGCTGGTCGCTGACGATTTTCTTCCAGGAACTCGAAGCGCTTTACAACGCCTTCGCAGACCGCAAACCCGATCCCGCGCTGCCCGGGTTGCCCGTGCAATATGCCGACTTCGCGCATTGGAAACGTCAGTCGCTCCACGGAGTCGCTCTCGACCGCGAACTCCGCTTCTGGACGGAACGCCTCGCGGGCGCGCCCCCGTCGATCGCTCTCCCGCCGGACCCGGTCGGCAACGCCGCCGAGCGCCGCGCCGAGCGCAAAACACTGCGGCTCCCGGCCGGAATCACGGATCGCATCACCGCCTTGAGCCAGCGCGAAAGCACCACGCCCTTCGCCGTGCTGTTCACCGCCCTCGCCATCACCCTCGAGAAATGGACCCGCCAGCACGACATGGTCATCGGCACCGTCGTCGCCGGACGCAACCGCCGCGAGATCGAGAACGTCATCGGCTGTTTCATGAACTTCCTACCCATCCGCACGCATGTCGCCGGGCAGGAATCGGGCCTGGACCTCCTCCGCCGCGTCAAGGGTGCCGTGCTCGACGCCCAGTCGCACCAGGATTGCCCGTTCGAAAAAATCGTCGAAGCCGTCAATCCCGAGCGCCGCCAGGATCGCAACCCGCTCTACAACGTCGCGCTCCTTCTCCAGAATTTCCCGCCTCAGCTCTTCAACGGCATCCGGCTTTCAGCCGAACCGATCCCGGTGGAAATGCACGATCCGTTGCTCGACATCCGCCTCGAAGCGGAAGTCGCGGGCGACACCCTGCTGATCGCTTGCGAGTACAAGACCAACCTGTTCGCGCCGGACACAGTGGATCATTTCCTGGCGTCCTACTGCGGTGTCCTCGAGCGGCTGCTCTCGGAACCCGGGTGCCCCTTGAGCCGGTTCGCGCTGACGAAAGAGCTGGCGGCACAGGCCGAGGCGTCGCGCAAACACGCCGAAGCACTGACCCTCGCCGTCGCCGCCACGTTCACCGCCGAGCCCGTCGAGGAATCGCTTCGTTACTGGTCGAATGAACTCGAACTCACCGCGCAAATCGAGTTCGCCCCCTACAACCAGGTGTTCCAGCAACTGCTGGATCCATTAAGCGTCATCATGTCCAACACGCGCGG
The DNA here is from genome assembly GCA_002385705.1 of Verrucomicrobia subdivision 3 bacterium UBA3939. Lineage (GTDB taxonomy): Bacteria > Verrucomicrobiota > Verrucomicrobiia > Limisphaerales > UBA3939 > UBA3939. The sequence goes on from DGDZ01000033.1 coordinate 64,185, forward strand.
GTTGAACGTCCTCCTCGTGCGGTTCGAGGACTGGCTGGATCCGGACAATGCGGAAAGCCGCGCGGAACAGCTCGATCGCAACGCCCGCGAGTTCGTCGCCGCGGTGCGCAACGCCGCCGCCTCCGCCCGCACGCCCTTTCTCATCATTCTTTGTCCCCCCTCCGAACAGGCGGAGGAAACGGACGCGGACAACGCGCTGGAACGCGCCGCGCACTTTACGGCCAACGAGCTGGAGAAGGCGGGTGGAGTTCACGTGGTCACCACCCGTGAACTGCTGGAGACCTACCCGGTGGCCCGTTATCACGACCGCAGCAGCGATGAACTCGGGCGCGTGCCCTACACGCCCGAGTTCTTCACCGCCCTGGGCACCATCACCATCCGCAAACTGCACGCCCTGCGCCGCACCCCGCCCAAAGTGATCGTCCTGGATTGCGACCAGACCCTCTGGAGCGGCGTGTGCGGCGAGGACGGCGCCCGGGGAATCTGCATCGACGCGCCGCGCCGGGCTCTGCAGGAATTCATGCGCGCCCAGCATGACGCCGGACGGCTGCTCGCGATCTGCAGCAAGAACAACGAGGACGACGTCCGCGACGTGTTCCGCCAGCGTAGCGACATGCCGCTCCGCGCCGAACAGATCGCAGCGTGGCGCCTGAACTGGCAACCCAAGTCGGAGAACATCCGGTCCATCGCCCGCGAACTGGACCTCGGCCTCGAGAGCTTTGTCTTCCTCGACGACAACCCGGTCGAATGCGCCGAGGTCGAGGCCAACTGCCCCGAGGTGCTCACGTTGCAGCTTCCCGAAGACCCCGCGCAAATCCCTCAGTTCCTCCGGCATTGCTGGATCTTCGACACGTTGAAAGTGACGGAGGAGGACCGCAGCCGCACCGAGTTCTACCGGCAGAACCGGGAGCGCGCCCGGCTTCGCAGCGGTTCGATGAGCCTCGCGGACTTCATCGCGGGCCTGCAACTCCAGATCGAGATCGCGCCCATGGCGCCCGAACAGCTCGCCCGCGTTTCACAACTCACGCAGCGCACCAACCAGTTCAACTGCACCACGATTCGCAGAACCGAGGCGGAGTTGCAGCACGTGGCCCTGAATTCCGAAATCCTGGCCGTCTCGGCAAAGGACCGCTTCGGCGACTACGGCCTCGTGGGTGCAATCGTGTTCTCCTCCGCCAACGATGGGCTGGACGTGGACACCTTCCTCCTGAGTTGCCGTGTGCTCGGACGCGGAGTTGAGCACGCGATGCTCGCGCACCTGGGCCGCCTGGCGCGAGAGCGAAAGCTCTCCTGGGTCCTCGTTCACTTCCATCCTTCGGCGCGCAACAAGCCGGCTGCCGACTTTCTTCAGGAGGTCGGAGCGCAGTGCCGCGAGGCGTTGAACGGCGGTTACGTTTACCGCTTTCCAGCCAAGGCCGCCGAGGCCACGCGGTTCAATCCGAACTCCAGCGCGCCCCCGCCGGAAGACGCGTCCAGGTCCAGGGATCGCCCGGGCGCGCGCGGCGCCGCGCGGCGCAAGTTCGACCGGTGCCGCGCCATCGCGCTCGAAGCCAACGACGCCGTCGCCATCCACAAGGCCGTGGAGGCGCGCGCCGGCCGCCGGTCCGTGCGGCGCAGCGGCTACACCGCTCCGCAGACCGAACTCGAACGCCGGCTCTGCGCAGTCTGGGAAAAGCTCCTGCACATCGACCGGGTCGGATTGCACGACAACTTCTTCGACCTCGGCGGCCATTCGCTTCTCGCGGTGCGTCTCTTTGCGGAAATCGAAAAGATCACCGGGCGCAAGCTGCCGCTCGTAACCATCTTCCAGGCCCCGACCGTCGCCGAACTCGCCGGCGCGCTCCACCAAAGCGCGTCTGAGCGCTCGCGCTCGCCGCTCGTTCCCGTGCATCCCGGCGGATCGCGTCCGCCCCTGTTTCTGGTGCACGGCGCGGGCGGCGACGTGTTGTGGGGCTACGCCAATCTCGCGCGCCATCTCCCGCCCGAACAACCGGTGTACGGCATCAAGTCGCGCGGCCAGATCGGCCTCGAAGAATACGACAGCATCGAAGAGATGGCCCGTTACTACGTGGACGAACTCCGCGCATTCCAGCCGGAAGGCCCGTATTTCCTGGGCGGCTATTGCCTCGGAGGCAACGTCGCCTACGAGATGGCGCGCCGGCTGCGCGCTCAGGGCCGGGAGGTCGCGCTCGTGGCACTCATCGACGCCTCGCCCTCCAACGCCGGCTACGAAACCATCACGTGGTGGCGGCCCGGATTCTATCCCCGGTTCCTCCGAAACCTCTATTACTGGCTCAGCGATTTCGCCGAACAGACCGCCGAGGAACGAACCCGCTTCATCGGACGCAAAGCCCGGTTCCTGGGCCGCAGGCTGCTCGAAGAGCTGCGCCTCCGCCGGCGGCCCGCCGGTGATGTGGACCTGGAGGAAGTGATCGATCCCCGGTACTTCCCCGAGCACGAACTCCAGTACTGGCAGATCCACCTGCGCGCGCTGGTGAAGCACGTGGAACAGCCTTACGACGGCGCGGTAACGCTGATCCGGACGCGCGGCCAGCCGTTCCTCTGCTCCTTCGAAGAAGACTTCTGCTGGAGCCGCCTCGCGAAAGGCGGCGTGTCGGTCGTCCGCATTCCCGGATCCCACGAAAACATCTTCATCGAACCCAACGTGCGATCGCTCGCGCGCGAACTGGAACGCTGTCTGGCCCGGGCGCAAACGCCCGCCTCACACGAAATCACGGAGGCCGTCACCGCATGAAACTGTTGCGATTCGTCTGGAACACCTGCCGCGGCATGATGATCCTGACCTCCGTCGCCGCCATGTTCAGCGGCGCCTGCAACGCCGCGCTCATCGGGCTCGTCAGCCACGCGCTCACCCACGACAGCCGCGGCGCTGTCCTGGTCTGGCTGTTCATCGCCGTCGGCCTCGGGAAGATCGGCACCACCTTCATCTCCCAGGTGTTGCTGACCAGGTTCTCCCAGGGCGTCGTCGCCGACCTTCGCCGCGATCTCGTCCGCAAAATCCTCAAGGTTCCCCTCCGGAAACTCGAGGAAATCGGCGCGCCGCGTGTGCTCGTTGCATTGACCGACGACGTGTTCAACATCACCCAGGCGTTGCTCGCCATTCCTTTCGTCGCGGTCAACGTCGCCATCCTCATCGGCGGCGCCGCCTACCTCGGCTGGCTTTCCTGGCAGATCCTCGCCGCCGTCTGCGTCATGGTCCTTCTCGGCGGCATCACGTATCGCCTCATCATCGCCAGCGCCTTCCACCACCTGAGCCTCGCCCGCGAGGAAGGCGACCGCCTCTACGGCCATTTCCGCGCCCTCACCGAGGGCATCAAGGAACTCAAGCTCCACCGCAACCGCCGCAGCGCGTTCCTCTCACGCGACATCGAAACGTCCACGGAAACGTACCAGAAACACAACGTCGCCGCTGAACTGCGCTTCGTGATCTCTCAGAACTGGACGCACCTCCTGTACTTCGCGCTCATCGGCCTGATCCTCTTTCTGCTGCCCGCGGTGGCGGCCGTAACAACCGAAACCCTCACCGGTTACGTGGTGACCACGCTCTACCTCATGGGCCCCCTCGCCGGCGCCTTGAACAGCATCTCCCTCTTCGGCCGCGCCAATGTCGCGCTGGACAAGATCGAAAAGGTCGGGGTTTCCCTCGCCGAACATTCCACCGAGGAATGCCCGCTCGAAATCAGCACGCGCGACGCCGCCTTCGAAACGCTCAGCCTCGTCAACGTCATCCATACCTACACGCACGAGAAGGACGACAGCCACTTCGTGCTGGGCCCGATCAACCTGCGCTTTCGCCCGGGCGAACTCGTGTTCCTCGTCGGCGGCAACGGCAGCGGCAAGTCCACCCTCGCGAAAATCATCACCGGACTGTACGTCCCGGAGGCCGGAGAAATCCGCCTCGACGGCGAGCGGATCACGGACGCCAATCGCGACGACTACCGGCAGCTCTTCTCGGCCGTGTTCGCGGATTTCTACTTGTTCGACAACCTGCTCGGGTTGAAGGACGGCAACCTGGACGACCAGGCGGCGGAATACCTGGAGCAACTGCATTTGAGCCACAAGGTGAAGGTCAGGGACGGCGTGCTTTCCACAACCGCCGTTTCTCAGGGGCAACGCAAACGCCTCGCCCTCCTGACCGCGTATCTCGAAGATCGGCCCTTCTACCTGTTCGACGAATGGGCCTCCGACCAGGACCCCCATTTCAAAAACGTGTTCTACACGCAACTCCTGCCCGAGTTGAAGGCGCGCGGGAAAACCGTCCTCGTCATTTCCCACGACGACAAGTATTTCCACACCGCCGACCGCATCATCAAACTCGATTACGGGAAGATTGAGGCGCAGGCAAACCTCGCCGGCGAACTGGCGGTTTCGTCCCAACACTTCGCAACGCAGTCATAGCGCTTCTGCGCCGGGGCATAGATGCATTCACCCTCCGGTGGGGCGAGCGTCCTCGCGAGCCGTCGTCCGATAACCCTGGCAGTTCGTAAGACAGCAGGAACGGACTTTAAACCGGACACTTTCACTCGGCAGGCTCGTTTTGTTCGATCAAAGGTGGTGGTATATCGGTGGGGCGAGCGTCCCCGCGAGCCGTCGTCCGATCATTAACAATGTCGGTGGGGCGAGCGTCCTCGCGAGCCGTGGTCCGATGACGCTGGCAGTTCGTAAGCAGCAGGAATGGACCTGAACCAGAGCCTTTCATTCGGCAGGTTCGTTTTCTTCGATCAAGTGGTGGTATATCGGTGGGGCGAGCGTCCCCGCGAGCCGTCTTACGACTACCATGATCGAACGAAACGTATAGACTGTCTGACTGAAAACAGCCTGTGGCGTTTGTTCTTCATGCATTGTTGGCTGCCAGGGTCATTGGACGACGGCTCGCGGGGACGCTCGCCCCACCGAATCCCACCACCGCAGGGACACTCGCCCCACCCGGGATGAGAGAAGATTCCAGCCTTTCAGCCTCTCGACTCTTGGGATGTTGGATGTTTTCCCCTAGTCTCTCGAGCTGGTCATCGCCAGGCGCACGATCTGGTTGATCAACTGCGGATACGTGATATTCGCCTTCAACGCCGACTGCGCGAAATCCTCGTCCGCCGCGAGAATCGGGTTCGGATTGGCCTCGATGAAATACACCTTGTTGTCCGCCGTCAGGCGCAGATCCAGGCGCGCGTAACCGTCGATGGTCAGCAGCCGGTAAATCCGTTTGCAGGTCTGCTCGATCTGGCGGACCAGCGCCGGGTCCAGGTTCTCGGCAAACTGGTTCTGCAACCCCCAGCGCTTCCGGTATTCCTCGTCCCACTTCGCCTTGTAGGTCGCGATCTTCGGCTCGTCGGGCGGCACCTCCTTGAACACCAGCTCGCGAATCGGAAACACCTGCAGCCGATGGTTCCCCATCACGCTCACATACAGTTCGCGCCCCTCGATGTATTCCTCCGCGATCACGTCGTTGTCGTACTTCTCGTGGATGAACTGCACGCGCTCGCGGAATTGCTCGTCCGACGACACAAACGACGCCTGGGAAATCCCGAGCGACGCCTCCTCCTTGAGCGGTTTGACCAGGATGGGAAACCGGAGACGGCGCGGCCGGCTGATGCGTTTCCCGCGCGCAATCACGGTGAAATCCGGAACGTGAATGCGGTGATACCCCAGGATCTTCTTCGAGATGCCCTTGTGCTTGCAGAGCGTCAGGCCCGTTGAACCGCAACCCGTGAACCGCAACCCGTGCATCTCGAGAAACGAAACAATGTTCTGGTCGAACGCCCGGTTGTTGTTGAACTGATCAGCAAGGTTGAAAATCACGTCCGGCTCGAAGGTGTCGAGCTTCTGCCGCAACACGTCGAGGTTGTCGAAAATCGCCACGTGCTGGACTTCGTGCCCCAGCTCCCGCAACGCATCGAGCACGTTCGCCTCGGTCTTCCAATCCTCCGTCTTCAGCTCCGCCGACAAATCCTGGTCCACCGTCGTGGGCGCAATCGCGTCAAACAGGGCAAGTACCTTCAATCGCTTCTTCACGGATCACTTCGTGCGTTTGAATCTGCCGGTAAACAGATGGTTCATAATCAGCGTCGTCACGTACGCCGACACCTGCAGGTTCTGCTTCGGATCATAGCCTTTGATGTACAACTGCAACTGGTCGCAACGCTCGATCAGGCGGCCCAGCAACTGGTCCACCCGATACTTCTTCTCCTTCGTCCACCGGCACACGGCGTCGCGCAACTGGCGCCGATGATGACGCAGGTACGTCGAGGCCGCCACGCGCCCTTCGCTCTCCGGCCCCGCCGCAAAGAGCTGCTGCAGGTCGTCGTCGTAAACGTCCGGATACGAATCCTCGTACAGCTTTCGCTTGCGCGCGTAATACGTCTTGAGCTTGACGTTCAGACAATCGTAATCGGAAACCCGGTATGGCGGCTGGTGCACCGGTGGTTTCCCGGCAAGCGACCGCATGAGCTGGTCCACATATTCGAGTTTCTGCAGCGCCTTCCACCCCGCGTACCGCACGCGCCAGTCCTCCCCCGGCGTCAGCCACACCGCGAACGTCTCCGCGAAATCCTCGTCCGGATGACTCTGCGCGTACCAGTCGTCCAGATGCACGACGTACGACCGGCTGTAGGGCCGCGGCCGGTAGAATTGGGGCGTCTCCTCGGTTGACGGCTTGCCAAACACGCGGCGCCACCGGCCTTTTCGCTGGAGCTGATACGCGTAGAAATACGCGTGCGCCGCCTCGTGCCGGATCAGCTTCATGAACCATTCCTTCGTGTCTCCCTCAACCTCCAGCATCATCTTGCGCTCCAGCCTGCGCAGACGGTCGTGCACCAGAAAAAAGGGAATGAAAATCGCCGGAACCCCCACCGGAACAAACCATTCATCGCCAATGTGACATGGGGGATGAAACAAGAGGCCCCTCTCGCTCAGCTCCTGGTACAACTGCTGAATCCAACCGCTGATCTCCGTCCCCTCCAGCTTCAGGCCCAACTGGGAAATCCGCTTCTCGAGCAACTCGTCGTCGCTCAGATTCGCCCAGTCCGCAATTTCCATGCGCCGCAGCGTAACACGCGGGCCGCGCGCTTCGCAAGGGAACGGCCGTTCGTGGCATCGCGCATTCTGCGTGACCTGGAACCGGCGCTTCCAGCCGGGCCGGGACGTCCGTACGGCTCAATGAATTCGGGAGACCAGGGTAATCACCCCACTGCTCCGTCCCTCCACCAAGGGCTTCGGCTTGGCTATCCACACTCCGAAGCGCGGCGTTCATGCCGCTTGAGGGTGCGCATGCATGCCAACGCCCCAATCCCAATTCCGCTATCCCCCTTGCATTCGCACGCAAACCGTCCGGACCCCGGGCGTTGATGTTGGATGTTGAATCCTCCCCTACAACCCCCCAAACCTCCGGTGCCTCCGTGCGTATTCCTCCAGCGCGTCGTAGAACTGCGCCTTGCGGAAGTCGGGCCACAGCGTCGGTGTCACTACCAGTTCCGTGTAGGAAATCTGCCACAAAAGAAAATTGCTGAGCCGCATCTCGCCGCTCGTGCGGATCAGCAGGTCCGGATCCGGTATCCCCCGCGTCCACAAATGCTGCGTGATCACCTGCTCGTTGATGTCCGGCGGATCCAGCCGGCCCTGCCGCACCTTCTCGGCAATCGCGCGCACCGCCTCCACGATCTCGATCCGGCTGCCGTAGCTCAGCGCCATCACCAGCGTCAGGCCGTTGTTCCGCGACAGCGTCTGAATCGCCTTCTTCAGATGCTCCTGAACGTTCTCCGGCAGCCGGTAAATCTGGCCGATCACCTCCAGGCGGACGTTGTTCCGGTTCAATTCCGGCGTTTCGCTCTTCAGATACTGAACCAGGTACTTCATCAACGTATCCACCTCCTCCTTCGGCCGGTTCCAGTTCTCGGCCGAGAACGCGTACAGCGTGAGATACTTGATGCCAAGCTCGCCCGCGGCGCGAATCACCGCGCGTGCCGACTCGGCCCCGGTGCGGTGCCCCTCGACCCGCGGCAAATGGCGCTGCCTCGCCCAGCGGCCGTTGCCGTCCATGATGATGGCCACGTGCCGGGGCAGCGACGCCTTCGCTTCGGCGCTCAAATGCGGCACCTGCGGGCTCATCAGACAAAGATCGTTTGCTCCCGGCCCGGTCCGACCGAGGCGATGAACAGCCGCGCGCAGGACAACTCGGCAATCGCCTTCAGATAGGCGCGGCACTTCGGCGGCAGGTCCTTCCACCGTTTCGCCTTGTGCGTCGGCGTTTTCCAGCCGGGAAACTCCGCGTACACCGGCCTGCATCTCGACAGCAACTCGATGTCGTTAGGCATGTAATCATACTGCTTCCGCCCGTCCCGATACGCCACGCATACCTTGATCGTTTCCAGCGCGTCCAGCCCGTCAATGTTCGTCACCGCAATCTCGTCAATGCCGTTCACCATCGCCGCATGCCGCGTCGCCACCGAGTCAAACCATCCGCAGCGCCGCGGCCGCCCCGTCGTCGCCCCGAACTCGCGGCCCATCGCATGCAGCATGTCGCCGATCTCCGCGTCCTCCGTCGGCAACGGCCCCTCGCCCACGCGCGTCGTGTACGCCTTCATCACGCCCACCACGCGGTCCATGCGATGCGGCGGGACGCCGGACCCCGTGCACGCGCCGCCTGCCGTCGTGTTCGACGACGTCACGAACGGATACGTCCCATGGTCGATGTCCAGAAACGTGCCCTGCGCGCCCTCGAACAGGATGTCCTCGCCGCGAAGCAAGGCTTCATGCAGCAGCACCACGGTGTTGGTGACGAAGCGTTTCAAATACCGGCCCGCCTCGAGATAGGCGCGGTTCACCTTCTCGAAGGAAAGCGGCCTTGCCCCGAACGCCTTCAGCACCTCGTTGTTCTCCCGGATCCGCGTCCGCAACTGCGCGCTGAACCGTTCCGGCTGGATGAGGTCGATCATCCGCAGGCCCACCCGCGCCGCCTTGTCGCCGTAAGCCGGACCGATGCCGCGCTTGGTGGTGCCGATCCGGTCTTTTCCCTTCAGCACCTCGCGTTGCGCGTCCAGCTCGCGATGATACGGCAGCACCACGTGCGCGGTCTCGCTCACGAACAGGTTCCCGTCCACCTTCACGCCCAGCTTGCGAAGGCCTTCGATCTCTTCCACGAGGCTGATCGGGTCGATCACCACGCCGTTGCCGATCACGCAACGCTTGTTCCGGCGGAGAATGCCGGACGGGATCAGGTGCAGGACGTACTTCTGCTTCTTCACGAAGACCGTATGGCCCGCGTTGTTGCCCCCTTGCGTTCGCACAACGACGTCCGCCTCTTCCGTCAGGACGTCAATAATCTTGCCCTTGCCTTCATCGCCCCACTGGGCGCCGACCAGAATGGTGTTTGCCATAACTTTTACGAATCACGATTTGCGATTTGCGACCTCACGCCGAAGACCGAAGCGCCGTGCCGCTCCGGGCCGCCATCGCAAAGCGTAAACCCCAAACAAAAACCCCGAATTGGCATTCGGGGCAAAGCATTTGTCTTTGCCGCGTGAAGCTAGAGAAAGTCCGCCGACAGTGTCAACTGCCATTCGCACTTTTCCATCGACACGCGCGGGGCCGATCCGGACACTGCGCGCATGGCTTTGCCTCCGGACCTGCACATGCACACGCCGCTCTGCCGCCACGCCACAGGCGAACCGGCCGACTACGCCCGCCGCGCCCTGCAGGCCGGACTGACCGAAATCGGTTTCTCGGACCACTCCCCGATGCGGCGCGACGACTTCGACGACTGGCGCATGCGCAACGACCAGCTCGACGAATACGTGGAGAGCGTGCGCCGGGCGCAACAGAACTTCCCGCAGCTCACCATCCGGCTGGCGCTCGAAGTGGATTACCTCCCGGGACAGGAAGACTGGATCCGCGACCTCGCGAGCCGGCACCCGTGGGATTACTTCATCGGCTCGGTGCATTACGTCACCGACACCTGGGCCGTGGACAGCCCGTTTCAACTCTCCCAGTGGGACCAGCGCGACGCGTTCGAAGTCTGGTCCGCCTACTTCGAACGGCTCACGCTGGCGGCGGCCTCCGGCCTCTTCCAGATCCTGGGACACGCCGATCTGCCGAAGAAATTCGGGCATCGGCCGAAACAGGATTGCACTCCGCTCTACGAGCGCCTGATCAGAGCAGCCGCAAAAACCGGCTGCGCCGTCGAGTTGAATACCGCCGGTCTGCGAAAGGAATGCCGGGAGATCTATCCGAGCCGCGAATTCCTCCTCCTGGCCCGGCAACATCGCGTGCCTATCACCTTCGGGTCCGATGCCCACGCCGCCGATGAAGTCGGCCGCGACTTCGCCTCCGCCGTCGCCCTCGCGCGCGAAGCAGGTTACACATCCTGCCTGACCTACGACCAGCGCATGCCGCGTCTCATCACGCTGTAAAGCCGCCCCCGTCCCTCGCCGGTGGGGCGAGCGTCCTCGCGCTTGTCGGGCCGTAGCCTTGGCGAAGGCCGGAGCCGTCGTGTGATGTGCCTGGTCGTTGGATCGCAAAGCGCTCAAAAACTGGAGCGCAACCACCTGGAGGTTCCCTTCTCTGCAACTGGTGGGGCGAGCGTCCCCGCGAGCCGTGGTCCGATAAGCCTGGCAGTCCGTAAAGGAAAACGCAGTTGAACCGTTGTTCTCACTCGGAAAGGTCCGTGCGTGCGTTCGATCAAGCTGGTCGTACCACGGCTCGCGAGGACGCTCGCCCCACCGCTGCAATTCAGAACCTCGCTTCTTTCGGATTTCGACCCTCGGATTTCGGACTTCACCCCTGCGTCTGCCGCCGCGGATCCAGCAGCTCGTCCACCCTCACCGGATCCAGTCCCGACATCTCCTTCGCCACCTCGCGCACGGTCCTTCCGCTTTCGTACGCCGCTTTCGCGATCGCCGCCGCTTTGTCATACCCGATCACCGGCGCCAGCGCCGTGCACATGGCCAGGCTCCGCTCGATCATGCTTTCGCAGCGCTCCGCGTCCGCCTGCAGCCCGGCCACACACCGCGCCGAGAACACTGCCGCGGCGCTGGTCAACAGCGACACCGATTGCAGCAGGTTGTGCGCGGTCACCGGCAGCATCGTGTTCAACTCGAAATTCCCGAACGTCGCCGCAAACGATACTACCGCCTCGTTCCCGATCACCTGCGCGCCAACCTGGATCACCATCTCGCACATCACCGGGTTCACCTTGCCCGGCATGATTGACGACCCGGGTTGCGTGGCAGGCAGCTTGAGTTCGCCGAGCTCGCAGCGCGGCCCCGAGCCCAGCCAGCGGATGTCGTTGGCGATCTTGATCAGTGCCACCGCCGCGCCCTTCAACGCGCCCGCCGCCTCCACCAGGGCGTCGATCGCTCCCTGTGCCGCGAAATGATTCGGCGCCTCGCGCAGGTCCAGTTGTGTCTCGGCCGCGATTCCCGCTATCGTGCGGCGGGCAAACTCCGGGTGCGTGTTGATGCCTGTCCCCACCGCGGTTCCGCCGAGCGGAAGATCGCCCAGACGCCGGCACGCGTCCCGCAGCCGGCTGATCGCGTTCGCCACCTGCGCCGCGTAACCGCTGAACTCCTGCCCCAGCCGGATCGGCGTGGCATCCTGCAAATGCGTGCGCCCGATCTTCAACACGGGATCGAACTCGCGCGCCTTGCCTTCCAAAACCGCCTGCAGCTCGCTCAACGCCGGAATCAGCCGATGCACCACGCCGTCCAGCGTCGCCAGATGAATCGCCGTCGGGATCACGTCGTTGCTCGATTGCCCGCGATTCACGTGATCGTTCGGATGCACCGACTTGTCGCCCCGCCGACCGCCCATCAGTTCGATGGCGCGATTCGCGATCACTTCATTGGCGTTCATGTTCGTGGAAGTGCCCGAACCGGTCTGGAAAATGTCCACGACGAACTCCGCGTCCCACCGGCCCTCGATCACCTCCTGCGCCGCCGATTCAATCGCGCGCGCAATCGCCGGCGGCACCAGCCCCAGCGCGGTGTTCGTGGCTGCAGCGTGTTTCTTGATCAACCCGATCGCCCGAATGAAGTCGCGTGGAAACCGGAGATCGCTGATCGGGAAGTTCTCCACCGCACGCGCGGTTTGCGCGCCGTACAGCGCCTCGGCGGGAACCCGCATTTCGCCCATCGAATCCCGCTCCATCCTGAATTCCGCGCTCATGGTTGCGATTGACGATTGACGATATGTAGCGAACGCACAGGTCGTTGAACACCCCGCTTGACAGCGTCAACGAACACCTCATGCAACCTTTTGTTGCATAGGCCACAAAAAGTTCGGAGCGCCTGCAAATCAACGTGTTACGGTACAACTGCGGGCACTTGCGCCATCCTCGGCCGCCGTTTTACTGGTTCAGCGATTCCAGATAGCGCTCCGCTTCAATGGCCGCGGCGCAGCCCATTCCGGCTGCCGTCACCGCCTGCCGATACACTCGGTCCGCGCAGTCGCCCGCGACAAAAACACCGGGCACGTTGGTGGCCGCGCCCTTCTTCGGAATGATGTAGCCCGCGTCGTCCATGTCGATGACGCCTTTGAAGATGGCCGTGTTGGGAATATGGCCGATCGCAACGAACACGCCGGCGCAATCGACAACCGTCTCTGCGTTTGTCTTCACGTTGCGGATCCGCACGCCGGTCACTTTGTCCTGCTTCACATCCAGGATCTCGGTCACCACCGAATCCCAGATCGGCTTGATCTTCGGATGCGACAGCGCGGGCTCGGCCATGATGCGCGACGCCCGTAGCGTGTCGCGCCGGTGAATCAGATGCACGACGGACCCGAACCGGGTCAGGTACAGCGCTTCTTCGCACGCGGAATCGCCGCCTCCGACCACCACGAGCGGCTGGTTGCGGAACATGGGCAGCGCGCCGTCGCAGGTGGCGCAGTAGGTCACGCCCTTGTTTTCCAGCAACTGCTCGCTCTCCAGCCCCAGGTGCCGGTGACTCGCCCCGGTCGCAATGATCAACGTCTCCGTCTCCACCGTTTCGCCGTCCACCGTGAGCGAGAGGGGTCTCTTCGACAGATCCACCGCTTCCAGTGTCCCGAACTGCACCCGGGCGCCGAACCGTTCCGCCTGTTTCTGCATCCGCGTCATCAGCTCGTAACCGTCGATGCCTTCGGGAAACCCCGGGAAATTCTCGACAATACTGGTGGTGGTGAGCAGGCCTCCCGGCTGTTTTCCGGTGAGCACCAGCGGCTTCAAATTGGCCCGCGCCGTGTAAAGGGCCGCCGTCAACCCGGCGCAGCCCGTGCCGACAATCACAACTTTTTCCATTGCGCCGCGAAGTTAGGCGCTCGTGAAACCCTTGGCAAGTGACGAGTCGGCGCGACAGAGAACTTCACCGCGCGCGGACCAGGCAGAGCGGCCGCGTGACGAAAGTCCCGCCCCGCGGTTCAACGCTCATTCCCGGCCTTTCCGTTGGCTCGCCGTCGCCAGCGGCTCAGGCGCAGGAAGAACAGGCCGAAAAAGACCGCGCCGCAGGTGTTGACGCCGCAGGTGTAACCCAGCTTGTACGGAACGCCGTTGTTGTTCCCGGAATAGATCGTGATGTTCTGCCCGACGAGAAGGTTCGGCAACGCGGCCGGCATCAACGCCCCCTGGAGCAATCCGCGCGCGAACCCCGCGGGCCCCGGCCGCCGCTCAATCGCCGCCGCCGCATGCCTCATCCCGTAACCAATCACGCACGCCGCCAACAAAACCCCGATCGTACGCGCGAGCACTTTCCGCCAGACAGGACTGGCGGCGGCGGGTTTCGCTTGTATGCACGCTGTCGTTTCCGTACAGCAAGAGCATGTTTTTCCGGCGGCGCGCCACGCAAGCAGAATATTTCGATCTGCCCGGACGCCCGCGCGCCGAGATGCTCGAATCCTACGAGGCGCTTGCCAGCGTCAACCGCCTGTTCGTCTTCGCCGAGCCCTTCCAGCGCCTCCTCACGCAATTCCTCGGACACGAAAACTGCCGCTCGCTGTCCATCCTGGATCTCGGCGCCGGCGACGGCTCCCTCGGCGAGCTGCTTACGGACTGGGCTGCAAAAACGCACGGCTGGGCCTGGACGTTCACCAACCTCGACATCAGCATTGAGGCCCTGCAACTCGGCGGCCCGGCGCGCCGCATCGCCGGTTCCGCGCTCGCCCTGCCCTTCATCGACAACAGCTTCGATCTCGTGATCGGATCCCAGATGACGCACCACCTCGTGCGCGAGCAGGACGTTGTGCAGCACCTGCGCGAGGCATGGCGCGTTTGCCGTCGCGGAGTCTTCCTCAGCGACCTCCACCGCAACCCGGTCCTCTATACCCTGCTCTGGGTGCTGTTTCACATTCGGCGCTACCCGAAACATTTTCGCGAGGACGGCCTGCTCTCCGTCAAACGTGGCTTCCGCGTGAATGAGCTGCGCGACCTGGCCCTGCGCGCCGGCGTCTCCAGTCCGCACGTGCGCCTCTATCGCGGCTCCCGAATCGTCCTCGCCGCAATGAAACCGGACTGAAACCGCAGAGGCCTGGAAAGGAACATTCACAGCCCAACGCTCAGCTGGAACCGTCGTCCGGTCATTGACAATGTCGGTGGGGCGAGCGTCCCCGCGAGCCGTCGTCCGATCACCAATATCACCGGCAGAGTGATCAACCACGATCCCACGGCCGCGGGACAGATGGACACGGATAGCTCAAGTCTACGGCGTGACGCGAATCGCGCGAACCAAAGCAATTCAGAGTGTTCATTTCTCTTCTTCACCGCACCGTCTTCAGCCATCGAAACCACCGCAGCGTGTCCCGCAGCGGATGAATCTTGCTCCGCTCGGCGCGATAGATCACCTGGATCGGCACAAACTCAATCCGGAAACCCGCGCGCGCGAAGTTCAGGAGAATCTCGGACTCGATTTCAAAATGCGACGACGTGGAGGCCAGCCTGGACCATTCGCCGAGCCGCATCAGACGGTAACCGCATTGCGTGTCGGGCAGGCTTTGTCCGGCCAACCGGGACAATTGCCGGCTCATCCACCAGTTCACCAGGCGCCGCACCGGCGGCATGCCCGCGGGATTCGACATGCGATTGCCCGAGATCAGCGGCGCGGAGGTGCGCTCGACGCAGTCGAAAAAAGCAGGGATATCCTCTGGCGCATGCTGCCCGTCGCCATCCAGCGTGAGCACCCATGCGAATCCGCGCTCCCGCGCCCGGCGCCATCCGGACGCGAGCGCCGCGCCCTTGCCTGAAGGCCTTTCGTTGCGAAGGACCTCCGCGCCGGCCTCTGCGGCCAGACGCCCGGTATCATCTGTGGATCCATCATCCACAACGATAACTGTCGTCAGATGCCGCCGCACCCCGTTCACCACGGCCTGGATGGCGGCGCTTTCGTTGAGACAAGGAATGACTGCGGCGCATTCCAGCGGCCAATTCATTGCATCCCACTCTAAGGAAAACTCTTTCCACTTTCGAAGGAATAATCGGTTGGAGGCTGAACGCCCCGCTCGGCCGGCAGCGTCTGCGCACATGTCGCTCCTTTCGAACGTCGTCCGGCGCGCGCCGGCGGGCCTGTCTTCGCACGCGACTGCAGATCCATGGGGTCCTTCCCCCGTCCCTGAAACAGCAGCCCCGGATAAAATGCATTTGCGCTTCGAGCAGCAAGCGTTTTAACTATGCCCATCAATGACGCTATCCTTTCAGCCCGCAGCCGAGTTGTTGCACTTGACCGGCGAGGCGCAGAGAGCATTTCACGATCAGGCCGCGCAGGCCACCCGCAACCGTTTCGGCAAACGCGTTTTTGTCCGGGCTGTCGTTGAAATCTCCAACTATTGCCGCGAAAACTGCGTCTATTGCGGCATGCGCCGCGACAATCGCGACCTGTCGCGCTATCGCGCCCGCTACGAGCAACTGGCCGAACTGCTGATCCACCATTGCCCGCCCAGCGTCACCGACGTCAATCTCCAGTCGGGCGAAGACCCCGTTGCCGTCCGCGAGGTCGCGCTGCCTCTCATCCGCACGCTGCGGCGCGAAACGTCCCTTGGCCTGAGTGTCTGTCTCGGTTCATTGAGCGAATCGCTCTATGCCGAACTGCGGGCCGCCGGCGCGAGCATCTACATCATCAAGTTCGAAATCGCCAACCCGCAGCGCTACACCGCTCTCCAGGCGCCCGGAAAATTCGAAGAACGCATCGCCAATATCCGCCACCTCGCGGATACCGGCTGGCGCGTCAGTTCCGGATTCATCGCCGGCCTGCCCGGCCAGACCGATGCCGAACTGCTGGAGAACCTCCATCTCGCGCGCCAACTGCCCCTCGACGGATGCAGCGTCAGCCCGTTCATTCCCGGCGACGAAACGCCGCTGCGCGGCAGCCCGACGGGCGACATCGATGTCACGTTGAACTGCATGGCGATGCTGCGGTTGATGCGGCCGGACTGGGTGATTCCCTCGGTGAGCGCGTTGAACCTGGCGGAGCCGGGCAGCGGTTACCGGCGCGGCCTGCGCACCGGCGCCAACCTGGTCACGATCAATCTCACGCCTTCGGAGATGCGCGGCAATTACCTGCTCTACAAGCGGGACCGGTTCATCATGACCGAGGAACGCATTCTCGATGCGATCGCCGCCGAAGGCCTCGCGCCCTCCACCCAAAGCCTCGCGGACTTCTACGCCCGGCGCGGAGTCAACGGAAAGCGCCACGCCCGCGTCGAATCCGAAATGGATTCCATCCCGAGCGTGGCGAGCAAGACAGGCGCGTAAGGCATCGCGGCGCCGGGCGAGCACGCGGTTGGATGTTTTCTACGACACCTGCGTAACGGAAGCCGCGTTCGCCGGATTGGGTCCGGGCATCGGTTGGGAATCCAAAGCCATGCCGCGCGTCTCGGCTTCGTCCGCCGCGAACCAGGTGCGCCAGCCCTCGCTCGCCTCCAGCCATGCCCATCGGGCCAGCGCTTTCACCATCGGCCACGAACTCGACGGCGCAAAGGTAAACCCCGGAATCAGCAGCCGCTGCCCGGCATTGTTGCGTCCCCATGTTCCCCGGCGCCGGCGCGCCCGGGCCATCCGGGCGAACCGCCGGTTGTACCACTTCATGAACCTGTAGAACGGCACCGACGGCGGCGTTGAGAACGGCGGTTCTGCCAGCGCCTCGCGGCCGCGCTTGAACGGCTGCGACGCCACGCCGAAGTAATACAATCCCAGATCGAGTTGAAAGACCGTCCGCATCAGGTCGAACTCGCCCAGGTACTCGTACTTGTCCTTGTACACCGCCTCGAACCAGCACCGGTAACTCCGCGAAAACGCGCGATTGTGCCTGGCCACCAGGGGCGCAACCTCCTCTCCGTGTTGCTGCGCCAGGATCAGCTTCGCCGCCGACCACGACGTGAACGAAATCCAGTCCATGCCCGGACTGTAGAACGGATCCATGAACGCCGCCGCATCCCCCACCAGAACAAACCCGTCGCCCGCAAACACCGTGCTGCAATACGGCAGGTTCTTCCGCCAATGCACGTCGCCCTCCTTCCACCGCGCGTCCGCCAGAATTTCCGCCGCGGCGGGATGTTGCATCAGGAAATCCTTGAGCCGTTGGCCGAGCGAACCTTCCTCCGGCCAGGCAACCAGCCGCTGATCGAACACAACCCCGATGCTGACGTCGCCGCCCTTGAGTGGAATGCACCACGCCCACCAGCCCGGCCCGACGATGTGGTTCGTGGCAGTCGCGCGGATGCCATTGCACGCCATCGCCCATTTGGGAAACTTCTGCGACAACTCAATTCCGTCCCAGTCCTTCACGCCCGTCCATCTCGCCCACACCGCCGTTGTCGGATGCTCTCGGTTGGGCTGGAGCCAGCCTTCCTGGCGCGCCAGCAATGCGGCCACTCCCGACGCGTCCACCACCCAACGCGCGCGCACCGCGCGCACCTCGTCCGCAAAACGCACCTCCACCGTCTGCTCGCGGCCGGCATCCAGCTGGATGCGCGACACGGTCGAGGGTCGCCACAATTCGGCGCCCAACGCCACCGCCCGCCGCAGAACCTCCTCGTCGAGCGCGGATCGATCCAGTTGGAATGCGGGGACGCGCGACAGGTATTTGCCCCCGATTTCGCTGCAGTCCTCCAGCGTTCGCGCCTCCGCGTTGCTGAACCAGAAGCGCATCCCCTGCTTCACCAGGTGCGCCTCGTTCAGGTACTGCGTCAGCCCGAGAACACGGCAAAGGAAATAGCCGCTGACCTCAACGGTCGCCTCCCCCACCCGCCGGCCAAACGCGGTCGATTTCTCGACAATCAGCACCCGCAGATCGGGTTTCTCCCGCAGAAGCAGGATCGCCGTCGCCGCCCCGGACAATGCTCCGCCCACGATGACAACATCGTAGCGGTGGCGATGCTCCCCGGCGTTCACACCCGATGGTCAGTCAACGCGACTGATGCGCAGGTCGTTCTTGATGACCTTGCCCTCGATTGCGTCAATCGTCAGTTCGCCGATATCGGCGTCGCGATTCGGATTGCGCAGGCGCGCGGCCCAGAGCCGGACCTTCCAGACCGGACCGTTGTCGGACGGTTCCAGCGACAGCTCCGTGGCCCGCAACGTGAGCTTCTCAAGCAGCGGCTCCGCGCTGGCGATCTTGATTGCGTCATCCGAATCCACCTTCACCTTCTTGAGATCGATCACACGATCGATGTTGATGTAGGCAAACGGCTGGCGGAGCGGGTTCCTGACGTCCAGTTTCTTGCCCGCACCGATCTTCACCTCCGTGGTCTTGAAGCGCACATCGGGGTTGTAATACATCACGTACCAGATGTTCGGCGTCAGACCCGCCACCGATTTCTCGGACCGGATGCGAATGACCTTGTCCTTGACCTCCTCGCCCACGTGGCGATTGGCTTCCTTGACAACCTCCAGCGCGGTCGGCTCGTCAGCCGCGCGCGAGAGAAAACCGGTTCCAAGAAGAATCAGGACAGCAAGCGGCAAATGCAAAGCCAGCGGAGTGATTTTCATGGGCAGACTATAGGCGGAACACCATTCCCTGACAATGCCGGATTGCAGCCGGCAGCAGACTTGTCTACCCCTCCCCATGAACCTGCGCTC
>DGDZ01000057.1:0-25567 GCA_002385705.1 Verrucomicrobia subdivision 3 bacterium UBA3939
TTGAGCGCAGGTTCATGGGGAGAATTCTCCCAAATGGAATTTCGCGCTTTGAACCCATCAACCTGAGGGCAGGTTCATGGGGAGGAGGAGTTTCATGGTTTCATTTGCCATAGCAAAAGAGCTTGCTATTCTCCCGCCCATGTTGGCCAAGGTCTGCTCGGCGGCGGTAAATGGAATCGAGGCGTACCCGGTCGAAGTAGAGGTCAATGCAGGCTGGGGTGATACGGTCATCGTGGTGGTTGGGTTGCCCGATGCGGCCGTCAAGGAGTCCCGTGATCGCGTCGCCACCGCGCTCACCAATTCAGGTTTCAAATTCCCCATGGGCCGCACGACCATCAATCTCGCGCCGGCCGACGTGAAGAAAGAAGGGCCCAGCTTCGATCTCCCTATCGCGCTCGGCATCCTCGCCGCCAACGAACAGATCGAAACCGATCAGCTCGAAAACTTCATCATCGTCGGCGAACTCGCGCTCACCGGCGCCGTTCGCCCGGTCAAGGGTGTCCTGCCGATCGCTATTCGCGCGCGCGACGAGGGCAAGGTGGGCGTGCTGGTTCCAGTTGAGAACGCAGCCGAAGCGGCCGTCGTTTCCGGTCTTGAAGTGATCCCGGTCCGGAACCTGCGCGAAGCCGCCGGTTTCCTGGAAAATGAAGTCAGGATTGCTCCGACGCGAGTGGATGTCGCGAAAATCTTCGAAGACGGGCAGAACCAGGACATGGATTTCGCGGAGGTCAAAGGCCAGGAAAGCGTCAAACGCGCGCTCGAAATCGCGGCAGCCGGCGGTCATAACGTCCTGCTCATCGGGCCTCCCGGCACGGGCAAGTCGATGCTTGCAAAGCGGCTCGCCACCATTCTTCCGCCGCTCACTCTCGATGAAGCGCTGGAGACGACGAAGATCCATAGCATCGTGGGCCTGCTCGCGCCCGGGCAGGCGTTGATCACTACGCGCCCGTTCCGCACGCCGCACCACACCGCGTCCGACGCCGGCCTCCTCGGCGGCAACATCAATCCCACGCCCGGTGAGATTTCATTGGCGCACCATGGCGTGTTGTTCCTCGACGAACTTCCCGAGTTCAAACGCAGCGTGCTGGAGACCATGCGCCAGCCGCTCGAGGAAGGGCGCGTCACAATCTCGCGCGCGGCGGGCACGATGACGTTTCCCGCGCAATTCATGCTGGTGGCGGCGATGAACCCGACGCCGGACGGCAAGATGCCGGGCGAATCGCGCTGTTCACCGCGAGAGATCCAGAATTATCTCGGGCGCATCTCCGGCCCGTTGCTGGACCGCATCGATCTGCACGTGGAAGTGCCGCAGGTGAAGTTTCATGAAATCTCGTCCGAGCGCACGGGCGAGACGTCGGCGGAGATTCGCAAGCGCGTCGTGGCTGCGCGGCGCCGGCAGCAGACGCGCTTCGCGGGGAAACCGCGCGTAACCTGCAACGCGCGGATGGGCCCGAAGGAAATCCGGGAGTTCTGCGCGCTGGACGAGCACACGCGCGAACTGTTGAAGTTCGCCATGGCCGACTTCCGTTTCAGCGCGCGCGCCTACGACCGCATTCTCAAGGTGGCCCGCACCATCGCCGACCTGGACGGCTCCGACAACATCACATCCGACAACGTTTCCGAGGCGATTCAGTATCGCTCGCTCGACCGGCAGCTTTGGGGCTGAAACAACTTCCTCAGTTGCGTTGATCGTTGTCAGGACGCCCAACCTCGAGCGTCAACACTTCACGCCTGCCCTCGGCCGATTCCCTGTAAGTTCCATGGACCCGTTGTTCACGGTTCAAATCCGAAAGCGTGATCGGCCGTCCGTTGCGGTTCAGAATGCGTGTCGTCGGCAGGATGTGATACGTGTTGCCGCCAATCGTTACTGTGTTGTTCTCGCGATTGATGCGCCCGACCTGGCCCTGGAACGTCGCGCCCGACTCGACGTCCGCGCGGTCCTGTCCGCCACCCACGGCCCTGCCCTGTTCGCGTCCAACGTCGAGTGTCAGAATTTCGCGCCGCCCTTCGGCCGACTGCTTGTACGTGCCTGTCACCTGCTGGTTGCGGCTCAAGTCGGACAACTGCGCGGTTCTGCCCGCGCGGCCCGTGAGCCGGCTCGTCGGAAGGACGTGATACGTCGTGCCGTCAATCGTCACCGTGTTCGCCTCGCGATCGATCTTCCCGATCTGACCCTGGAATTTCACGCCCTGGCCCGCGCCATCCTGTCCGGATGCCACGCTGCGATCGGCGTCGCGCGTGATATCGAGCGTCAGCACCTCGCGCTTGCCTTCAGCCGACATCTTGTATCGCCCCTCGACCGTTTGACCTTCGGCCAGCGAGCTGACAGAGGCAGGCTTGTCGGACCGCGTCACACGGCTGGTCGGCAGAAGTTGATAGGTCTGGTCTCCCACCCGCAGTGTCCTTTCCGATTCGTCGAAGGACGAAACCCTTCCTTGAAATTGAACTCCCTGCTCCGCGGCGGATTGTTCGGCTGCTGACACCGAAAGCGCGGCTGCCAGTAGCGCCATTATTGTGATGGTTCGGAATGTTTTCATAAACTCCTTGGTGCGATCTTTCTTTGTTCCAAGCTAACTCTCCTTCTGGAATGGGCAATGAACCTTGAGGGTCGGTCATCGCCCCATAACCCCCGGGGATTTACGAATGACGATTTACGCGGGGGTTGTGCAAACGTGCGGACTGTAACGGTGGCAAGGGGGGCTCCTGTATTGGGAGCGCGACCTTCAGGTCGCTTCGCGCACGATGGCGAGGGATAGTGAAACTACAGTTCGGCCGCCGGCATGCAGGCGTACCCTCAAGCGGCGTAAACGCCGCGCTCGAGTGCGTGTAACGCCATGTTCGAATCCTCCTGTTGCTCGCCGATCTTGAGTCCGCGTGCGTCCCCACCTACATTCTTGCCCACATGAGCACACCGCTGAATGAGCAGGTCCAGGCTGCATCCACCTGGCTCGCCACGCTTCGATCCGAAATCGCCAAAACCATTGTCGGCCAGGAACACCTTATCGAACGTCTCCTCGTGGGCCTGCTCGCCAACGGACATGTTCTGCTCGAAGGCGTCCCCGGCCTCGCGAAGACCCTTTCCGTCCGCACCCTCGCCGCCGCCATCCAGGCCACGTTCCATCGCATCCAGTTCACTCCCGACCTGCTCCCCGCCGACATCGTCGGCACGCTGATCTACAATCCGCAGGACGGCAAGTATCACGCGACCAAGGGCCCCGTGTTCGCCAACTTCGTGCTTGCCGACGAAATCAACCGCGCACCGGCCAAGGTGCAATCGGCCTTGCTCGAAGCCATGCAGGAACGACAGGTCACGCTTGGTGGCGAAACGCTGCGATTGCCCTCCCCCTTCCTCGTGCTCGCGACGGAGAATCCCATCGACCAGGAAGGCACCTACCCGCTGCCCGAAGCGCAGGTGGATCGGTTCATGTTCAAAGTGCTGCTGGATTACCCCACGTTCGAAGAAGAACGGAAGATTCTCGACCGGATGGCATTCACCGCGCCCGAAACGGAAGTGAGACCGGTCATCGCCCTGGACGAAATTTTCCGCACACGCAAGCTCGTGGACCAGATCCATGTGGACGAAAAGGTGCGCGACTACATCGTCCACGTGGTGTTCGCGACGCGCCGACCCGAGCAATACAAGCTCGACGTGAAGCATTTCATTCAGTTCGGCGCGTCACCGCGCGCGACGATCTACCTGACTGTTGCCGCAAGAGCGTGGGCGCTCATGCAGGGCCGGACCTACGTCACCCCTGAAGACGTGAAGAGCATCGGCCCCGACGTCCTGCGCCATCGCATCATCCTGTCCTATGAAGCCGAAGCCCAGGCCATCACCACCGACGCCATCATCCGGAAGGTTTTCAGCACCGTGCCTGTGCCATGAGAACGGGATTTCTGAATACCGGTGGGGCAAGCATCTCCGCGCTTGCCCGCCGCAGCCTCGGCGAAGGCGGGAGCCGGCGAACGAGCGCCAGAATGGATCGAACAACCGATCCCCGTTTGAACGGAGGCTGTGCTGGTCTTTGCCGATGTTGGTTGTGGCACAACGGCTCGCGAGGACCCGCCTTCGCTGTGCTTCGGCGTGGCAAGACGCTCGCCCCACCACCAACTCCTTGAGCGTTGAATGTTCCCTCCACCGCCTCCCTCCCGCATGACCCTTGCTGAACTGCTCGAGTCCGTTCGCCGTATCGAAGTCCGCACCAACCGGCTGGTGAACGACACGATGGTGGGGGCGTATCTCAGCCATTTCCGCGGGCGCGGCATGGACTTCGAGGAACTGCGCGAATACATGCCCGGCGACGACGTTCGGGACATCGACTGGAACGTGAGCAACCGGATGGGGCGCCCGTTCGTGAAGCGGTTTCGCGAAGAACGCGAGCTGGCCATGGTGCTCGCCGTGGACTTTTCGGGGTCATCGGCCTTCGGTTCGATTCAGCGCAGCAAGCGAGAGTTTGCGACGGAAGTGGCGGCCACGCTCGCGTTCTCCGCCGCCCGCAACAGCGACAAGGTCGCGTTGCTGCTCTTCACCGACCAGGTGGAGCTGTTCGTTCCGCCAAGGAAAGGACGGCGCCACCTCCTGCGCGTGATCCGCGAGATGCTCTCGTTCCAGCCGGCGCATCGCGGCACCAGTATCGCCGCGGCGCTGACGTTCCTGAACCACGTGCTCCATCGCCGATCCATTATCTTCCTGCTCACCGACTTTCTGCACACGTTCCGCCCCGTCTCCGACGCAGGGGACAGGCGCGGCCGCGACGTCATCCAGGACATCGGCCTGACCAACGCGCGGCACGACCTGGTCTGCGTGCATCTGCATGACCCGCGCGAAAGCGCATTGCCCGCGGCGGGCCTGGTGAATATCGAGGACGCCGAAACCGGCGAGATGCTGGAAGTGGACTCGCATCGGAGCGCGGTGCGGCGGGCGTTCGAGCAGGCGAACAACCTGCGGCTCACTCAGCTCGACAGCGCGCTGCGGCACGCCGGCGTCGATACCCTGCGGCTCAGCACAGCCGAACCGTTTGCGCAGACGCTCCAGCGCTTTTTCGAGCTGCGCCGAGGGAGGAGGCGGGGATGACCGGGGAGGATCGAACATCCAACATCCAACATCCAGCGTCCAACGCCCAGGGAACGGCAGCAGGCGGAAAGCGACCATTCAACGTTCAACGTTCAACATTCAACGCCCAGGGAACGGCGGCGGAGCCCGGCGGCAGCGGATGCCTCCTGACGCCCACTTTGCATTCAACTCCCTCTCTCCGCCCGAGCGGGGAGAGGGCCGGGGAGAGGGGGGCCTTTTCCAATCCTCCTCTCCTCCTGATGCTATTCTTTGCAGGCCGGACGTACGGTGCGACGAATGCCTCACAGGAATACGCATTCACCCTGTCGCCGCCGCTGCCGGAGATGCCGCCCTCCTTCTGGGAACAGTACGGCACGTGGATCGTGCTGGGTCTCGTCGCCGCCCTCGTTCTGGCGCTCATCGCCTGGAGCCTGCTGCGGCCAAAGCCGCCGCCCGCTCCTCCCATCGAGGTCCAGGTCCGTGCGCGCCTGGCGGCGTTGCGCTCGCGCCCCGAAGACGGCAACACCCTGAGCGAAGCTTCCCGCTGCGTCCGCCTCTACCTCCAGACCGCGTTTCATCTCCCGGCGGAAGAACTCACCACCACCGAATTCATCGCCGCCTTGAACACGAGCGAGGAACCGGGAACCGAGCTGGCGCAGAAAGCGGCGGAGTTCCTCCAGACGTGCGACGAACGGAAATTCGGCCCGGGTGAACCGGCCGGTTTCGGCGCCGTTGACCGCGCGCTGGAACTCGTTGAACTTGGCGAGGCTCGCCGCCGGCAACTCCGCCAGGCGGCCGAGAATCCGCCGACGCCCATACAGGAATGAACAGCGAACTGGAATTCCAGTATCCGTGGGTACTGGCGCTGCTCGCGCTGCTGCCGGTCTATGCATTCCTTTGCGGCCGGGCCGGAAAGCATTCCGCCATTCACTTCTCCAGCGCCGAGATCGCGCGGGCCGCGGGCACCATGGTGCGGGCGGCGCCCGGACGCCTCCTGTTGTTCCTGCGCCTCATGACCGCCGCCCTCTGCATCATCGCCCTCGCCGGACCCCGCTTCGCCAGCGACCGCACCGAAGCCCAGACCCGCGGCATCGACATCATGCTCGCTCTGGATCTCTCGTGGTCGATGATGGCGCTCGACATGAGCCCGCCGGACGAGCGCATCACCCGTTTCGACATCGCCGCCGAAGTGATCGAGGATTTCATCCGCAAACGCCCGAACGATCGCATCGGGCTGATCGTGTTCTCCCGGGTTCCTTACCTGGCGAGCCCGCTGACGCTGAACCACGACTGGCTGATCGCGAATCTGAAACGCCTGCACGTCGGCATGATTCGCGAACTGGGCACCGCCATCGGCGACGCCACCGCGAGCGCCGCCCGCCGATTGAAATCGTCGCCGGACAGCAAGAGCCGCATCATCATCCTGCTGACCGACGGCGACAACAATCACGGCGAGATTGATCCGGTGCCCGCCGCGCAACTGGCCGCCGCGCTCGGCGCCAAAGTGTACACGATCGGCATTGGGGTCGAAGAACCCTGCTACCTGCCCGAATTCGAGCCATCGACCGGGCGTTTGCGCCTGGATGCCAACGGCAATGTGATTCCGCGGCTTCTCCTCCAGCCCGCCAACTACTCCCTGCTGGACCGGATGTCCGAGCTTTCAAACGCCCGCTCCTACCGCGCGAAAAACCGGAGCGAACTCCAGAGCATCTACGACGAGATCGACCGCCTCGAGAAGACGGAAATCAATCTTCGCCGCTACACCCTGCACACGCCGCTGTTTCAATGGCCGTTGCTGACGGCCTTCGCGCTGCTGGCGATCGAGCTCACGCTGGCAAACACGCGATACCGGAGGATCCCCTGATGGATTTCGCGCATCCTCATTTTGCCGAACCGCAATGGCTGTGGCTGGCCGTGCTCGGCTCCGTGTCCCTGGCGGCGCTGCAGGTGTATGCCGCCCGCCGCCGGCGCGCCCAGTTGAAACAGATCGCCGCGCCGGGCTTCGTCCAGACACTCACGCGATCCCACAGCCCGCTGCGACGCGGCATCAAGAACGCCATGCTCCTGGCCGCCGTCGCGGGAATCGGCATCGCCATGGCCCGCCCCCAATGGGGTGTGCAGCACCTGGAAACCCGCGAACTGGGCGAGGACCTCGTTTTCGCCCTCGACTGTTCGCGCAGCATGCTCGCCTCGGACGTTTCGCCAAACCGCCTCACCCGCGCCAAACAGGCCGTGCTCGATTTCGTCCGCAACCATGCCCGCGGCCGCGTCGGCCTCGTCGCCTTCGCAGGCCAGGCTTTCCTTCAGTGCCCGCTGACGTTCGACTACGACGCCTTCGAAGACGCCTTGCGCGCCCTGGATGACAAGACCATCGCTGTTCCCGGAACCGACATCGGCCGCGCCCTGGAGGAAGCGTTTGAAGCGATGTCGAAGGAGGACCAGCGCAAGCTCATCATCCTGCTGACCGACGGCGAGGACTTGCGCGAATCCGGCGTCAGCACGGCCGAATCTCTGGCTGAAAAGGACGTCGTGGTGTTCACCATCGGCGTCGGAACGACGTCCGGTTCGGAAATCATGGTGATCAATGAGCACGGCCAACGGGAGCTGGTGCGCGACGAGGATGGCCAGGTCGTGCGCAGCCGGCTGGATGAGGCCACGCTGCAAAAGATCGCGGAGGCCACCGGCGGACGGTATTACCCTCTGGGCGCGCTGGGCGAGGGATTGGCCCGGGTGCGCCTCGCGGTGGACACCAGGATAGCCGATGCCGCGGGAGTGCCGACCCAAATACTGGGGATCGACCGGTTCCATGTTCCGCTGGCAGTTGTGCTAGTGTTGCTGGTGTCCGAATCCCTGCTCGGCACGCGCCGATGGAAAACGGAATGACAATGAGCGCCATGCAAAAAAGAATTCGCAATTGGCCATCGGCTGTTGGCTATTTCGCGCAGCGCACGGCGGCACCCTTGGCTGACAGCAATCGCACGACGGCTCGCGAGGACGCTTGCCTCACCATCCGCAAGGAGTCCCGCCTTCAGGCGGCCATTGGCCATTTGCCATCGGCTGGTAGCCGTTATGCACAGCGCTCAACAGCGCCTGCGACTTGCGCGGCTCGCGGGGACACTCGCCCCACCCTCATGCGACTCATTGCGATCTGCCTGTTGTCATTCCACTTCTCCACCTCGGCAGCCACTTCGAACGCCACGACAAATTCGGTCAAGGAACCGCCCCCGCGCACCACGCGCGAACTGTTCAACGCCGGCACACGCAGGCTGACCGAGGGAAACTGGCGCGAGGCCGAGGCCTACCTGCAAACCGCGCTGGCCCGCCAGGACGAGAGAGTCCGTCCACCCGCGCTCTACAATCTCGGCCATGTCCGCTTCTCCCAGGGCGCCGAGGAACTGAAGAAATCCCTCGCTTCGGGTCCGCTGACGCGCCGCAGCCGCGCCGCAGCCGAACGCGCGCAAACCGCCTCCGCGCTCGCGTCGGATGCCCTCGCCGGTGAAGACCTGAAGAAGAT
Source organism: Verrucomicrobia subdivision 3 bacterium UBA3939 (assembly GCA_002385705.1). Classification (GTDB taxonomy): domain Bacteria; phylum Verrucomicrobiota; class Verrucomicrobiia; order Limisphaerales; family UBA3939; genus UBA3939. The sequence goes on from DGDZ01000057.1 coordinate 8,565, forward strand.
GGTGCAGGCTTACATGAACGGCCGCGGGGCGCGCCGGGAACTGCGCGATGCAACCCAGGCCGTCAGCAGAGCTCTGGAACTCCACGGCGCGGCCCTGAGGAAATGGCAACGCTCACTCGGAGATTTCAAGAGCGCGCTGGAGTTGAGACCCGCGGACACCAACGCGCAACACAACGTGGAAACCGTCGAACGCGCCATCGCAAGACTCGTGGACAGCATCCGCGAAATGGAGCAGAGCCGGAAGGAGATGGGACAGCGCGAACGGGAACTCGGCGAGCAGCTCAAAGAACTCAGAGGACGCATCCCGCAGGACATGCTCCCGCCGGGCGCGGACGGCGATGACGAGCTGGACGAAGAGGGGCAGCCGAAAATCCCGCCGGAAGGAAAAGAAGAAGGCCCGGGACGCGAAGGGGAAGAAATCCGGGTCTCCGCCGAACTCGCAGGATGGCTGCTCGACGCATTTCAACTGGACAACAACCGCCGGTTGCCCATGGGATCCCGAGAGGCAACCCCGGCCGAGCGCAATCCACAGCGCAACTGGTGATGCTCAACGCACCCGCGTTTCCGTCCCGATGAACCTCCCTCAGCAATGGTGAGAACAACAGGAATGAAAGATGCCGAACGCCCGCGCCAACAGCCGTCCCGCATTCGGGCGGCGGCGCTGGCGCTGGTGGCGTTGATCTTTCCTTCGGTTCTTTTCGCCCAGCCGACATCCACGATGCCGGATCCGTTGCTCACGCTCATGCTGAACCAGCCCTCGATTGAAATCGCAACGAACATCGAGGTCACAGCGGAGTTCGATCCGCCCGCGGTTCGCCCCGGGGAAAAGGCCATTTACCGCGTCACCTTCAACGCGCTCGATGAGTCAATCGTATGGCCGACCGAGCTCACGCCGCCCGAGGGCCTCGAACTGCGGCAAAGCGCTCGCGGCATGACACTGATCTCGATTCCCGGCAAACTCCTGCCGCGCACAGGAATCAATTATCACGCCCGCACGCGCACGACCGGTTCCTTCGTCATGCCGGCGTTTGAAGTTCAGGTCTATACGCAACGGGTCAGGGTTCCCGAAGCGCGCCTTGAGGTCGTCCCGCCGGGAACATCGGTTCCGCCGCCGCCGCGGCAGCTCCGGTTCCAGCTCAGCCGCACAAACCTGTTTGTCGGCGAAGCCACCATCGCGCAAATCATTCTTCCCATGATCGCCCCAAGTGTCATTCAGCGCCTGGACCAGCCGAAGATCAATGGCGAGGGATTGCTGGTGGACCAGGGCACTATCCGGCAGATGGTCACCGCTCTTCCGCAGGAAGGACAGGCGTTCATCTACCAGGCAACCGTCACGCCGCTCACCGCCGGCACCCTGAGCCTCTCGGCCCAGGGTTTCACCGGCGGCACCTCCTTCGCAGGCACCGTCGTGCTTCAAGGCCAGACAACCATACCGGGCGGCCTGTCCCAGTTTGTCCTGCTCGATTCGGATCCGATCCAGATCACCGTTCGCCCGCTTCCCGATGAAGGCGTGTTGCCCGGATTCACCGGCGCCGTGGGCCGCTTTGCGCCGGACCCGCCCCTGCTCTCCGCCGGCGAAGTGGCTGTCGGCCAAACCCTCCGGCTCAGCGTCACCGTCCGCGGCGAGTTCAACGTCACCCGACTCGTTCCGCCTCCGCCTCCCCGGGATCCGCTGTGGCGCGTCCAACCCGCCGTGGTGACAATGACACCGCCTCGCGGCCCCATGCCGGTCCCCGGAACGTGGGTGACCTTTGTCTACGACATGACGCCGCTCGCGGATGATGCGTCGGCGACGCCGCCCATCCCGTTCAGTGGCTTCGATCCTGTCAAAGGGGAATATGTGGACCTCACGATTCCTTCAATACCCGTCCGCGTCACGCCCGGTTCCAACGCGGCGGATGCCCGGCCGATCATCGCTGCGAACACGGCGGCTGCCGCGGAGGTGAACCAGCCCCTGCAATTGAGCGCCATCGCCGCCACGCCGGGCCGACAAGCCGCAAGTCTCCGGCCGTTGCAACAACGGAGGTGGTTCGTTGCGCTGCAAGCCACCCCGCTATTCTGCCTGATCGGGCTCTGGGTGTGGGACCAGCGGCGCCGGTTTCACGAACGGCATCCCGAAATCCGCCTGCGCCGGCGCGCCCGACGCCTGTTCCGTCGCGAACGGCGCCTCGCCGAGCGCGCCCACGCCGCGGGAGAAGCGACCCGGTTCGCGAGACATGCAGTTCGAGCCATGCGTATCGCCTGCGCACCCGCGGAAGGCGCCGCTCCCGACGCGCTGGTCTGCAACGACGTCCTGCGGTGTCTCAACGGAGTGGCAGGCGAGAAAAACGGACATGAAACGGTCCGCCGATTGTTCGACATTGCCGACGCCGATGCCTTCTCGAACGGAAGCGTCCGGACCGAAGGCATTCTCGATCTCAAGATCGAGACGGATCGGATCCTCGCGAAACTGGACGAGGCGCTATGAAGCTTCAGCCCCTTGTCATTCTGCTGTTGTGGACGTGGCTCGGCCTTCTCGCCCACGCCGCTGCCGCTCCGCGGGAATCCACCGCTTCTCCCGCGTCCCCAGCCGGGCAAAGTCGCACGACACCGAACAGTCTATTTGCCGCGGGCCTGGAAGCTTATCGAGCAGGTGATTTCGACGCCGCCGCCGAGGCGTTTGGCCGGTGCGCGCTGGAACACCCCTCAGCCGGAGCGTGGCAGAACCTCGGCAATGCCGAATGGCGCCGCGGCCGCCTGGGACCGGCCATCGTCGCCTGGGAACGCGCGCTGTGGATCGATCCGAGGGATGCCCGCTCGCGCAACAACCTGCGCTTTGTCCGCGAACAGGCACAACTCGAGGCGCCCGAACTGAGATGGCACGAGATCGCATCGACCTGGCTGCCGCACGTCTGGTGGGCCTGGATCACCACAGCCAGCCTGTGGCTCACGGGCGGCCTGACGATTCTGCCCGTGGTACTGCGCTGGCGCCGCGCCGGATGGCACCATGCCGGTGCCGCCGTCGCCCTGGGCATTTTCCTTCTCACCATTCCCGCCCAAATCGGCACTTACACCCGCGCGCGCATTGGATTCGTTCTCGAACGCGACACATTGCTGCGGCTGACGCCGACGACTGAAGGCGAGGCCGTCACGCAGCTTGGAGCAGGCGATCCCGTTCGCGTGGTTCGGACAAAGGGCGATTACCTTTTTGTGGAAACCGGCCGGGCGAAGGGATGGCTGACAAAGACCGAACTGGCCCTGATCTGCCCCTGACTTCCGCGGCGCAACCCGCCTCTGAACGGGACAATTCCTGTCGCATATGCGCGCAGAATTGTCCTGCGTTCAAAAAGGCCGATTTGTGCAAACATCAGGCGTCAAGACACTTGCCAATTTCAGCGGGACAATCTTTGTCGCATATGCGCGCGGAATTGTCCCGGCACGGGTCAGGCAGGTGTGCCGCGATGGACAGCGCCAAAATTCTTGAGGGAATTTCCGAATCGGTGCGTATAATGTGTGTCACTTAAGCAAGTGCCTATGAAAATGATGAAGACCATTGGTGTTCTGGCCCTGATAACCTCGTTCCTGGCAGCCCCGTTGAGCCTGTCGGCCGCCGAGAAAAAGCCGGTGAAACCCTACAAGCTCGACACCTGCGCCGTTACTGACGAAAAGCTCGGGGAAATGGGCAAGCCGTTCGTGTTCGAATACGAGGGACAGGAAATCAAGCTGTGCTGCAAGAGCTGCAAGAAGGATTTCGACAAGAATCCCGCCAAATACATCAAGAAGATGCAGGAGGCGGAGAAGAAGAAAGAGGAAGCCGCGAAGAAGTAACTGGCAGACGGCTCGTGTGACAATTCCTGCCAAAGAGATGACAACTCCGGTTTAGCCACTCGTTCGCATCGCATGCATATTCCGTCCATGAAAACGGCGCTGGCTGTTGTTTGCAGCCTGTTGCTTGCGTGGACTTCGGTCCCTCGGCAAGCCCCGGGCGCCAGCGAAGTGCGTGCGGTGCCCGCCTGCTGCGGCTGTGACTGCAGCCAGGCGAGTTGCTGCGCCTCCGATCCCTTGCCGGAGCCGTCGCCCGTTTCGGCGGCTCCGGTCCTTTCCCTCCAACAACTGGCCGCTTCCGCCCCGGCGCAGTTGCTATGGACTCTGCCCTCGACTCCCGAATCGATGGTCCTTGCCGGGGCACCCGGCCTTCTCACCGGCGCGGTTGCTCCTCTCTACGCGCGCCATTGCGCCCTTCTGATCTGACCCATTCCGTCTGAACGCCCGCAGTGTGTACCGCGCAGGCACTCTGCGGATGCTTCGCGCAGGTCTGCGCCCAACTTTTCAGATCGGTATGAAGAGAACTCTCATTTCAATGCTGTTTGCCCTGTCCGGCACCGTCGCCACGCTCGCAGCGGACGCCGGCATAACGAACCGCGTCCAGGTCACGGCGGAATACATCTCCGCCCTGTCGGGACAGATGCGAACCAATCACCCGGCGCTGCGGGCGGCCAATGCCCGCGCCGCGGCAGCCCAGGCCAGTATCGGCACCGTGCGCACGTGGGAGGATCCGACAGCGATGATCGGCGGGATGGCAGCCGAACGGGAAATGCGCGCCGAGGACGGCGACGTGATCTACGGGGTGGAGCAGAAGCTGCCGTTGTTCGGCAAACCGCGTCTGGCGCGCCGCGCGGCCGAGGCCGAATACGACATCGAGGTGGCCAACGCGGAATACCAGTTTCAACTGCTTCGCGCGGAGCTGGCGAAGGCGTTGTTCCGGGCGGCTTTCGCCGACCGCGTGGTGGCGATTGGAGAACAGGACCTCGCATGGCTCGACGTCATGGCCCAAACCGCGGAAGCCAAGTACCGGGCGGGCACGGCGACGCTGCCGGAGCTCGTCCAGATTATGAACGAACGCTCGAAACGGGCGACGGAGCTGCAGACGAGCCGCGATGAACTCGAGCACGAGCACGTGGCACTGAACCGCCTGCTGAACCGGGAGCCGCTCAGCCCGTGGCCGCGGCTCGAGTTGCCGCCGCTCGCGAATCCCGTCGCCTACAACGAGCGGTTGCTCCAGCTCGCACTCAGGTTTGAGCCGAGACTCACCGTGCTGGAGCACCAGATCCGGCAGAGCGAAGCCGCGCGGGACGTGGCCCGGCGACAGCGTCTGCCCGATGTCAGCATCGGCCTCGAAGGCCGCTCCTATTCGTCCGATGCGAGCTTTCGCCAGGGCATGTTGACGCTCAGCATGAACCTGCCCTGGGGCAACGCCCGCAAGTACCGGAACGAACTCCGCCGCGAGGAAGCGCGCCTCGAAGCGGTCCGGCACGAGCTGGACGATTATCGCGCGGCGTTGCGCGAGGAAGTCCACCTGCTGGTCGTTCGCATCGATGCCGGCCGGCGAAACGCGTTGCTGTATCGCGATGAGATCCTTCCGCGCACCGAGTCGGCTCTTGAAAGCGTGCGGGCGGGCTGGGAAGCCGGCCGCAACACTGTGCGCGACCTGCTGGATGCGCGGCGGATGGTGCTCGAGGCGCAACTCGGACTGGCCCGGTCGATTTCAGAACAATACCAGGCCATGTCCGAGCTGGTGCTGTGCTGCGGCCTCGGAGACCTCGGCGCGCTTGAAATGATCAATGCCCAGCCGGAATCAGAGCCCTCTCCAGACTCCGGCCACTGACTTTTCGCAACCAACACTCAACCAGCGTATGAAACTCATCGCCAAACATCTGAATCTCATCGGCCTCACGCTCCTGTCCGGGTTCGCCCTCGCGGCGGGGGCGCTCTACTTCGACATTCCCTCCCGTGTGAAAGCCGCGTCGGAAAGTGCCGATGCGGCGTACGAAGCAACCTGTCCGATGCACCAGCCGGCGCGCGCCGGCAGCCATGCTTGTGGGGCAGACAATGGCTCTGAAAGCAGCTGTGGAACTCAATCGCACAGTTGTTGCTCCAGTCCTACCGGCTCCAGGCAGTTGCCTGCGGGACATCCGCCTGTCGAGGGATATACCGTGGCGCCTTCCGAAGCACCGCACAGGAGTGTTCCGGAGTGAACTTATGAAACTGGCCAGGGTCCTTCCCGTTCTCCTCGTCGCGCTGATGCTCGGAACCGTGAGCTGCCGGAAAGCAGAATCGGCCGCAACGGACACCGCCGCTCAGGGTGCACCGAAATATCACTGCCCGATGCATCCCACCTACACGAGCGATCGGCCCGGGGATTGTCCGATCTGCAACATGAGCCTCGTGCCGATCGGCGGCGGCGATCATTCGGCCCCCTCCATTGCCGGACGGGTGTCCGTTGTCGTGTCGCCCGAGAAACGGCAGACAATCGGCCTCACCCTCTCGCCTGTCGAACGGCGTGCGCTGTCAGACACCGTCCGCGCCGTCGGCGTCGTGGAGCACGATGAAACGCGCTTTGCGAGAATCGCGCCGCGATTCGGCGGGTGGGTTCGCAAGGTGCAGGTGAACTACACGGGCCAGCCGGTGAAACAGGGCGATCCCTTGTTCACCGTTTACAGCCCGGACCTGTTCACCGCCGAAAACGATTATGCCCTTGCCCTGCAGAGCCGGCGAATCGCTTCAAACGCCGCGGCCGGACTGCCGGATCCATCGACCCTCGCCGAGGCCGCCCGACGCAGGCTCGAACTGCTCGAGGTCGGCGATGACGAATTGCGTCGTTTGGAAGAGGGCGGCAAACCCACGGACGAAATCCAGATGCGCTCGCCACTGTCGGGTCACGTGATCGCGAAGAACGTTGTGGAAGGCCAGGCGTTCCAGCCCGGCGACGTTCTTTATGAGATTGCAGACCTGAGCCGGCTTTGGGTCCGCGCGGCGGTGCACGAGTCCGACCTGCCGCGCGTCCGGATCGGTCAGAAAGGGCGGGTGCTGTTTCCAAATCTCGGAGGCAAACAGTTCGAAAGCTCCGTCACCTTCATCTACCCGCACATCAACCCGCAGACCCGCCGCGCCGAGGTCCGCCTGGAGCTGGACAATCCCGAACATGTGCTGCGGCCCGAGATGTGGGCCAACGTGGAACTCGAAGTGTCCATCGGCGAAGTGCTGTCGGTCCCGGCCAGTGCAGTGATCGACACCGGAACACGCTTCATTGCCTTCGTGGACGGAGAGAAAGATCACCTCGAGCCGCGCGAAGTGACGATCGGCGCCCGGGGAGAGGAGTATTGGGAAGTCACGGGCGGTCTGAAGGAAGGCGAACGGGTCGTCACACGGGCGCTGTTCCTCATCGACTCCGAAAGCCAGCTCAAGTCGGTGGTCACCGGCATGGGCGGAGCATCCGAACACCAGCATTGATCCGAACGCCTCCATGCCTCCCGAGCACAAGGACAGCCTGATTGAGCGCATCATCGAGTGGAGTGCGCGCAACAAGTTCATGGTCTTCATGCTGGTGGGCGCGTTGTTCGCCGGCGGGATCCACAGCATGCGCAACACGCCCCTGGACGCCATCCCGGACCTGTCGGATGTCCAGGTGATTGTGTTCACCGAGTGGGAAGGCCGCAGCCCGAACCTCGTGGAGGACCAGGTGACCTACCCGATCGTCACCAAGCTCGTCAGCGCGCCCGGCGTTCGCGTCGTCCGCGGTTACTCGTTCTTCGGGTATTCCTTTGTTTACGTCATTTTCGAGGATGGCACCGACATCTATTGGGCGCGCTCGCGCGTGCTCGAATACATCCAGGGTTTGACGGGCAGCCTTCCGCCCGGCGTGACTCCCACGCTCGGACCGGACGCCACGGGCGTCGGATGGGGATTCCAGTACGCTCTCGTGGACCGGAGCGGAAAGAACGACCTCGCCCAGTTGCGCGCGTTCCAGGACTGGCACCTGCGTTACTGGCTGCAAAGCATCGAAGGCGTGGCCGAGGTCGCCACGTTCGGGGGGTTTGAAAAGCAATACCAGGTGGAACTGGATCCCGACAAACTCGCGGCCTACAACGTCCCGATCACCGCCATCGTCTCCGCCATCCGCGCCGCCAACAACGACGTGGGCGGCCGCGAGCTCGAACGCTTCGGCACCACCTACCTCGTGCGCGGACGCGGCTACATCCACTCGCTCGAAGATCTCCGCCTCGTCGTTGTTGGAGCCGACGCGCGCGGCACGCCCATCCTGCTTCGCGACGTCGCGAGAAACATCGCGCTGGGACCGGAAATGCGGCGCGGCGCCGGCGACCTCGACGGCGAAGGCGAAACGGTCGGCGGCATCGTCGTCGTCCGCCACGGCCAGAACGTGCTTCAGGTCATCAACCGGATTAAACAGCGGCTCGAAGAGATCCAGCCGTCGCTCCCCGAGGGCGTGGAGATCGTCACGACGTATGACCGCTCGGACCTGATCCAGCGATCCATTCAGACCCTGACGCGCACGATTGTCGAAGAATCGATCATCGTGGCGATCGTGATCGTGATGTTTTTGCTCGATTTCGGCGGCGCGGTGCGGGCGATCGTCACGCTGCCCATCGCGGTCGCGCTGGCGTTCATCCCCATGTATTTCATGGGAGTCACCGCCAACATCATGTCCCTGGCGGGGATTGCGATCTCGATCGGCGTTCTTACCGACGAGGCCGTGGCCATGGTGGAGAACGTGCACAAGCGGCTCGAACACGCCCCACCCGGACTGACGCGGCGCCAGCGGCAGGAAATCATCATTGCGGCCTGCAAACAGCTTGGCAAACCGCTGTTCTTCGCTCTCCTCGTGATCACCGTCAGCTTCCTGCCGGTGTTCACTCTGGAGGCGCAGGAAGGGCGCATGTTCAAGCCGCTGGCCTATACCAAGACGTTCACCATGGCCGGCGCGGCCCTTCTTTCCATCACGCTCGGCCCTGCTCTGATCGCGCTCATGACCGGCGCAAAAGTCGTTCCGGAGCATCGGCATCCGATCAGCCGCGTGCTCCACCGTCTCTACTACCCGTGGGTCAGCGCGCTCATGCGCCGCCGCTTTCTCTCCATCGTCATCGCCGTGATTGCCGTCGTTTCCTGCGTGCCGGTTTACAAACGGCTGGGCTCGGAGTTCATGCCGCCATTGAACGAGGGAACCATTCTCTTCATGCCGACGACGTTGCCTACGGTGTCGATCGCCGAAGCAACACGGCTGATGCAGATTCAGGATCGGATCCTCAAGTCCTTTCCGGAAGTGGCCACGGTCCACGGCAAGGCGGGTCGAGCCGAAACCGCAACCGACCCGGCGCCGATGGAGATGTTCGAAACCGTCGTGCAACTCAAGCCGCAGAAGGAATGGCGCAGGGTGCCGCAGAAGCGCTGGTACTCCGACTGGGCGCCGGAATGGCTGCAGTCCGGGCTGCGCCGCATCTGGCCGGACGTCCGCCCGATCACCTGGGACGAACTCATCGCAGAAATGGACGCTGCGATGACGATTCCCGGCCAGGTCAACGCCTGGACCATGCCGATCAAGGCCCGCACGGACATGCTGACCACGGGCATCCGCACCCCGGTGGGGATCAAGATTTTCGGCACCGACCTCGCCACGATCAGCAGGCTGGGCGAACACATCGAGAGCGTTCTCCAGACCGTGCCCGGCACGCGCAGCGCCTACTCCGAACGCACCATCGGCGGACTGTACATCGACATCGTTCCCAAACGCGCCGAGATCGCGCGCTACGGCCTGAATGTCGAGGACGTGCTCATGGTCGTGGAAACGGCGATTGGCGGAATGTCCGTCGATCCCACCGTCGAAGGTCGCGAACGGTATTCGATCAACGTCCGTTACAGCCGCGAACTGCGCGACAGCATCGACGATCTCAAGCGCGTCCTGGTGCCGGTGTCTTTGGCGATGGGCGCTGCGGGAAGCGAGGGAAGCATGGGCTCGTCCGCCGGTGCGCGCAGCGCAGGTTCAGGAGCAAACATCGCGCAGATCCCGCTTGGCCAACTGGTCGATATTTACACGACGACCGGTCCGCCTCTGATCAAGAACGAGGACGGAGCCTTGACGGGCTGGGTGTACGTGGACGTCGCTGGCCGGGACATTGGCGGTTACGTGCGCGACGCGAAGCGGGCGATTGACGAGAAGATCATCGACGCGGGACTTCTGCCGCGCGGGTATCGCCTCGAGTGGACCGGGCAATACGAATACATGCTGCGGGTGCGGGAGCGTTTGCAGGTGATCGTGCCCCTGACGCTGGCGCTGATCTTCGTGCTGCTTTACATGAACTTCAAGAGTATCGGCGCGACGCTGATCATTCTGCTTTCCATCCCCTTTGCCATCACCGGCAGCATCTGGCTGCTCTGGCTGATGGATTACAACCTGAGCATCGCCGTCTGGGTGGGAATCATCGCGCTCGCCGGCCTTGCCGCTCAGACGGGCACGGTCATGATCATTTACCTCGACGAAGCGTTCCATGCCTACCAGCGCGCCGGGCGCATGAAGACGCAGCATGACCTGTTTGAAGCCATCACCTATGGTGCGGTCCAGCGCGTCCGCCCGAAACTCATGACTGTGGCCACCACCATCCTCGGCCTGTTCCCGGCGTTGTGGGCTACCGGCGCGGGTGCTGAAGCCATTTCACGCATTGCCGCGCCCATGATCGGCGGATTGATCACCTCCACCGTTCTCACGCTGGAAATCGTTCCCGCCATTTACTCGATCTGGCGCGGACGGCAGGTGGAATGGGTCAAAGGACCGCGCCCGCCAAAGAAAAGCTGGGAAGAGCTCAGCCGTCTCTTCACGGAATTGGAACGGCGCGAGCACGGAGCAGTGCCATCGCCGACCCCTGCGCCGGAGTCACCGGCTCCTGAAAGAGCGAACGGCACGAAATGGGTTCTCTGGCTGGGCATCGCCGTCCTGCTGGCGGCCGCGATCGGAATGGTTCTCTGGAACAGGCGCTCCAGCGGCGGCGCGAGACCTGTTCCCGAACCGATTTCAAACGTCATCACCAATGCGACAGCGCCGGCCGCGCTGCCTCCCGTTGAACTCACCGCGGACGAGCGCCGGACCCTTGACGAACTGCTCAAAGCCGCGGACGCCGTCAGCGCCGCGCTCGCTTCGGACAACCTGGAACAATTCAACCAGGCGGCGCCGGTTCTGACCAGGGCACTCAACAGCGCCGTGGATACCTTCCCCGCGGATCATCCGTGGTCGCCGCTCCTGCTTCGAACAGCCGAGCACCCGCTGAATGTCGTAGGAGATCTCGTGGAGGCGCGCGAGCAGTTTCTCCCGTTCAGCACCGCCTTCGTGGAACTCGTCACGATCGTGCGCCGGCAGGACACTGCCTCGGCCCGGGTGAAACTGTATCGCTGTCCGATGGCGCCGAAGCCGGGCTTGTGGATGCAGCTCGAAGGTCCGCTCCGGAATCCGTATTTCGGCAGCGAAATGCTCGACTGCGGCGTCGAGGTGATTCCGTAGGCCCAACAACTTTGACGGCCGAGGGCAGCGTCCGGGTGAGGGCAGGCCGATCTCGGGCCTCGTAAGAGCTTCGCGGCGAACTGATTGCAGCGCGGGCGATCTCACCGCGCGTTGCGGCACTTCACGGTACCAATAGCGGATGGTGTGGCAGCGAGACCCTGGCTGGAGAAGCTCCATCCGCGGGTGGTCGGGTATCGGACCGACGCCGCGGCCGAACTCGGTAATTCTACTTATCGACAGGCGAGCCCGGAACCGATAGGATCCGCCGCGAAACCAAATGCCTCGCGACGAATGAGCGGTGGCAATCAGAGGTAAACATTGGGCGGTTGATCGGTTACAGAATCCAGAAGCAAAATCAAACAACCATGAAAACTCTTCATCAAGCCAGATCACTGTTTCGCAGAACGGGGCTCCTGGCCATTTTGACCGTTGGACTCGCCTCTTCCAGTCATGGCGCGAACGTTGTTGTGTCGGGCACCGACCTGGCGGGGAATCAGCCGATTCTCGATTTCCTCCAGGCGAACTTCGCGGATATCAATTTGACCTTCGGCGACTACAGTGATCCCGCGACCATTCCGGCCGGGACGGATGTCTTTATCGTCGGACGCATTCTCACAAGCGGTGCATACGACAACGCGGAGAACTCGGCGACATTCAACAGTCTCGACATTCCGATTGTTGCCTTCACGAGCTTTGTGACGCGCACCGCTGGCAATCGATGGTCGTGGGAATCCGGCCCCACGGCGGGTGCGAGCGTCGATGGAGACGAAGTCATCATTACCGCCGCGGGCGCCAGTATCTTCGGATCCGAGGGTGCAGCCGACTGGTGGACGACAGCCACGAGTGGAACGGGCTTCAACGCCGCGGGCACGGGGACCGTTGGAACCGGCGAGATTCTGGCCACGATCGGTGGCAACATCCTTGTCGCCGGCTGGAGGGCGGGCGATATGTCCGCTGGTGGCGTCACGTTTACAGCGAACCGGTTGCTGTTCAACCTTCCGGATTCAAACCCCAATCCTCCGGCTGTTGCCGTTTTGCCGGATACATTGGCGGGGCAGCAGGCTCTCATTTCGGCTTTGGCCGCCTACACGCCTTTGCAGGTCGTGCCGGAGCCGTCCTCGGCCGCCCTGCTTGGCATGGGAGCGCTTGCGGCGATCTTCCGGATCCGCCGCCGGATGAGCTGATCAGATCGAAAGCTTCTGCAAAAAAACAGCCGTTGCCCGCAAGGCAACGGCTGTTTCATTGTCTGTCAAGACTATGGCTGCGAGCCCTTCGCCACGTCGAGGATGGCCTGAAGCGCCGGCTTGGGTTTCAGTTCCGCACCGAACAGCAGCGGCCGTTGACGGCTGCGCCAGGATCGGCGATCGCTCAACCCCCAGAACGTCACTCGATCGATCGACTTCTCATGCTTCTTGAGGATCTTGAACAGTGCCGCGTATTTCTCGGCCTGCTTCTGGAAAGCGTCCGCCGTCATCGTGGCGGCCTCGGCCCCGGTCGGGAACGCACCGCTGTTTTCGCCAAAGGCGGTGATATCCAGTTCCGTGATGGCAACCCGGAGGCCCAGTGACGCGTAATTCTCAATTGCTTTCTCGACGTCGGCAAGGTTGGTGTCCAGGTGCCAATGCCCCTGGATGCCGACGCCATGGATCGGTGCGCCTTCGGCAATAAGCCGCTTGAGAAGGAGCATGGAGCTTGCATGCTTGCCGCGATTCGCGACGGCGCCCTGCTCGATATTGTAGTCGTTGTAGTACAACTGAGCGTCGGGATCGGCTTCGTGCGCCCATTTGAACGCCAGGGTGAGGACGTCCGGACCGACGGTTGTGTACCAGCTGAAATTGCGCAGATTCTCTGTCTGACCGGTCCCTCGGTCTGCGATTGCCTCGTTGACGACATCCCAGCCGATCACCTTGCCCTTGTAGCGGCCGACGACGGTCATGATGTGTTTCTTCAAGCGCTCCAGGGCGAGTTCCCGTGTCACGGGTTCGCCGTTTGGCCCGGGCTCGAAGAACCAGCGGCCGGTCTGCGCGTGCCAGACGAGCGTGTGCCCCCAGACTTTGATGTTGTTCTCCTGGGCCTATTTCACCAGTGCATCCGGAGTCTCGAAGTTGTACGTATCCTCGGAAGGATGCGTCGGCTGCGGTTTCATGCAGTTCTCGGGCGTGATGACGTTGTAATGCGTCCTGATGTTCTCCAGCTCGGCCCGTGAATAGCCGCGAAGATCCCCCGCCGTGCCAATCAGGAAACTGCCCGCGAAGGCGTCCTTGAGGCCGATGACTGTCGCCGGCGCATCCTGGGCGTGGATCCCGCCGACGGTGGCCATGCTCAAGATCGCGGATGTCAGGGATGTGAGAAGTGTTTGTTTTTTCATGGGTGATTTCAGTTATGGGATCATGGTTTCAGACGCACTTCGAGAGCCACGCGTTTCACTGTTCGAGAGTGAGGCAACTCGCTTTCCGGTTTGCTGCTTCTGGTCTTCAATCTCGCAAAAGCCCCGGCAACGACTCTCACATCGCCTTCGGTTTGAAGATCAATTGCGCGAAGTTGTAGAGGCCTTTTCTCCAGTGCTGGAAGTCGTGACCGTGATCGTCCACGTGCCACACGTGAGGAACGTCCTTCTCCTTCAAGTAATGGTGGACGCGGAGGCTGTTGCCTATCAGGCCGTCGCGGTTGCCGCACGAAATGTAGAGAAGCTTGAGTTGCTGTTTCGCCTGATCGGGATTGGGCACCAGTTGTTCCGGAGCGCGTGTGTTCGGTGCCGAAGAAAAACCGGCGACCCACGCAAACGTTTCGAGATGAGCCAGTCCATAGTTCAGCGCCTGTCCGCCGCCCATGGACAACCCGGCGATCGCGCGATGTTCCCGATCGGCATAAACGGAATAATGCGACTCGATGTACGGGATGATGTCCTTGAGCAGATCCGATTCGAAGTCTCGTCCCCAGCCGGGGCCGCTGATTTCGGCGGGATCGCCGCCTCCTCCAAAGCCGCCGCGTCCGCCGCGCGGGCCGCCGCCCGCGGTATTGGTGGACGCATTGCCATTCGGGAATACGACAATCATCGGCTCGACTTTTCCGTCGGCATGGAGATTGTCGAGAACGGCCGTGGCGCCGTTCCGGGTCCACTCTTCGTTCTCATTTCCACCGATTCCGTGCAGCAGATACAACACGGGATACTTCTTGTCCGGAGAATAACCGGGAGGAGTGTAAACCTGCATCCAGCGTTGTGCACCAATGGTGCTGGAATGGTAATAGACGCGTTCCAGCTTGCCCTGGGCAACGCCACTGCGCCGCCGATCAAATCCGTCCGGCGGATTGGGGAATGCGGGCTTGTTGTCTTCCGGCGAAAGTGTCACCGGGCCGCCGAATCCGCCGCGACCACCTCGGCTTCCGCGCGCTCCGGCATTCGCCGGTTGAGCGGGGGGCGTGCTGTTCTGCGCTGCTTGCGGCGTGGGTTCAGCCGCAGCCACGCGCTTTGCCGTGGCCTCAGATGAACCAAAATCTCCAACCTGCCGGGTGAACTTGATTTCGTCCGCCGCGATCTTCCCGGCGAAGGTGATTCGGATTTCGTTGTCCTGAAAACTCAACAATTCGACGAACGTCACCGTGTCGCCGCTCACCTTCCCTTCTTTCAAATCGACTTCGCGCTTCTCGCCGTTGGAAGTGACGCTCGCTTTGCCGGTGACGTTCGCGCCATTCTGCTGCAGCGAGAAGGTGTATTGTTGCAACCCGCGCTGCGTGTCGAAGTCGGCTCTCCAGGTGCCCGTCACACCGGCTGTGCCGGCTGCGGCTCCGGATTGCGGGATGATCTCGATCGCGCAGATTTGCGGGTTCTCGACATTGGGAGTGAAGGTGATCGTGAGCTTGCCGTCTGTAATTTCGACGGGGACCGTCTCTACGTACGCTTTCGCAAATCCGCCCGCCTTGATCCAGACGTCGAAGTCCTTGAACTCCTTGCCCTGGACATTGAACGAAAACACGCGATCCCCCGGCCCGCCGATGCCTTCGTAGGTCTCGGCAAAGTGGAGCTTCACCAGGTAGTTCCCGTTGGGCAGCGGCCACGAGAACGAGTCCATGCTGTAGTGTTCCGAGCGGTAGATTTCCGGAGTCTTGGTGTTCGAAATAGGAAGGTCGGGACGCTCAATGGTGTCGCCGCCCTGGAATCCCTGGTCGGCAAGCCACTCGTTGCCCTCGGCATCTTTTACTGATTCGTAAGCGCCGGCATTGATGCGGGTCACTTTGGCGGCCGCTGCAGCCTGTTCACGGGTGGCAACGATGTCCTCGGTAGCAAACTCGCCCACCTCGCGCCGGAATTTGATCTCCTTGCCGTCTGCTGAAAGCTTGCCGGTGTAGGTGATGCGGATTTCATTGTCCATGAAGTTCAGCATCTCGACGAACGACACCGCGTCGCCCTCCACCTTCCCTTCCCTCAGTTCGGCTTCGCGTTGCTGGCCTTCGATTTCCGAATTGGCCTTGCCCGTCAGCTTCGTGCCATCCTGCTGGAAGGTAAACGTGTATTTCTGCCTGCCGATCTGGGAATCAAATTCGGATTTCCAGGTACCGGTGATGTCGGCTGCAAGCGCCACCACAGGCACTGCGACAAGGCTCAGGAACAGGAGTTTGGTTTTCATTTTCCGTGGGGTTTTGATGACGAGTGAGCGGCTTCTGCTTCAGATCTTCGGTTTGCGTTCATGGGAGCCCTGTGGACTTCCCGCTGGCCCGGGCCCTTTATGTTGACCGGCATTCTGTCCCGGCTGACCTCGATTCTCCCGTAACAGACGCCGCAGGGCGATGTGACGTTTGTCACATCGATCCATTCGGCGGAGGAACGGGAGTGGACCCCGCCGAAGATCCGGGCCGGCTGCTGAGTGTCTTGAACAAGGCCGGGTCATATTCCTCGAGACCCGTGATTCCGTAAAGGTGATTTACCGTGACCCAGGGCAACCAGAATCGGTGTCCTCCCACGCCGCGTCCACCGCCTCCCGGTCCCAGTCGCCAATGTTCCTGCTGCCAACCGGCGCCTTTCAGGTCGTACAACCGGCCTGGAAGCGCAAGCATCGCCTTGGTGTTGTGCAGAAGAATGCGCGCGACATCGAGGTAGTGCTCGTCCCGGCTGTAGTTGGACAGCTTCGCGTAAGAGGAAACCGACCACGCCAGATACTGATCCACTCCGCCAGGGCCGCGGGCGGAGATGCCCTGGACTCCGACGGTCGGCACCCCTTTCTTCCAGTGCAGTTGAGCGTCGTCTGCATCCAGCGGCATCGGCACGTTCCAGATCCAAATCCATGTTTCCGTGAAGTCCGCCGCGGCTCTGGCTCGTTCGAGCCATTTCGATTCCTTTGTCGATTCGTAGAGGCTCAGGAAGGCTTCCAGGCTCAACATGCCGGCTTCCTTATCGGTGATGTTCGGGTTATCGATCGTTCCACCGACGTACAACCCACGGCTTCCCCAATTCGACCACACATACTCAGCGGCGCGTTCGGCGGATTCCCGATATCCGGGAGAGCCCGTTATCTCGCTCATGAGGACAAGCAGCGGAACCGGATTGTAACTGCTGGTGCCTGAAGCGTCGGCGACTTCACTGCTGCCGGGCTCCCAGCACCGCGGAAACGATCCGTCCGGCCGCTGCTGCAACACGAGCCAGTCGACGAAGGACTTGACCCAGTTGAGCCATTCGGGGTGCTCG
>DGDZ01000057.1:25721-27236 GCA_002385705.1 Verrucomicrobia subdivision 3 bacterium UBA3939
GGCCAAGCGCTTTCTCGCGGCGGTAGGCGCGCATCAGCACGCGCATATCTTCGGTGGCGTTCCGCAACCAGGGGGCGACCCACTCCGGATGATCGCCGGTCCATCGTTCTCCCGTGGCGACGTCGTAGCCGGTGCCTTGAAGCGGGACCGTGGAGAGCGCCTTGATCAACGAAGAAATGATTGCCAGTCCTTTCTCGCGCATCATCCGGCCGCGCTCGGTCGGATCACGATCCGCTTCACGCAACAACTGGTCCGCGCTTTCGATACTTTTTCCGACGAACCCCATCGCCGTCATCGTGTAGTTCCACTGAACGGCGTTTGTGGGAAACGTGGCGATGACGAACGGCATTGCCGTGCGGCCGTTTGTGGTGAGAACGACGGACGCGAGTTGATCGATTAAAGTGCGCCGCACTTGTTCGACGTCCACGTACGTGACCGCGGGATTCAACGTGTTCCATGCCCAGCGCCATGAGTTTCGAATCAGATCGCGAAACGACTCGTTCTGTCCGAAACGAAATCTCACCTCGTAACTGTGGGTTACGCCCTGCGTGATCGGGTGGTAGCGTCGCATCCAGCGCGTTCCCGCGGCGCCACCACGCGGGCCGCCTCCCGTGCTCCTCATCGGACCAGGCCAATAGAAACCCAGTTCAATCGGACGGTCGTCTGTTTGCCACGCGCCCAGCGCGCCAAACTGAAAACGGGCATCGACCATGACGGGACTCACGAGCCGGGTTTCGGCAACCGTTGAATCGCCGCGCGGCGATGGATTCAACATCGATACGGAAGCGCCGTTGCTGAAGGACAGCGCGAACAAGGGCGCCGACAGGATATCTTCCCGCATCAGAAAATGCCGGGCCGCGTAATTCGCTGTGCCGCCCGGGGAGCGGTCGCCATTGAATGTCGGGTCCCCATACAACGCGCCGGGCGCGAAGCAGTTGACGTCAGTCCAGTTGATAGAACGATCGAGTGTGAGCACCACGGACGAGTTAAAGCCGCCGGACGCGTTCCCGGTCACATCCACTGTGCGAGCTACAGAAAGCACCGCGCCGCTCAGGCTCCAGCGATCCTTCACCCGAAACACGACGCTGTCTCCCGCGGACACCTCCGCTCGCGCCTCCACAACCGCACCCGACTTTTCGACGACGTCGTAACCGGTTGCGAGCGTGCGGATGTCCTCCTCGGTCCGAAAGACTTCCACTTGCGCTGGTTTGGGTTGGAGGATCCGCGGGTCCTTCCCGCCGTTAATCTCAACGCCCCACTTGCCTCCCGCATCGCGGACGAAGGAGACCGTGGCGCCAGAGGCGAGACTGCCGAGTTCCACGCGGTCCCCTGTCTGCGCGGACGAACTGAATGAAACGAATATGGCGAGAATCGCGCCGCAGAATCTGTATTTCTTCATAATGCGGTTGTCCTGAAATCACGAAATACACTAACCACGCGAAAAGGGAACAAAGAAGACACTTCGTTCGCCTGAAAATCCAGGCTCTCCCGCAAATTCATTCGCAGCTCGTCTAG
>DGDZ01000055.1:0-16607 GCA_002385705.1 Verrucomicrobia subdivision 3 bacterium UBA3939
GGTTTTGAACTGCCCGGTGACAACAAATGGGGGAGCGCAACCTGGGTTGGGGTTGAAATCTTTGCTGCCGTGTAACCAGGGTAGCCCCGCGTAGCGAAGCTACCCTGGGCTTTGTGACGGAATGCCTTTGGGATTCGGTTGCGTTCCGGAACGACTGCAAAAAATCAGTCCTGTGTCGTCAGCACAAGTTGTCCACATCCAACTTTTTCCTGTTTGGCATAGTCTCAAGAATTCTCATCCGCCCCGATAGCACGCTACCGGGCGGACCGTCCAGTCCTGGACTGTCGAGGGCGAGGCTCCTTATGACATAGCCATTCACTTTCGCAAATCCCGGCGTCGGAGTATTTGTTGTCTGCCCGATTGTTCCGATCCACAAGACCCTATAGGCTTAACACGATGGTGGTTTTCGACACCATCGTCTCCCCGAGCAACACAGCGACCGTGCACACAGGATCGCGCCCATCCTCTCCTTCCCACGCCACGGTCACACGCACATGTTCATCGGCGATGCGTGCATCACCCGGAACTGTTCCAAATGGCAAACTGCCCGGCATCCAGTGTTGCGCCACTGCTGGAACGCCGGGGGTGAGCTTGAATCTGGGCATGGCGACGACCTGCTCGACAACTTTGCCATGCTGCTTGTTCAACCTTGATACGACCACCTGAAGCTCGCGTAAATCGCCTCCTCGCTCTCCATTGAACGTCGCCTGAGTCGAGTAAGTGATCGCATGATGGCGGGCACAACCCGTCAGCAGAAGACCGAGGACCAGTGGAAGGCAAACGCGCATGAGCAATTGGCTGCTGAAACGCTCCAGGGAATGGAACTGATCCTTCATAGCCGATCCGGAAACGGGATGACGCTGATACACCAAACCGCGCATCTCAGTCCTTGTTCTCGCGAAAGAAAGCCGCCCTGCATCGCACAGGACGGCGTTTCTTAGTCTGGGCGGCTTTTGCCCCGCTCAGGCTTCAAAGGATCTTCCGCAACCGCAACTCTGCCGCGCGTTCGGATTCTGGATCTTGAACCCGCCTCCGGTCAGCGCGTCGTCGAAATCCACGGTCACGCCTCGCAGGTACTGCGCGCTGAACGGATCCACGACGACCGACGTGCCGTGCATCTCGGCTGACAAATCCCCGTCGCGTTTCTCGTCGAACGTCATCGAGTACTGCATCCCCGAGCACCCGCCCTTCTCCACGTAGAGACGCAGGATCTTGCCGGCATTCTCGGACTTCGAAAGAAGGGACCGGATTTCCTCCGCGGCACGTTCCGTCAGCCTGACGACCGGTTCTGTTGCGGCGCTGCTTTCCATACTACGCTTCGAAGCTAAGCGCACGGCGACGACGTGTCAAACGGCAGATATCCACAGCAATCACATCCCCGCCTGCTGTTGTTTGGCGCGGGCGTTGGCAATGCGGGTCTCCCACGTGGCCGCGGCGGACGGCAGAAGCCGCTGGAGTTCACGATAGATTTTCTCAACGGACTGCCACTGTTGCAGTCTTTCAGCCACAGCGGCGGCTTTGAGCCCGGCTTCCTTCACCCAGAGCAGGTCGGGGCGCTCGCCGTCGCGCAGTTCTCCTTCGAACACAAACACATCGAGATAATGCCCCAGCGCTTCCTTCAACAGCGCGGTCTGCTCGGCGCCGCTCTTCTTCTCGGCCTTGCGCTCGGCCACGAGGCCCAGGCCGATCCGCGCCTGGTGACGAATCGAAACGGTCGCGTTCGAGTGTGTGATGGCGCTCTCGTATGCCTTCAGCGCCTCGGCATAGTGCTCTTCACCGAACGCCCCGAGTTCGCGGAAACATTCGCCGATGCGAATGAGCGCGCGCGGGACGTGCGGTCCGGCGGGGTTCAGTTCAGCGGCCCGGCGAAACTGCTGGACGGCCTGGGTCAGTTGCCCCTGGCGATTCGTGTGCGCGGAGGCCAGGATCACGTAGGCGTCGCCGCTGGCAAACGCGGCTTCCACCTTGAGATGCCGCGGGCAGGCCGGCGCCTCCAGCATCTTGTCGAAGTAGGACACCGCGCCGCGGCAGTCGAGCCGGGCCATGGCCGACAGCCCCGCCCACATCTGCGCCTGGAACCCGAGCTCGCGCGAGATCTGCACTTTCTGATAGGCCTCCTCGGCGCGGACGAAATCGCCGTGGCTGAAGTGATAATTGCCGATCCAGAAATGGGCTTCGGCGGAAAGCTCGTTGGTGGGCCACCGCGCGACGAAATTCGTGAACAACGTCAGCGCCTCGGCTTCGCGTCCTGCCCGGGCGGTGTCCCAGGCGCGCGCGAAGTGGGCGCGCGGCAGTTCCGCGTGATTGGTGAACACCTGCATCCAGGTGTCGTAACTGGCAACGGCATTCTCCCAGTCGCCCTGCTCCTCGTAGGTCCGGGCAATGGCCAGGCGCACTTCGGGCAACAGCGCGCTGGACGGGAACAGTTGTTCGAACTCCTCGAACCGCGTGCGGGCGCGGGCGGGATCGCGCTGTTCCAGGTAACCCTCGCCCACCATCAGCAGCGAGCGGTCGCCGGCGAACCCGTTCGGATACCAGTCGAGTATCTTGCGCAGCGCGTCCTCGGCCGCCGCCATGTTGGTTTGCGCCAGCGCCGCCCGGACGCTCTGGTACAGCGCCAGTTCCACCAGGTCGCGCCGGCTGTCCGGCAGCTTTGTCCGCTGGTCGATTAACGATCGATACGCCTCGAGCGCCCCGGCGTGATCCTTCAGCATCAGCCGCGAATCGCCCACTTTGAACAACGCGACGGCCCGATCCTCAACGTCGTCCAGCCGCTTTTCCGCGGCAGCGAACGCATCGGCGCTCTCGGCATAGCGCCCTTGGGTCCACAGGCACCAGCCCTGCCCCAGGCGCGCCCGGCCATCGAGCGGGCTCGAGGGAAACGTTTTCAAGAGAGTCTCGAAATATTCTGCGGCCTGCGTCAGCACGTTGGTGTGAACGACGCCATTGGTCGCCACCGCCTGTTTGAGCGACAGCTCCCCCAGGGCCAGCAGCGCCATGTCCGCCGCGGGCTGATTGGAGTATTGATTCCAGAACGACAGCAGATTGGTAATCGCTTCCTGGACCCGGCCCTGGGCCAGCCGGATCTCGGCGATTTTCATCAGGGCGAAACGCAGCGTTTCGGGAGGCGCATTGGTTGGTTCGATGAGTTTCAGGGCCGAAACGGCTTCGTCAGGGAACCCCAGGCGTTCGAACGCCTCTGCCTGGAGAGCGCGGCTTTCGGCGCCGAGGCGCCCGCTGCCTGACACCGCCGCGAGCGAAACCAGATTTGTGCTGTTCAGCACGGCCTCCCTGTATTTGCCCTCCGACATGTACAGTCGGCATTCGAGGTAGGCGCGCCGCCAATCCAGCTCCGGCGGCATGATACGCGCGCGCGGGCGCAGCGCCTCCACGGCGGCGAGCACCTCGGAATGATTCGTCTGCGCCAGGTGCGCTTCGCCGAGCAGAAGATAGCCCAGCGCGACAGTTTCGTTGGTTTCGCCCGCCCGCAGTTGGAACGGGCTGCGCGGATTTGCGAGCACTTCGACGACGCGCGCCCAGTCCTCGCGCCGGGCATGGGCCGTGGCTTCACCGATGCACGCGTCGAGGCTGTGCGGCGACTCCGGGAACCGCAGGATCAGATCCGAAAACACCTTCGCTGCGGCGGGATAATTGGTGTTCTGAAAGTGGCCGTGCGCGATCCAGAACAGGTAATCATCCTCCCACTCGCCCGCGCGGTTGAGGTTCGTTTGCAGCAGGCTGATGCCTTCCACCAACTGGCCATTGGTAATGGCGGCCTCCGCCTGGTAGAAGATCGCTTCGGGCACGCGCGGTGAATCGGGAAAGTTCGTGACAAAGGCGGAGAAGTCCTGGGCCGCAAGTTCCCATTGGCCGAGCTGAAACTTCTTTGCCGCCGCCTCAAAGGCGCGTGTTTCCGCGTTGGCCGCTATCGCCGCGCGCTGTCCGCAGCCCAGAACCAGCAGCAGAAGCGCCATTCGAATCAGACACCGCATTCGCGAGTCACTGTACCCAAGCAACCCTTGCCGCGAAAAGGCCGAAGTTGCAGCCACGGCGGCTGAAACCTGGGCCGGGATCTGAAAGAAGTCCGAAACCCAGCGTTCCGTTGCCCGCAGCCAGAGAGGGCAGCGCTGCCCTCCGCGTCAGGCGGCTGACGCTCTCGATGCCTGTTCGAACAGCAATCGCGCCAGATACCGGCCGGTGTGGCTTTCCGGAACTTTCGCGACCTCCTCGGGCGGGCCCTGCGCAACAATGCGTCCGCCCCCTTCCCCGCCCTCGGGGCCCAGGTCCACAATCCAGTCGGCGGTCTTGATGACGTCAAGATTGTGCTCGATCACGAGCAGCGTGTTGCCCGAGGCACGCAGTTTGAACAACACCTCCAGGAGCTTCGCCACGTCGTGGAAATGCAGTCCGGTCGTGGGTTCGTCCAGGATGTAGAGCGTGCGTCCGGTGGACTTGCGGCTCAACTCGGCCGCCAGTTTCACGCGCTGCGCCTCGCCGCCGCTCAACGTGGTCCCGGGTTGACCCAGGCGGATGTAACCCAGCCCCACTTCCGCAAGCGTCAACAGCGGATCGTAAATCTGCGGCACGGCGCGGAAGAACGTGACGGCTTCGTCCACGGTCATGTCAAGAACGTCCGCGATGTTCTTGCCTTTGTAGGTGATTTCGAGGGTTTCGCGGTTGTAGCGCCGGCCACCGCACGCTTCGCACGTGACGTACACCGGCGGCAGGAAATGCATCTCAATCTTGATCAACCCGTCCCCTTCGCACTTCTCGCATCGGCCGCCTTTGACGTTGAAGCTGAAGCGCCCGGACTCGTATCCGCGGATGCGCGCAGCCGGCAGTCTAGAAAACAGATCGCGAATCGCGTTGAACATTCCCGTGTAGGTGGCGGGGTTGCTGCGGGGCGTTCGCCCGATCGGCGTCTGATCGATGACGATGACCTTGTCCAGGTTTTCAAACCCCTTCAACGCGCGATGGGCGCCGGGCCGTTCCCTGGATCCGAAAAACTTCCGGAACAGCGCCCGCCGGAGGATGTCATCCACCAGCGTGCTCTTGCCCGAACCACTGACGCCGGTGACGCAGGTGAGTGTTCCGAGCGGGACGCGAAAATCGATGTTCTTGAGATTGTTCTCGCGGGCGCCCAACACTTCGAGCCAGCCGCGCTCCGGAGAGGGTCGGTTGCGTTGCTTCGGAATGGGAATGCTCAGCTCGCCGCGAAGGTATCGTGCGGTGAGCGAGTGAGGATGCTCCAGCAGTTCCTCGAGCGTTCCGGCCGCGACGACTTCGCCCCCGCGCACGCCGGCGCCGGGCCCGAGGTCCAGGATGTAATCGGCGCTGCGGATCGTGTCGGCGTCGTGCTCGACCACGATCACCGAATTGCCAAGGTCGCGGAGACCGCGCAGGGTTTGCAGGAGCCGATCGTTGTCGCGCTGGTGCAGCCCGATGCTGGGCTCGTCGAGAATATAGAGCACGCCCACAAGTCCGGCGCCAATCTGGGTGGCGAGCCGGATGCGCTGGGCCTCGCCGCCGCTGAGCGTGCCGCTTTCCCGGTTCAACGTGAGATAGCCGAGACCCACGTTGCGAAGAAACCCAAGGCGCGCACGGATTTCCTTAATGATATCGCGCGCAATCCTCTCCTGAAACTCGGTCAGCTTCAAACCGGCGAAGAACTCGTCGGCGCGGTCCACGGAAAGGGCGCACACGTCCATGATCGAAAGCCCCGGGATGCGGGGGCCTCCCGGAATCGGCACGGTGGAAAGATCGCCCGCCCCGCTCGAGCCGTCGCCATCCTGCGGGGCCGGCGAGGATGATCCGGGCGTTCCGCCTCCGAGCGTCACGGCCAGAATTTCAGGCTTCAGCCTGCGGCCCTGGCAGGCGTCGCAGAACTGCGGGCTCATGAACGCCTTCAGGCGGTTGCGCGTGAATTCGCTTTCGCTCTCCTGGTAGAGCCGTTGCAGGTTCGGGATCACTCCTTCGAAGGGGCGCGAGACGGTGCTCATCTTTCCGGCGCGCCAGAAGTGGAACTGGACTTCTGTTTCGCCCGAGCCCCACATCAGGATCTTCTGGAAGTCGGGCGGCAGGTCTTTGTACGGCGTCTCGAGGCTCACCTTGTAGTGTTCGGCAACCGCCCGCAACATGCTCTTGTAGTAAACCACCATGCGCTTGCCCCCGCGCCGCCAGGGAAGCACCGCGCCCTGTTCGAGCGACTTCTCCGGATCGGGCACCACAAGACTTTCGTCGAAAACCATCTTTTGCCCGAGCCCGTGGCAGACCGGGCAGGCGCCGGTCGGCGCGTTGAAGGAAAAGTGTTTTGGGGTCAGGCGCTCGTAGCTCTTGCCGGTGGCCGGACTGAAATTGCGATTGGAATGAAGCGTTTCGATCCACGCGCCGGCTTCGGAACCCGATGCCGTCCCGCTGCCGCCCCGGCCATCCCGCGTCGGCGCCGGCGGCTGGTGCAGCACCAGCAACGTGCCCTCCCCCCATTTCAACGCCGTCTCCACCGAGTCGCTCAACCGGACACGAATCTTCTCATCGATCACCAGCCGGTCCACGACGACTTCGATTGTGTGGCGCGCCTTCGGATCCAGACGGACCCGGACATTGGCCTCCAGCTCGACGAAGGTTCCGTCCACGCGGGCACGAACAAATCCCTCGCGGGCGAGCCGTTCGATGACGTCGCGGAACTCGCCTTTCTGATCGCGGACCACGGGGGCCAGCAGCATCACCCGGCTGCGCACAGGCAGTGCCAGGATCTTGTCCACGATATCGCTGGTGCTCTGGGTGACGATGGGCACGCCGGTCTCGGGGCAATACGGCTGGCCCACGTGCGCATAGAGCAGGCGCAGGTAATCGTAGATCTCGGTGGTGGTGGCGATGATCGATCGCGGGCTCGATCCGGAACTGCGCTGCTCGATCGCGATGGCGGGCGACAGTCCTTCGATGAAGTCCACGTCGGGCTTCTGCATCTGGTCGAGAAACTGACGGGCATACGTGGAGAGCGACTCGACGTATTTGCGTTGGCCTTCGGCGTAGATGGTGTCGAACGCGAGCGACGACTTGCCGGATCCGCTGAGGCCGGTGATAACGACGAGTTTGTCGCGGGGGATGTTCAGCGTGAGGTTCTTGAGGTTATGCTCACGCGCTCCGCCGATCCTGATGAATTCTTTGCTCACAACCGCCGATTTGTTGAATGAAACAAACGGAAACCTTAGCGAGGAATCGTCCGGATGCAAAGGAAGTGTTTTTCAGAGGGGGCGCTCCGCCAGACAAACGCCAGGGACGCGGCATTCACGCCTCACGGTGCGCATGCGTACCTACATGCGAATCCCACCGGACACCTGCACTCGGATGCGAAGCGACCTGAAGCGCCCCGGATGCAGGTGCTACTCACCATCGTCGCGCTCCGCGCGTTGGCACAACGCCCGCGTCAATCGCAAATCGCAAATCCCCGGCCTACTCCGGCAGCCATTGTCGCACACGGTAGAATCGCGTGCCGCCGAGGCTGCCGCTCTGGGTGCTATCGTCCAGGAACCAGAAGTATCCGTTGGTCGATGTGATCACGTTCGTGAACGAGTTCCACAGAGGCGGAGGAGGCGTCAGGGACGCCGTCCACTGCGGCTGATACATTGCCGTGATGCCGCCAGTCCACTCCAACAGATAACCGTTGGTCACGGCGGTGACGGTCAGGTCCGGCGACGGTTCGGGAACGCCGGTCAGCGCCAGTCCCTCCGCCACCCGGAAGAATCGGTATGGCGACGGCAGGCTGATGCAGTACGTCAGCGACTCATCCATCGGCCCGGCGGTGATCGTCGGCGAAACAGTATGCCAGTTCGACAGCGTCAGCTCTTCGATGCCCTGGATGTAGTAATGCACGCCCGGCAGGGCTTCCCAGGTCAGACAGAGGCTGTTGCTGGTCGTGACGACGTTCGTGACCGAGAAGGGCCTCCCTGTTACCGGCCACTCGGACGCCTTGATGGAGTAAGCCACTTCCCCGCCCGAGATATTCACCGCGGTCAGATACCATTCACCCGCGGTCAAGGCCACCGGCGTGGAGTTGGTCACCACCACGATCAACTCGTCGTTCAGCGCGGGATTGGCGCTGATGTAATCGAAAACGGACAGGCTGGGAGGAGGCGCGCCGGCGCGCGCGACGAGCGTCATGTCGCCCGTCGGGAAATTGATCTCGAACTGGGCGCGGGCAGCCGTGGGTGAAACGACGAAGCGATAGAAGTCGCTGCTGCCGCCATCGGAACCCGAGTTGGTATTGGCGTAGGGGATCATGTTCGTGAGCGTGATGATCCCGCGGATGAAATTCACTTCGAGCGCGTAAGTGACATTGGTCGGGCTCGAGCAGGGGTTCTCGACGAGGAGATAGTAGCGCGAACCCGGGATGAGCTGAGGGTCGTCGGTGGTGGTGAGCGTGGCCTCGCCTCCCAGAGACGGCGCGGGCTGGATCAGGAGCGAGGCGCCGTTTACCTCGGGGGCGTCCTGGTTGAACCAGACGTTGACTCCCGGCGGTGTGGCGAACAACAGGCGGTTCACCGCCTGCTCGGCCCAAAGCGGCACATCGACGAAGTACTTCGCGACCTGGCAGGGCGCGAGTGTGTTGGTCACAGCAACGCCATCGTGTAGCTCGACCACATCGAGATTGGTCTCCAGGATGAAGCGCAGCTCCCAGCTCGTGATCTGCGGGACGGGGTTGGTGGCGCCGGCGCGGCGGTCCCAGACTTCGAGCCGCCACTCGCCGAACGCGCTGTCGCCGACCACCGCGCGGAGGGATTCCTCGGGGAGGACGAAATCCTCCGTGGGAAGTTGATCCAGCGAGAAGGAATCCAGGAGCATGCCCGGAGCCAGTCCTGTAATGCGCAGCGGCATCGGACTGCTGGTCGGGAAGAACACGGCCTGGAAGGTCGACCACTGCCCGTTATCGCCGTAAATGACCTGAGAATCGGCTCCCAGAGACACCTCCGCCTTGGCGAGGTTGAGGGGTGCCGGAGCTGCGGGATCGAACTTGCCCGCATTCGTGCGACTGTAGATGGCGTGGATTTCCGCTCCGGAGAGAGCGCGTCGATAGAGCGACACCTCGTCCAGAATGCCATTCATGAATTCCTCTCCGTCCGGGTGGGTTGAACCGATGAGCAAATCCACGGTGTTGAATGTGTTCGCGAGGTTGCCTTGCATGACAAGGGATCGCACCAGCTGGCCGTTCAGGTGGACGCCGACTCGAACGTTGGACGGTCCGACCTGTTGATACACCGCGGCGATGTGATGGAACCTGCCGCTCTCGGGGATGGTCGGATGGCGAACGGTTTCGAAAACGCCTTCGCCGGGATCGCTGCCACTGGCAGGGTAACTCGCGAATGGATCGCCGTAGTAGGCCCCCAGGCCCGGCGGCGATTGGAGCAGATTGATTCCATAGTTGCAGGGTTCGCCGGCGAACGGACGCTTGCCGATAAGCCCCATGACCGCCGACGGTCCCACGTCATTTCGAAACCACATCTCCCACGTCAACCCGTTGGAAAGATTCAACGAAGCGTTGTGCGGCACCCGCACATAGCTGGAGCCGTTAAACTGGAATCCCTGTCCCACAACTCCGTCAGAAAACGCGACGCCACCGACCATCGACCCGGAATTCCCGCCAACATTGTCGAACGGAGTCTGCTCGCCCCGCCACCAACTGACAATATCCGGGCCGCGGTAGTTGAAGCTCACACGATAGCGGCGGCCCGGGGTCACCTCGAGATCCCGGAAAATCGTCCCGTCGGCCAGCGCCAGGAACTGGTTCCCGGCGTCCGCCGTCACTGGATCGTTGACTACGCTCACGCGATTGCTGAGCACATCCCAGCCGGCGCCCGGAATGACGCCTGTGCTCAAATAGTCTCCGGGCGCCGTCGATTCGAAATCACTGGTCAGACTGTTCGTGCCGGGGATCACACTGTTCATCCCGAACTTGATCGGCAGACCAGCGGAGTTGGTGTTCTCTGTAAACACGAAGTAGGAGGCATCCACTGTCAGGGCGGTGAACCTGTTGGTCCACGCGCTCTCCGGGACGGCGTCGCCCCCCTGATTCATGACCACCTGAAGGTCCGTCGCGGCGCCCGGCCCGTAGTTCACCAGGAACTGGCCCGCGCCCGCCACCGGCCCGGCGGAGAAGATGTTCTCGCCCTCATAAAACACATCAATGGTGTCCGGGTCTCCGCCATGGTCGTAATCGATCAGCAGCACGCCGGTGTTCGCGCCCGCCGGAACGTCGATGGTGTCCGTTCCGTTCCCGATCCACAGGAAGTCCGCGAGATTGGTATTCAGCGTCACATGACCCAGGTCCGCCCAGTCGGGCCCGCCCCGATTCTCGAACAGCAGGATCCGTTTTCCAGACGGACTGATCAGCGTTATGGCCAGATCAGACACCCGCGGATGCGCAATCGCGACTCCCACCTCGGCCCGGATGATGCGCTCCCGGTTCGTGACCTGGATGCTCGAATAACTCACCGCATCGTCCAGAATCGGCGTCGGCAAAATGGTCCGGTGAATCAATGGCGTCACGCCTTGAGGATCGGTCAAGATCCTGATCCAGATCCGCACGCGCTGCGAAGTCTCGTTCGGGTTGTACACCCCGATGAAATACCGGCCGGCCTGCAGCGGCGGAAAACTGGACCGATCGATCGTCAGGCAAGCGCCGCTGATCGGACTGATCGGAATTGGGAGCGTGTGATCGTATTCCGTCAGGGTGGGCAGCTCGCCGCGCCGGACATACAACTGCAACGGAAGACGCATATCGGACTCATTCACTACGCAAATCGTCATGTTCGTCCCCTCAGGCGGCACGTCTGCCGATGTGTACGCGAATGAATTCGGCGGCACATCAAGCAGAACACCGTCCCCGAACACCTCCGGTTCGATGCGCAACCAGACGCTGTCCACGCGGCCGGTGCTGCCGATCGAATTATCGACCATGGTCAGCATCCACAGCCCCTCGGCGCGTTCGCCGATAAACCCGGTAAGACTACCCGGCCCGTCCGTACGCTGGAACGGCGGCTCGTTGGGAATGTCCCCTTCCCCGTTGTCCTCATAGATGTAGGTCCAGTTCGTCACGCATTGGCCCGGGTTGTCGGGATCTTCAACGCACGAATGGTTGTTCAGAACCACCGTCTGCTGGTTGTGCGTTAATGCGCCGAACAGGTTCAAAATGTTTTCGTGAGTGATCGTATTCGTCACAACGACACGGCGAACGGTGGTCGGCTGCAGCGCGATGGCCATGACCATGGCGCCGCCGGGCTGGTCGGGAGGCCCTTCGGGAATGACCGCCGGCACATTGATGCCACGCACGTGCTGCACTCCGTTCGAATCGGTAGTGCTGAAGGGCAACTCGCTGAACACGCCGAAGAAGGCGTATTCGGCCGCCTGCTGGTCCTGCGAGTGAATGCCGATGTAATAGGCTCCCGGCTGGGCGTTGGTGTAGGTGACCATCTCGGTGCCGAGGCGCCCGAGGGACTTGTCGGCTGCTTCGAGCACCGCCGGATCCAGGTCGAGCAGCCGCGCGTCCGTCGAAACGTACATGTCGATGTCCGCTTCGAGCCGCGACGCTTCTTCGGACAAATCGTAATTGGTCACCCCCATGCGCGGCAGAGACAGTGTGGGCGGAAGGAATGTCACAAACGCGGCGTTGGTGAACGCCATCGTGTTGCTGAGCACATAGAAATGCCATTGATTGGTGACACCCAGTTCGATGACGCCGTTCGTGCCGGCCGTTCCCCAGAGCGTGTTCGAACCCAGCGGAATTCTTTGGCCGCCGATCAAAGGCGAGTTCGCTCCCACATGCTGGTTCAGCAACAGGCCGCCGGTGATGTTATTGGTCACCTCGGCGAACTGGTTGGTCATGGCCGTCACATTCGGACGGTTCAAGGCGAGCTCAGTCAGCGACGTCGTCATGCTGATGGCGTCGTCCACGGTGCCGTCGCCGCTCGAAACCACCAGCGCGAAATCCTGCACGACGTTGTCCGGGTGATCCGGAACGGCGTTGACGTTCACGGCGCGCCCGATGACCGAGATGCTGTACTCCGTCCCGACGACGGCGCTGGAGATGTAAACGTTCTCGACGTTATTGACGTTGTCCGGCGGCGTGTTCGTGTCCCATGCGAACGTGAACGAGCTGCCGGGCGGGAAGTCATTGCCGAGGTAGATCTCGCCGGTGGTGAGATTGGTCACGACGAGGTCGAGATCGTTGACGAGCTTGATGCCGGCGACGGGGTTGCCGGGCGGATCGGTCCACACGAGGGTCACGCGCAGCGGCTGGTTGGTTGCATCGCCGTTCAGGCGGATGTTGAACGTGCGCTGCTCGCCCGTTGCGACGGCGTTGGTGGGGCTCTGTTCGAAAACCAGCATGGGCGCCGCCCCGGCGGGCGCGCCGATGGTGCCGGCCCAGCCGGCGGGGAGGCTGTTGGTCAGGCTGGGCAGGCCCCAACCCTGATCGTTCAATTCCTTGCGCACTTCGAGGTTGTAGTCCGCGTTGACGGTCCGGGCGCCGTTGATCAGCAGCGCCTTCAACAGCGCTGGGCTCGGGCGGCGCTGCAGCTGGTTCGTGAAGTAATCGCTGATCAACGCCAGCATTCCGGCCACGTCCGCCGCCGACATGCTCGTGCCCGTCTCGTAACGATAGAACGGGCCGAGAGAATCGTTCATGTCTTTGAGGACCTCGAAGTAATTGCCGTTGTCATTGGTTGTGGCAAAGATCGTGGTGACCTGATACCGCACCGCCAGGTTCGTTGGATTGTAAATCCCGTAGAAATGGATGGCCGGCAACGGGCCGTATTGATCGTTGCCGCCGCCGGGTTGAATGGTCAGTTCGTTGGTGCCCACCGCTCCGAACTGGGTCAGCGTGGGGAAACTGGTGCGCCGATACAGAATCGGCAGATCGACGTCCGGGTGAATCGCCTCGGCGCGGATCGTGACCGGGCCCACGGTGTTGAACGGAAGCAGGAGGGGAAAGTTCTGCAAACGTTCGCCGAGGACGACCTCGATGCGGGTGTTCCGGTGGACATTGGTGGGGTTGTAGTACGCCGCCTGATCCCACTGATCCTTGCGCGTCGTGGAAACGACAAAGACCCCCGGCGCGACCACGTCCGGTTTGAACCGGCCGAAATCGCCCTCGACCTGCACGCCCACGTTGCCGCGGGATGAGAAGTGCGCCACCTGGTTGTCTGTATCTGTCCACGACAGCCACTCGGCGGTTATGTTGGTGCCTCCGCCCGGCTGAATGCGTTCGACCTCGTTCGTGATTCCCCGCAACTGCTCCACCGCGCCCACAGTGATCACGTTCTTCGCCGTGGCCGGGGAGAGAATCGTTCCCTCGGTGCGGCCCACGCCATCGGTGGTGCCATTGCCCGAGTTGCCGGCCGGAAAGACATACGCCAGCGGCTGCGATCCGGTCATGTCGGGAAGCGAATCTCTTACCGCGGCGTCGAAGCTGGCCGCGGCGATATCGTAGTCGCTGTTGTCGTAATTCCAGCCGTTGACGGAGATCCAGGCATTGGTAAGCGCGGCGTTGCGCTGTATTTCAAAATCGGTCAATTCAACGATGGCGTTGCTGTGCGAAAACGGAAACACCAGTTGGCTGTAAATCCGGCTCAGGTGCGCCATGCCGCGGAACTGCGTGTTCGTTCCCGGCATGATCGAACCGCTGGCATTCGTAACGGTCATGGATTCAGCGCCATTGCCCCCGATAATGCCCGCCATGTGCGTGCCGTGGCCGTTTGTGTCCTGAAGGCTGGCGGTGAAGTCGCCGAACACGCGGCCTGCAAGCGCGGGATGCCCGGCGTCCACACCCGTGTCGTTCAGGCTCACGATCACATTTTGCCCGGTGAGATTGAGGTAGTTGGTTTCAACAATCGAATCGACCGCAACGCCGATCTTCGCGCGGCTCAGGTCGTTCGCCGGTTTGCGCGGCGAGGCCAGCCCGACGTTCTGCACCCCCCCAAGGCCCGCGAGCGCGGTCAGCCCGTTTCGAGGCGGCTTCACAAACAACACCGGACCGAACGGCGAACGGTCTTCGCGGAGCACCTGAAAACCGTTGTCAGCCAGTTGCTGCTCGGTCTCGGCGCGGCTGCTTTCAAAAAGCACGACGCTCAGAAACGCATCCTCAGGCAGCGGACGATCTTCGCGGACCATCGCCAGGAGCCGCCAATCGAGCTTGTAATACGGCTCGAACGGCAGCACGGCCCGAACCGACGGCATTGCCGACAACTGCCGCGCCGTATCGGCCGACGCGCGCACGAGAGCCGCGTTGTTGGGAATGTAGGCAACCCATTCGGCACCAGCCCCACGGAGTTGCGCCCGGAAATAATCGGTCATCAGACCTCGCGCCTGGACGATATACGCGCCGGGATCGTTGGTGGCTTTGAGCGACTCGGGAATCCCCAGGTTCAGCGGAAGGCTGGTATCGATCAGCGCATTGGCGAGCAGAATGCCCGAGTCCCTGCGCGAGAGCTGGCCGGCCGTGAGGGTGGTGTTGCTCACGCGATACTGAATCCGGAGATCCTTCGGCGAATCCGTCTCCGCCGGCTCGTCGGTTTCCACGGCCGGAGTGACCGGCGCGGCCGTCGCCGGAACCACCGTGGACTGCCGCGCCGCAGGAAACTCAGTCTCGAGCGCAGAAGTCGCGCGTTTCTCGTCCTCGATGCGTTCTCCCCATTGCCAGAAACAGATCGCACCCAGAAAGCACAACAGGCTCACCAAAGCCCATATCAGAGGTCGCCAGCGCATAAACGTCGGGTCATTCAATCACATTCCAAGCCGCATTTTGAACGGCGGTTCTGCGGTCGCAATAGAGTCTTGCCCCTCCGCAGGCGCAGCCTCCTGCTCCTGCGCGCGGGAAAAGTCGGGAAGACGTTCGCACTTCGAGGTTCATCATTCCAAACCTGCGCCTTAATCCGGGGGCAGCAGATTGAACTGTTCGATCACAACGCGCGGCGTGCTGTTGGTCCAGTTCAATCCCTCCACGCGCACAACCGCCCTGATGGCCGCCTCGGCCGTGGGCACATAATTGGTGCACAATTGGAAAAAGTTCTGCGTCGTAATCACCGAGCCTTCGGCGGGACGCAACCGCTGCCCGTAGGCATACACGAGGAATCGCGGCGCGTGATCCAGGGTCAGCAGAGACATGATCTGCTGCGGAATCCGCTCGTAAACCTTGTCGTTCACAAACGGCGGAACCGCGCCTTGCAGGTTCAGGAACGGCGAACGGTCGGTCAGCTCCGGCGTGGCGAGCACGTCGCCCACGTGCGCGAACTGCCTGAACGGAAACTCGTTCTCCCCGGTGAACCGGTTCGTTGAGGCGCGCGTGGCGTTGATGCCGTCGACAATCAGCTTGACGGCGGGATGAGCGGCGGCCGGTTCGATAACCGTCCATTCGCCGGTCGCGGCGTTGGTGGTGACGACGACCCCGCTCAGGACAGCCGACCACGCGGCCAGGCCGGATTGATTGACGGACAGCTGCCCCCGGGTGGCATTCTCATGGGGCGCGGCGGTGAAGACGTCGAACAGCAGACGGTCGCTTGCCGGCCGGGCGTTCCAGGCGTCGAACGGATTGCGATTGCCGGACCAGGGTTGCCATGTTCCGTTGGTTTCGGTGACCGATTTGAGATAGATCGTCTGCCAGGGTGTGCCGCGATGAACCTGGCCGAGCCAGCCGATGTTGGCCAGCTTGGTGGTCGGAAAATCCCAGTCGTCCGAGCGGGTGACCCAGGGATCCTTGACCGCCGGGTTGAACCGGGTCGGAACTTTTGTTTCGGCGGGATTCTCCGGATTCCCGCCCCACGGCCGGTAGTGGTCGCTCAGGGCATTGCGTCCGGACAACCGGCGCATCGGCGAGCGCGTGTCCGTGTCCCACTCCACCCGATCCACGTTCACAAGGAGATCGGTGAGGTCTTCAACGGTGTAGTGGACCAGGGGGTCGTTGGCCTCCCAGCGAACGTATTGCCGGAATGTGCGCGTGGGGTTGAATGGCGTCTCAAACTGGCAATCGGCAGGGCTGGTTGAATTCGCATTGTCAAACAACCGGTTGACGAATCTGGGGATGCTGCTTTCGCGGTCGTCCGTGGTGGAATTGTAACTCCGCCAGAACCCTTCGCTGACCATCACCGGCAGGCCCATGGAGATGGCGATCTGGTTCATGATGCCGTAGGTCGGCATCGTGACGTCATCCGTCATGGGCGCGTTGTTGGGATTATTGATGCGGTTGGTGCACCACAGGATGCCGGGATCCGGATTGGCGCTGCCCGGCATTCCCGTGTTGCACGGCGCGCCGCCCCGCGCAGTGGCGATCAAATCCAGCGGCTCTTCAGTGGAGTCAAGGTTCACGTAATCGATGATGCGCTGCTTTTCGCGATCATAGAGCAGGAACCGCACCTGCGAACGCAACCCAAGCTGCCATCGCGGAATCGGAAAACGGTTGGGCGGGTCCCAGTCGGCAGTCCCGACGAAACTGCCGTTCCATCCGGAAGGCGTGGCTGCCGGCACCTGCTGATAGGCGGCGTACGAAAGGATGTTGTAATTGGTGACCAGCGGCACGATGAACGAACTGCCCGATTGCGGCGTGTAGCCGGCCCAACTGT
>DGDZ01000055.1:16790-17805 GCA_002385705.1 Verrucomicrobia subdivision 3 bacterium UBA3939
CGGGTATGCCACCGAGTAGGAATTCCATGCCTGAAGACCGAAGGCGTTTGAAAGGGACAACGCATAGATCTGGTTCGTCGAGTGAATCGGTTGACCGGGCAATCGCTGGAAGCGCAGCTTGCGGGTGACCCTGATCGTGTTCTCCAGGACGAACTTGTTGAAGTTCGGAAAACCCTTCTTCGCGCCGATCACCAGCGGAATGCCGGCCACCATGGGCTCTTCTGCAAGCGGGATACTGACATTCGTAGCCCCGATGAGCGGCAGATTGGTGCGGCTGGATTCCAACGAGAGATCAATCATCAGCTTGACATTCGTCGTCATGAGATTGGTCACCATCTGATCGGTGACCTTCGTCAACGGCACATACCCTGTGATGAAGACGTTGTTGTTCGCGTCGCGCCGGAAAATCGGTCTGAACACAGGGGGAGCGGAGAGGTTCGCAGTCAGGGGGACTCGATGCGGCGAGTTGGCCTCTCCACTGGCGGCGTAGATGTTCGCCGCCACCTGGAGCAACCGGTGCACCGCCGGAGTGTAGCCGCGAATGTCGTTCGTGATCGCGTTCCCCTCGGAGTCAACCCCCGGCACACGAATGGATACCGGGATGTTGGTCAGGGTAAACGGCTCGGTCATCCCGTGCGTCGCGACAAACGCGCCCGGATTCTCCCGGAACCAGGTGGTCGTGTTGGTCCGGATCAACCGGTCGGCGGCACTGTTGAAGAACTGCCCGGGATCCCAGGGCTGCAACTGCGTTTCGAGGTTCGCCACCACCCTGCCCGCGTCGTCCACATTCCTGTAATTGACGTTGATCTTTTCCGTTTCCGGCACGGACTCGGTCCCGAGCTGGGATAGCAGCCGGTAGTACGTCTCCCGATCGTACGAACTGAGGCTGTAGGTAGTCGCCTGGTAGAGCCGCTCCACAAATCCGGAGGGCTGCCCCGTCAACGCCAGCTTGCGCCGGTCGAAGAAGTCCTGGCTGGTAAAAAGATGCTGTGGATAATCCGCGCCCGCCCATGGC
>DGDZ01000055.1:18066-19250 GCA_002385705.1 Verrucomicrobia subdivision 3 bacterium UBA3939
GGCAAACATCAGACTGGCGCTGTTCAACGACTCGTAGTCTCCCCGATAGCGGTAGCGGACAAAGGCGAGGGCATCGTTGAAAGCGATTCCAAGATTGGGCTGCGCAAGGTTGAACGGCCGGTTGTACGTGTAATCATTGAGCGTCCAGACATTCGAGTTCAGATCCGTCAGGAACGCCGCCAGGTTGATCTCCCACGTGCCAACCCCCTGGTTTCTGAAATATCCGTCCGTCCCGGGATCCAGCGAGAGATTGAGCGTCTGATTGTGAATGCGGTTCACATCCAGCGTCCTGCTGATCGGCACGGCAAAGAAGGCGTAGCGCGCGATAAAACGATTGTTTCCGGAATGCGGCCGGTCCGGGTATTCCAGAATACCCACCCACTCGGGGTCGCCGATGTGCCAGACGAGATTCGTGCCGACGGGCTGGCCCTGGGCGTCAAGCTCGGGGAAAAAGCCCGTGCGATCGTGAACGCCGTTGCGATTCAAATCGAGATAGTATCGGAACTCATTGGTCCCGTAGAGCGGGTGCGGCAGATAAACCGGCGGCCGCGGATCATAGAGCAGGTTCAGCAGATTCTGACGGGATTGATCCAGGTTCAGCGGGGCGTTGTTCAGCGTGTACTCGAAGTTCACGTTCGTGGGATGGTTCAGCCCCGGATTGAAGCCCACCGGGTTGATGAAGTTGGTGGACACCATCGTGTCGAACAACTGGGCGTTCGTGAAAGCCAGCATGGCCGCCATCACGCGCGCCGCGAAACTCTCCACTGCCGTATCGGCCGCCATTTCCGCAATCTTCTGGTCCGTGTGCGTGCTGACCGCGCCGCGGTTGCGCTGGCTCAGGACGAGAAACGCCACGGCCAGGAACGTGATGATGGAGAGCAGGATCAGCGTGATGATAAGCGCCACGCCGCGCTCCCGGCCCCTCGGAGCGCACCGCTGGCCCGGTTCCGCGCCCGCCCCGATGGTCCCGATCTCACAATGCATCTTCATTGGTAAGCCGCGAAATCAACGTTGCGAATAGGGATGCGCTGTCGGAAGACATGCACCCGCCCGATCTGCTGCTGGAGATAGTTCCGCCGCGCCGTGTCGTTGCCGCCGGGAAGCACCGGTATGGCCTGGTAGCGCTCCAGCGCCTGCCGTTCCAGCACTCCGATTTCCACCTCGACAAACGCCGGCACCGCCCG
>DGDZ01000050.1:0-6315 GCA_002385705.1 Verrucomicrobia subdivision 3 bacterium UBA3939
TTGGAATCGCGTTCTCTGCGGTTGAACCGCCGTTGCCGTATGCCTTTTCTCTGCGGTTCAATCAGGCCATTGGCCGTCCACGATCAGACGCAGCGTCAGCCGGTTCGGGTCCAGCACCACGTGCTTGATTCGCTCGCGCTTCCACGTGTAGGTGATGTGCACCAGCCCGTCGCTGGTTTGAATCACAGCCGGGTAAGCGAATCCGTTAGGCGCATCCGGATCGTTCTCCAGTTCGAGCGCGGCGTGCCAGGTCTTGCCGTCGCGCGACACGGCCATATTCAGAGGGCTGCGTCCCTTGTTGTTCGAGCCGGTGCGGATGTTGTGATTGTACACAAGCAGGTGGCGGCCGTCCGTCAAGGTCACCGCGTCAGTTCCGGAGCTGGGATTCGGCAGGTCGGTCAGAGTCATCGGCCCCCATGTCCGTCCACCGTCCTCGGACCAGATCTCAAAGATGCGCCCCTGGCTGGTGCGCCCCAGCGCCTGCAACCGGGTGTCGGAATGCAGCAGAATGCTCGGTTGAATGGCGCGGATCTCCTGGCCGTCGTTCAACGGCCCCGTGGATGTCCACGTCCGGCCGAGATCGCTTGTCCGTTCAAAATGAACGCGCCAGCCGTTGGATCCTTCCGTGCTGCTCGGACAAAGGAGGTCGCCGTTGGCCAGTTGCACGGGCTTGTTTTTGATGGGGCCCAGGATGTCGGCGGGCAGTTCGCGCGGTGTGGACCACGTTCTGCCGCCATCCTCCGACGTCGTCAGCATGCCCCACCACGTGCTCGGACTCGGACCGACCTTGTAGAACAACAGCAACGGACCGGAGCGCGGCTGGAAAAGAACCGGGTTCCACGTCGGATAACGGTTTGTCCCTACGACGCCGTTGGCGACTTCGACGGGCGCGGTCCAGCGATTGTTTTCGAAGCGCGAGACCCAGATGCCGACGTCGGGGTGGCGTTCGTGGGTGCCGCCGAACCATGCCGCAACGAGCCCGGTCGGTGTTTCGGCGATCGTGGAAGCGTGGCAGGACGGGAACGGCGCGGTCTCGAAGATGAACTCGCTTTTCACAATTGCGGACCCGGACGAAAGGGTGGCACAGCCGGAGACGCCGGCCAGAAGGGCGAGGAGCGCGGGCGCAATCGTGCCTTTGAACAAACGTCGGTTTGCCGAGACATCAAGGGTGACGGTCAGTGCGCGCATGGCAGGGAACATTCAACATTCAACGCCCCACTTGCAACATTCAATTCCTCGGCGGGGCGAGCGTCCTCGCGCTTGCCGAGCCGGAGCCCTGGCGAAGGCTGGAGCCGTCGGCTGACAACGCACGTCCCCCCGGGCGAAGCAACCGTCGTCCAGGGAAAGGGGTTCGATTCGGTCACCTCCACTTTGCCGAAGTGACAGATCCGAAGCAGGACTTGTCGCGGTGCTCGGTGTTGAACCTTCCGGTTTTTCAAATCTTCACTCCGCGGGACCCAACAGGATCCGGTAAAACAGAAGGTTCCCGCCCGGATCAGGATCGACCCACGAGAAGGGGAGCGGCGGCGAGTTCGTTGTGAACACGGTCGTCCAGTCGAACAGGTTCGTGGAGGTCTGGATCGAGTAATCCGGCCCGGCGTCGCCGGTGATGTGAAGCGCGAACGGTTCGCCCGGAGCGGATGCAACATTCACGGCGGGGCGGGCCAGGGGGGCAACAGTGATGAAGAAGGTCTGAGTGGCGCTGAGGTTGGGCGCGCCGTTATCCGTCACGCGCACCTGGACCAGGTTGGTGGTGTTCGCGTGGCCGGTGCCGGGCCGCCACACGAACACGCCGGTGACGGGGTCGATCGTCGCGCCGAGCGGTGCGGACGGCAGGCTGAACGTCAGCGTTTCCCAAGGCAACCCGCCGTCGCTCGCCGAGTTCGTGATGACAATGGGAACTCCCACGTGGCCGACACGATCAGACATGGGCGCAAGCGTTGGCGGGGTATTTGCCGGGCCCAGCGCGGCGATCTCGGATTCGGTCAACGCGCGCGAATAGATCCGCACACTGTCGATGGCGCCGTTGAAGAACGGCTGGGAAACGTCGGCGCCGCGCGCGAGGTAATTCTGCTGGGGCGTGTTCGCCGTGTTCGGTGCATTCAACTGCTCGGGTGCGATCGTGATTGGCGCTTCCTGCTGCAGCACGCCGTTCACATAGAGTCGGCCGACGGCGTTGCCGGAGAGGGTGACCGCCACGTGCGTCCACACGCCGGTGTCCAAAGCCGCCGGACCGATCAGCGTTTGGTCGGGACCGCCGTTGCGAATGACGAATTTCAACCGGCCCTCGCCGTCGTCCGGCGTCAGGAACATGCAGCGGTCATTTCCAGCGCCGAAAAACCACACGGGCTGATTCGGCGCGCCGCCGAGCCAGCGCACCCACGCAGCCACCGTGATGTCTTTGAGATCGGACAGGGACTTGTCCAGGGCCACGCATTGGTCCACGCCGTTGAACGACAGCACGCCTCCTCGGCCGGAGAAAAAGCCCGACCACGTCGGGTTGCCGATCAGATAACCGTCCGTGACGCCGGTTTCGTCGCGCACCATCGAATCGTGAGCCGCATTGAATTCATACCGGGCGTACAGGTGGTCGGGCAGCGGGCGCACCCAATCGTCCGGCACACCGGTGAACGGCAGATGCCCGAAGGCCACGCCGTTGCTGACGTTGCGGCTGGCCATGAAATCGCCGTCCACGATGCCCCAGCCGCTGATGGTGCCGCCCTGAAAAATGGCGCTGCCTTTGGCTACGCCGGAATCCGTGACGGTGCCGCCGGTGACCTGGGCACGCTCGAGCACCCGCGCGTTGCCGGTGATCACGGCGCTGCCGCTGACGATGGCCCAATCGCGCACCTTCGCGTTCTGCCGGACCTGGGCGTTGTTGCGGATCAAGGCGTGGCCGCTGACGACGGCGTTCTCCCGGACCTGGGCGCTGTCGCGAACCACGGCGAAGTCTTCGATCCGGGCGAAGTTGCGCACCTGTGCGTTTCCCAGCACGCGCGCGTTCGGTCCGATGTACGCCGTGGAATCCACGGTTGCCGTGGCGGATCTCCAGCCGCCGCCGTTGGGATGCTGCACGAGACCCGCGGTGCCGCCGTTGTCGCTTTCTTTTGGCGTCGCGCCGAACACCTGGAGCTCATAGTGAAATCGTTGCTTTGACCCGTGTGACCGGTACGGATGCGTCAGGTCGTTGAACTCATGCGCCAGGATCGTGTCGGGCGTGCCGGCGACGCTGAGGTAAACGTGGTTTTCATTGGCGGCGAGCGTGATGGAGTTGCTGCCTGAATTCCAAAGCGGAGTGTAACGTTCTTCACCGGAATCGGAAAGCGCGATCAAGGACGCGCGCCAGTCCGCCCCGCGCGCGGCGTCGGGCAGCCCGCGGAAATTCACGGCGACCACCCGGCCGTCGCCGGCACCGTGCGGCACGAGTTCGTGCAGCGTGTAGGCGCCCTGCATGGGCGCCATCTCCATCGGCACGCGCCACCAGTTCGTGTCATCGGAGCGACGGACGAGTTCGGTGAGATGAAAGCGCCGCCACACAAGCGGATCCTGCCCGTTCAACGCGTTTGTGATGGCCGCCTGGTTCTGATAATCGAAGGTGAGCTGCCGCCGCGCGAAATAACCGATGATATCCTTCAACGTCGAAACCGGCGTCATCGATTCGAGCGTGTTGTAGGGATAAACGCCGGGGAGATTGTTCTTCCAGATGTTCGCCACCGTGCCGAAGCCCAGATCGGGCAGGCCGTCCGGGTTTTCGTCCAGATACATGAAGAACGGCCACGAGAGATAATAGTCCCGTCCGTGCGCGACGATCATGTGGGCGCTGTGAATGTAGTTGGCGTCGATGCCGCTGCGTTCGTTGTTAGGGAAGAGATCCCGGTAGAAGTTGAGCCAGAGCTCGCGCCCGTAGTTGGCGTGGCCCTCGGACCATGAGCCGTGAACTGTCTGGCCGCCGTCGCGCTGGTGGAACTGGAACACGTGCATGAGTTCGTGTGGCACCACCCAGGTGGGGGGATCCACACGCAGGCCGTCCGGCGTGATGTTCAACCGGCCCTGCGCGGTGCTGCCCGGCACCTCATTTCCCGCCCAATAACCGCTGTGCCAGGTGGACATGTTGATCTTGTACTTGTTGCCATTGCGATTGGCCGGGTTCCACGACTCCGCCGGCTCGCGATAGCCCAGCACCTTGACGTAGAACTGCCAGGTGTCCTCGAGATTGCGCAGCGTGCCCCGCGGCGTGTTCGCCGTCCAACCGTTCTGCGTCGCCACATTGGTGTCCCATAGAAACCGGAAATGCTTTGAAACCATTTCGATGACCGGCCTGCCGAGCTCGTGCAACTGGCCGGGCTGCGGATTGGACGTCGTATAACGCGGCAGATAGACGTCGCCGGTGAGATCGCCGACGCGGATGTAATCAATCGCAAACGTCTTGCCCGCGCCCGTGCTGTCCAGCGGATCGATGCGGAGGTCGCGCAGAAAACTGCGCCAATAAACCTCCAGCCCGAGATCGAATCGATAGACGTGAAACGCGCCGTCTTTGGGAATCTGCGCGGCGGGAATGGTCAGCACGCGCGTGCCGCCGATGCCGGGAGTCGCTGTCGTCCCGTAATGGATCAACACATCGCCGCTGTAATCGGCGGGCACCTGGAGGCGAATATCGAGATAATCGTTGAAGCCCAGATCGAGATCGGGGCCACCGGCCATGCTGAATCGCGTCAGTTGCGAATCGGACCCGGACGCGGTGCCTGTGAGCACGCCTCCGGACACGACGGCGTTCGACACCTGCGCCGTAGCCCAGCCGCCGAAATTGCCGTCGGTGTTCCACTCGCCGAGGCTGGTGTAGTTCGTCAATGCCGGTCCCTCCGGGTCCACCTGAAGGGTTATGTAGCCGCCGGGGGCACGAGGTTGTCCGGACGCGATGAAGCTCCCGATTGCAGGTGTGCGTGAGTAGGTGGTGGCATCGCCGGAGCCGGCGTAGGAAAACACAGCCACATGGCAACTCGCGCCCGCCGGGAGATTGGTGACGGTCACATTCGTCTCCGAACCGGCGTAAACGACGTAATAGTTTGTCGCGAGCAACAGATCCCCCGCTCCGAAATTGGAACTGCCGACGTACGTAAACCCATCCGCCGGCCGCTGTTTCAACACGCTTGATCCGGTCCAGAGCGCAACGAGGCTTCCGCTGCTGCCCAGCCCAGGTGTCCACGAAATATCCACGTTGCGATTGGTTCCCGCGGCGAGAGAGAGGCTTGTGGCGGGATCGGGTTCCGGCGCGAATGAGTCGAAGTTCGTGGCCGTGATGCTGAAATCACTGAATCGCGCCAGCCGTTCGACGTCGAAGGTGGCGTGCAGGATGCCGACCTGGAGCGGTTGCCCTGCGAAGTCAACGCGCACCTGTGTGTCCATGAGAATCCAGGGATCCCCCGCATTGGCGCGCTCATAGACCGTGAACGTGTTGCCGGAGCGGTCCAGCCTCAGCCAATAATTGTTGCTCGGCGATTTCGTGCGGCGCTCGGTTTCCCCGTTCACGGCGTTCCGGAAATAGTTGCCGATGTTGAACTGATCGAAGCGCGTCCACGAAACCCAATCTTCACTTCCTCCGAACGGATTGCCCCCGGATGAAAACGCCCGCGCCATGAGCCCGGCGGTGTTGTAACTTCCGGTTTCAAAGGGCCTCACAATGCGGACCACCGCCGAGAAATCTCCGCGCACCACTTTGTAGAGAAAGAACCCGTCGTCGTCCCCGAATTCCCAATCCGTGGCGCTGCTGCGAACCGTAAGAGTGTCAGGCGTGGGGGAGTTGGCCTCGCATTGGAGGGTCAGGCCCGCGCCACTGCCGCCAAAGGCGGTGTTGGCGAACTCGCCCGCGCCGAAATAGACCCCGTCCCAGATCGTCCCCGCGATGCCTTGCGCGAGGTAATCGTGATGAACATTGAAATTGTCCGTAAGCGTTGCGGCCGTGGCGGACGTGGAAATCGACGCGGCCAGGGCCGCGCAGGCGATCCGGACCAGGATGGAGCCTGGGAAAACAGCTGGTAGCGGGCGGGACTTGCTCATGGAGAACCGGAGATTCAAAACGCCGGGAGTTTGACAGGACGTCCTGCCGGGGGCCATACGCATCCTGCACCGAAGCATATTGGAATTGCACCCGTTTCCCGCTCAAGATCCTGTGGTTCGAGCATTTGCGTAAAAAATCGCGGTTTTGGGCCCCTGGGGTAAAGTACTGACAAGAAAAAGCTGGAACATTTCGGAGGGTCAGTCATCATACGTTCAGTTCAGAACCAGACCTTGCAGCGCATGGAGAGGTGATCTTCACGC